>JAPLGS010000100.1 GCA_026390015.1 Chloroflexota bacterium | reverse complement strand
GTCTCTATTAGCGCGCCTGCTTTTCGAATTTTGAGAGAATTTTTAGATGAAACACGCCTACTCACGTCGCTTTTACCGAATTCCAAAACCTTTTATGCTTTTTGTTTCGCAGAAACTCTACTCTCTCCGACAGACTGCTAGGAACATTAACTGGACTATAGTATTTATTGCTCTTAATCTGATTCTGATCAATTGGATCCTTTATTCTTTTATGAATCTGGATTACCCGATGGTGGGGCATGATTATCATTATTTTATTCCCCAGATACTAGATATGATTATTTATTTTCTTAAGAATGGGGCCACCATTCAATGGTATACCCCCAGTTTCGGCGGAGGAGTACCTGCATTCCCGAACCCCCAATTCCTTCAATATTCGATTTTGGAAATACTTTCGCTTTGGATTACGCCCTGGCATGCAATTATCGTTTCTTCGATCTTATATATCAGCGTGGGATTCGTAGCTAGTTTTCGCTTTTTTCAAAAAGTACTGAAACTCTCACCATATGCGAGTATTTTGGGCGCCATCTTTTTTTCGGCAAACGGTTTTATCCTGCAGCATATCGCTGTTGGGCACCTCGGTTTTCAGCCATTCCCTACTCTTGCCATTATCCTTTTACTTTTTTTTGATCCTGCGATACCGTCAGGGGTTGCAGGAGTATTGCTTGGGATAATGGTGGCTTTGATTATTTATCAAGCTGGTTTTTTCATAATTGTTGTCTTTTGCCTCTCAAGTTTATTAGCGTTCCCGCTTGTTTACTTTTTCCGGTTTGACATGTTTTCGTGGAAAAGAATTTCTATTACCTTTTTAGCAGGTGCTGCAATTGCATTACTCCTTTCCGCCTCCAAATTGTCTGCGGTATATTCATTTATGCGATTTTTTCCTAGGTTAGACACAGATGTTTATTTGATAACTCCCGCCAGGGGCATCGTTGGCATGATCCTGCAGTTTCTTGGGACTATGAGTCTGGTGCCCTTGTTCTTGATTGCCAGGTTGGACCCCAACTTATTACCTAATTATTTTATTAACATTACAGGTGCCTTGTACGGTTATTGGGAATTTGACATGTCCATGTCGCCGGTGGTGTATGTAATCATCCTGATAGGCATGAATAGGTTTCTTCACGCACCTCGAAATTACTTGAAGAAATATATTACCCGTAATAATTGGGGTGCTATTTTGCTGTTTTTTTGTTTTGCATGGCTTGTCGTGCAATTTACGCTCGCACATGGCAGGGTTTATGAACAACTGCAACACCTTCCAATCTTAAGTTCCTTGCATGTGAATGCCCGCTTTGCAGCAGCCTTCCTGTTTCCATTTGCGTTCCTTGCAGCGGTTATATATGATTCCTGGGACGGGAAATGGCCGGAGAAGAAATCGGTCTCCATGTTTCTTCTGATTAATTTGCTGACCCTGATACCGTTAGTCACCTATTTCATGTTAAAAGAGGATTTACAACTGCGCCTATATGATGTTTCCACTTCTGCAAAAATATATGCGGATATTCGTTCCGGGAAGGATTTTGAAGTAACTTCAATTGATTATCAGATAAGCAATACACAGGCACTGCAGGCAGGGGTAAGCAATATAAACTTTTATGAGGGAATTTTTGGATATGCCAAAGAAAACTTTCACCCTGAAATTAAAACAGGGTCGATCTGGGATATTTCAGATGGCTATTTCAACATGACCAATCCCAGCGGTTATGTGTTTCCTGAGAGCAATAATACACGTCCATTTGAGAGGATCAAAATTCAAGATCGCGAAAAATTGGAGGCCTTTGCAAATAACCGTATATCTGAATGGAAGATCCCCACGTATCAAAAAATATGCAATTATATTTCTGTTGTTGTGCTTGGATTGGTCGTACTTTTCCTTTGTGGTTATGTTACAAGGGTGATATTGCGGGGCCGACTCTGAATTGATTTCATCAAAATTAGGTATATATAAGGAGACACTATGATCGTCGCATCAGATTTAATGGGAACACTTACCACCGGCTCTCCATTCCTTGGATTGGTGGATTGGATAAAACACAACCAGAGAAAAGTCCGCGCGAATTATTATATGGCGACCATTATGCCTTCGTATTTGCTGGCAAAAAATGGGATTATTGACTGGCAGACTTGGGGGATAAAAATTTATGGTTAACAGCCTCGCATTTACTTATCACCTTGCTTTTACCCCGTATTTCTCAACCCCGAAGCAATTCCATTAATCGTGATCGCCATCACTTCATGCAACGACTCTGCTTCAGCGCTGTCTTGATCGGATAATGCGCGCAGGCGACGCAATGTTTCCACCTGGATGTAATTCAATGGGTCAACATAAGGGTTGCGCAATTGGACGGCTTGACGGGTGGCAGGTTCAAGCTCCAGCAGAGTCAAATGCCCACTGATGGAAAGAACGGCTTCACGCGTCCGCTCGTATTCTGCGCGGATCGAAGAGAAAATTTCATTCGCAAGTTTCCTGTCTGGAACCAGATCCACATACAGGGCCGAGATATCCATATCCGCTTTGAGCAGGGACATTTCTGTGTTGGTGAGCAGTGTTTTGAAGAACGGCCAACTCGCGTACATTTCCTGTAACAAAGATTTATCGTCAATGACCGCGAGACCAGAGCCGAGGCTGTACCAGCCCGGCAAATTGAAGCGGCTTTGCATCCACGAGAAAACCCACGGGATGGCGCGAATTTGATTGACCGCACCGGTTTGCGAACGCGCCGACGGGCGCGAGCCGATCTGCAAATGTTTGATCTGGTCCAGCGGCGTGGCCGATTGCCAGAATTCAATGAAGCCTGGCGTTTCATAAACCAACGCGCGATAAGCACGTTGGGCAACCGCCGACATTTGAGTCATTGCGGCGCGCCACTCTTTAGAAACAGGCTGATGCGAAAGCGGGGCCGAAGCCAGGATAACCGCACTGGCGATCTGTTCAAGGTGACGATGCGCCAGCCCAGGATTGGAATAACGTAAGGCGATGATCTCGCCCTGCTCGGTCAGACGAAAACGCCCATTGATACTGCCAGCCGGCTGGGCGCGGATGGCGCTGTTGGCAGGTCCGCCCCCGCGCGCGATGGTTCCTCCGCGGCCATGGAAAATAGTTAGCTTGAGATTGTGTTTTTGCGCAACACGAGTAATCTGCTCTTGCGCTTCATACAATGACCAGTTCGCCATCAGATAGCCGCCGTCTTTGTTGCTGTCGGAGTAGCCGATCATCACCATTTGTTCATTATTGTGAAATGTGAGATGCTCGCGATAGATCTCCGACGTGAAAAGCGACTCAAGAATTCGCGACGCATCTTTCAGGTCAGGGACAGATTCGAAGAGCGGCGTGATCTGCGGGATGGTTTTGCATCCAGCCCATTTCGCCAAAATCAACACAGTCAATACGTCGGATGCGGCGTGCGTCATCGAGATAATGATGGGTCCGAGAAGTTCGCTTCCATAAACTTCGTACGTACGCCCGATGAGTTGGAACAGTGACCAGGTCTCAGCGGTGGTGGATGTTACACCCGGATGATTGGAAAGTTGTGGAGTTGGTTCCTTCAACAAACGCGCAAGCAAGTCAGCTCTAGAATCGGGCGGTAGATTCTCAAAATCAGATTCGATATTCAACGCACGCAGGATCTCACTCAGTGCGGCATTGAAACTACTTGAGTCTTCTCTGATGTCCAATCGGGCGGCTTGTAGGCCAAAGATCTTTAACTTACGGCGGACATCCTGTAAGTCATCCAACGCGAGTCTTTCTGGTATGGCAGACGCAATGATCTCCAGAGGCTGCGCGAGATCATCCAGCTGCAAGCGGGCGCGATGTGAATAACGCTGTAATAAATGTGACTTCATATCTTCACGCGAGGCTTCAGCCAGATCAGATGCGAGCAAAGACAGCACAAGCCGATACGGCTCTGTGACATAGCGTTCTTCAATGTACGCGATGTGCGGCGGGAACGGCCTGCGCTTTTCGATCCAATCCATTAAAATTTTCGGCGGCGGGATGCGGTTGGAACTCACGCTCAATTGGCGCGCCAGTTCCTGAAAACTCTTGCGGTGATTCTCAACAGCCAGACCGCGATGCAGACGCAAAGTTTCCGCGGTCACTTCCGAAGTGACGTTGGGATTACCGTCGCGATCGCCGCCGATCCACGAGGCAAGTTTGAACCACGCATCGGGCGCATGCAGACCAGGGTAACAACGATCGAGTGCTTTTTCCAAATCATCATAAATTACGGGAATGGTATTCCAGAAAAACGAGTCGACGAAATACAATCCTGTTTTCACTTCATCGGTCACGGATAATTTCGCAGCGCGGGCGCGGTCTGTCAGCCACAGGACGGAAATCTCATTGCGTAAAGATTGGATTGCATCTTCCTGTTCGCGCAACGAGAGCGTGCCTGAATCTATCTGTGTGATAATTTCCGTGATGCGTTCCATTTTGGAAAGCACAGTTCGACGGCGCGCTTCGGTCGGATGGGCGGTCAGAACCAACTCAATGGATAAATTCCCGAGCAGATCTTCCATCTGCTCACGGCTGATGCCGCGCTCTTTGAGAGTTGCGATGGCGTTGCCAATGGATTCGGAAATAGGCTCGGGATATTCTTCGTCTTCATGACGGCGCAGTATTTGAACGCGCTGATTCTCCTCGGCGCGATTGACCAGATCAAAGTACGCGGTGAATGACGCTGCCACCGCCCGCGCCTCCCCGGTTTTCAGCGATGAAACTTCCCCTTGCAGATTCGCCGCTGAAAGCAGGTCACCGCTGCGGCGTGATTTTGCCAGCGCGCGAATGCGTTCCTCGATCTCAAAGATCAGCGGCGATTCGAGTTCCGAGATGACCTGCCCCAGCAAGCCGCCGAGCAGGTGAATGGTTTGAGAAATATCCATAAGATTTTATGAAGTATATCAAATCAAAAGAAAATACATCGCTTCTCAAGTGTATAATCAAATTATGCGTCCAATTTATTAATAGGAGAAAATAACCCATGACATTCCAACTCGTTTACTATTCACAGCAAGACCCGAAATGGAAACAGGAAATTCTCGGATTTGGCGACCCAGGTGACACTATTGGATACGTCGGTTGCGCGCTAACAAGCACGGCCATGTTGATCAGCGGACATGGGCTTATAGAAACACCCAAGAGCCTGAATGAAAAAATGAAGAACGTGAACGGTTTTGCAAGCGCTGGAATTCGCTGGGGCGCAGTCAACCAAATTTATCCACAAGTCAATATAAAAAGCAATATTTCCTGCCAAAATGCAGACGCGCCGCTCGGCATCATTGACGCATCCATTGCGGCGGGCCAGCCTGTCATTGTGATGGTCGATAGCACCCCCGCAGCGGGCCTTTCCACGCATTGGGTTGTTCTGTATGCAAAGGAAGGCAATGACTATCTCATGCTCGACCCGTGGCCCTATCAAACCGACATCGCCAAAAAAACCTATCTCATGCCGCGCTATAGTCAGGGCAATACGCTCAAGCGCTCCATTATGCATGTCATCATTTACGAATGTTTCGGAGCAAGCGGAGGGATCGTTCAACCGGGATCATCCACAACAACCAGCAGCAGCAGTTCCTCCGCCCGTGTCAAAGCGGATGTGGCCGCAGGCTTGAATATCCGCTCAAGTGTTGACACATCCAGCATGAGCAATATTGTTGTCACTGCGCCTGCGGGTTCAATCTTGACGCTCGTGGAAGTTGATGGCGCTTCAAAAATTGGTGCCGTCAATCAATGGGTGCGTGTGCGTGATGATAAAGGTCACGAAGGCTTTGCCGCCGCTTGGTATCTGGAAAAAGCTCAAGCATCAGCGCCTGCACCGGTAACGGCACCAACTCCAAGTCCAGTAACTGAAGCGCCGGCGCCTTCCACCCCGTCCGCACCCACACCTGTGCCCGAAACGCCAAAATTGACCGTCACTGTTAAAACTGCCGTCGCAAAGGTGTATAAAACGGCATCGGCAGCAAGTGCAGTTCTATCTACTGAGAAACGAGGCGCGCGTCTTTCCGTGACAGAAAAGGCGGATACGGCCGTTGCAAAAATTGGCAAGGCCGGCACTTGGCTGAACGTGAAAAGCACGAACGGCAAACGCGGCTTTGTGGAAGGCGGATCGGTGAAATCTTAATTAAGTTCAGAACCTGAGCAATCAATTTGATAAGCCCAAAGCAACGGAACAAACCTAAGTAAATTTTGTTTTGACTTTTGGGCTTTTTTATATCTATCACTTTTTCCCTGGGAACAAGCAATGAAATCCAAACTCGATAATATTTCGCCCTGGATCCCGATCAGCCTTTTAATATTTTTAGGGATGGTTTGCCTGTTAATGTTATGGAATATTTCATCGAAGACCAGCCTGGGAGAGTCAGATTTCATCGCTTATTGGTCAGCGACATATCTCCTACAAACCGGTCAGAATCCCTACGACCCGGCATTGATACTGAGTGTAGAAAAAGCGCAAACTGAAAGAGTCTTTGCCGATGTGCTCATGGCGTGGAATCCACCACCCTTATTTGTGTTTCTGTTGCCACTTGCATATTTATCTTTTAAGACCGCAAAATTCGTGTGGCTCATTGTAAACATACTTATTGTGCTAATCTGCAGCCTCATGCTTGCGCGGTTATATCTTCCACCAGGCAATAATAAATTCGTGCTGATCTACCTGTTATTTACTTTCAGCCTGCCCCAGATCGTGACCGGGGTTATCATCGGGCAGGTGACCTTTCTTGTGTTTTTTGGGCTGACTACCTGTATGGTGTTGATTAAAAAAGAGCGATGGTTCTGGGCTGGGGCAATTTTGATTCTGACTAGCATCAAGCCTCACATGGTTGTGCTTTCTGTAATCTATTTGCTGATCTATATGGCGCAGCGCCGTCAATTCAAAGGCTGGGCCGGGTTGATCACCGCCGGCATGGCCTGCATTGTTGTTCTCTTCTTCTTTCGTACGCATTGGTTTTATGATCTTTTGGGCATCATGGCAATGGCCCCGGCGCATTGGGTCACCCCAACAATCGGTGGTCTTCTGACTTATTGGGGAATGCCTGATGCGACGCGCTACATGATAGTTTTTCTTTTGCCCTTGCCATTTATTTTGATTAGGTATCAGGCAACCATAAAAATGGAATTAGCTGTTGCGTTGCTAACGTTGATTACCGTCCCAACCACTTTTTTTGGCTGGAGTTTTGATCAGGCCATTCTTTTGATTCCGATCGCCCAGGTTTTTGGCTGGATTGCAAGCTCAAAGCATAAAACAATTAATACCTGGTTCGTGGGTGCCATAGTCGCGTCACTCGTCGCAACCTATATTCAACGAGTTCTTAACTCAAATGATGTTTACTATGTATGGATTCCGTTGTTTTGGTGGATTATCTTCGGTTTGTGTTGGTATCTTTTTCAACCAAAATCTCAACTTAAGCTTGAACATCAAAATCAATAAAACTTTTTTTATCGTGGAAACTGCATAATATGGCCCCAAATGACCCGCATTATGATCTTTCAGTAATTATCCCCTCAACTAATGAATCTGAGAATCTGGCAAGGTTATTACCCCAGATTCATACTGCTTTGATTCCCTTCTCCATAACATACGAAATTATCGTGGTAGATCATCAGGCCGACGAAAATACGCGTCAGATTGTGCTAAACAATCACGCCATGTTGCACTCTCCATCAATAAATGGATATGGCTCTGCTCTTCTGACAGGATTCGAACACGCAACCGGCGAAATTTTTATTGTAATGGATGCTGACCACACTCATCCTGCCAGTTTTCTATCCGCCCTATGGGAGGCTCGCAATACGGCAGATATTGTCATTGCTTCACGGTATATCTCTGGGGGACAGGCTACAATGCCAATTGTCCGTCTATTCTTTAGCAAAATGTTAAATGTAGTTTTTAGCCGGGGACTGGATCTGCACGTACGTGATATGTCCAGTGGATTCCGCTTGTATAAAACTCGTATTATTAAAGGACTGGTGGCGGAGAGCAAAGATTTCGATATTCTGCAGGAGATTCTT
Organism: Chloroflexota bacterium; assembly: GCA_026390015.1. Lineage (GTDB taxonomy): Bacteria > Chloroflexota > Anaerolineae > Anaerolineales > Villigracilaceae > Villigracilis. The sequence goes on along the minus strand of JAPLGS010000100.1, from coordinate 39,061 downwards.
GTCAAGGCATTGATGGAAGGATATCAAATCCGCGAGATCCCTTTTACATATCATTCACACAATTCCGACTCTGCCTATGCCCGCGTGATCCAATTTGGAATGGCATATCTAAAAACCTTTACACGGTTATGGCGTTTGCGAAACTCGATTGCCAGCGCCGATTACGATTTCCGCGCTTATGATGCACTTATGCCCCCGCAGCGTTACTGGCAGCGACAGAGATACAAACATATTACGAAACTGCTAAAAGAAAAAGGGAAATGCTTGGATGTGGGATGCGGTTCCAGCCATATTATTAAAGCGCTGCCGCAGGGAAGTATTGCTCTCGATATTTTGATCCGAAAACTTCGCTTTGCCCGCCGATACAAACGCACGACCATTCAAGGTTCAATTTTCAACCTGCCCGTGATTGACGAATCATTTCCTTGTGTTCTCTGCTCCCAAGTCATTGAACATGTGCCGCGCGCAAATGTATTGGATGAGTTGGATCGTGTACTTCAACCGGGCGGTTTCCTCATCCTCGGCACGCCGGATTATGACAAATGGCAATGGGTGGTAATCGAATGGCTGTACAAAATCCTTTTACCGCAAGCCTATGCCGATGAACACATTACCCACTATTCGTATCGGGAATTATTCGATGAATTCGTTAATAAGCGAGGCTATAAACTTGATGCAGTTCGATACATCCTGCAAGGTGAGTTGATTCTGGGGATGCGTAAGCCCCATTCCCCGGCTAACCCGCATTCAACGCTTTCACAAACACATCCACCATCTTTTGAATATTGATCTCTTCGGAAACGATTCGAAAAGACTCCATCCCCATCTTTCGTAAACGCGCCATGTCTGATAGCGCGTTTTTCATTGTGGATACAAGCACGCCGTAATCATCCGCACTGATCTGCCAGCCATTTCCCTCGCGGACCAGATCATCCTGCGTGCCATCGCCTTTCGCCACAATGACTGGAAGTCCATAGCTCATCGCTTCCTGGACGGCAAGTCCCCCGGTTCCAGGCAGGACAAATAAATCTGCTTCTGCGAAATAGGGTTTTACCTCAGCCCCATGTTTTTCCCCAATAAAATTTGCGGCGGGATACACATCTTTGGCAAGCAACTCTAATGCCGCGCGCTCAGGTCCATCCCCGATGATGACCAGACGCGGTTTTGATTCCATTTCAGCGCAGGCGCGCAATAATGAATCGATCCGCTTTCGAGATTGCAATCTTCCGACAAACAAGATGGTTGGTGGAAGGTCGAAAGTGGAAGGTCGAAGATCTAAGGTCGGCGCGGGCGAAACTGAGTTATGCGCCACAAATATTTTTTCGCGCGGAAAGCCGAGCGCAGCATACTCCTTCGCGCCGCGTTGACTGTACGCGATCAGTGTATCGAATTGACTCAGGAAGGAAAACCAGCCCTGCCTTCGCAATCCCTTCACACGCGGCGCACCCAATCCCCAGCCGAGGATTTTTCTTCCGCGCGTGTGCATCCACTTGACTGCGGAGGATGTGGAAATATTGCGCGGATTCGCTTCCACGATCAACGAGTCAGGATTCCATTCTTCGAGCCAGTTGATCAATCCCTTTTGATGGCAAAGATAAAATACACCGCCAAACAAATGGAGATTATCCGCTTGCCTTAATTCTGCGATTTTCGTTTTTCCGCTGGAGATCATTTCAATTGGACGGGGTAAACCAGCAAATAAACTCATGCCATTTTCACAAGACCCTGCCAACAGGTCAAAGAAAGGAACACGATATCCTGGAAGCACACGCTGCTGTAAAGCAAGTCGACCTAAATAGCGGCTCATGGACATCCGCCTGTCGACTTACTAAAAACTATAGAATCTTCATCATGATATTTCTCGCACCATAGGCCTGAGTTTTTCATCGCAGATATCAGCAACGGTTCACCGTCAGTAAATAGCATCACGAGTTGAATTTTTTCGTCATCGAGCAGTTGATCCCATTGTGGAGACGCATTCGCGATCGAAATATATTTTTCCCATTGTTCCGTTGGATATAACTCAAAGCGCGTGTCGATCCAGACTGGGCGGGAAGGCAGGCCGAAGATGAGATAACTTGAATAACTAAAATCGCTCCACAGCGGGCCTGCGAGTTCGGGATGTACTGCAAGCCATTTTACAGCTTCAATCGGATTCGCATTATCGTATGCTTTTGGCGCGTCAGGCCACCACGTGTCACGAAAACCAGGCATAAGCAAAAATGGAATCAAGAGCAAGAGACAAGCCGCAAAGATATTGATGTCTGGCTTTTCATTTTCAACTGGACTCTCCAAATAACGCGCATCCCATTCCGCGAGCAGACTGGCTGTAAGGATCACCATAATAAAAAGGAACCAGATAACATAACGAATTCCAAGAAGCGCGAGCCAGCCAAAAAATATAAAATTGACCCATTCAAGTAAAGTCAACTTGCGCGGTGAACTGGCGGCCAGCGGAGCAAAGATCAGCAGCCACGCGAAAAATAAATTCGCCTGCCAGCCGCGATTGACCATCGGCATCCATTCCATACTAAATTTTTGATTGGACGGCGCGCTGAGCATATCCATCACGTATCCAAGCACATAGATTCCGTGCGGATTTATAAAAAGAGTGAGTGCTGAAATACCCAGCGCGAGAGCAAGTTGTTTTTTATCCCCTTTACCAAACAGGAACGCGAACGCGCCAAGAATAAATAACAATGGAAATGATCCATGCAAATTAACCCACAGCATGGAAAGAATTGGCAATAACCATAATCCGCGCTTTTCAGCTTGGGACCATTTTGAGAGTATGAGTAAAACCAAAACAAAAATCGGGTAAATAAATAATTGCGGACGAAATGACCAGTTACTACTTCCCGCCAATGCCGCCAGTAATGTCAGCAAACTGGCCAAACGCGGACCCGCACCCGCGTTTCGCAACAAGCCCCAAAGTAAAGTATATGTGATTGCGATCACCACCGCGCGCAGAAAAAATGTCAGCGTTATACCGCCAGCCTGATATGTTTTCCAAAACAGCAAAGCTGCCAGCCATGATTGATAAAAAAATAGCGAGCCTGCTTGAGTGAAACTATACGTGTCTATTGTTGGCACAGAACCTGTATGAGCCACATCCTGGCCGAGCCGCAGATACCACCAGTAATCCTGTGGGGAGAGCGGCAGCAGCAAAGCCAGACTCAACAGAATCAATAATGCAATACTCAGCCAGAGAATATCAACACTGTTGAATGAACGAAGTATTTTATTTTTCATTAATTATCAAGGCTGCACATGCGGCGCTGCATACGCGGGTGATTTATGCACATGCACAATTTTCCACTTGCCGCTCAATTTAACCATCACACGGCTTTCATTATGCGCGGCGGTTTTCACTCCATCGGGTACTAGCGTACTGATGAGCAGCGTGTAACTTGCAATCGCTGTATCACCGTAGCGTTGGATCAATAAATTTGACAGATCAAAACGGCTCTCCCCCTTTTCTTGCGCGCCAAAAACAGTTCCGCGCGACGCATTCGATGTCATCATAAATTCGTGAAAGGGCAATCCATCCAAACGGTGCGGCGTGACCCACCACTCGTAAAGCGTCAGATCCTCCGCCGTTGTTTCGTGATATGACGGAATATCGTTATTCATGATGCCGCTCAAATGCTCCAACAAAAACTCGTGAACTTCCTGATCCATGATTTAATCCTCCAGTAAGACTTTGAGATACGACTCCACCATTTGATCGAGTCCAAAAGCAGACTCAGCCCGCCGCCGCGCCGCCGCCCGAAACTGATCTTGTTTCGTCAGCACATCCACCGCTGATTCAGCCAGCGCAGAAATATCGGGAGTTGCCAATTTCCACGGATCACCACCATAAGGAACAATGCGGCCCGCATCCCCCGTCACCAACTCTTTGAGCGAGCCGCTGTCAAATCCGATGACAGGCAGTCCACAAGCCAGCGCTTCGATGACAGAATTCGGGCACGGCGGATTGACCTCCGCAGAATACATGAGATGTGATGAGCGAATCAGATGCGGAATTTTTTCTCGCGGTATGGTACCGAGGAGTTTTACTGAAACTTTGCTTTGCGATTTGCGCTGAGTGGCTTCATCTACTTTGCCAGCCACCATCACTTCCATTGGAAATTTTGCAGAAAGTTTTTCAGCCAATGATATGGCATGGAACAAGCCAGAATTCAAACCGCCCGCCAGGCTTCCTTCCAACAACAATAACCGAAAGCGATCTGTGGGACGGTCATGTTCGCCATTGGGCGTATAAGTTTGCAGATCCACGCCGTTGATGATGACCGAGGCAGGAACCTTTGCCGCGCCATACCAATCCTCCCACCATTTGCGAATGAACTGACTCTGATAAATGACACGGTCAGCAAAACGGGCGCGGATCAACGCCAGCAGCGCGTTGCCATACTCCGCGCGGATGTGATAGCGCGGGCCTGTCCAACGGACTCGCTGAACCCAGTTGATGCCGTCGAGGCGCTGCACGATGCGCTGTCCGCGCTGACGAGCTTTTTGTAACGGGAGCAGGTTGCGGGTCCCTGCAATTACCAAAACAGCATCCGATTTTATAGATAGATCATGCGTCACATCCACATTTCGCGCACGAAGTCCCTGTTCAAACTTCAAACGGAATGAGGCCATGCCGCCCGTTCCTTCAACATGGGGAACCACACAAATTCTAGACATTCACCCATTATACAATCTTCTACTTTTTCGTCTTCATCTTTCATCCTTAACTTATGGTATCCTTGCCTCAACTTGCTTAGGGAGTATTCGTTCATGTACATAGCCATCGAAGGGGTGATTGGCGTCGGCAAGACCACCCTTGCCCGCCTTCTACAAAAAACATTTGAAGCAGATGTTCTGCTTGAGATATTTGAGGAAAATCCTTTTCTCTCTGATTTTTATGCAGACCGCGCGCGGTACGCATTTCAAACACAGATCTTTTTTTTACTCAGCCGTTATCATCAACAAAATAATAACGTTCCAAAGATCCTCGCTGAAGAAAAAAACCTGATCGCCGATTACACTTTCGCAAAAGACGCGCTCTTCGCGGGCATCAACTTGCAGGGCGATGAACTGAACATGTATCACAGAGTGCACGAAGCGCTCGGCGAAAAAATTCCCAAACCAAACCTGCTCGTGTATCTGCAAGCCAGCACGGATACCCTGATGTCACGCATCGCATTTCGTGATCGGCCATATGAAAGAAAAATGGAACGCGCATACATTGACGAACTCAATCAAGCGTACGACGATTTTTTTAGCAAGCCGTTTGACCAAACGCCTGCTTTGAAGATCGACTCAAATGATTTGGATATCATTCACAACCCCGAGCACCTCAAGCGGATCGAAAACCGCATCCGCGAAACATTGGGGCTGATTCCGTTTCAACAGAGTTTAGCTCTCTGACAAAGAAACCAAAGTCTCCTGACTTCGACGCCCTCCATAACAACCAACATCAGGAGATGTTGGACTCGGTAAGGATAAACACCTATGCGCGTAACTCGTGAATCGCTTCTCCGTATTGCCAAAGAGACCGCTCAAGAACGGGCCTACAACGAGCCAGACATTATCGCCGCATATCTGACAGGCTCACTGCTCAACATTGACCCGATGCTCGGCGGCACAGCAGATATTGACATCGTCTTTGTCCATAAGAACCAACCTCCGCGCGCGCGCGAATTCGTAAAACTTACTCCAGATTTTCACCTCGACATCAGCCGCCGTGCAAAAGATGAATTCAAGTCACCACGCGAACTACGCAGTGACCCCTGGCTCGGCTACGAAATGTATGATCCAATATTGTTATATGAACGCGAGAAGTTCTTCGACTTCGTACAAGCCAGCCTGCGCGCAGGCTTTGATTTTGAACAACCGCCGCTCATGCTGCAACGCTGTCGCAAAATGCTATCACACGGCCGCCAGATCTGGACAGACCTAACCGAAATAAAATCGGCTGGACCAAAAGAAATTAGAAAATACATGAAGTCACTTTTTCATGCAGTCAATGCAATTGCGGAATTGAGCGGTCCGCCCATTCAGGAACGCAGGTTCTTGCTTGAATTTCCCGCGCGCGCCGAAGCCGCAAACAAACCAGAACTGACCTCAGCCGCCTTCGGTCTGATCGGCGCAAATCATCTGAATGCAGATAAAATAAAAAGCTGGATCCCAGACTGGGAATATGCTTTCAAACTCGCCTGTGAAAATACGAAAGTGGATATTCGAATCAGTATCGCCCGCATAAACTATTACGAGAAAGCCATTAATGCCATGCTCGAAGGCGCAATTCCACTGGCCGCGCTCTGGCCGCTCTTCCACACATGGACATTGGCCGCAGACGTGTTGGATGGCGATCACTTAAAATTTTGGGAAACTGCGGCTGGCGAATTAGGCTTACTCGGCGCGGGGTTCGCAGAACGCGTGAATGAACTGGACCATTTCATTGATGATGTCGAGATCACGCTGGATGAAGTCGCTCGTGAAAACGGAGTCGAAACATTCTAAGGGATGTAGTTCAAACTTCCGAAGTCTCAGGGCTTCGGAAGTTTTTTTAAAGAGAGTACATATGACAATCAGTTTACGAAGCCGTTTCTGGCGCACCGTGTTGCGCACAACATTTAAAAATCAAAAATTCTCCATTACAGAGCATCGGATCAATGGTGTTAAAAATTCCAAACTTATGGGCGGGATCCCAAAGACCATGCTCGCCGAAAAAATTAACATAGATGGAATTCATTCCGAATGGCTTGTGCCTGCAGACGCCAGCCAGGAGAAAGTCATTTTATATTTGCATGGCGGCGGATATGTGACCGGGTGCATCGAAGATCATCGCATGCTGTGCGGCTTGCTGGCAAATGCCACTGGCGTGAAAGTGCTGATTCCAGAGTACCGTCTTGCACCGGAGAATCCATTCCCAGCTGCGTTGGATGACTCGCTGAAAATTTATCAATGGTTATTGGCGCAGGGAACTTCATCCGCAAATATTATTATCGCTGGAGATTCTGCGGGCGGCGGATTAAGCGTGGCAGTCGTGCTTGCGTTGAAAGATAAAAACGTATCACTCCCCGCTGCGGTCCTGTGCCTGTCACCCTGGGTAGATCTGACCCTGAAAAATCAGTCACACATCACTAAGGCCAAAGTCGAAGCATTGCTGCAGAAAGATGTTTTGCGCGAATGGGCGTTGTGTTATACCGACGAATCAAATTTGACAAATCCGCTGGTCTCGCCGATCTTTGCTGATTTCCATGGATTCCCGCCGCTGTTGATTCAGGTGGGCAGCGAAGAGATTTTGCTTGACGATTCCATTCTGCTCGCCGAAAAAGCCAAAGCGGATGGAGCGGATGTCACCCTCAAAATTTGGGATGGCATGTGGCACGTTTGGCAGGCGCTGGGAGATCTGCTTCCTGAAAATAAAAAGACTTTCGAGGAAATTGGGCAGTTTGTGCAGAATCAGTTTGGGAGCGATGCCAGAGCGTAAATGAAATCATCCAATCTCCCATTTATTTTACAAGCCCTGCTCGCCGCGCTATTCTTCGGGGCGAGTGCGCCAATCGCGAAATTATTGCTGGGTGACAATATCGCGCCGATCTTCCTCGCGGCTTTCCTTTATCTCGGAAGTGGAACGGGAATTACTCTTGTCAAGTTTACTCAACGGATGCGCTCCAAAGATATGGAAGCGGGCATCAAATCACCTGATATCAAATGGCTGGCAGGCGCGATCATTTCTGGCGGAATCCTAGCTCCGATCATTTTGATGATCAGTTTGCAAAACACTTCTGCTTCCACGGCTTCATTACTGTTGAATTTTGAAGGTGTGGGAACAACCGTAATTGCCTTGTTAGTTTTCAAGGAAGCCATCAGCCGCCGCGCATGGACTGCGATCATCGTCATCACATTGGCAAGCATTTTTCTTTCGGCCAATTTCAAAAGTGGATTCGGACTCTCGCTCGGCGCATTGGGTATTGTGCTTGCCTGTGTGCTATGGGGCGTAGACAATAACTTCACGCGTAATATCTCTGGCAAGGATCCGCTGGCCATCGTGGCATGGAAGGGACTTGTCGCGGGCATGTTCTCTTTCTTCCTGGCGTTTTTTCTTGGGGATCAACTTCCATCATTGGCAACTATATTCGCCACGATGATTTTGGGATTTGTCAGCTACGGCCTAAGCACGATGCTATTTATCCACTCGATGCGTGGATTAGGCGCGTCGCGTACCAGCGCGTTGTTTAGCACGGCTCCATTGGCAGGCGTGGTTTTGTCCATTATTATTTTTGGGGAATTGCCATCATTTTTGTTTATCATTGCCGCGATGTTGATGATCGGCGGCGCGTTATTGCTTATCAACGAACAACATTCGCATTCTCATGTGCATACTGTATTATTTCATGAACACAGTCATAACCACGATGACCCCGCGCATGGACATGATGATATAAAGGGAATCCACTCACATGAGCATGAACATCCCGCCGAGGAACATGAGCACGATCACATGCCTGATATTCATCACAGACATGGGCATGGAAAGAAGTAGTGTAAAATCATTGGAGAGGTAACCATGAAAAGAATTTTTGTTGAGCGCCGCGGAAAAATTGAGCAAATGGACAGGTCATTTGACTTGATTTTTTGGCAGGCGCAACCAGCAAAAGCTCGTTTTGATGCTTCCTGGGAATTGGTTACTCATTATATGAAAGTCAAAGGATACGATGTTCGTCAACTCCGACTTCAGCGACTTGTTACAAATTTTCAACGACCAGAACGTTAAGTACCTCGTGATTGGCGGCTATGCGGTTGTGCAATACGCAGAGCCACGCTTCACCAAAGACCTTGATGTTTTGATTAGTACTGACATTGCAAACGCAGAAGCGGTCTACAATTCTTTGCGTGAATTTGGAGCTCCTCTTACAGGTTTAACCTCAAAAGACTTCTCAGAAGAAGGTTTTTTCTTTCAAATAGGTGTGTCGCCCATTCGTGTGGATGTGTTAATGGGAATTCCAGGAGTCAATTTTGAGGATTGCTGGAACAGACGTGTGGAAGTTGATTTTGATGGGCTGAATGTGATTTTTATTTCAAAAAACGATTTAATAATTTCCAAACGCGCGGCAGGGCGCCCACAGGATCTAATTGATGCAGATTTACTCTCAGAAGATTAACCACCAAACTTCCGAAGTCTTTGAGACTTCGGAAGTTTTTATAAATTCCGTCGCAACGACGGGAATATAGGAGAGCGTGCTCTTCTATTTCTCTGTTAACACACCGTTGGCATATTTGTGCAGGACACTGGATAGTAAAGTTTGATAAGGAATGCCCTGGCGTATGGCTGTCTTTTGCAGGTCGAGGAGATCTTTTTCTGAAATACGGATGTTGACTCGTTTGTCCTTGCGGAAAGTTGCGCGGGCATAAACACGGTATTTTTCTTTTTGTTCCTTCAATTTCCTGACGGATTTCCATTCCTCGGTTTCATAAGAGGCAAGAAGTTCAAGTTCATCCTGCTGGAGTTTTAGATTGCTCATTTTTTGATTCCTTTCAAATATTTTTTTGTTGCTTTGCGGCTTGGGATTATCGTCTTCAAAAAGATTTCATGGTCATCTTCGATAAAAGGTATCAAGTAAACATAATCATCAATCTGCACTACAAAAATCTTTTGTCCTTTATACTTCTCCTGATTGGGATGTTCAAGTACGTCCAGCAGGTGTCCTTTTTCAATGTAAAATACAACGTCCTCAAATGAGACTTGTCTGTCTAATTTCAAAAGTTTATTTTTCTCTTCGTTCCACGAGAAATATTTCATACACCGATTTTAGCATTTTGTGTGCCTTTTGGCAACAGACGAAAGACGCACAAAATGAACCTCGAAATAGCGGCCAGTCCCGCCCGTCGCAGAGACGAGCGGAAAATATAAAAGCGTGAACCATGTGATTAAACGGGATACGTTGCCAGCGCACGATCAGAGTCCCGATCAACAAAATGGCCTCGATACGCCCTCCAAAATCATTCGGGGCTACTCGACCACCAATTACAAATTACTATTTACCAAGGAGTAACATATGCCTACAAGTTCATCATCAGCTCACCTGCCTTTCGGCGAAAATAAAAATGCCGAGTGGTATGGCAAGGATATTCTGTCGGTCAAGCAATTTAGCCGCGCCGATCTGGAGTATGTGTTCGGCGTGGCGCATGAGATGCGCGGCATGGTCGAGCGCGTCGGGACGTTTGATCTGCTGAAAGGGAAAATTCTGGCAAATCTTTTTTACGAACCTTCCACCAGAACGTCATCCTCATTCACTGCTTCGATGGAACGGCTCGGCGGGTCGGTCATCCCGATCAACGAGGTGAAATATTCGTCGGTGTCGAAGGGCGAGAGTTTGCCTGATACCATCCGCACGCTCGAATGCTATGCGGATGTGATCGTGCTGCGCCATCCTGAAACGGGCGCGGCGGCGATCGCGGCGAAGGCGGCGAAGAAACCTATCATCAACGCGGGCGATGGAGTGGGCGAACATCCGACGCAGGCTTTACTGGATACGTTCACGATCATGGAGGAACTTGGGCGGCTCGACCACCTGACGGTGACCATGCTCGGCGACCTGAAATATGGACGTACTGTTCATTCGCTGGCGCGTCTGCTTTCGCAGTTCAGCAATATCAAATTGAATTATGTCTCACCTGATATTTTGAAGATGCCGAAGGAAGTGCTGGATGAAGTGGCCGCGAAGAATGTTCCGCAGGCGGAGTTTTCATCGCTTGAAAAAGTTTTAGCTGAAACAGATGTGTTGTATGTGACCCGCGTGCAGAAGGAAAGATTTGAAGACCCCGCTGATTATGAAAAGGTTAAAGGCGCCTACGTGATCGATCCTGAAATCATGAAAGCCGCCAAAAAAGATATGATCGTGATGCACCCACTGCCGCGCGTGGGCGAGATTTCGCCCGAATTCGATGATGATCCGCGTGCCGCATATTTCCGTCAAATGGAATATGGTTTGTATGTGAGAATGGCGCTGCTGGCGATGGTGTTGGGGAAAGCGTAATAACATTTTCAGGTTTACAGGTTGGAAGGTTTGAATGTTCCAACCTGTAAACTTTTCAAATTGCAACAGAAATTTAATCTTCCGCGGCTCTGGCCACTTCGTCTGCATCAAAAACGACCTCTTCTTTTCCTGTTAATTTATCATCCACTTTGGCGACGATCAATTTGAGATGACCGGAGTGGGCCACGTAATCCAGATCATCAGCGGGGACAGCCAGCACGGGGCATAGCGTGAAATCCTCTATCCATGTTTCGTACAACTCGTTGAGATTTTGTAAATATTCGGGAGCGATCTTGCGCTCATAATCACGTCCGCGTGAGTTGATGCGATTCATAAGCGTAGGAACCGATGCGCGTAAATAAATGACGAGGTCGGGCGGGGGCAGAAATTGCACAGTCGTCTCGTACAACTCACGATAGGTTTGATAATCTCTTTCCTGAATATTCCCCTGCCGATAAAGATTCTGCGCGAAGATCTCCGCGTCTTCATAGACACTGCGATCCTGGATCACAGAATTCGGATGCTGCGCAAGACTCAAATGTGAGCGCAGGCGGTGCGTCAGAAAGAATATCTGTGAATGGAACGCCCATGCAGACATGTTCTGATAAAAATCTGCGAGGTAGGGATTCTCGGTGACAGGCTCGTAGAACGGATCCCAACGCATTTCGTCACACAGCATTTTCACCAGCGTGGATTTCCCGACACCAATGTTCCCGGCAACTGCAACAAATTTATTCATGTGTCCCTCTCAATGGTAAAAGATTTTTTCAAGTAGTATGATGCGCTTGTTATCATACCAAAAAGGAACAGAGTTCACAAAATCTTTAAGCAATCTGTGAACTCTGTACTATTCATTGCAATTGAAAATTGATTCGACGAAAGTGCGGGTGTGACATGACTGATCGCTATGGAATTTCTCCAGCCAGTTCCTTGTCTATGATCTGCTGGAAATTCGCGAGGGGCTGAGCACCTACAACGGCAAGTCCGTTGACAAAAAATGTTGGAGTGGATTGCACACCAAGATTAAGCGAAAAATCCATGTCCGCTTTGATGACCGCATCGTGGCTGCCACTGGAGAGACAAGCTGTGAACGTATCGACATTCAGCCCAAGATCGGCGGCATATTTGATATACGTTGCTTCATCCAATGTTTCGTTGCTGAATAATTTATCGTAAAAATCCCAGTAGGCGTTTTGGTCATTGGCGCAAAGCGAGGCAATCGCTGCGGGCATGGCATTGGGATGAATGGATGTAAGAGGCAAGTTGCGATATACAAAGCGGATCTGCCCGGGGTAGGCATCCAGCAAAGCCTGATATGTTTCATCGTGAAATTTACGGCAGAAGGGACATTGGAAATCACTGAATTCGACGATGACAAGTTTCGCATCCTCTGGCCCGAGGCTTGGATACCCGTCAATGGGAATGTCGTAGCGTCTAAATTGGGGCGGAGTTGTCGGCGCTGCAGCAGCCACTTGACCTGACGGCTGCTGCGCTACGGCAGGAGTCGTGACGGTGACAGTCGCGCCACGTCCCCAGGCGACATAACCAACTAACACACCTACTGCAAAAGCCAGCACAACAAGTACCGAGTAAAAATGACTGCGCTTGAAAGTGATAGTTTCTTCAGGGATTTCAATCGCCTCTACTTCTATGACTTCTTCCTGAACAATAGGAATGGACTTTTTTATTCTGGTTTTTTTTACAACAGGGGTGGGGGGAGTATTGTTATCCATAAGCGGGATTATAGCCTTTCTATGTATATTTTGGAAAGATACTCGGCGCACTCATTAAGGCGCATCCACTTTGGGTTGCTGATTCTTTTTATTAAACAGAAACAGGTTTCGGGTGGAGAGAGAAGCGAGCGCTCGTCGAATCGGAGGAATCCGAAAGATGAGAAATATCCCGATAATGATCCCGTAGATCAACGGGCGGACGATGTCGCCTTGTAATGTAAAGATATCGCCTTTTTTGCTCCACGCGAAATGCAGCGCAACCAGAGGTGCGATTAAATAAATTAGTTGATGCAGGCGTTTCCAATTTTTGCCGAGGCGCTTCTTCCAAACATCAAATGAAGTGAGGGCGAGCGGAATTAATAACAGGAACGATGTGACGCCAACAATGATGTACGGTTTTTGCAGAATGGTTTTCGCGATCAAACTCAAGGCGAGGCCGTAATCGAGATCTACGAAAATGATCACGTGGATCGTTGCATACATGAACGCATACAACCCAAGTGCGCGGCGCCGTTTGAGAAGTTCGCGCCAGCCGAAGAGTGCGTTGAATGGCGAACAAGCCAATGACAAGACCAGCAGGGTGATCGCCTGACGACCGGTACGTTGTTCCATTTCTTGAATGGGATTGATGGATATCGTGCCTGTGGCGAATTCAATGATGAGACGCGCAATAGTTGTCCACGCATAAATGTGAATGGCTATTTGAAGCGGAGTGTAACGGGAGAAAAATCTTTTCATTAATATTGCAGGGTTAAATCCATGCCATCATAAAGGTGCGCGACCTGCTCGCCGTATCCGTTGAACTTCTCGGTGGGTCTGCGGCTGAGTTCTCCGATGCGGCGCTCGGAGGCTTGTGACCAGCGCGGATGATCGACTTCGGGATTGACGTTGGCATAAAAACCGTATTCATTTGAGCCGATGGTATTCCATAGCGTGTTGGGTCTTTCGCTGGTCAATTCGATCTTGACGATGGACTTGATGGATTTGAATCCGTATTTCCACGGAACGACGAGTCGGATGGGCGCGCCATTCTGCGGGAGAATGGCTTCACCATAAATTCCAGTTGCCAGGATCGTCAGCTCATTCATGGCTTCGTCAAGGCGCAAACCTTCTTGATAAGGCCAGGGATAAAGCGGACTTCCCTGCCCTTTCATTTCCTCGGGGCGAAAGACAGTTTCAAAACGCACATACTTTGCATCTGAAGTTGGCTCGACCATCTTGAGCAAACTGGCAAGCGAGAATCCAGTCCACGGGATAACCATGCTCCACGCTTCCACACAGCGCAGGCGATAGATGCGCTCCTCCTGCGAAAATAATTTTAACAGGTCTTCCACGCCAAACGTCTTCGGCTTGTTGACAAGACCACCAACTTCCACTGTCCATGGCGCGGTTGTAAAGTTTTTGGATAAGGGCGCCACGGCTTCTTTATTTGTACTGAACTCATAGTAGTTGTTGTAGCCGATAATATCATTATAAGTATTGACTGGATTACCAAGTTCATCGGTGGCATTGGATGTGGGAACGGGATCAGCATTCTGCGGCAGTTCCGTCACGGATGGGGCGCAGGCCGTCAACAACGCCGCGCTTGCGGCAACCGTTGCGGCTTTTATAAAATCACGCCGTGAAAAATAGGCCTGTTTTGATGTGATCTCTGAAGAATGAATGGGAACGGACTTAAATAAATTAGTCATGATCTCTCCTATCAAAAAAGTTGAATATTACCAATGAGATGTTCCCATTCTAAGGAAACTTCCTTATTGGAAGATGATAGATTGATTAGGAAATTCATTCACATCCAAACCGGGTGTATCAACCTGATTCTCCATCGGATTAAAGCGAGAACGATTCGCCTCGCGTGTAACTGTCCATCTTTCCGTCGTGATACAGCGTGATCTTCCCCGCTCCATGCACTTGCCACGCGCCATTCATGGCACTGATCATCCCTGTCCGCTCATCGATACCGATCAAAATTACTTCGGGGAGTTGTTGTTCAAGTTGTTTCGCCCAGGCTTTCCCAAAGTTATTGTGATGCGGCAGGACGCACGCGTTGGGAATCAAATTCAATCCGCGCAATAATTTATTTTCGTATGGATCGTAATAATGCTCACACAAGACCATTGCGCCGGCACTGCTCCCAGCGATGACTGCACCTTCGTTAAACGCATCCAATGCGGCGCGCCAGCATATGCTGTTTGCGAGAGTCTCTGCGAGATGACGGGGAAAACCTCCCAGAAAATAGATCAGGCGCGAGGCGCGGATGGAAGCGGCGAGGGACGAGTCATTTGCCGAAGCTGAGTCAATCACATCCACAGCGAATACATTTTTCGCGCCGAGGCTTTGAAACCAGCGGATTCCATTATCCCCTGCACGTTTGTGATTGTTGTCTGCTGCGGCCGCGGTGGGGATGATGCAAATGGGAGAATCGAATCCGCCGGCAAGTTCGATGGCGCGCAGATCAGGCTCGGACATGCGCCCGCCAAATTCCGCGCCGCCTTCAAGAAGAAGTGTACTCATATGTTGTTGAACTCAAATAAAAAAACGCGCCAGCTTTTATAGTGTACGCGCGTTTTTATATACATGGATTTTTAGTTGGCCCGCCAAGTTGACTTTCATTTTTTGCAGGCTTTTGCGATTCGGTAAAAAAGAAATTACTGTCCCAATTTTGTCACAACGAAATCATCGAATGTAACCGTTGTGCCGGTGTTCTCGTCATCGCTTCCGGCAAAAATACCTACAACACCGCTCGTATAGTTGGCATCTTTCACGCTGTCGATCTGCTGGCCGTTCACATATAAAGTGAGTGAACCTCCGCCGCAATCCAGACCAATGCGAATGGAGTCTGGTGCGGCCGCCGAGATCACGTCTGAATTTCCTTCTTTGAGATACACATCATCCTGTCCATCGGCGGATTTGACAAACCCATAATATCCTTCGCGGGTTACACCCACATAATAGAACGAGGCTGTCGAGCCTTGCTCATCGCAGACAATTCCAAAAAGTGCCTGAGGGTCTGCGCTTTCATTTTTTACGCTGACTTCAATATGAACATTTTCATATACATCTGTGCTGGGCGTGGACCAGGTCACATAAAACGGCTGATAAACGATTATCTTCAAACCGCCATCGGCATACTCCACTGAACTGGATTCGTCTGTCCCGGTTCCCCAGCCGCTCTTGCTATTTGAAAAATCATCCTTGGGCATGGGGTTGAGCAAAGAATCCACACTTGGAACGGCGCAGGCGAGCGTGGCCAGTACAAGTACACCAAAAAAACTAATAACACGTAAGCCGATTGATCTCACACAATTCTCCTTGCTGGGCAATAAAAATTTACACAAAGGAATATAACTACTTGTTGCGTTCCGCTTCCACACGCATGGCATCGCCGTCTGTGATGACCGAGATCCAGCCGCTGCGATCCGTCCGCAACAATGAATATCCATCAAGCGCGTCCAACACTTCCTGCGCAGGCAGCCCGGCTTCATCCCCAGCGGCAACATCCAGCACCACTAATTTCGGATTTACATTTTGAACCACATCCGGCGGATTCGATGGAGCGTAACCAGAATCGGCCAGCAGCAAAACATCCACCTTGCCGATCACGTTTCCAAATTCAAGCGACTCAAGCATACCCGCGCTGAGTCCGATCGGAAGGAGTGCGCTGAAATTTTTATATCGGATTAAGAGCACACTTCCTTTCGGACCTGTGGCCTGAATCTCGATCAATGCGCCGCCACCCAGCTCGAGCTTTTGTCCTGCTTCAGCGCGGCTGACAGGGATTCCTCTTTCAGCGAAGAATTTATCCAATGCTTGAGCTGAGAATGACGCTTGCATATTTCCACTCCACAAAATATTTTCGGGTGGATATCTTTCCATCACACGCGGCAGCGCGGCCAGTTGATTCTCCTGCGTAGACGCGATCACGAGCCAATCGAGTTTGCGGCTAAAAAATGGAAGCCTTCTGCCGAGTTCATCGGAAAGTTCGGAAGTGCTCGGTCCGCCATTAATGAGCACGTTCCTGCCTTCAGGCGTTTGGATGAGTACCGCGTCGGCTGAACCAACTTCAAGGAAGGTGATATGAAGTTGGCCGTCACCCGTGGTCGCGGTGGAACGCCAGATAACGACGGTACATGCGAACATGATCGTGAGAGTCACTGTCAACGCGACGGTTCGAAGCGAACCTGCCAAAGAGTTGAACCATTCTTTAATGCGATCCCAGTTGAAGGTCACAGCCAGAAGCGCGATGTAGAATGAGGAAACGATCCAGATGGAAGAATTCCCAAGATAGATCGAGCCATGCGGCACACGATCAAATAATTCCACCATGCGGATTGTGTACGCGGTGAATGGCCACGCGACCCACGCGATGAGTTGACCGATCGGCTGAAGGATCAGGCTGACGGAAACTGCCAATCCACCGAGGATCATCACTGCAGGCTGCACAAAAAGAATGAACGGATTGGCGACGAACGAAATGAGGGAGATGCGTTTGAAATGATAGGCCATGATCGGAATGGTGGTAAGCTGCGCGGCGAATGTCAGGATAACGTTATCGTT
This sequence comes from Chloroflexota bacterium, assembly GCA_026390015.1. Classification (GTDB taxonomy): domain Bacteria; phylum Chloroflexota; class Anaerolineae; order Anaerolineales; family Villigracilaceae; genus Villigracilis. The sequence goes on along the minus strand of JAPLGS010000100.1, from coordinate 21,738 downwards.
GAGGATTTTGGTGAAAGTGCTGTTGTCTCTTTTTGAAATTTTGGAGATCAGATTACCGGTGAATTTTGAAAATGGCTCAGCGTAAAGGATAAGGCCGAGTGTGGCGAAGAATGAAAGTTGAAAGCCAACATCCCATAGTACCATCGGGTTGATGACAGCCATAATAAACGCAACTACCGCAATCGCGTTCAGGCCATCGTTACGCCTGCCGAGTTGCCGCGCCAATAATGAAATGCTTCCCATCAACGCGGCGCGCACCACAGCGGCTTCCGCGCCAACAAGGAAAGTATAAAACGCAATGCCGAGAATGGCAAAGAGCGCGCCGAGCCTTTCACCAAATATATTTTTGAACATGGAGAAGAAAATCCCGGCGATGATGGCGATATTAAATCCTGAGATCGCGATGATATGCGCCGTACCGGTGTTCTTGAACGCATTTTGTAATTCACGCGTAAGGCCAGTATCCACGCCCAGTAAAATGCCCGCGAGCAAAGATGCTTCGGGATCATTGAACAGGCGATAGGTATTCTGGAGCATTTTATCTTTTAGTTTATAAACCGCGGTTCTGATGGCGCTGCCATCATTGCCCGGCAGAGTTGTCACCTCTGCAATAGACATATACGAGTAAACGCCGTCACGCGCGAGATAATCGCGGTATGAAAATTCTTCATCTTCGGGCGGCGTTTTTAATTTTCCACGCACGCGCACGTGCTGGCCGTACTCATACGATTGATTCTGCGAAACACGCACAAGCAAAACGCCGGAGGCGGGCAGGTCGCCGCTGCCGGAATCCACGGCTTCCACGTTGAGCCGCAAATTTGTATAGGTGTCGCGGTAATCTGGAGGCTCTGCCAGTGCGCCGGTGACCAGCATTTCATAATCGCGGTCGTTATAAAAGGCTACGTGAAATTCGTCAATGACCGGCTGGCGGAATTGAAACCACGCTGCACCGAGGAAGAATGAAATTATAAGAAAGTTGACGAAAGGCGGAAGTCGGAGGAGAAAACTGGAAATTGGGTTATTTGAAAATCGTGGAAGGCGGAAAAGAATCAGGGCCAGTAAAAGCGCAAGCGCGATACCGATCCAGATATACGTGGAAAGAGAAAATAGGCTGGCAATGACAATGCCTGTAATAAAAGAAAGTGCAATCCACAATGATGGCATGGCTGGAATTGTACATTAGATTTTTAGATTAAGAGGCTGGTTCCAGAGTCACGGGTGGGCGTCAGAATTTTGGAAGGGAAGTTTGGCAAGTGAGCATCCTACTACATTTTTTCCTCCCATTCAATTACCAACTGCCGATTATGGCTGTACCGCGGACTTGTTAAAAGTCGAGACAATTGTCCGCTCGTGTCACGAAGAGAATTTTTTTCATATATATGCGGATGAATCAAGTAGCCAGGTAATGGTAGCGCGCTTGCAGAAAATCTACACGGCCATCGCGCACAAGATAAACAATGCGATGTTCATCTGTCAATCTTCGAGACCAGACACCAGACGCAAGATATTTCAAAGGCTCAGGTTTTCCGATACCTTCAAATGGATCGCGTAAAATTGACTCAATCAGCTCAAAAGTACGCAGAGCAAGTTTGCGATCCGTCTTAACCCAAAAACGCAGATCTTCAATAAATTCTACTTGAAAGACTGCCTCGCGTTTCTTTTTACTCAAGGCCTACCTCATGGCGCAAGTTATCCATAGCCTGTGGTTTGCCTTGATTTTTCAAAGCCCTCGCCAAAGCAGACAAAATACGTTCGGCATTTTGCGGTGACCGCATGAGGTATGCAGTTACTGTTAGGCTAGCAAGTTCATCAGCAGATATCATGGCGACATCATCACTGCCGCGCCGCTGAATAATGACCACTTCGCGGTCTTTTGTTACACGGTCAAGCAGGCTGGCAAGGTTTTCACGGGCACTTGTATAGGTAAATTCAATGGTCATAGGTTTCTCCAATATGTACAGGAATACTGTACAATGAAGAAGGGAAAATGTCAAGGTGAAACAGAAACATTTTTAGCTACTGTTCCAAGTACAACCTGATTGAGCATCGCTTATTTCCGCATGTCACCGAGCCTGTCAAGGAGTGCTTTTCACCAGTTTCGATTTGATCCAAGAACTGATCAAAAAGGCGAAGACAAGTAAAGGGCTGAAAGTGATCGTCAAAATTATCGATACCGTTTACCAACTTGGCCGCAAGGCAGCTGATGATTTCTTGCCTGCCTAGAACTACCGGGCAATCCCTTGTCAGATATACTCCAAACGGGCAGGTTTTTAACTTTTCAAAACACTGAAAACGCCCGAAAATACTCGCAAATAGCGCATCTTTTGGCTTTTCCAAAAATTAAGATTTCACCCGTTTGGAGTATATAAGAGGAAGACTCGGCTCCTTATAGGAGAAAATATTTTCTATACCAAGCACGGGCATAAACTACGCTTTTTGTTAGCCACAGCCCACAAGGTAATAAGCGCACAGAGAAAAATGAGATTTTAAGAGGTTTTCCTCAAAGCTCTCTGTGGTCTCTGTGGCAAAAGTTTGGTAAGGCAAAACCTCAGGTTGTGACCGCGTTCAGTATAGTTGTTTAATCCGCATTACTCAGGTTTTTTATTCTGAATCCTTGCATGCCTCAAGTTATAATCATCCCATCATGACAGACTCAAAACTGATCCTCGTCACTGGCGCAACAGGTTATGTTGGCGGACGGCTGGTGCCGAAACTTCTGGATGCCGGATATCGTGTGCGCTGCCTCGTGCGCGATCCATCCCGTTTGCAGGGACGCGTCTGGCTCAATAAAGTGGAAGTAGTAAAAGGGGACGCTATTTCATCAGATGGCCTCAGCGAGATCATGCAAAATGTATCCGTGGCGTATTATCTCATGCACGGAATGCAAGGCGGAAAACTAAACGCCGAGCGCGATCTGCAGGTGGCGCGTAATTTCTCTCACGCCGCAGAGCAAGCGGGCATTGAAAACATAATCTATTTCGGCGAACTTGTTGACCCAGCCGCGAATCTCTCGCCGTATTTACGCGCGCGTCACGAAACAGGTTATTTATTGCGCTATGGAAAAGTACCTGTCACCGAATTTCGCGCAGGTATGATCGTCGGCTCGGGCAGCGCCCTTTTTGAAATGATCCGCTATCTGGTGGAGCGTGAGCCGCTGCTTATCTGTCCCGCGTGGTTCTTCTCACAGGCGCAGCCGATCGCCATCCGCGATGTACTTTCCTATCTCGTAGATGCGCTCAAGACTCCTGATTGCACCGGCCGCGTGATCGAGATCGGCGGGCCGACTCATCTCACGTACGCCGATATGCTTTTAAGTTACGCCAAAGAACGCGGCTTAAAACGCTGGCTGATTCCAACGCCGTTCCATGCACCGCGACTTTCCGCGTATTGGGTGCACATGGTCACTCCCATCCACTGGCGCATCGTGGCTCCGCTGATAGAGGGACTGCGCGCGCGACTCATTGTCCGCGATGATACAGCTAGGAAACTGTTCCCGCAGATCAAGCCCGCCGATTTCCAATCCGCGGTGCATTATGCACTGGGACGAATCCAAAGAGACAACGTCGAAACCAGTTGGTCAGACGCGCTCGTCACCACGCTGGGCGATTTCAAGCCGTATCAATTCACTGTTGAAGAAGGCATGTTCATCGAGCGCAGACAAGTTCTGCTGGATATAAAAGCTGAATCAGTTTTTCGCGCATACATGGGAATTGGCGGTGAGCGCGGCTGGCTTTACATGAATTGGTCATGGGCATTGCGCGGCTGGATGGATAAGGTCATCGGCGGCGTGGGGCTGCGACGCGGGCGGCGTCACCCTGATGAACTGCATGTGGGCGAAGCGCTTGATTTCTGGCGCGTGGAAACTGTCGAGAAAAATACCCGCCTGCGCCTGTTGGCTGAGATGAAAGTGCCGGGCAAAGCCTGGCTCGAATTCGAATCCCAGCCGCAGGATGATAAGACCCTGTTCACGGTCAGCGCTTATTTTGCACCACACGGCCTCAGTGGATTTTTATATTGGTACGCGATGTGGCCTTTTCATAAATTCATCTTCGACGGTCTCACGCGCAGGCTCGCCTCCCGCGCGCGCATATTAGGCCGATAAATATCACACGGTGAACAAATGTCAACTCTTTATTCTTTTCTCTTTCCTCTGATCGGGTATCTGCTTGGTTCACTCCCCTTTTCGATCTGGGTCACGCGCTTCGTTAAAGGCGTGGATGTGCGTGACTCAGGTTCAGGCCATGCGACAACGACCAACACCATTCGTCAGGCGGGGTTTGGCTGGGGTGCACTTGTCTTCGTGTTGGATGTGGCGAAGGGATTTATTCCAACGTACCTTGCCTTTCATGCGAATAATATCCCGCCATATATTATTCCGCTCACAGCCGCCTGCGCGGTGATCGGTCATTGCTGGCCGCTGTTCGCAAACTTCCGCGGCGGCATGGGATTGGCAACCGCGGGAGGAAGTTTGCTCGCTGTAAACCTGTTGGCGTTTCTAATTTGCCTCGGACTGCTCATCCTGCTTGTTCTCACAATTCGACATTCAGCCCGCGCGAGTGTTTTCGCGGGAATTCTCATCGCCCCCACATTATGGATCTTCAACATTCGCGATACAGCCTTTTGGGTTGCGCTCGGCGCGGGGCTGATTATCGCAGTCCGTTTCTTGATCGATTGGAATCGTCAATATCGCGAACTGTGGCTGGATCGTGAGAAAGCAGGCAAAAGTGAGCGTAAGCAATAAACTGAAAACACGCAGGCAGCAAAAAGACTTCGAGGCTTTACGCTTTCGTGTTTGGAATAAAAAGTTTAAATAAAAAGAGACTCAGCATAAAAGCTGAGTCTCTTCTATTCTCCCAATAGCCAGCCCAGAAAACCCGGTTTCTTATTTGCGATATCCTCCAGCCTCGGCATCGACATGATCACTGCCGTTATGTTATCGTGTCCGCCGCGATCGTTGGCCAGGTTGATCAACGACTCTGCCGCCATCTTAATATCTTTTTTTGAGCGGATGATCTTTAAGAGCTCATCATCCCAAACGAGATCTGTCAATCCGTCGGTGCACATTAAGATGGTATCACCGGGTTCAAGATGAAATCCCTGATTATTTATGGATTCTTCATCGCTTTCTTCATCGTCAATTCGCAAACGAAAATCCACATCAGGCAATCTGATACCACCCAAATATCTGCGGATGACATGTACATTTGGATGGTCGCGCATTTGCTCGGTAGTGATGATGCCTTTTTCATAGGCTTCCTGTACCCAGGTATGATCAATTGTAAGGCGTTGGATCTGTCTGTCGCGTAAAAGATAAATGCGAGAATCTCCAACATAGGCCGTATACAATCTATTCTCAATGATCCAGACACAGGCGCAGGTCGAACCCATGCCTTCTTCCTCATCCTTGCCAGCCGAATGCGAAGCAATGGCCTGGCTAGCATCCTGGATCGCGTTCTCAAGTATCTTGACAGGTTTCTTTGCGTTGCTTTCCCCAACCCCCATGGTAATGTAATTGACACCCAGTTCCGCCGCAACTTCACCAGCGCGGTGACCGCCGATCCCATCCGCAACGATCGCGAAAAGCGATGGACGTGCATCTTCCCTGCTCAGCTGGAACGATGAAACCGCATAACGGTCTTCATTGTTCTTGCCGGACATTCCGGCGTGGCTAAGTGCGGCTACATGAAGATGGGCAAGTGTGGAACGGATCATTCTTCAACGGTTTGAACGGTAATTTTTGGGGTTGACACAACCGGCGGCACTGATAATGTGAACCGATAAATTATTTGGCCAAAGTGTACCATATCGCCGTGCGCAAGACGGCAACCTTCACGGGGAATGGGATCATAATTCACCCAGGTGCCGGCGATCGAATTATTATCCAACAATAAAAAGCCTCCATCATCCGTTTGCCTCAACCGCGCATGAACAGAAGAGATGGATGGGTCGTCGATGATCTGTGTACAATGCAACAGGTCTGTACCAAATACGATCTCTTTTTCGGCGACAGGGATCGGCGCATTCAAAGTCACCTGGCCTAATGAATTAATGCGATAAAAGAATGCCTCGGTCTGCCGCACCCCTCCCGCTTCTTTATTAGACTTTGGAATTGGCACTTTTTTTCTGGAGGATGTGCTTCGCTTTTTGCTTTTTTCCGCAGCGACAATGGGAGCCGGCGCTTCCATCACCGCGCCCACAAATTGCGTCAGCGGATCTGCCTCTGCGCGGCGCGCGGCCTGCGCGGCGCGCAGGGTTGGAAGGCGTAAGCGCCCACTCAAGAGAATGGCGAAGAGCACCAGTCCTGCCAAGATGATCGAACCAAATGTAATTGAAGTGCGATATTTTGCAAGGAAAGCGGTAGGCCCGCTCGGCGGCTTGACAACCGTCACAGTGACGGGCAGCGCCATACTGGCCTTGCTCAAGCCGAGGATGTCCACGGCTTCCACGACAATCTGATGTTCGCCGCTCTCTGAAACTGACGAGAGCTCCCAGGTAAATTTATTGAAGGGCTCCACCGTATTCTCATCCGCGATCTGACCATCCACATATAAAGTGGTACGCGTCAACGCGCGTTTATGACCATCAGGAAATTCGATGATGATCTCAAGTTCTTGTTTTGCCGGCAGAAGATTCTCAGTATTAAATGGATCATCCGCCGGAGCTTGGCGCGTGATCTGCATTGACGGCGTTACAGGAATCGGGTTGGGCGGCTGAATATCCACACTGAAAATTTGTTTAGCAGAAACTGCCGCGCCGGCAGGCAGAGTCACTTGTGCGTTGATGCTATGTTCGCCTGCGGTCTTTAATCGCGATGTATATGAAAGTTTATATATTCGGCGCAGCGGCGAGAAATAGGCTTCGGGATCAGGGAATCTTTCATCGCCCGAAAACTGGAACATCGTTCCGCCTGTTTGGATGGCGAGGTTATTAAATGCCGCCGCGCTTGTTGTTGCGAATGTTGTATTAGCGTCTACATACCAAATAAAAATGCGGATATTATTTTCGAGCGCGCGTTGAATGAATGGCTCAAGCGTCGCGGCGAGGTTGACATCATTCATTTGCGGGGTGATGAAAAAAACGGCGCGCTTCATACCAAGTCGCGGCGTCTGCGCGCTGACAGTTTCTATGGCGGTGGCGAGAGATTGCAGGTTGGGAATGGCTTTGCGGAAATCAGGTTGGAAACCATTCAGCCCGATCACAAAATCTTCAGCGCCGGCGTGATTGATGACAGCTCCCGCCTGGCTGACGAGGCTGAAATCATCGGGCAGATCGGCTGTGCGGCTTTGCGCCCATTGCGCCAGCACCTGCGCCACACGTTGAAAACGAGAAATACCAATTGGATTGCGCGCATCTAATGCTGCGCCCTGATTTACAGCGATCACCATTTGTAATGGGATTGCCATCTCAGTCAGCGAGTCGACGGGGAGTGGCGCACTGTCTTCGATAACAGAAACAGCTCCGGGCGTAAGTCCGGAAGCAAAAAAATTTTGAGAGTCGAAAACATCCAAAAGCGCGGTAATTGTTGGGAAGGCGGAAATATCCGCAGGGTAGAGATCCACAACCGCCGTATTTTGCTGCGCCAACACTTTCGCAGAAGGCGCCGCGCTGAGAAGAAGACTCAGGCTGAAAATCAGAGCAAGGAACTTACGCATTTGCCTCGATCATAAGAGGAGATTCTTCTTTCGGTTGGGTCAGACGCAGGTAGGTCAGCGTCCATGCGGTTTGGATGTAGGCGGTCAGAAGGCCGTTGAAAAACAGCAGAACCGGTAAATAGACAACGCAGCAAGCTGCCGCGATATATAAAGGTGTAAGTGATTCCCGTAATGCTGTCACGCCGATGATAAGTGGGATCACTGCAATAATAATGGGGAGCGCAACGATCACGCCAAGGACTCCGCCGCCAATGGCGAGAATGAGCGCCATGACAATCATTGGAACTGCATTGGCTTTAACGATCTGCCAGCCGCGCTTAAATCCGTCGAGCATATTCAGGTCTTCGAGCACGATGGCGGTTTGCGCCTGTTCAATAACAACCATTATCACCCAACCGAGCGGGACCATGATGCACAAGAGGGGCAGTATGCACAAAAAGCCGATACCAGCAGTGATCACTCCGAACAAAACAAAAGGTACAAGAATTACCAAGAAAGCCAACCCGACGAGAAAGTTTATTCCGAAGATGCGCCAGAAGAAAGGCATGCTCTCCGCCCAGATCTCGCCAAAGGATAAATGTTCAGCGCCTTTGTCAGCTTGAGCCACGCCTTTGATTAATCCGATCCTGCCCATCATTCCCAGAAAATAAGCGATCAAAGATAAAAAGATAATCGCTGCAATAACGGCAACGATGATCCATAAATTATCCTGAATGAATTGTCCAGCTTGACCCATGATCTGCTCGAATCGGCCTGTCGAGAATGGAGAATTCCCTGAGCCTCCTTGATACCCCGAATTACCCCCGCCGCTGGAACCACCTCCGCTTCCGCGCGCAAAACTGGCGAGGATGCCGAAAACCCAAAGAATTTTATGCTTCCAAATGATCTGCCAGGCGCGGGTAAGCACTTCACCAAAGTTGAAATTATTCATAAAGCCTCCTCAATCAAAATCGTAGTCTCGATACGGTAAGAAGAACGCTTGCCTACTCGACCACCAATCAAAAATCGTAAATCGGAATCACTCCCATTCAATCGTCGCGGGCGGCTTACTCGTAATATCATACACTACCCGATTAATTCCGTCCACTTCATTCACGATGCGACTGGACACTTTTGCCAGTAACTCATGCGGCAGGCGCGCCCAGTCGGCGGTCATAAAATCCTCGGTCGTCACCACGCGGATCGCGGCGGCTTCCTGGTACGTGCGCTGGTCGCCCATCACGCCTACTGATTTTACTGGAAGCAAAACCACAAAGGCCTGAGAAGCGGAACCGCCTTTTCCTAAAACCCCAGCTATGGATAATTCCTCCTGCAGGATAAAATCCGCCACCCGCAGGCGGGAGACGCGCTCCGGCGTACATTCCCCGAGACAGCGCACGGTCAAGCCTGGACCTGGGAATGGCTGCCGCCAAACGAGGCTTTCACTCAGCCCGAGCGCTTCGCCGACCAAACGAACTTCATCCTTGAACAAATAACGCAACGGCTCAACGAGTTCAAACTGCATATCTTCTGGAAGCCCGCCCACGTTGTGATGTGTTTTTATTTTTTCAGCTTTGTTTCGATCCGGCGCAGATGATTCAACCACATCGGGATAAATTGTCCCCTGCACTAGAAATTTTGGTTTGCCCACATTCTTTGCTTCCCGTTCAAAAATGCGGATAAATTTTTCGCCGACAATTTTTCGCTTTTGCTCGGGGTCTGTGACGCCTTTCAACGCGCCAAGAAAATCAGCGCTGGCTTCCACTGTGATTAACTCCACGCCCAATCCGCCGCGCAAAGCAGCTGCGACCTGTTCACCTTCTTTATGACGAAGCAAACCTGTATCCACGAAAACGGTCACAAGTTGATCGCCAATGGCTTTATGTACCAACGCCGCCGCGACAGTTGAATCCACGCCGCCGCTGACAGCCGCAAGTACGCGTTCCTTGCCAACTTGTTCACGAATCTGTTTGACACTGGATTCAATAATTGATAACGGCGTCCATTCGGGTTTGACATTACAAATATCAATCGCAAAATGTTTGAGCAGTTCAATTCCATTCGGAGTGTGATGTACTTCGGGATGAAACTGCACGCCAAAATATTTTCTTTGCATGTCGCCCATCGCTGCAAAGGGACTGTTTCCCGATTTCGCCAATGCAATGAATCCATCGGGCATTTTTGTGATCTTATCGCCATGCGACATCCATACCTTCGAAAGCACAGACAAAATGGAAGGCATCAAGGGCTCCAAAATTGCGGAACCGTATTCACGTTCAGATGACGGACTGACTTCACCGCCGAGCGCGTGAGTCAGTGCCTGCATTCCGTAACAAATCCCCAGAATAGGCAAGCCAGACTCTAAGATAAATTTTTGAACATATGGTGCGTTCACTTCATAAACGGATTTTGGTCCGCCGGAGAGGATAAAGCCTTTGGGATTGATCGCGAGGATTTTTTCCTGCGGCGCATCCCACGGAAATAATTCACAATATACATTTACTTCACGCACACGCCGCGCAATGATCTGCGCGTATTGCGAACCGAAATCGAGAATGGCAATGGACTCTGTCATAATTTCCCTAAAACGTTCAACCGTTATTCCACAAAAGTGATTTTGTTATCATCCAGTGAAGCGATACAGGCGAGAGATTCAACTTGCACCCCCAACGATTTCAGCGCTTCGCGTCCGCCTTCAAAATCTTTTTCGATCAATGCGCCGATGCCGACAATTTGAGAGCCAGCGGCTTCTGCAAGACGCACCAAACCAAGAATGGTGGCACCCGAAGCGAGGAAGTCATCAATGATAAGAACTTTTTCGTTATTCGCAAGATATTCAGGCGAGACGATCAACTCGACCATCCGTCCCTTTGTATGTGACGGCGCGAGTGTCAGATAAACCTGGTCGGGCATGGTGATCGGTTTGGTCTTGCGCGCGTACACAACGGGTAAACCAAGATGAAAGGCGGTGGTCAGAGCAGGCGCGATACCGGATATTTCAGCGGTGAGAATTTTTGTCGCGCCGACATTTGCAAATCGTTTCGCGAATTCCCGCCCGCACGCATCCATCAACGCCGGGTCTACCTGATGATTGATAAAACTATCCACTTTTAAAATCCCATTCCCTAAAACTTGGCCATCTTTCAGAATACGCTCTTTCAACTCTTTCATTATGACGCCTCCATGTTGACTATACAGATTTTATGTATTGTACAACGTGAAAGAAGAACCTGCCAGAGAAGAATAACCATAATTTCCGCTTATCTTCCATTAAGAATCGTCCAAAAAGATTGTGTTAGAATTCTTCGCGTGACTGAAAAAACAATTTTATTATTGGCTTCCAACTCGCCGCGCCGCAAACAATTGCTTGCGCTGGGGAACTGGAAGTTCAATATTCTCGTCTCTGACGTGGATGAGAGTCAATTGACGGGCGAATCACCAAAGGAATATGTGTTACGTCTGGCGCAAGCCAAGGCATTGGCTGTGGTTGAAAAAACACACTCTGAAAATATCATCATCGGCTCGGACACGGCTGTGGTGGACGGCAATTCCATTCTTGGCAAACCCAATGATGAAGAAGATGCCGAGCGGATGCTCAAACAATTACGCGGGCATACTCATCAAGTGTTTACAGGTGTGGCGTTCTATCGAATCTCTGACGGGAAAATGCTGACAGAGTTGTGCGTGACAGACGTCCCGATGCGCGATTATTCAGATGATGAAATCACGGTTTATGTCCAAACAGGCGATCCGCTCGACAAGGCCGGCGCGTACGCCATTCAACACCCTGATTTCCAACCCGTTGCATCCATGAGCGGATGTTACGCCAGTGTGATGGGATTGCCAATGTGCCACGTTATGCGGGCCTTGCGGAAATTCGATCTCTCGCCTCAGGCAGAAGTGCCGCTGGCCTGTCAAACTCTTTTGAATTATCAATGTCTGGTTTCGAGCGAGATTCTGCGCGATTCGTAATCACTAAAAAAGGAAAAGAATGAAAGTTTTTCGTTGGATAAATGTTATTTTGGTTTTGGCTTTTCTCTCATCTTGCGGAACGAGCGGCACTGGAAACAGCAGCGGCTTCAGTAATTTTTTTGCCACGCCGACCCCACTTCCCACTGCGCAGGCGCATATCACCTCTGCGCCGGATGCGCAGGCGGCAGTCACTAAATATTTGGATGCAATGCAAAAAGATGATTATCCCGGCATGTACGATATGCTGGCCCAGTCCAGCCGCGACGGGATCACGCTGGAGGATTTTTCCAAACATTATAAAAACACATTGAACGAAATGAGCGCGGCGAGTCTTGAATTTACAATTCTCTCCTCACTGCTCAGCCCAACCAGCGCCCAGGTAGCCTACCGCATCACATATCACACTTCGTTGGTCGGTGATATTCAACGGGACATCCCAATGAATCTAACCAATGAAGGAGGCTCATGGAAAGTGTTGTGGAATGACGGACTCATTCTTCCGGAACTGGCTGGCGGCAATCAACTCGCGATGGAATACAGTGTGCCTGCGCGCGGTGATATTTATGATAGTAAAGGTCAGGCGATCGTTTCCCAGGCAGACGCATTCGCATTTAGCATTCAAACTGACCAGATCGACCCAGACTTGCGTGGAACCCTGACAGCAGAAGTCGGAAAGCTATGCGGATTTGATCCTCAAATGATCGAAGACCAGATAGATTTTAATGGCCCAGGCTGGAACCTGAAAATGTGCGAGGCCACACGTGACGAATCCCAGCGATTACTTTCCATTAGCCCCGGCGGACTGGTCGCTACGGAATACAAATCCCGCTATTATTTTGGAACGGGACTCGCCCCACAGGCAGTTGGGTATACACAACTTATTTCACCTGAACAACTCGATACCTATCGCCGCCGCGGGTATAACGGAAGTGAAAAAATCGGACAGAGTGGTATAGAAAAGTGGGCTGAACAATATCTTGCCGGCAAGCATGGCGGTATTTTAAAAGTGGTCAATCCCGCTGGACAGCCGATCAGTACGCTTGGACAAAGCAATCCACAACCAGCGGATTCGATCACCCTCACCTTGGACAGCAACATGCAAGCCTACGCCCAGAAATCAATAGAATTCTTCCGCGGCGCGGTCGTTGTCATGGAAGTAAAGACGGGCCGCATCATCGCGATGGCATCCGCCCCAGATTTTGATCCCAACAATTTTGAACCGAACAATCCCAATGCTGGCGGCGCAAATCTGCTAACCGAAGGAGCTCTTATTAACCGCGCCACTCAGGGACAGTATCCGCTGGGGTCGGTATTCAAGATCATTACCTTTTCGGCCGCGCTCGAAAGTGGTTTGTATACAAAAGAAACCCCCTATGATTGTCAATATGAATTCACAAGATTGCCTGACCGCATTCTCCACGATTGGACCTGGCAACACTGCCAGGATGCAATTGCCGCAGGAGAATCTTGCAATAGCTCTACTGAATTGCCATCCGGCTTGGTCACCTTACAGGAAGGGTTGATGCGTTCGTGCAACCCGTATTTCTGGGAAATTGGCTGGGACTTGTTCAAAAACTGGGACCGCGGCGGTGATATCGCCAAAATGGCGCGTGCGTTCGGGCTTGGCTCTCCAACCGGAATTGATCAGGTGGAGGAAGCCAGCGGACAGATCCTCGACCCGACCACTGAAATAGATGCAGTAAACCAGGCCATTGGACAGGGCGATGTACAGGTGACGCCTCTTCAAGTGGCAAGATTTATGGCCGCTATCGCAAACGGAGGAACCTTATACAGGCCGCAAATCGTCGAAAAGATCCAGCCGATCAACGGGAATCCTTCGCTTGTATTCAAACCTGAGGCGCAAGGTACTTTACCATTACGCACAGAAAATCTAACCTCTCTTCAGGAAGCGCTTTATATGGTGACGAATAATCCGCGGGGAACTGCCCGCTTTAACTTACGCGGCTTCATAGAACAATATAAAGTGGCAGGCAAGACTGGCACCGCCGAATCTGGCAATGGCAAGTCGCATGCCTGGTTCGCCGGTTATACAATGAACGAAGCAAATACCACCAAGCCTGACATTGCCATTGTTGTCATTGTTGAAAATATCGGCGAAGGCTCGGAGTATGCGGTGCCGATCTTCAGAGCCATGGCGGAAACATATTATTATGGAAGTCCGCAAACTATCCCTTCCTTTGGACCGATCGGCCAGCCGCCATATACGCCAACTCCCTTTGGCGGCGGGCAGACTCAACCATAGAATCATGTCATTGCAAGGAGGATGTTTTTCCCGACAAAGCAATCTCCTCGTCGTAGTGAAGATTGCTTCGGGCGAAGAGCAAGAGCGCCCTCGCAATGACGTAAACATTTATGACCAACGAATCTTACAAACGCGGATTGATCATCAAGGCCCAATCTGGTTTCTTTACAGTAGAAACCGCTGAGGGGCTTGTCATTTGTCGGTTGCGCGGCAAACTCAAGCAGGGACGCGCTGTTGGTGATATCGCCGCCTTGGGTGACAATGTGCTGATCGAGGTTTTAGCTGATGGTTCCGGTGCGATAGAAAATGTCGAAGAGCGCAAGCAGGCCATCGTCAGGTTGGATCCGCGGCCCCAGGGAATGTATCAGCAGGTTCTGCTGGCGAATGCAGATCAGGCGGTATTCGTTTTCGCGTGTGCGAATCCGAATCCTAAATTAAGAATGCTGGATCGTTTCCTGGTCATCACCGAAAAGCAAAAGATACCGGCCGTGATCATCGCAAATAAAATCGATCTTGTCGAAAATGCGAAAGAACTTTTTCATGTGTATGAGTCCATTGGATACCGCATTATCTACACATCCACAAAAACGCGCGCTGGGTTGGACGAATTAAAAACACAATTGCAAAATAAGATCAGCGCGCTGGCAGGGCCGAGCGGTGTGGGAAAATCCAGTTTGCTGAATGAGATTCAACCCGGGCTTGGGCTTGCAGTGAACGAGATCAGCAAAGTAATGAACAAAGGCAGACACACCACCGTAACACGCCAGATGTTCGCGCTCGATGGCGGCGGATATGTGGCCGATACGCCCGGCTGGAAGAGCCTCGCGTTGTGGGATACCGAAGCCGAAGAGATCGACGCGTATTTCCCCGACCTGCGCGATCTTGTGCCGCAATGCCAGTTCAGTGATTGCTCGCATAAACATGAGCCGGGCTGCGCAGTGCTGGCCGCGTTGAAAGCAGGCACGGTACACCCTGAGCGATATGATTCATATTTACGTTTGCGCGCGGGGCAGGAGTAACGATTTACGATTTTTGATTGGGAACTGATTACTGATTACTGATTACCGATCACTCATCACTGGATTTTCTTATGACTGATAATTGGAATTTACTCGGACACGAATGGGCTGTGGATATGCTCCAGCAGCAGGTCGCGCGCGAAGAGGTTCGCCACGCGTATCTTTTCTGCGGCCCGCCCGGCCTGGGCCGTCGGACTTTGGCATTGCGCTTCGCCCAAGCATTGAACTGCTCAACGCCCATCACCGCAGGGATTCCATGCGGTACATGCCGTGATTGCAAACATATCGAAGCGATGCAGCATACTGATTTGAGCATCATTGAGCCCACGATTAAAGACAAAGACAATTCGAAAATTTTAATTCCCGGCCTTAATGGTGAAATTCGTATCGAGCAAATTCG
This sequence comes from Chloroflexota bacterium, assembly GCA_026390015.1. Classification (GTDB taxonomy): domain Bacteria; phylum Chloroflexota; class Anaerolineae; order Anaerolineales; family Villigracilaceae; genus Villigracilis. Next base: position 6,453 of record JAPLGS010000100.1, on the reverse strand, counting down.
TGATCTACAAAAAGCGATACATCTAAAACCTTATCAAACAAAATATCGCGTTTTGATATTTTTAAGATTTAATCAATCTAACGAACAGGCAGCCAACGCCTTATTAAAGACTTTGGAAGAATCACCTGCCCACGCCATTCTTATATTAACCACCGATACACCCGAAACACTTCTACCGACCATTGTCTCTCGTTGTGAAGTACTGCGACTGCGTCCGCTCCCAACCTCCGCGATTGAATCTGATTTGCTCAAACGCGGCGTGGATGAAGAACACGCCCGCCTGCTCGCGCATATTTCCAGCGGCCGCCCCGGCTATGCCCGCAAACTTATTGATGATGGCACTTTACTGGAAGAACGTGAAACGCGGCTTAATGATCTTCAATCCTTACTATCAGCCTCGCGTATTCAAAAATTTTCTTATGCCGCCTCACTTGATAATGAAGAGAAAGAAGCAAAGAATAAAAACAAGCCAAGTGTTATTCGAAAAGTAATCTTGATCTGGCTTTCCTATTGGCGTGATGTGATGCTGCGCGTGGCCGGTGCAGAGACTCCGCTGACCAACATTGACAGGAATATGGAGATCGAATTCCTGGCGGGGCGACTGAACCTGACCACTGCGCGGCGCGTGGTCGCGGATTTGGAATCCACGTTGGAGAAGATGGATAAAAACGTGAATTCAAAATTATTGGCTGAAGTCCTATTGCTGGATTGGCCGAAAGTATGAGAGGTAATTATGTGCCGAAGCATTAAACCCTTGCGCAACTTGGATCATCCTGTAACAGAACAGGAAATTCAAGAGGCTGCCTTGCAGTATGTGAGGAAAGTCAGCGGGTATAGAAAACCTTCAAAGACAAACAAGGAAGCATTCGATTTGGCAATTAAAGAAATTGCCAAATCGACAGGAAAGCTGCTGAAAAATCTACACACAGAAAATAGCAATCTGCGTGGGTTGATCTAGCTCGGGTTTATAATTCACTAAATTTATTACTAACATCAGGAGAAAGACATGACGATTTCAATTTCACAAAAACAAGGGCGCGTACCAGTGACTGTAATTAGCGTGGATGGGCGTCTGGATGGACAAAACTATCAGGACTTGATCGCCAAAGGACAGGAGCTATACAACGCCGGCTCCCGCGATGTCCTACTTGACCTGACGGGATTAACTTATGTCAGCAGTGCCGGGATGGTGGCATTTCATAACATTGCGTTGATGCTGCGCGGAGAAACGCCTCCAAGCCCCGATCAAGGCTGGAACACATATCGTTCGATGGGACGCAGCGGTTTTGCCAGCGGAGGCCAAGAACACTTTAAGTTGTTCAATCCACAGCCTGAAGTGGAGCATATATTGGATATGGTTGGATTCAACACCATTTTCAAGATTTTTTCAGATATGGACGAGGCCATAAATTCATTCTAGTCGATCGCGTAATTTGCAAAATTTTCAACAGTCAAAAACATCCTTCAGATCATATGATCTGAAGGATGTTTCTCTTATTCAATCGTCTCTCTTAATTTCCGCGCCAGTTTCCCAAAGTGCGGAGTGTAGCGAATATCATCATTTCTTGGGCGGGGTAGATCAACTTTTAAATCGAATTTTATTTTGCCGGGACGCTGGGTTAATACCAAAACCCTGTCTGCTAAAAACAAGGATTCATTAATGGAGTGCGTCACCATGATGACGGTCTTTTGCCTGGCCTGCCAGATGCGCGATAACTCCGTCCACATGCGTTCGCGGGTGATCGCATCCAGCGAGCCAAAAGGCTCATCGAGCAGGAGCAGGTCCGGGTCATGGATGAGTGCGCGCGCGATCGCCACGCGCTGTGCCATCCCGCCGGATAAATCTCGCGGCCATGAATCCTCGAAGCCATTCAATCCAACGAGTTCGATCATTTCCTGCGCCTTGATGCGGGCTGTGGATTCGTCCATGTTTTCCAACTCAAGTGGAAGCTTGATGTTGTCCATCACAGTGCGCCACGGCATAAGGTTGGATTGCTGAAAGACCATGCCGATCTGCGGATGTTGATTGTGGATGAAGTTTATCTCGCCCGTTGTGGGCCGCAGAAGACTCGCGAGAATTCTTAAGAGCGTGGTCTTGCCCGAACCCGATGGGCCGAGAAAACAAATAAAGTCACGCGGATAGACTTCAAAGGAAATATCATCAAGCGCGTGAAGACCGCCGTTGCTGTCAGGGAAGACAACGGAAAGATTTTTTACGGTGAGGATCGGTTGTGTGCTCATATTTTTATCACGAAGGACATTGAGGTTTAAGTCTGCCCTTCGCATTTTTTATGGTTAATATTTCTACGGCACGAACTCATTCGTGAACGCCTGGTTCACATCCAGCGGCTCCTTGATCAGTTCCATTTTCACAAGCAGATCATTCATATTCTGCCATGCTTGCGGATTGGAAAAACCGATCCGCTCAGCCTGCCAAAATTCAATGGATGTTGTGAGCACCAGCATCTGAACCGTCTTATCCATATCAGCAAGACCTTCGATATATTTTTCACTGATGGTATATGCCTGATCAGGATTTGCGATCGTATCGGCAATGCCATGTGCCAGCGCGCGCGCCATGCTGCGCACGAGTTCAGGTTCATCTTTGATCGTCATCTCGCTTGTGACAATACCATTCGCTGTCAACTTCAAATAATCAGCCACGCGCAGTTCGTTTACTGGATGCGCCTGTGAATTTAGAATGATCGGCTCATTGGTTGCGTATCCAACTACAATATTTTTTTGTCCAGAGGCAAACGCTTCCACTTGATTGAACCCGATGGCTTCCAATGTCACGTCTGCAGGGGTTAATCCTGCAGAAAAAAGCAAAGCCTGCAAGCCGATATAATTCGCGCCAAACAAACCCGGCAAGCCGATCGTCTGTCCACGCAGGTCGGCGGGTTTGTTAATGTTCAGATCAGGTTCAGAGATGATCGAAATCGGAAATTTCTGATACCACGCGAACGCGTACACCACGGGCAATTCTTGTGATCGCGCCAGCAAAACCTGCTCACCGGAAGCCACCGCAAACGGCAGTTCACCCGCACCTACCAAAGATACGCCATCGGTTTCGAAAGAATAATCAAATTCAATTTCGAGCCTCTCTTTTAAGAAATATCCTTTTTCGACTGCGACATAAAACGGCGCATACTGGATATTGGGGATGTAGCCCATCGGCAGTTTTATTTTCCGAATCGTCTTCGCGTCATTCGCGGAATTAGTGCCGGTACACGACGAAAGAATCATCGCCACCCCCAGCATAAGTAAACCTAATTTCTTCAACATTGTGACTCTCCTTTTGGTATGTCATTGCGGGGACGTTCCTGGTTTTAGTCCGAAGCAATGACATTGTTTTTTTATTTATCTTCCTGCCATCGTAAAAGTTTTTTTTCTATCCGCGCAACAATTCCATACAAACCAAGCGCGAGAAAGATCAACATGAACACAGCCACATACACCATCGGCATATCGTAACCAACGCGCGCGCGGTTGATGAGATTCCCCAGCCCATACTTTGATCCGATCAATTCCCCCACCACCGCGCCGATCACGGATAACGTTGCGCCGATCCTCAATCCGCCGAGGAAGATCGGCAAAGCGGCGGGAATCTCCACTTTCATCAATATCTGTTTTCGCGAAGCACGCAGGGATTTCATCAGATCATAAAATGCCTGTGGCACAGCGCGGATCCCGACAATGGTGTTGATCAACACGGGGAAGAAAACGATCAAGGCGCAGATCAATACTTTGGAGAACATGCCGTATCCGAACCACAGCACCAGTAATGGCGCGATGGCAACCACAGGAATGGCTTGGCTCGCCACCAAATACGGTGACAGGACTTGCTCCAACGCACGCGATTTTGCCACCGAATATCCAAGGATCGTGGCGAACGTGACGCCAACGATCAATCCCAACACTACTTCCGAAAAGGTCACGCCAATATCACGGAACAAACTTCCGTCCTGCGCGGCCACTAAAAAGCGTGACCACACTTTCAGAGGCGGAGGCAAAATGAATACTTCCACGCCTGAAAAAATGGAGGTGATCTGCCAACAGACTAATCCCAGGCCAAGTGAAAGTACACGCAGCCACATTCCATTTCGCTTCGCAGAAGAGGGATGAAATACTTTTAAAGGATTGATATCCATGATCGGTATCCTGTCAAAAAAAACGCCTCGCTAGGATTAACTGCGGGGCGTAGAAACAAGCCGTGACGGACACAAAGCTGATGCGGAAGCACGTCAGAATAAAAATCCCGAAAACAGTAAATGTTTTCGGGGCGTGAATCAACACATCAACCCGCGCGGGTCATGTCGTTTTTACCTTCTACTATCCAGACTATACTGTCGGCTCTGGAATTACACCAGATCATGCGCTTGCGCGCTCGTGGGCTTTACCACCGATCGGGAATTCACTTGCATATATTTATGGCGCAAATGTCACCCTGCCCCGAAGGTTATTAAGTTATAGTGATTATAACATTACAGGTCAGATCGCGATGCTGTCCTACAATGTTATTTCAATTGCGCGGTAATCTTCTCTGCTGTATTTTTATACGTGGCCAGTTTCTCAACTTCTTTTGCGACCAACACGGCGGGAGCCTTATTGGCGAAGTCACTGGAGAGAAGTTTTTCGAGCCGCACGATATGAGATTGAGCTTCTTTCAAATCTTTTTCAAGGCGCGGCTTGTCATTGGTTACATCCACCATGCCAGCGAGCGGAATGTAGATTTCGATCGAGCCAACTATAAGTGCGGCGCTGTCTTCTGATTTTTCGGCCAGTGAAGTGTGGATGGTAAGAAGTGAGAAATCTAAACCTGCAAGGGCGGCGATCATCGCGGATTGTTCTTTGAGTAAATCGGTTTTGTCGCCTGCCGAGAAATTTGCAGCGAGTTTCTTGGATGGCGTTATGTTCTTCTCTGCGCGCAAATTGCGGATCGAACGCACCAGCTCCTGAATCAGTGTGAAATCCGCGATCTTGGATTCTTCCCAACCTTCAGGGTCACGCGGCTCGGGGAATTTCGCAATGATGAGCGCAGTCGGCCAGTCTTTGCACATATCTTTTAGCGGAGACTCTTTCAAGGCCGTGTGCAAATGTCCCCAGACTTCTTCAGTGATGAAGGGCGTGAAGGGATGCAGTAAACGCAATGAAATATCAAACACACGCACAAGCGTTTCAACAGTCTGCTTTTTGGTTACTTCATTTTGCATTTGACCCTTTGCGATTTCCACATACCAATCCGCGAAATCGGACCAAAGGAATTCATAAATTTGCTGACCAGCCTGTCCGTACTGGAAGTTCTGGAATTGTCGTTCCACATCGCGGATAAGCGTTTGGAGTTTGGACCAGATCCAGGAATCAGCCAGTGACCAGTTATCAGTATTCAGTGTGTCAGTGCGTCCATCTTCCAGTGAATCGATTGCCGAGGTCACAAACCTGCCCGCGTTCCAGATCTTATTGGCGAAGTTGCGATTGGCTTCCACTTTTTTGATTCCGACATTCGTATCATTGCCAGGTGTGGAACCCACCAACAGCGTGAAGCGCAGCGCGTCCGTACCGAATTCGTCCATCACGATCAGCGGGTCGATCACATTGCCCTTGGTCTTGGACATTTTATGTCCATGCTCATCGCGCACGAGTCCATGCAGGTACACGGTATGGAACGGCGGGATTTCGGTAAATTCAAGTCCGGTCATGATCATGCGCGCGACCCAGAAGAACAAAATATCATAGCCTGTTTCCATGTAGGAAGTTGGATAAAAATATTTCAGGTCGGGCGTTTGCTCAGGCCAGCCTAATGTGGAGAAGGGCCACAGTCCCGAAGAGAACCATGTATCCAACACATCATCATCCTGATGGATTTCCTTAGAGCCGCAGGTGCCGCATTGAATCGGATCTTCACGTGCCACGGTCATGTGGTGATCGGGGCAATACCAAACGGGGATGCGATGTCCCCACCAAAGCTGACGGCTGATACACCAATCTTTGATGTTATCGAGCCAGTTGTAATAAACTTTTTCAAAACGCTCGGGCACGATCTTGATCTGTCCGTTGCGTACCGCGTCGAGACCTTTGCTCGCGAGCGATTCCATTTTCACGAACCATTGCTCCGAGATCATCGGCTCGACAATTTCACCGCCGCGTTGTGAGCGTGGAATGGTCGTGGTGTACGGCTCGGTCTTGATGACGAGATCCGCGGCTTTCATATCCGCCCAGATATTTTTACGAGCGACGAATCTATCCTGACCTTGATACTTGCCGCCGTTCTCGTTGACCCTGGCTTCTTTATCAAGCATCGAGATGATCGGCAGGCTGTGACGCTGCGCGATGGCGTAATCGTTCGGGTCGTGCCCCGGTGTGATCTTCAACGCGCCCGTGCCAAATTCCATGCTGACGTAGTCATCCGCGATGATGGGGATTTCGCGCCCGAGGATCGGCACAATAGCTTTC
>JAPLGS010000040.1:1812-2693 GCA_026390015.1 Chloroflexota bacterium | reverse complement strand
ACGTGTTCAAGCCTCAGCATATCCCGTTCGCTGTAAAAGCCGGCGTGCCGGTAGGCCCGACCTGCCACCAATGCAGTTACAGAGGGATTTGTCCGGACATTTACAAAATAGACGACATCCAGAATACCCCATGGGGCGACCGCGCAGTTGCAGTTGACGGCTATTCGAAAGACCTCTGCATGTACACTTCCGACAAGGACACACATGACAATGGCATTGCGATGGTCGAGTATGAGAACGGCGTCAAGGCCAGTCATCTGGAATGCTTTGTCACTTCGATGAGTGACCGCCTCTACACGGTAATCGGCGATCTTGGCCAGGCCGAAATCAGTCTGGAAAAACGCATTATCACCATCCGTCCGCGCTGGAGCCAGGAAACCATCACTCATTTTATTCCTGAAGTGCTGGGCGGACATGGCGGCGCCGATCCAATGTTGATAGACTCCTTTTTCAAGGTTCTCAAAGGCGAAGAGAAAAACACTTCGACTACCGAGCACGGCATGTGGTCAACCGCCATCGGACAGGCGGCGGAAATATCCCGCCGCGAAGAGCGCACCGTGAAAGTCGCCGAACTGTTCCGGTAATTTACAAAGTCATCCCTCAGGATGACGGATGAATGGATTGTTGGATGGCAGTGGGTAATTTAAAAATCTCCGGGCACCATTTATCTTTTTGAATTTTACAGGATTAATTCACTTGCAATATTTAGACTACACTCTAATTTATGCATGCATATATTAGAGTAACTATGAATTTAAACGCACAGGAATGAAGCATGGAACGTTACCTGAAGGCAGCCATATCCGAAGATTTGGGAGAGAAAATGGTATTTGTGGGCGGCCCAAGGCAGGTCGGTAAAACCACGCTGGCCCTGAGTTTGC
>JAPLGS010000040.1:0-1790 GCA_026390015.1 Chloroflexota bacterium | reverse complement strand
AACGAAACAAATCCCGCATATTTGAACTGGGATAATCCGACATCTAGAAAAATGCTACTTCAGGGAGCCCTGCCCAGCGGCGAACGACTTGTCATCATGGACGAAATCCACAAGTACAAAGGTTGGCGCAATCTCGTAAAGGGTTTCTATGACACGCACAAATCGAGTCGGCAGTTTTTGATTACGGGATCCGCCCGCCTAGATCATTATCGCAGAGGTGGGGATTCGCTACAGGGCCGATACCACTACCATCGCATTCACCCCCTGTCTCTTCATGAAATTTCCCGCCAGCCAAGCTCGAGCGACCTCGATCATCTTTTGCATTTCGGAGGATTCCCTGAGCCTTTTCTCAAGGGGAACACACGCCATTGGAAGCGTTGGCAGCGGGAACACCAGAGCAGGGTTATCCATGAGGATTTGATCAGCTTGGAACATGTCAAGGAGGTGTCGCAAATGGATCTTCTTGCGCAGGTGCTTCCCGAACGGATCGGGTCGCCTTTGTCCATCAACAACCTGCGACAGGATCTTTCGGTTGCTTTTGAGACAATGGAGCGCTGGATCACCATCCTGGAAAATCTTTATTTCTGTTTCAGAATACAGCCGCACGGCCTCCCAAAACTAAGAGCGGCCACCAAGGAACGAAAATTATACATGTGGGACTGGTCAGTCTGCGCGACTCCGTCTGCACGGTTTGAAAACCTGGTGGCCTCAAATCTTCTGAAGTACTGCCATTTGATTGAAGACCGCGAGGGAGATCGCATGGATTTGCGTTTTGTACGTGATTCTCAGGGACGGGAGTTGGATTTCGTTGTCGTACGTAACAACAAACCCGAGTTCTCTGTGGAATGCAAGATGGGCGAGCGGCAACTTAGCCGCAACATATCCTACTTTGCCCAACGGAGCAACATACCCATTTTCTATCAGGTTCACATGGGGGAAAAGGACTATGAAATCACCGAATTCAAGGCGCGAGTTCTTCCCTTTGCCACCATGTCCGGCATCTTGGGCGTTTGACGGCGCACAGTCCGAGGCATACCAGGTTTTCCGAGCCAAGCCTGTATCTTCTTCGTCTTTGACTCTTCCAACCCCTTCTTCAAAAAGAAGGTTTACATTCGGGTGTGACCCCGTTCTTTCTCCTCTTCTTCTTCCTCTGCCAGCAGTAGCTGTGTTCAAATTCGCCACTGGCTGTTGCCAATTCGAGAACCGCGACCACCTGCCGCACCGTAACCGTGTGATCCCTGGTTGAGACCCGGCAGCCCGACCCGAAAAACTTCTCAATTGCACGGCAAGCGCTCCTCGTGCCGTCCTTCATTATCAGGTATCCCACGGCCATGAACACACATGCCGCCAATGTCACGAATGCGAAAACCGCGCCCAGCGTGACCAACAATGACACAATCGAATTACTCAAACCCATCATTCACCTCGTCCTTTTTTATAGTTATAAATTCAGTTCAGGAGATAAATAAGCCCTGTATAAATAATTATAACCGTGGGAGGGGCAGTCTTTAAATGAGTGGAAAATAGATTGCAAAAACATGCAGAAATATGGAAAGACTACTTCAGGGCAAAGTTGCCTGGAAGTTGAGTAATGCGTATTCCAAAGGTGTATAAAAAAGGACGGAAAGCTCAGAACACATTATCGGAGGAGGATGTTATCCGTGCTAACCGTCCTTAAAAAATCATTTCCTTTTGAAATCCCGTATCCGCCGGCAAAACGAAACCAGCCAACGACTCAGGCTTGAATTTCCGCCGTGGCGGATTGGATATTGGATATTCGGTCTTTCTTT
>JAPLGS010000037.1 GCA_026390015.1 Chloroflexota bacterium | reverse complement strand
GCGCCAAGATTTTTTGTTGGAAAGAAACTTAAACATCCGATATCACCAAACGTGCCAGTCTTCTTCCCTTTATACTCGGCGCCAAATCCCTGCGCATTATCTTCGATGACCTTCAAGCCATGCTCGCGTGCAATTTCAAGGATCAGATCCATATCAGCAGGATGACCATACAAATGCACCGGGATGATCGCCTTCGTCTTTGAAGTGATAGAACCTTTGATTTTGCTGACATCAATTTGATAACTTTGCGGATCAACATCCACAAAGACAGGTTTCGCGCCGACAGACACCACCGTACCCGCTGTCGCAAAAAAAGTATAAGCAGGAATGATCACTTCATCGCTAGCGCCAACATTCAACGCGCGTAATGCCAAAACCAAGGCATCTGTTCCAGAAGCCAAACCAACCCCAAAGTCCATGCCCAAATAAGCGGCGATGCTTTCTTCAAACTTTGTAACCATAGGTCCAAGAATAAAATGCCCCGATTCCAAAGTGGACAAGACAGCCGCATCAATTTCTTTTTTGATGGAATGATATTGCGCCGTAAGATCTACCAATGGAATCATCAAACGCCTCTTTCTGGACGGACAAGCTGGTCCTGTTTTCGATAGGCATCACCGCAACTATGGCAGACTGCACGATCGTCATCAAATTTCAATTGCTCGCCGCACTGACACATCCAACCATGCACACGCGCGGGCAAACCATACACCAATGCGTAATCGGGAACATCGCGTGTGACGACAGAACCCGCGCCGACAAAACAATATTTCCCGAGCGTTGCGCCGCACACAATCGTGGCATTCGCACCAATTGACGCACCCTTGCGAACCAGAGTAGTTTTATATTCATCCTTGCGATTAACATGACTGCGAGGATTAATGACATTGGTAAAAACCATCGAGGGCCCAAGAAATACATCATCTTCAACCACAACGCCTGTGTAAAGCGAAACGTTATTTTGAATTTTCACATTATTCCCAAGAATGACATCAGAAGAGACAAGCACATTCTGCCCAATGTTACAACACTCACCAATTTGCGCACGCGGCATGACGTGGCAGAAATGCCATATTTTCGTTCCAGCGCCGATCACAGCGCCCTCATCCACATAACTGGATTCATGCACAAAATAATCCATCGTCACCTTATTTTTTCAAAAGGGGATGAGAAAATTCATCCTTCGGAGAAATCGCAGCTGTTCGAATGGCATAAGTCAAATCAATGGAAGGACGCGCATCCTTGATACCAAAACCACGGCCAGCCAGTGTTTCTTCATAGACACGGGTATGCAGGTCAGTAAAGCCTTCTGAAAACTCGATCTCTTTTCCATCCACAGTAATGGAGCGGTAGGTTGTCTTGCCCCCAGCTTTTGCAGAATCTGGCAGGTCGTTTTTATCCACCGAAAGGAACCATTTCACGCGGGCATTTTCCAATTCGATAAAGCCAGACATGCGGTTCCCATCTGAATGATAGACCTTGATGCCATTTGTGGAGCCAAATAACCACAACAATAGATCAAAGAAATGCACTCCAATATTGGTCGCCACCCCGCCCGATTTATCCTCGTGCCCTTTCCATGAGACCTGATACCAAGGTCCGCGACTGGTGATATAAGTCAGTTCCACATCATGCATGCCGCCTGAATTTTGAAGCGACTCGCGCAAAGCGATTAACGCAGAATGGACGCGCAACTGCAGAATGGTGTGGACGTGGTGTTTTGTCTCCGCCTCCAACTCTTCGAGCGCATCAAAATTCCAAGGGTTGATCACCAGCGGCTTTTCGCAAATAGCATCAGCACCTGCCCGCAGCGCAAGTCGAATGTGCGAATCATGCAGATAATTAGGAGAACATACGGTAACATAATGGATGCGTTTTTCTTCAGGTCCGCGTCGTAATTTTTCCAAATGACGATCAAAACGCTCTATCTCGGTAAAAAACTTTACCTCGAAAGAATACTGATCCAAAATTCCAACCGAATCTTTTGGGTCAACAGCGGCGATCAATTGATTGCCTGTATCTCGAATGGCGCGCAAATGACGGGGGGCAATATACCCGCCAACACCGATCACAGCAAAATTTTTAGACATAGTTTTCCTTTCAGGGTTATACAAAAAAATCAACCTGGTAGCGAAGTTGTTCGATATCCCTGTTCATCCACTTTCAACACAACTCCGTTTGGGGTATCACTAATGCCAAGTCCAGCCTCGATGCAAGTCAGGCGTAAAATATCCATGATCTCATCGTTACCATCAATAAATACATTCTTGATATCTTTTTGTATAAGATCAATCACAAGCAGTTTGGCTTTCTCGCGATAATTTCCATACACCTTGAGCGAATCACGTGCATACGATAAAGCCCTCTGCGTAAATATTGCCAGGCCTTCGGATGTCAGATCATATTTCAGGCGGGTACGATCGAGATGGGAAACCTTGACCCAGCCGCGGTGGATAAGTCGTTTGATATACCAGTTGACGCTGCCAACGGCAATGCCCAGCCGATCCGACAAGCTTGACTGGGTCACCATCGAATCCTGGGCTATTTCGTTCAGAAGAGTGTATTCGTGCTGTTTGATCTTTGTCATAATTGAGCATTCAGTTTTTGAATTCTCACATAGATAACAATCCCTGTCAAGTGGAAAAATACCGAAATATTTTTACTTCAGCGAGGCTAAAAGAATATCACAAATTTGTTTTGCAGAATGACCATCCCCATATAAAGATGCGCGCTCCCCTAGCGGGAACCAGGTTTCAAACAGGTCAATGATCGTTTTCTCATCCACGCCTGCGAGCCGGTTCCAGCCTGAGGCAACCGTTTCCACCCACTCAGTCTCTTCACGCAACGTGATGCATCTCACGCCTAAAAGATAGGCCTCCTTCTGCACCCCGCCAGAGTCGGTCAAAATACAATTCGCGTTTTCCTGCAAAGCCAGCATATCAAAATGACCAACGGGCTCGATCATGGTCACATTTGAACTGGCGGAAATTTCCCATTCCTGCATCATCTTGCGAGTGCGCGGGTGAACAGGGAAAATCACACGCGAAGATAATTGACCAAGCGCGCTCAAGATCGATCGCATACGTTCCCTATCATCCGTGTTTGCGGCGCGGTGGACAGTAGCCAGCGCATACTCTCCCTTTTTCAGATTTAGCCTCTTTTGGATCAGCGACTTTTCTCGAGCCACTTCCAAATTATAAAGAAGCGCATCATACATCACATCGCCAACACGATGGACTCCTTTTGTAATTCCCTCTTTT
>JAPLGS010000058.1 GCA_026390015.1 Chloroflexota bacterium | reverse complement strand
ACAGGCGAGACGAAAACTAGGGAAGGAAGTGTAAGTCTGTAAGAAAAGATTTCCATGCCGCCCATAGTCAGCTGGCATGAAGGGTTGGGCTGGGACTGCAAAATTTCCTGCTCCAGTACCCGGAATCAGGCAATGTCGGGCAAAGGCAAAAGCGGTGGTGCACGGATCATTTACTACTTCAAAAATAGGATGATGAAATCTGGCTTTTGACTATTTCCAGTAAGAACCAAGTAGAAAATATCCCAGCTCATGTTTTACCTCAAATAGCAAAGGAAATCGAAAATGTCTAAACGTGATATTGGTCAGGAAATTCTCGAAGGCATTCGTGATATTAAAGCACACAAATCTGGATAGAAACTTTTGCGCGTCCATGCACTAAAAAAACCAGCGCCACTGCAAACCATTCGCTCTAAATTGAAATTATCACAATCAGCTTTTGCGGGTTTGATGGGCGTGCGTCTGTGTACGATCCAGGATTGGGAACAAGGACGGCGCAAGCCAAGCGGTCCCGTGGTTGCATTGTTACGGATTGCAGATCAAAAGCCAGAGGTGTTTATGCAGTTATCATAAACACTGGCGGTTTAGATCAATCAGCGATTGTGAACTCAAGTCAATAATTACGCGAGAGGAAATAAAATGTCTCTGTTTCTAACAGAACCCAAGAAAATGAGAGCTCAAATAACTCGCTACGAGCGTGAATTGCGCAAAGAATACGAGGTACATCAGTATATTGACGATAGCTCTGGCAAACGCTATCTTCTTGGTCTCCTCTATCTGCTCCTCGGGGATGTGGATGGTGCACTCAAATCCTTTGCATGGTTTGAGCAGATGTTCCAGATGACATGGGCGAACCATTTCACACTTTATGCTGGGCATTAGCTTTATATCGCGCAGGAGATATGACTGGAGCATCTCAAAAATTGTTGCAAACAAGGCTTTCCAATCTTTACCTGCTTCCTCAGTTACTCGGCCACAAGCAACCACGTCTCAACATCTGGCATGGTTCCAATATTGAGGAAAAGGATTATCTTGAATACATCCAGCCAGAGATATGAACATTATGGGATACAGGCGCGTTAGAGTGGGCGCAAGTGAAGTACGAGAGCGCAGAGTTTGAAAGAATTCGTACTCGCTATATTGAGATCCATAGCCAGCTCAAAACCGAACCTGTGGGCACAAGGCGTAGCCAATTAGTCACCGAGGCTTTCGCCCTGCGCAAGATAAGGCCGGGGCAGGTATGAAGCAATTTGCTTAACACAATGGCAAAAACTCTACCCCTTTTTTTATATAGGCAATTTTACGATTTAGATTTAGAGGAAAAATGACCATGCAAAAAATAATAAAGCTGATTGCGCTTGTCTTTTTGTTGGCCGCCTGCAGTGATTCTCCCACTGCGACGCCAACCGTAGTGCCTCTTACAGCCACTCCAACGGCTACAGCATTACCGCCCATGCCCCTTGACGAGAGATTGCAAGCCTTCATGGAAAAAATGCTCATACAAACTCCAATGCCGCGTGAGGCTTTGCCCGCCGAGGGAGTGGTTGAGTTCCAAGTTTTGCATTGGAACGATTTTCATGGTGAACTTGGCGAGCACGTTATTGATGGAACATGGGTGCCGGGTGCTGCGCGATTGGCGGCATTTGTAAAAGCCGAAGAAGCCAAGGTTGAGCCTGATCAAGTTCTGCTTCTCGATGCGGGTGACTGGTATGAAGGAGCAGATGTATCACGCCCGTCACGAGGCGCTAAAGCATTGGAGTTTTACAAGAAATTGGGAGTCGATGCGATCACGCTCGGAAACCATGAATTCTTTTATGGCATGCCTCGTTTTTATCAGCTTATCAGCCAGGCTTCACCCATTGATATTCTTTCAGCGAACTTTAGAAGACAGGGATTAAATAACATTTGCTCTGACCAACGCATCTTAAATCCATACCAAATATATGAAATGGGGAAAGCGCAGGGCCCTAAAGTTAGAGTGGCGGTAATCGGTGTTTCTATCAGGAATTTGGATGCTTTAGTCTATAACGAGACCTGGACAACAGGAATTTGTTTTCAAACCCCGGCGGGCGAGATCATTAAAATCTATGATCAGCTGATGGAAACGGAACACCCGGATGTGCTGGTTGTGTTGAGTCACAGCGGGCTTGAGGAGGATCTAAAAATTGCGAGGGATCTCAACACGGCAGGAAAACCTGTTGACATCATCATTGGCGGTCACTCCCATAGTTGGATAGAAGCGCCTGAAATCGTTGGAAATACTTATGTGGTTACAGCAGGAGAATTGGGGCGGGCAGTTGGAGAATTCGATCTCAGATATGATCGCGTTTCAAAATTGCTCGACGTGAAATGGAAACAGGAAATCTTTACTGCTTGTTCCCCCGAAGACCCGGACACTTTGGTTTTTCTTGAAGATACGGTTTCAGCCTCGTTGCCCAAACAACAATGCGCTGCCAATATTCCTCCGCCTGAAAAATCTAAGGAATATTTGAATGGAGTACGACTAACTTATATTGAATCATTCGATGGCCCATCAGTAAGTGGATGGTGGTCAGAAAGTGCAAAAATCAAAGATGGTGTATATGAAATTCTTGGGAAAAATTGGAATGGGATTTCCCGCGATAAATTATTTAATGAAGGCAGCGGAGTCATTGTGGATTTTACATATACACAAGGCTCTGTTTTTAATATGTTTTTAGAAAGTGGAGATTGGGATACCGATCCATATAAACGTTTCGGTGTTCAAGTTGAAGCTGGTACCAAAATGGATATGATGGCAGGCAAAAAGTGGTTCGGGGGAACAAATCTAGCAGGAAATTTTATTCCCCGACCGAACACAGCTTACTCGCTTATGCTTGCGCTTTTGCCGGAGGGCGAGTTCCTGTCAGTGATTTGGGATCCAACAAATCCATCCAAGACGATCTACCATCATGAAAAAATTGGCGAAACCTGGTCCAAGCTCGATTGGCATTTCAACATCGGGGCTAATATTGGGACAATTACGTTTGATAACTATAGGGAGATAAAATTTGATGGAATGAAATAAAACTATCTTTCGGGCTTGTGCTGGCTACTTACTCATCCATCAGAATTTTTGATTGGAATTTCGTCAGCCGGTAACTTATTTCCACCCAAGGCGAACCCGGTTTATTTTTTTGAATACGGGTTGGGATCAATTGGATGATCGTTTTTAGGAAAACACACCAATCACAAACAACCAAATACAATTCCCCTTTGTTCGTTTGCTTCTTGGGGTAGCCCGGTTTTGTCTAGTATTTGACGCGCTCTTATAACCAGAGAAGGATTTTACCCTTCAACTGCTTCCGGGTAATTACGTGGCGAGGAAAAATAGCATGATAATCCTCATTGACCGCTCAAATTCAGGCGGATGAGTAAATAGCCAGCACACCTGTGGGATCTACATACTGAGCGTCTCATTGATAACTAAACTTTTTAGATACTCAATCCAGCAAGAGCAAAGAATGATTGGATCAAACCTGGCTTATGCCGCAATCTCGGTGTAAGTGGTTCAAGTCTGAGCAACACAAATTTCTTAGTTCAACATACTTGAGATGATCCCAGACACCTTCGTCAGGATTCAAATCAGGCGCGTAAGCGGGCAAGCGTTCAAGATGGATATGCTTGGTTGCGCCATTTGCTAAATAATCTTTGACACATTGATTTCGATGAATTGGCGATCCATCCCAAATTACCAATAGCTTGCTGTTCGTTTGCCAGAGAAGATGTTTTAAGAAATGAACACTGTCCAAGCCATTCATGGAATCGTCGCGTGTCATTGTGAACAACCAACCTTGAGGAGTAATTCCGCTCATCACTGATAAATGATCATGCGTCAGAAAGACAGGCAAGATTGGCGTATGACCGCAGGGCGCATAAGTTCTGACCGTAGCAGGCAGGAGATAAAAGCCCGATTCATCCACAAAAATGAGGATTCTGTGCTCCAAATGCGCCTTTTTCTTCATTTCAACCCAAACTTCACTCCGCCAGCGAGCAATCGCAGGTTCATCACGTTGGGTTGCACGTTCCATAGGCATTTGCGGCGTCCACTTCAAATCTTTCAACAAACGGGCTACATGGGATTTGTTGTACGACACGCCGAACTCCCATTCAATCACTTTGCGGACACGCAAGCAAGTCCATACTTCGCCTCGAAACCCATACGCTTCCGCTCCGTAAGACAGAAGATCTGGAATAAATTGTTTTTCGGTATAGGTCAGTTTAGGTATTCGTCCAACATGCGGATGCGCACGCAAGCTCTTTTTACCTTCTGTGCCAGCTATCTTCAACCATTGGCTCACTGCTCCTTCACTAACATTCAGAGCAAAAGCGATATCCTTTTGCTTCCAACCATTACGCTTAAGTTTTAGCGCATGAATACGGCGTCGTTCTTTCCAATTTGTTGATTGTGATTTTTTCTTTGACATGCTATAGTTTTAGCACATCAAAAAAGTTTAGCTAACTATGAGACGCTCAGTA
>JAPLGS010000005.1 GCA_026390015.1 Chloroflexota bacterium | reverse complement strand
GCATAGTTATGGGTAATTCTGAATTTTTGCTTGAAGTTTCCCATCTTTCCAAATACTTTGAACTTAAAGGTGGATTAACTCTTAAAGCAGTTGATGATGTCAGTTTTGAAATTATGCGTGGCGAAATCATGGGGTTAGTAGGCGAATCAGGTTGCGGCAAAACTACTTTGGGACGTACAGTAAAGCACCTTTACCTGCCAACATCCGGAAATATTAAGTTCAAGGGAGAAGATGTTAATCCTAGGGACAAAATTTACATGAAGAAATTTGCGCGAAATGCGCAGATGATATTCCAGGATCCATATTCTTCTCTGGATCCTCGAATGACTGTGGCAGAAATAATTTCCGAAGGCATGGAGATTCATAATTTGTATTCGGCCCAAGAAAAACGAAACCGAGTTGTGGAACTTCTGGAACTCGTCGGTCTTAACCAAGAACATGCCAACCGTTTTCCAAGTGAGTTTTCAGGTGGTCAAAGACAGCGAGTAGGTATTGCTCGCGCATTAGCGGTAAACCCCGAGTTCATAATTTGCGATGAACCTATCTCCGCGTTGGACGTATCCATTCAAGCCCAGATAGTCAATCTATTTAAAGAACTTCGACAGAGGTTGAACCTTACCTACCTTTTTATCGCCCATGATCTTTCGATGGTGAAATACATCTCAGACAAGGTTGCAGTCATGTATTTGGGCAAAATTGTTGAAATATCCAATTCGCGTGAAATTTACAAAAACCCGAAGCATCCTTACACCGAATTTCTTCTTTCATCTATCCCTATACCCAATCCAAGAATTGAGGCAACCCGCAAACATATTGTAGCGGGCGCTGAAATGCCAAGCCCTATTAATTTACCGAAAGGGTGCAGCTTTCAGCCACGTTGCAGGTATGCATTTAAAGATTGCTTGACCATAACGCCCACACTTTCTGAAGTTGAAACAGGTCATTTTGCAGCTTGTACTCTTGCTGCTACCAAACAACCAACCAAATAATGGAGGATGCCATCATGTTTACCAAACCGATGTTACAAAAAAGAATGGATCGTGCGTTTGCTGCATTGGAAGAATTTGATGTAGATGTCTGGATAATTCTTGGCAGAGAAACGCATTTTACGCCCGAACCTGCTTTGTTATATTTGCTTCCGGCGGCGGTGTTACCCCTATGTGCACTTGTGATCACGAAAACAAGCGAGAGCGTATGTATCGTTGGAGCGCTAGATGCTGAAGAAGTCGAAGCTTTTGGTTGCGTTTCTGAGGTAATTTCCTATCGTGTTGATTTCGAAAATCAATTAATTGATGTAATAAGGCGATTTATGCCGGCAAAGAAAATCGCTCTCGATTTTTCCGAGGTGGATCCATCTTCTGATGGCCTTTCTTTCACTCAATACAAGCGTTTATTGCGCTGCTTTGACGCTGTGGGATTTAAAGGGGAACTTATTTCCGCTTGCAATATCATGAAACGGGTCCGCGCACAAAAATCTCCAGAAGAAGTTGCCGGAATCGAACGTACTGTACTCGCGGCTATGCAAATATATGATTCCGCCCGAGATTATATAAGAAGTGGTTTATCAGGAACTGAAATTCAACAATTCTTCCAATCCAAGGTGCATGAGTTGGGTGCGGATTATTCGTGGCCAAAGCCAGGAAATCCATTCGTTTCCATCGGTGCACGATCAAGTTATTTGTGCAAGCGTCCGCCAGCAGATGTATTTGCCCAACCAGGCGATTTGATCAACGTCGACTTCGGTCTTCGCATCGATGGCTTTGGTTCAGACAACCAACGATCATTTTATATTTTGAAACCTGGTGAGACATCTGCGCCAGTAGAGGTGCAAAACGCATTTGAAGCCGTTCAAGCTGCTATTCGCGCTGCAGTTGCTGTCTCTGCCCCGGGAGTTTACACCACCGTTCCACGTGATAAAGCTAATGATATCT
>JAPLGS010000007.1 GCA_026390015.1 Chloroflexota bacterium | reverse complement strand
TGAATAAACCTAATGTGGTCAAGTGTATTGTTTTGATAATGCTCGCTTCAATAATGCTCGCATCCTGCTCGGCGCCTGCTGCTGCACCCACAAGTGCTCCCGCCACCGCAGTTCCGGTACCCACCACTAGCTTCGTCTATGTATCACCCAACCCTCTCGGTGTAAATGAATTCCTCAAGCTTGGGAAAACCGGTCTGGAAGCTTCCGGAAAGAAGTGGAACGCCACTACCAAGGTTCTGGAAGCCACCGATCCAACTTCACGCCAGGAAGCTGTTCAGGCAGCTGTCAATGAAGGCGCTACAATCGTTGTTGTCTTCGGTTTTGAGTTTAACGACATTGTTTCAAAGATAGCTGCTACTGCTCCCACTACCAAGTTTCTGATCGTTGATCAGTGCATCGATAATCCAGCGCCCAATGTTTATTGTGCGATTTCAACTGAGCACGAAGCAGCATTCCTATTGGGTGTCGAGGCAGCTATGCTGACCAAGACCAGCACAGTTGGAGCAATTGGTGCGCTAGATATCCCCTTCCTGCATCGTTATACCGATGGATTTGCTGAAGGAGCCAAGTATATCAATCCAAATATTAAGATTGACATACGCTGGGTCGGTGGAGATAATCCTTTCTCGGATCCTGTGCGTGCCAAGGAACAGGCCCTGGCAATGGCAAGTGCCGGTGTTGATCAGATCTTTGCTGCTGGAGCGGGAAGCAACTTGGGTATCTTTGAGGCTGCCAAGGAAAAAGGTTTAAATACTTATGGAGTTGACGTAAATCAGTGCACATCCCAGCCCGGTTTCGTTGTTGATAATCTACTCAAGCATGCCGATGTCGAAATGGAACAGTCCATCGATGCCATTATGCAGAAATCGACTACCCAGATTTTTGTGTACGGCTTGAAATCTGGCGGTATCGGTACGATTGCCCAAATCCCAATGCCTAATTGCCGATCATCCGGAAGTTGTCACAAGGGTGAAAGAAGTTGCCCAGAAGATCATCAGCGGTGAGATCAAGATTGAAGACCCTATGTTTAAGAAATAATTTACTCCTTACATCGGCGCTCTTTTGCTCTATGTAATGATAGGAGTTCTCTTCATAACTTATTTTATGATGAGAACTCCTCGAGGCTTTCTATAGGGATAAACACCATGACATATGCGCTCGAATTTCGTGGAATTGTCAAGCGTTTTGGGAATCTAGCTGCAAACGACCATATCGACCTGGCTATTAATTCTGGAGAGATTCACTCCATTGTCGGTGAAAACGGGGCAGGCAAAACGACTCTGATGAATATTTTATACGGCCTCTACCAACCTGATAGCGGTGAAATGTATATACAAGGCCGACGGGTCGAATTTAAATCGCCAGCCGATTCGATTCGTGCCGGATTAGGCATGGTTCATCAGCAGTTCATGCTTTTCCCATCTTTTACTGTAGCCGAAAATGTTATCTTTGGATCCGAGCCTTCGCGTTACGGTCTGATTGATCGCAGGACGGCGTACAAGAAGATCCGCGAGTTGTCGGAACAATATGGCCTTGGTTTGGACCCAGCAGTGAAAGTGGGTAACTTACCGGTTGGCACTCGTCAAAAAGTCGAGATTGTAAAAACCCTCTATCGCAAAGCCAATATTCTGATCCTGGATGAGCCAACCGCTGTCCTCACTCCACAGGAAAGAGACGGGTTGTTCGATATTCTGCGTAGCCTGACTGCCCAAGGGAAAACGGTTCTTTTTATCACCCACAAGCTCAACGAGGTCATGGATGTTTCTACTCACGCTACCGTTCTGCGCAATGGCCGCGTGACAGCTAATTTGCGCACTGTAGATACCAATCCCGAAGAGATTACGCGTAACATGGTTGGGCGAGACGTGATGTTGATGGTAGAAAAACCACCCTTCATGAGTGGACCCGAGGTGCTGAAAGTGGTTGACCTGCTGGTCAAGGATGAAATGGGTCATGAACGGATTAAAGGAATGTCTCTCAACATTCATGGCGGCGAAATTGTGGGGATTGCCGGAGTAGCTGGGAATGGCCAGTCGGAACTTGTCGAGGCGATCGTCGGTTTACGCCCCGTGGATGGAGGGGAGATATTCCTTAACCAGGTCGCTATTAGTCACACGCCTCTTGTTGATCGTCGAACAGAAATAAGTTATATTCCTGAAGATCGTACAAGTGTTGGCTCGGCTGTGGATGCCCGGGTGACGGAAAATCTGATGATGGGCTTCCAAACGCAGCCCATCATTTCCAAAAATCAATTTTTACAAAACGCAGGAATATTAAAATTTGCCCGCCAATTGATTGAACAGTTTGGAATCAAAGTCTCCACTGCCAGCGAAAGGATGTCAAATCTTTCGGGCGGAAATATGCAGAAGGCCATCGTAGCTCGCGAGCTTACACATGGCCATCCTTTGCTGGTTGCCGATCAGCCTACTAGAGGAGTGGACATTGGTTCAATTGAATTTATTTACCAGCAATTGATAAATTATCGTTCCGATGGCAAAGCGATTTTATTAGTCTCGGCAGATCTGAATGAGATTATGACACTTTCTGACCGCATTCTGGTCTTGTTTGAAGGGAAACTTGCGGGTGAAGTGGATGCTAGGACAGCCCAGGAAAACACACTTGGGCTAATGATGACCGGTGCCTGGATAGGAAGTAAAAATGGATAATTCGAATTCCCCCGTTCCAAATCGGTTTACGGTTTTTATGTGGCTAAGAAGAGGTCTGGACGTCTTATGGGCTCCTGGAGTGGCAGTATTCAGCGCTATCTTGGTTGGTGCTGTGATTATTCTTTTTACTGGTCAGAGCCCCCTAGCGGCTTACGCTGCCATGATTAAGGGTGCTTTTGCTGGCAAGAACATGGTTAATCTGGCGTCTACCCTGAACCGAGCCATCCCGATTATTGGAATGGGGTTGGCATCCGCGATATCGATTAAGTCTGGTTTTTTCAATATTGGCGGTGAGGGACAGATGGTTTTGGGTGGTATCACGGCTGCTCTGGCGGCTATTTACATCCCTTTGCCTGCGCCAGTTCTGCTCCCGCTAGTTTTGTTATTGGCAGCTCTATCTGGTGCTTTGTATGCCTTGCTCGCGATGTTCTTTGAGTTTCGCTTTAACGTGCCGTTGTTGATTTCAACTTTGATTTTAAACTATCCTGCTCGATACTTTGCTTCCTACCTGGTCACATCACCGTTCAGGGATGTGCCATCAGGTATGAACCAAACCCTTCTAGTGCCCACAGGGGTGCAATTTGCTAACTTGGTACCCGGTTCACAGCTTAATTCCGGCGTTTTCCTGATCCTGTTTATCATTTTTCTGAGCGTTATATCAATCTATTTCACTGTACCGGGCTATAATCTGCGTATGGCAGGAATAAACCGGCGATTTGCCATTTATGGTGGGGTTGATATTAAAAAAGTTGGTTATTGGGTGATGGCTGCTAGTGGAGCTGTGGCAGGACTGGTTGGGGCAATCCTGGTCTTGGGCGTACTCTATCGTTTCATTGATGATGCTCTGACCTCCCCACTTTACGCCTGGGTTGGAATCATGTCCGCCTTGCTCTCTGGTGCGGACCCATTAGGGGTTGCCTTGGCAGGATTTGTTTTCTCAGCCATTCAGACTGGTGGTTATGGTATGGAGAGAGAGACCAATATCCCACGCGAGCTATCTTTGGTACTGCAAGCTTTAATAATTATGTTTATTGCCGTACGCAGCAACTTCCATTTCATCAGGAAAACAGAAAGGTAATTCATATGGAATCATTCTTAACATCTATTGATGCCAGCCTGTTGAATTCCCTATTGCGTTTTACCACACCTATCCTGCTGGCTGCTCTTGGTGGCATCGTATGCGATAAAGTAGGGCTATTTAATATTTCCCTTGAAGGCATGATTCTCATGGGTGCGTTTGCAGCTATCGTGGGAGATTACTTTTCGGGCAGTCCCCTAGTGGGTGTATTGTGCGCCTGCCTTGCTTCTGCATTATTGGCGACGATTTTTGGGGTATTGACTATTTCGCTGAAGGGTGACCCGGTAGTGTTAGGGATCGCGACAAACCTGCTGGCATCTGGTTTGACAGCCTACTTGTTGCGAGCCATCTTTCATGTCCAGGGCGCTTTTCAAGACTCACGTTTGGTCGGTCTTGTCAATATCCGCATCCCAATCATCGACAGTATCCCAGTGCTTGGACCGCTGTTTTCAGGCCATACGATCCTAGTTTATCTTTCTCTGTTTCTGTTGGGGGCGATCCATGTCATGCTGTTCCATACTCCGCTGGGACTGCGCATGCGTGGAATTGGCGAGCAAGCTGTGGCAGCCAGAACATTGGGAGTGCGAGTTGATGCACTTCGCTACTTGGCGGTCATCCTTTCAGGTGTGTTTTGCGGTCTGGCCGGTGCCCAGCTTTCAATTGGAATTGTAACTTTGTTTGTCCAGGACATGGCTGCCGGGCGAGGCTGGAGGCTTCCGGTTACAGGGATTGGGGATGCCATCCCAGTTTACTGGTATGTTACCCTATGTGGTGACTTTATTGGCTTTCTTGTTGATTCGCGCCCGCCAGAAACGTAAGCGTTCCGCCCTGGCAATTTGAGCATTCATGTCTGACGTAACCAATTTCTTCGATTTCAAGGGCAAGGTGGTTCTGGTTACTGGCAGTGGTAAGGGTATTGGCCATGGCATTGCTATGGCTTTTGCATCCGCTGGAGCGACCCTGGCGCTGCATTACCATTTGAGTAAGTTCGATGCAGAAGAGACCGCCGCCTGTATTCGCAAAGCTGGGCATGTCGCTCAAACTTTCCATGCAAATATCAAGGAGGAAAAAGAGGTTGAGTGCTTGTTCCAAGAAGTAGAGCAGAACCTGGGTGGGCCGGATGTGCTGATCAATAATGCTGGCCTAGCCCCACAAACAGAATTTATCTCCATGCCGACCGAGCAATGGGATCAGGTCGTCAATGTCAATTTACGCAGCGTTTTCCTAACTAGTCGAGTTGCTGCCCGTCATATGCTCTCTCAAATCCGTCTCGGGGTAATCATCAATATTGGATCGATTGAAGGCGATTTTCCAGCCTTTGGACATGCCCACTATTCGGCATCCAAGGCCGGTGTCTTGATGCTGACCCAGTCTTGCGCTTTGGAGCTTGGGCCTTCCGGCATACGAGTTAATTCGGTTTCGCCTGGGTTGATCGAGCGCGATGGTATCCAGCAGGACTGGCCGGAGGGGATTGCACGCTGGATGAAAGCCGCCACAATAAAACGGCTTGGAACAACTCAAGACGTTGCCAATGCGTGCCTTTTCTTGGCTTCACAAGCTGCATCTTGGATCACCGGCGCTAATCTCGTCGTGGACGGTGGAGTATCGTGCCGTCCAGCCTTTTAGTGAGAATATCAATGGAAAATGAACCCAAAATCCCGATTAATATATTAATCACCCACGGATTTTTGATCTCCATGGATGCTGGTTTGAGTATCATTCAAGATGGAGCTATTGCCATCGAGGGCAGCCGTATTGCAGCGATCGGTACAACATCGACTCTAGAAAGTCAGTACCAACCTCAACAGATAATTGATGCAAGCGGTATGTTTGTGATGCCCGGCTTGATCAATACTCATACTCATAGCGGAGACATCTTGTTCCGCGGCTTGGTTGAGGATCTGCCTTTGGAGAGCTGGTTGGAGCAGCTTTGGGTGGCCGAGAACCATTTTATTAACGCGGAGTCTGTGGGATGGGGCGCTCGTCTTGCTTATATCGAAATGGTGCGTAGCGGTATCACCACCGCTCTGGATATGTTCTGGTTCCCATATGAGCTAGCCCAGGCTGCGAAGGAAGTTGGTTTTCATCTGGCAACAGGGTTTGTCTTTTTCGACTCACCTATAGCCGATGGAATGCTTCCTAAGGAGCGCTATCGCCTCGCCCGACAATTCCTGACCCAATACGCCTGCGACGAGTTGATCATCCCCGCCGTTCAGCCTCACTCGGTTTACACTGTTTCGACAGAAAATTTGAAACAAGCCAGCAAGCTGGCGCAGGAATTTGGCACGCTCTTTGTAACCCATGCATCTGAGACATTAACTGAAGTACGCAACTGTCGCAGGGATTACGGCTGCACCCCCATTCAATATCTTGATCGCCTAGGCGCTTTGACTCCACGTACAGTCCTGGCACATTGTGTTCATTTGGATTCTGATGAGTTTGATTTACTTAGCCAGCGTGGGGTCAGTGTGGCAAACTGCCCTGTTTCCAATATGAAACTTGCTTCGGGGATTGCCAATGTTAGCCAAATGTTGCTCTCTGGGGTGAATGTAACCCTGGGCACTGATGGCCCAGTTAGCGGAAACGATCTGAACCTGTGGTATACCATGCGCTTAGCAGCTCTCGTCCAAAAGACCGTTAATCACGACGCATCTCTGATGTCCACCAAGCAGGTTGTGAGTATGGCTACCCGTGAAGGAGCCAAAGCATTAGGGATCAGTGCGAAGACAGGCAGTCTCGAAGTTGGAAAGCAGGCTGATATCATCTTGGTGCAGACTGGGCGAGCTCATTCAACTCCGTCTTTCGATCCTTATTCATCAATCGTTTACAGTCTAGGGCGCGAAGATGTCGAAACTGTCCTGATCAATGGGCGCCTGGTTATGTACAATCGTAATCTGCTGACTATAAACGAGACTGAAGTTATCGAAGCCGTCCGCCAGTTGGGTATTCAGATTGCGATTTATGTCAGCCAGCCTAACCAGGCTGAAAAATCGCAAACCGGAATACGCCGAAAGGAGTAAGATGGATTCTCAATCAGAGCTTCCTGAACGTTTGCGCCAGTTTTATCATCTAGAACCGCTACCAATTGAGGGTGGGTTATTCAAGCAAACTTACCGTTCCACTGAGAAAGTAAACCGAGACTCTTTGCCAGAGCGTTATCAGGAGACTCATCCATTCGGGACAGCGATCGTCTACATGTTCAACACCGATCAGGATTGCTTCTCAGCGATGCACTACCTCCTGACAGATGAAGTTTATCATTTCTACATGGGGGACCCAGTCGAAATGCTTTTATTGTATCCTGATGGCCATAGCGACCACATCTTCCTTGGGCAGGACGTTTTTAGCGGGCAGAGAGTGCAGTTTATAGCGCCTGCCGGTGTCTGGCAAGGCTCTCATTTGATCGATGGTGGGCAATATGCTTTGATGGGTATGACTATGGCACCTGGGTATGTCGATTCGGATTATATCGCCGGCATTCGTGAAGAATTGATTAATCTTTATCCGTATGAAACCAGCAAAATTCTTCGGTTGACTCGTCTGGCGGAATAAAATTCTACAAGGTGGCAAGAATTGCCTGCACCAGGCGGGAAAAGCTTGCCATTGCATTGGTTGTAGTCAGAAGCACATCGTTATTCTCTACCAATCGGTTGCTGAGACCTGCTGCCATGTTGCTCACAAAACCTATCCCCAGCACTTGCATGCCTAATTGGCGGGCGGCGATGACTTCCATGATGGTCGACTCTCCTACTAGGTCAGCACCGCATCGAGCCAAAAATTGGATTTCTGCTGCAGTTTCAAAGCTAGGGCCGAGCACCCCTGCATAAACTCCCTCTCGAGTGGGAAAACCTAAACTGCGAGCGATTTCCTGGGCTTTCTGTCGAAGCCCGGATTCATAAGGGTAGCTCATATCGAAAAACGAAGGTCCCCACTCGCCATTGTGCTCGCCGATGATTGGGTTGTGCCCCATTAAATTGATGTGGTTGTTAATGAACACGAACTCACCTGGGGCATACTCGGGATTGATCGCCCCGGAAGTGCTGGTGTAAATCAGCTGTCGGCAACCCAGAAGGTAAGACAGGCGGATCGGTAGCGCCACAACCTGGGCTGGTACACCATCATTGAGAAAAATTTTTCCCCGTGCACAGATTAAATTCTTTCCTTGCAGCCTGCCTAAAACGAACTCGGGAATGTGGCCGGGAGTTTGCAGTTCACTCGCCAAAAAAGGGATTTGGTTGTAATGGATCGTGGTTGGATCCTCAATCTTATTGGCGAAATCGGAAAACCCTGTCCCGAGTATGATAGCAATCTCGGGGGTGAAACCCGGTTTAATCTCACGGATTTGTTCAACGATAGGTTCAATTTCCTTACGAGTATAAAATTGACCAACCGGGTAAAAAGGAATTTGTGTTTTCATAATTCACCTTTCAAAAGGATTTCAACTAACGTAGTCTTCAGACGTCTGAAGACTACGTTAGTATATCACCGATGGCTCACTTGGGCGAGGCAGCGCAATCAAGCAACGTAATCGGACCCAGAATAACAGGTGTCAAGGAATTGCGCGGGGTGATGTGTAGGTTGCCCGTGTGATTTTATTTCTGTAAAAAAATAAGCAGGGGTGGGATCGGAAAAACATGTGACAAACGACATTTAGATTATCACCCTGTCTCCGGACCCCGTCGCAGTGCCGCCATTTTATCCGCAATTCTTTTCTTTACCTGATCGGTTTCATGTTCGTCGATTACGATGTTGTGCGGCTCACCACCAACAATATCCAGCGATAGCCAATGGCCTTCTTTGGCTTCTTTTGGCAGAAGGGATCGCAATACATTTATCTGCCGTTCTTCTTCCCCGATAACAAGAATTGCGTAATCACCTTCAAAACGGTCTATGACTGCTTTCATTATCTCACCTCGAAGTATGTTTCTTGTGTGGCGCTGCCGCAGTAGACGACAATTCGCCAGCTGCCGGATGTGGTTCGAGCGCCGACTTTCCACGTCCAGGATACCTGGCCGGTTGAATCGGCTGTTTGTGGACCGAGACCGGATGCGCTGCTCGGACCAGATTTGTAATATACCGTTATGCCGCAGCTTGCGCCGGGTGCCGTGTTGGCCGTGACAGTCGCATTGCTGCCTTTGAAAACTGGACTGGTGACCGAGACAATGGTTAGTTCGGCGCCACCGACCGGAGCCTGTGTTGCCTGTACCATTGGCGGCTCTGTCGGTTGGACGATAATAGGAACGATTGGAATAATGACCGGTAAGGAGTTCGCGCCAGAATTCGCTCCCGCAACTGGACTGCCGCCTGTATTTATTGTATACCCGCTGCTGGAAACGTCGATGTCGATATTCCCAGTAGTGTCTGTTCCGTAGATTGTGGTTTCAACGGAGATAAGCGCTGAAATCGTTCTTGGTGCTGGGTGGTGGTAGCTGTTATTTATTCCGGCAGAATACAGGGCAATCTCTGGTCTGACTGCGTTCAGGAAAGCGGGGGTGGAGCCAGAAGTTGAGCCGTGGTGTCCTACTTTTAGAATTGTGGCTTTAAGTGGGATCCCGGCGGCGAGAAGTGCAGATTCCGTGTCTGCGCCAGCATCACCCATCAAGAGAAATGTAGTGGTTCCATAGGTGAATTGCAGTACGACGCTGTTTTCGTTGGGATTTGGGTTCGTTGGTGATAATGGGTTCAGGACATTAAATGAAATTCCTTCGAATGAAAACACGTCGCCGCGTTTTGCTTCGACATACTCTGCTTTGGCTGTTCCGATCCCATCGATAAAATGCTCAAAAGTTGAAGTGGTGTACGCCTCGCCGCTGTAAATCACCTTTGTGACAGGGAATGATGGAGCACCTGCACCAGCCCGCCGATGTGATCCGCGTGTGGGTGGGTCGCCACCATCAGATCGATGCGTTGAACGCCCATATTTTGCAGATATTGGACGATACCGGTGTTTGGATCTCCGCCGTCTATCAGCATTATTTTTCCATCTGGTGCCTGAATGACGGTTGAATCACCCTGGCCGACATTGACGAAATGGAAGTGCAGGACACCTGATGCCGGTTGTGGCGGTTCGGCTGTTGGTGTTGGCAGCTGTGTTTCGGTTGGCAGTACCGGGATTGGGGTTGGGGCAGGTGTTTCAGTTGGCAGTACGGGGATTGGCGATGGGATTGTTTTTGTTTCGGTCGCTGCAGGTTTTGGAGCTGTATCGGTTTGATGTGCAATTGAGACAACTGTCTGCACAACGTGTGTTTGCAGTGCAGAAACATCAATTGGTTCGGGGGTAATTTCCGGCCCGCAACCTGAGATGAAAAGCGATAGAACTAATAAGAGTAGAAAGATTTTTTTTATAATAGCCTGCCTGTTTTGGAATTGAGAGTCTTATCCTTCATCATTCGCAGAACCAAAGTAAACAAAGGACAGGTCTTTCTTGGAGAAAGCCATGATTGTTATGCTGCCTGATCTGCGGATTTTGTGTTGAAGATAAATAATCCAGTAACCTTTCGGAAAGGTGCGCGGCAGGCGATAATTAATGTCGTGAATCCCGCCAAGTTTTTGCTCAAATAAATCGCCATCAACCAGGCTCATCCCAGCATATGCATCGATCCAGGAATCGTTTTCGTATTCTAGCCGGCGTAGTTCAGCAGCAGCAAGAGCCAGGACTTGATCTGTGATTTTTGGAGCGGTGGTTGTCATAATCTTTTTATTAAAAATTATTTCTTGTTTTTCTTTTTCTGGATCAATCTCAGCAGAGCACCGCCAGGTAAAATCATCACACCGAATAAGCCTGTACAAATCGAATTCGGTATATTTTTCGTAGGTGTTGCGTTAGCGGATGATGTTGTTGAATTGGTAATCGCATCTATTTTATCTGGCAAGCGACTTTCATCTACATTTCCGTCGCCATTTGTATCGAGTTTTAGAGAAAACTTGGAGTCGGAATTATCTATTTGAGCTTTTGTGCCAGGTAAAACAGGAACATTTTGATAAGTTAATTCTTTTCCTAAAGCTGATGGATTATTGATTATGCCAATAGTCATAACTCCATTACCGGTACCTTCAAAAGAAGTGGTAACTTGGTCTGATGCGGGAAGTAGGATAAATTTACTTTCTCCTTCGACAACAGCATACGAATCTTGAATATCACTTACTAACTGTCCATCTGTTAAGAACCCTGCTTTTTTACCATCCGGATTTGTTACCCAGACTACTGCCGGGGAATGCACTCCTATCATATTGATATATACCCCTTGCCTGGTTAATTCCTTCACTATTTCTTGCACCCAAATCCAGCGCACCGCACATTCTTTGGCGCCATCCAAATCAAACACACCAACAAGACTCATAATTACTCGTCCAGCATCTGAAGAATATTTGATGAGTGATTTCCCGATAACCTGCGCTTTGCATGAAATGTCAGTACAAGTGGCTTCCTTCCAGCCCTGCACAAATCCATCCCCTATCGCCTTTACATTTCCTTTAGGTAAGGTTGAAAGTATTGTTTTTGCTATGAAAGCGCTGCATTTCCCAACTTCAGAAGTATTAGTTTGGATCGAAATAGTT
>JAPLGS010000016.1 GCA_026390015.1 Chloroflexota bacterium | reverse complement strand
CTCATAAGCGCCTGTTCGGGGCGCAGCACAGTTGCCAATAGCTGGCACGGACTATCTGCAGATGCGGAGCGGGCTTACGTATCCGCCGGCTCACTCATCTATGCTGTGGATCTAAAAAATGGCAGTGAAGTGTGGCGTTACCCTGCAAAGGTAGACGCCAATATTCTATTTTTTGCAAACCCTGTACTTACCGCAGATGGACAACTATTGATTGGAAGCGCAGGCAGCAAAAACCATGAATTCATCAGCCTCGATCCTGCAACGGGGAAGGAAAAATGGGCTAAAGTTTTTACGGGAGCCAAAGGCGCCTGGGTGGCCCCGCCGCTTGTTTTGAATGAAACGATCTACGCTCCCAATACCGATGGCTTTCTTTATATCCTCGATATGAGCGGAAGCCAGATCGCAGACCCCATTGAAATCGGCGGAGCGCTCTGGTCGGCGCCGGTCACAGATGGCACTTTGATCTATCTCGCATCACTGGATCATCACGTGCATGTGATTGACCCTGCTGCGCGCACCGCGCAGGCAGCCATCGATCTGGGCGGTGCGATTCCGAGCAGCCCGGCTATAAATAGTGATGGGGCATATGTTAGCTCCTTTGCGTCCACCATTGAATTTGTGAAAGCCAATAACAAACACGAAGTTATTACGAAAACAGAAAGCCGGGTTTGGGGTTCGCCTGTTCTTGACGGCGAAACTCTTTATTATGCAGACTTGAACGGCAAAGTCTATTCATTCGATCTTGCCAGCGGAAAAGTGAATTGGTCTGTGCTGCCGGATGGACCTGTCGCGGCGAGCCTGCTGATCGTTGGCAACCAGATCTACGTCGCGAGTGAAGCGGATCCTACATCCAAATTGGGCACGCTGATCGCATTGGATCGTGAAGGCAAGACCGTCTGGAGCAAGGAAGTCGGTGGCAAGTTGTACACCACTCCCATTGCTTCCGCTGACTTGATCCTTGTTGCGCCTTACCAGGCTGACTTTACACTTGCCGCGTACGATGCCGACGGCAAACAAGCCTGGACGTTTACGCCAGCCAAATAAGGAGACTGCCCCATGTGGGAACAATTTATTATTCAACCCATGACCAACCTTTTGTTGTTTATCTATGATCTGCTTGGTCATGGTCCACACACATTTGGTTTTGCCATCATTCTGTTCACGATCGTTGTCCGCTTGATCACCTGGCCTTTGAACGCCTCGCAAGTAAAGGGCGCGCAGGCCATGCAGGAATTGCAGAACGACAAGGAATGGCAGGATATCCAAAAGAAATATGCAAAAGATAAGGAAAAGATCGCACAGGAACAAATGCGCATTTACAAGGAACGCGGTATTAATCCTTTTGCTTCGTGCCTGCCGACGCTGATCCAATTCCCCATCATCATTGGTTTATATCAGAGCATCATCCGCGCGCTTTCCGTCATGCCGTTGGATATGCTTAAACTTGCGCGCACTATATATCCATTTCAAAATGTGGAAGGGATCATCCCGCTCAACAGCAAATTCCTTTGGATGAATCTCGGCAGCCCCGAGTCGGTTCAATTTTTAGGGTACGCCGTACCCACGCTCGCAGTGGTCGTGGCACTCACCACCTATGTACAATCCAAGTTGACCATGCCCGCCACCAGCAACCCGAATGATCAAGGCGCTCAAATGTCTGGCATGATGAGCATCTACATGCCGCTCATGCTCGGCTGGTTCGCATTGAACTTCGCTTCAGGCATTGCGATCTACTTCATTACCAGTAATGCTTTGGGTATTATTCAATACGCCGCAACAGGCCGCGCCAATTGGGGCAACCTTTTGCCAGGCGGAAATAAAAAACCCACCACTAGCAAGAAAAAATAGGGAGGCAGCATG
>JAPLGS010000017.1 GCA_026390015.1 Chloroflexota bacterium | reverse complement strand
CCGCGAACACCGGACGCGCACCACGCAAGACAAATGCGTTGATGGTCGAAACAAACGTGAAAGACGGGACGATCACCTCGTCGCCCGGTTGAACATCCAACAGCAATGCCACCATTTCCAGCGCATCGGTGCAGGAGGAAGTGAGTAATGCTTTGGCTACACCGAGTTCCTGTTCCAATAACGCTTGGCACTTGCGCGTGAAGGCGCCATCGCCAGAGATGTGCATATCAGTAATGGCTTGCTGCATATATTCAAACTCTTTGCCGGTAGTGATAGGAAGGTTGAAGGGTATATAGGACACGGGGCACCTCATCTGCAACTCATGTAATGTAATTTATCTGCCGCAGCGGCTATCTAAGTTCAGATATAGTATTCTGATGGATGTTTCGGTCAAAGGTTCCAAGCGCAACTTCATCCTCGACTCCCCAAAACAGTCCCCACAATAATAAACGCCAATCCAAGAATCTTCGGTAGAGTGACGGTCTCGCGAAAGAGAATGACACTAATAATCAACACCAGTACAAACGACAGACTTGTAAAAGGATAGGCGTAACTCAGTTCAAACTTGGTCATTGCCCCCACCCAGCATAGAAAGGCCAGAAAGGCCGCCGTCAAACTACTGATAACCCATGGGTTATGCACCAGACGAGTCAGAAAATTGATTTTTTCTCCAATATCTGCCGGCATCGGGCCGGCAAGGCCCACCTGCCACTTTGTGATGATCTGACCATAAACTGTAAATAAGATTGTACCCAAAATGTATAAGTAATCCACGCTCTATACCTCCGTGCATTGGTTGCCTAACCCAAATTAATGTTAATTACTCCTTCGTTGCGACAACAAATAAAGACCCACCCATCCCGAAATTCACATTTTTGAAGATCATGAACATTTCCAAATTCATAATACTCTCTAAAAAACGATTTAGCCCATCGCCCATTTTAAATTCAAGATTATGGTCAACTTTCCCGAAAGGCAATGAATAGCGCAGGCGGGCAAGCATCATCAACGGCAGTAAGAAGGAGACAAAAGAGGTTACTCTCCGAATACGAAACCCGGCCGAAACGATCTTCTCAAGAAAATCATCCTTCGCGTAACGTCGTTTATGGAAGGAGTAGTCATCCACCTCGCTCCATAACCAGGCATGTTGGGGAACAGTAAGAAGAATCCCTCCGCCTGGCCGAACGGCAGCATACATCTCCTTTAGAACGGCGCTATCTTCCTCAATATGCTCGAGAACATCAAATGCGCCGATCACGTCAAATTCTTCATAGAACGGTATGGCGCGCGCATCCATTTGATGCAATGATGCACTTGGCAGGCGCTGCCGCGCATATGGCAACCCGGTCAAATGAATTTCGCTGCCTGTCACCTGCAACTCAGGAAACGCTTTATGCACACCTGTCATTACATATCCGGTGCCACAACCGATCTCAAAAAAAGAGCGGGCTTGAGGAAAATAATTACGCAGAGCCCAAATGATCAAGCGATTACGAGACCGAAACCAAAAACTGCGCTCCTCAATTAAAGAGAGATTCTCAAAATAACTGGCTTTAAAGCCTGAGTTTTCAAAGGCAAATTCTGGAGAAAATACAACAAAACCGTCTGACATGGACGGAACTGCATTGCACTGAGGACACTTCCAAATATCCGCCTCATAATAATGAAAACAGGAGACGCATTTCTTCATAATACCGCCTTAATTCCGCTTCCTTAAAGTGGTATGGTCTATTTTTTTACGGCAAACCAATGTCCATACTTTCTGATGGATACCCCAGAACATATCGTTGCAGTATCCGATATTGAAATCAGAGAAATCATTTGAAAAGATTTTTTGTATTTCCTGTTTCGAGCGAAAAACTCGAAATACGGTCCCATTCCTTAGCCCATAGGGATCGCTGGTGATCTCATAGTGTCCGTCCGAAAGAGATTTGGCATTTTTAAGGATATATGAGCCGGTCATCGGCAATGAAGCAATTAGATAACCGCCGGGTTCGAGTACACGGGTCATTTCGGCAAGATTGTCTGAAAAATGATCGCCAGGCTCCACATAGTAGCAGGCATGGCAGGCGAGTAAATATTGAAAATAGTTATCCTTATAAGGAATATGGGCATTCGTCCCAACTTTCAGATCTGCGCGAATCCCCAAGGCCTTCATTCGTTTTCGAACATGCCCGTTGATGTCTTCGGCAATCTCCACACCATGGATCTTCATACCCAAGTTGTTCAACAAAGGCATGTTTCGCCCATCCCCATAACCAAGATCGAGGATACGTTGATCAACATAGTGATCTCTTGACATGTGCAGACCCGGGTATGTCCCCAAAAATGCGCGCACAACAAACTCGACCGGATAGACGGCATTCACCTTGTCATTCGTGTACCGGGAAGAATAATTATTATTGATCGACATAAGATTCCTTTTTTGAATTTAGAATGAAATTAATTGTCAGGGTACTACTCATTCCTTTGGCATCCGGTCCTGATCCCCGAATACATTCCGAATGATAATATATGGCCTGTTTTTGGTTTCAATAAAGATACGGGAGATGTACAGACCTACTAGCCCAATGCAAAGTAGGATCAAACCGCCCAGCCCCCACACGGAAACCATGACAGAGACCCAGCCATCCAGAACATGCCCTTGAATCTTTCGAACGATCAAGGCGATGGTTGTCAATAAAGATACCAGGAAAATCACCACCCCAAATGTAAAGATACCATAGAGAGGCACCTGGCTAAATGAGGTCACCGAGTCGAGAAGTGCCTTGGCTCGTTTTACAAACGTGTAAGTAGACTCTTGGCGGGATGTTTTATCAAACAATAATCCATGCTGGCGAAAACCGGTAAGCACCCAAAGCCCGCTGATGGCTGTCATATGCTCCTTGTGCCGAACGAGCTGCCTGACGTATGCCAAGGTCATCAAACGGACTGTGGAAAGATTGCGAGGGATCCTGACAGGCACAAGAATTTGAATGAACCACCAGCCAATCTGCCCCCCAATTTTTTTTATAGTCCCACCCGCTCGCTCTTTCTGAACGCCATAGACCACATCCCAACTACCCTGCTCCATTTCGTCAGAAAAGCGCGTCAGCAGTTCCGGGGGTTCCTCCAGATCAACGTCAATGAGAAAAACAAGCCCACCTCTGGCGTAGTCAAGGCCAGCCATCATGGCTTTGTGGTGCCCAAAATTGCGCGACAGTTCAATGATGTGAAGATGCGGATCGAGTTTTTGGAAATCCAACGCCAGAAGCAGGGAATTGTCCGGCGATCCGTCATCGACCATGACGATCTCATACTCATCCGTTAGTTTTTTTGCTTCCGCATTAACACGCCGCAAAAATTCCTCGATATAAGGCGCCGATCGATACAGGGTGGTTACGATGGATAGCTGCATATAGGGCGTCAGCCTCAAACCAATACAGCCAAACCGAATCCTGTTTTGCCGTATTCATTCCCACAGTAGATCATATATCTCCTGCCCTGCAGGTCAAACACACACGGATAACAGAGCATGTCAGAATCCCAGCCGTCTTGAGATACTCCAATGCCAGCTTCCTCATCCATTCTTGTGAACGTTTTTCCATCGCTCGACTCAGCATATCCGATGCGGTATTTTTTTCCGCGGTACGAGTACCACATTTTGTACATGCCGTTTTCCTTTATTACAAAAGGAGTGGACACAACATGATCGGTGTCTTTATTTGCGGCCGACGGAGTTTTTTCACGCTTCCAGTCAAGTCCGTTTTCCGATTCAGCGTAACCAACATGACAGGCGACAGCTGGTTTCCCGTCAACCAATATCCAAGGATCTGCAAAGGCAAACCACATTTTGAACATACTTCCCTCTTTCAACACGAATGGTGTCGCGCAAAAATTAGGAAATTCCTTTGATCTTTCCATGATTGGGCCGGGATATAAGCGTTCCAGGTTGATCCCATCTTCAACTGTTTCCGCCACGCCAATGGAATTCCTGAACGGTACCGTTACACCAAGGTTCCAGCCATAGTAATAGAAGCGCTTTTTTCCATCAAATTCTACAATTGAAGTAATATTCACACCGCTGTCGTCAAAATTGCCCAACGCCGCCTTTTCGATCAGCGGCTCATGATGATTGTAGATGATCGAAAATTTATCATCCACTATGGAAGCGTCCATGTAGGTAGGGAAGCCGTAATTTGTTTTATCCCGATGCGTATAATAAATACGGATATATCCCCTGCCGGCGTCTGTAATCTCCACCACAGGAAACATCGCATGGGTGTATATGTCTTCGATAGACGGGCTATAGATTCGGCCTAATTTTTCCCATTTCATTTTTTTCAAAGGCTCCTTGTTTCATCCTGATTTTCGAAAGGTTTTACGCCGATCCTCAGCCCGGAATACAAACCTTCATAATAATAGCGGTCAAAGCCGCAGTTTTGCATCGCCAAGGCGATCCTGTCAATATCATAACCCACTCTTCTCAAATAAACTTGTTCTCCGTCAAACAAAGCAAAAGCAGCCCTGGGATCATTATCCCTGGGCTGGCCCACGGAGCCTGGATTGCAATAGCAGATTTTATCAAACATCTTCAGGGTTTGAATGTGTGTATGCCCTGAGAAGAAAAATGCCGCATTTTCATCCCTGAAATAATCCTCGCTCGCATTCAAAAGGTACTCATCCAAATAATCCTTCCAACCGCCGTGAACAAGAGACGCTGAATCGAACTCGATCTTCTGCGCCGACTTCCCAAGCCAAGCTAGATTATCCGATGTAATCTTCGTACGCTGATAGTTCAACAGATCGTTGGCCGATCTTGAACGTGGACATGGCTGATCGTAGACCATGTAATAATCATGATTTCCCATAATGTTGCGGATGTTCTTTTGGCGCAGCAGGTCGATACATTCATTGATCTGACAGTAATATCCGGCGACATCGCCAAGGGAGATTATGCTTTCACAGCCGCTCTTCTCGATTTCGTCCAATACCGCCTGCAGTGCAGGGTGGTTCCCGTGAATATCGGAAATAATGGCGATCATGTATAGTTCACAACATCTTCGATATAACGAACGGCATTCCCTTGTTTTATAACCACTGTATCCGGCCTCTTATTTTCCACAAAATATTCAACAGACATCTCCGGCTCGTTGTAACCAAATGCCGTTCTAAGCGACAGGGATGATGAGAACCGCGGATTAACCTCGAGCAGAAAATATTCACCTTTATGCCGCCTGAACTGAAAGTTCGTGGGGCCCACGGGTTTAAACAAAGCCGTTAACTTCTCAACTTCATCATCCAGCTCCGGAATATTCACTGTTTGAGCCTTCACCGTAGAGCCTTCCCTGCCCAGTTTTCTTGAAAAAGCAATGGACTGGGAAAACGTACCATCCCCTAGACCAAATACGCCAACAGTATATTCATGCTCATCATCACCAATATATTCCTGAGCCAGAAAATTCTCCCCCAGTTTGGCTTTCCAATAGTGAAAATCCTCTCGGGATTGAATGGTTGTTAATCCTTTGGAGGCTGATGAGCGCCTTGGTTTTACAATAAACGGCAGGCCCAACATATCTACGATCTTGTCATACTCCCCGCTTATCAGGCTTTTGATCGTGTCCACCCTGTTCAGGTTTAAATACTCGAACATATGCCATTTATCCCTTGAAAATCCAATCAGCGCTTTATTATTTAATACAAGTTTGTTGGAATAACCGGCAAGGTTACCTGGATCATCGCAAACTCTATGGATCTCCTGCTCCAGACCGAAAAAGACCAGGTCGATACTGCGTTTATTGATCACATCGACAAGAAAATCACAATAGTTGTCATCGGAAGCCCAGGCAGCTTGAAGAAAGGCGTCACACCACTTTTGGCCGACCGCATCATGATATACATCCATGCCGACAATATTGACATCGTATCGGCAAAGCCGCAAAGAACGGACGATCCCATAGCCGATGATTGCGCCAACTCCAGTGACCAAAACGTTGAGTTTTTTCATAATTCAAATATTTGGTTATATTCGTCTCGATCCAAGAGGGGGAGCTGGTCTTCCACGGCGCGTCGTGGCGCAGGGCCGGGGATAACCTGTGAATGTGGAGAAAGCATAACCTCGAAAAAATGGGGCTTCCTGGTTTTGAGGCCGCGATCAAGCTTCTCAAAATCCCTGGGAGAACTTATTTTCGTATACGCGATCTTGAACGCATTTGCAATTTTTTTAAAATCGGGGTTGGTATAGCCCTCCACCGAACCAATGTTTTTATAAGAATAATTCTCGTGCAAATCCCGTATCAAACCAAGGGATTGGTTATTCATGACAAATATCTTTAAAGGAATGTTTTCCCTATAAACAGTTTGTAACTCCTGAAGATTCATTTGAACGCCGCCATCTCCCATAATGCAGATAGTCTGTCTGTCGGGCGCAGCAAAATGGGCACCGATGCCTGCCGGCAGGGAGTACCCCATGGCTCCGTGTCCGGAAGAACTTAGAAACCGTTTATCTCCAGAGAGAAAAAATGATTGGGCAACCCACATCTGGTTCTGCCCAACATCCAAACACACCGTCGCTTTATTGGACACTTGCGTGCTCAATACATGCAAAAATTCATTAGGATCCACAAAATCGATGTTTGGCTCATGGGTCAAATAGGACGGATATTTTACTTTCCAACGATGAATACTTTCCAGCCATACCCTGTTGTTAAAGCTTCTATCGCCAAT
Source organism: Chloroflexota bacterium (assembly GCA_026390015.1). Lineage (GTDB taxonomy): Bacteria > Chloroflexota > Anaerolineae > Anaerolineales > Villigracilaceae > Villigracilis. The sequence continues at coordinate 2,824 of JAPLGS010000017.1, read as the reverse complement.
TTCCGCCGTCAATGTTTTCAAAAACAACCCCACATCACTGCAGACGGGTACGGCCGCAGGAAAATGATGGTTAAGTTCATGCGGATCGATATCAACATGAATGATTCGCGCACCTTTTGCAAAAAGAGTTCGATTGGAACCTGTCTGCCGCTCATCCAGCCTTGAACCCAGCACCAACAGAAGATCCGATTTGGCTACCGCAAAGTTGGCGTAGCGGTTGCCATACGAGCCTATAAAACCGCAAAAATGTTCATCGTTATGGTCAAGGACATCAAGTCCCATAAGTGAACCAACCACGGGTAAGTCATAGGTATGAACGAAGGTTTTTAGTAAATCGGTCCCGCGCACCGAGGACATGCCACCGCCAGCCAAAACCACCGGCCTTTTGGCCTCGGTCAACATAGCGACTATTTGCCTAACGGTTTCTTGATCCAAACGAGAATGTTTCACTTCTTCTGATTTATATTCATCAGAATCAAAAAAGCTTTCCAGGGTTTGAGGGTCTATCTCGCTCGCCTGTACATTATGCGGAATATCAAGCAAAACAGCGCCTGGGCGTCCTGACTGAGCCCAAAACACAGCTTTTTCAAGGTAAAACCGTATTTTCTCAGGCGCCAATATAGTTTCTGCAAATTTCGTAATCGGCTTTACAATCGATACAATATCGGTTTCCTGAAAACTTTGCTGGCGGATGGCGTCATTTGTTTTAATCAAATGAGTACTCACCTGTCCAGTTATAAAAAGACATGGCACAGAATCAAAATATGCATTGGCAATACCGGTAATCAGGTTTGTCGCTCCCGGTCCGCTCGTGGCGATGGCAACGCCAATACCTGCGGACGCCCTTGCATAGGCATCAGCACTGAAGGAAGAAGCCTGTTCATGATAGTTCTGGATATAGGTAAGCCCTTCTACTTTATGAAGAGAATCGATCAGGTGCGCTATGGATCCACCTTGATATCCGAAAATATATTTGACATTTTTTTCGAAAATAAATTTCATGACATAGTCAGAGAGTTTCATACTATTACTCCAATTCGCTGTTGTTGTTTTTAGTATATAACGGTATAACCGCAAAACTTCCGTTGCTGGCTGGTGCACTTGTAGAATGGTCAAGCATGATCACTGTCTTAATTTGATAGTGGATCGCCTTCATGCTATACCATTTTTTCGCCAAAAGCTTTCCACAATTGTCCTTGCTTGGGGAGTAAGCTTCAAAGGCAAATCCTCCAGGGAAAAATAACCAAGCTCAAGTCCTTCTTGACCATCAGGTTTAAGATCACCGTGAACATCATGGGTGAAATAAACCACGGAGACAGAAAATACTTGATCGCCATTTGGATATTCATTGAAAAATTCCGCGCCAGAATAAACATCGAATAATGACAATGTTCCAATTTCGAGCCCCGTTTCTTCCCGTATCTCTCGTTGGGCTGTCTCTATCGTGGATTCCCCAATTTCCATGTACCCTCCTGGCAGGCACCAGGTCTGGTCATCCGCTCGAAGTTGCAAAAGGACTCTATATTGATCGTCCAAGATTATTACTGGAACAGCAACAAATATAAGTGGACGATGTCCAAATACCCTCCGCACTTCCTCAACATAATTCTCGGAAATCTGTTTATTGACGGTTGATATATTTTTAGAATGTGTATTCATACATGCTCATATATCCATCCATTTAATAATTGTGCGTTTTTTTTGTTCGATCTCAATAAAAATTTTGCAGAGATGAATGTCCATAATACCTCGGAGAATAAGGTCAGACTACCATACAACCAGAGAATGCCTGCTTAAAATAGCATATTGAAGAGGGGCAGCCCTCGAAAAATAAAAATAGGTGAAAACAAAACCCCGACATACTTCATTGGAAACCCTTCAAATACTTGGGCGCGTCTGGCCCAGTATTAAACAGAAGGTCAATGATGCTTACAGCATGGTCAAATGGGGGAAATAGTTGCTCGTATTCCTGGTAGTCGGAATAGTCCATGTAGCTTAAGGTGATTCCTGCGTCATCAAAGAGCGATTCGTCTATGTAGTTTTTAGCAGAAGGACCAGAAAGATAGGCGGTTGCCCCAGCTTTTTTGCATAAGTCTACAAGGCGTTCGGTTTTCCCTTCTATTACCCCATAATCCATTGACCAAGTGATCCTTGTCTGAATGCCCAACAATTGACAAAAGGCTGCTAGGAAATGAAAATTCACTTCGGAGAGATAACTCTGTGTTGCTGTCCGATACAGCTCCTCAATAAAATCGCGATAATCATGATAATACCGGGCTTGAGCATAGTTTTGCCGAATCGTACACCAATGCTTCATGTTCCAGTTGGGGTCTTCGATCTTAGTATCTCTAATTTTCTGAAAAAATTTTCCTTTAACTTCGACCGGGATGGTCAGCCATTGCAGACCCTGGGATGTTTTTATCTTATTACGATTACGCCAATCTCTTCTGGTGTACTGTACATCATCGAATAAAATGATTTCATCCACAATGCGGATGAAATCGAAATATCCTTTCCAAGGGATATAATTCGATTGGATAATGGCAATGGATTTACTCATCATGCACCTTCAGCTGGATATAAAAATATTCTTACTCTGTTTCATAATGAAACTAATTGTGTGAATAATAGTTACCTCAAAAATGATGTTGCTACATGATAACATAACAGGGCTGTCGTAGAAATTTATGATGGAATGCATCCTATCAACGCAACCTTTTATCTTGATACAATAAGTTCTTCGTTCGGTTCAAATAACATAGACACCGGGCTGAACCTTGCAAGATTCTGCCGCATCCATTCAATCGTGCGCAGCAGTCCTTCT
>JAPLGS010000033.1 GCA_026390015.1 Chloroflexota bacterium | reverse complement strand
GGAAGATCAAAATGGATAACGAACTCAAGAATATTGAAATTGAGACCGCTCGCATACGTTTGGAGCGTGAACGCCTTGCATTGCAAGATGAGGTAGATAAACGACAACGTAGCCAGCGCTCAATAGAACGGACTCAGAATGCAGTGGAGACAGCCCAGGCTGTTGGCGTTGCGGCATCGGTTGCTACGATAAATTTGTTTCAGATCATCCTCATTTCTGTAATCGGTGGTGCTATTGCCGCACTGATTGGCCTTGTATGGGTCGCGAAGACCAAGTGGGATGGCAACTCATTCGACTTGGCCTATTCTTATGGCTATTGGCTGGGTAATGGTGGCTGGATTCCAATATTGATTTTTGCGATTTCATCACCATTTTTCTATCGCGGGAAAAACGCGATACAGCATCAAGAGAATCCGATCAACGGCCCGCCAAAGGAAACCATTTTTGAGCGAAGGGTTAAGTTGAAGCGTCAATTCAGGCTCTTAGTAGTAACAAGTTCTTTTGTAGGTGTTGGGTGGTTGCTGCACGAGATTCTTCCAACATCGATCAGGGAATTTTTCGGTGGAGTGCTGGCGATGGCTACAGTGGCTTTGCCTTTCTGGGGCATTGGTCTCCTCATTGACTATTTTCGGATCGCAGCGCTTCGCAGGCACTAAATTCAACGCTCGTTTCGCGTTGACGACCAGTATGCTATCCACGGAAATTGAAGCTTGGCTTGATTGCTTGATTGAGCAGATAAAAGTAACGCGGGAAGTTTGGCTTTTTGGTTCAAGAGCTAACGAAACTTTCACAGAAGAGTCGGACTGGGATTTTTTGTTTGTAGTCAATGACGACGCATCCTTTGACTTGGACGGAATGAGTGCCATGTATCGAAAGGACGTAGACCTTTTTGTTGTAAAAGCTGGCGGCGATTCATTCCAGCACGCTTGGATTGATTCCACAAAATCTGGATCGTTCAGCCAATGGAATTGGAAATTGCGAGACCAATCCACAGCGATCTACAGTGCCGCGAAGTGGGTTGAGGATCAAGACTTGCCGGATGGTATGGCTCAGCTCGAAAGTTCTTTAGGGAAAATAAAAATATCCTCGCAAATTGCGAAACGTGTTTGGCCCAAAAATCCAGATTGAAGATTACGCCTGAAGAACCTCATTTGACCGGTTTGATGCCATCCAACTTGCTCGCCAAAATCGCTGGCCGCAGATTTGCATAGCGCTGCAATGTCTTTAATTCCGTGTGCCCGGTAACTAGCGCAATCTCCATCGTCTGCAATGTGGTGCGCTCGAAAAATCGGGCCACTGCCTCATGTCGCAAGTCATGAAAACGCAGGTCATTGCATTCCGCGCGCTTCGTAATTCTTTTGAATCCGACCCCGAGCACTGACGAGATTTTTGGCAGCATCACGAACACTCGCTGTTCACCTTCAACACGTCGCTTCTTCAACTTCCTGAATATCGCCAGCGCCTTGGTCGATAGCGGCACCTGCCGCCCCTTGCGGGTTTTCTCGCGTTCCTTCGGGATCACGATAAATCTTTGATCAATGTTTACCTCGTCCCATTGCATGCCGATCAATTCGCCGGCACGCATTGCGGTTT
>JAPLGS010000175.1 GCA_026390015.1 Chloroflexota bacterium | reverse complement strand
TTGATCACCCGGCTGACCGTGGCAATGGATACACCAGCGAGCCTAGCTACATCTGCAATTGTTGAAGATCGGTTTCTATGAATCATTGTATGTAAGCGTTATCAGAAAGCGTTTACATAGTATACAAAGGATTGGGTGGAGAGTCAATATATTTGAGCTAAGTGCATCAGTCACAAGTTAAGCAATTTAGTAGCCTGTCAAGATAGGCATTGAGGCAAAAATGGGGTAGATTCGCAACCATGAGCGAAGAAAAAGAACCCCGAAAAGCCAGTAGTGTTCGACACACGCGCGCCGTACAACAAAACCGTAGCAAGCAACCAATAGCGGCGCCATCCGATCAACAAATTCGAGAGCGCATCCAGGAAATTGTACATCCAGCAACGTTGGCGCAAGTGAGTTATTTTCATCGGCTTGGATTACGCGAGCGCACTCTAAGTTTTGTGGTGATGGTCGCCTTTGTGCTCGAGATGATCTGGCGACAAATTGGCAGTGTGAGCGCGCTTACTCGTATAGTTCAAAAAGAGGCGATTTTATGGGAACAACCCAGAAAAGTCAGCCAACAGGCGATGTCGCAACGTTTGACGAGTCTGCCATCTGAACTATTTCTCAAGGTATTGCTGGAAATACTGCCGCTCATGCGAGAACGCTGGCTGGAACGGGAGCGGCCGCTATCACCCGAGTTAGCTTGGGCAGCAGAGCAATATCGAGCGGTCTTGGCAGTGGATGGCTCAACGCTGGATGCGCTCATGCGTAAAATCGGATTGCTCCAAGATTTGCCAGAGAACCCATTGGCAGGAGGTATCACGGCGCTTTTGGACTTATGCACCCGTCTGCCAGAGCAGCTTTGGTATGAACGTGACCCAAAAGCGCACGATCAGCGTTTCTGGACGGATATTTTATCGGTTTTGAAGGCTGGCAGCCTGCTCATTTTCGACAAAGGCTACATTAACTTCTCTATCTTCATTAAACTCACGCAGGCAAAGATCAAATTCATCACACGCGGCAAAACAAACCTGGCTTATCAACTTGAACGCGCCATCGTTAGAACTGCGGCAGTTCATGATTACCTGATCTGGATTGGTAAAGACGAAACCCGTCAGCAAATTCGTTTGATTGAAATCCTGTATCATGGCAAGTGGTATCGCTATCTAACCAACGAACTGGATGCCGAGCGTTTGCCCACGGCTTATGTGGTGGCTTTATATTGGCAACGCTGGCGGATCGAGGATGCTTACAATGTTGTCAAACGCCTCTTGGGTTTGGCTTATTTCTGGTGCGGCGCGCAAAATGTAGTTGAAATGCAAATTTGGGCTACCTGGTTATTGTATGTGGTCTTGATTGATCTAACCGATGCCGTCGCAGAAGCGCTCAACAAACCTTTCTCTGCCATTTCAATTGAAATGGTTTACCGCAGTCTATACTTTTTTGCAAATGCACGCCATCGCGGCGAAACCGACAACGTGGTTTTTTACCTGGCTAACGAAGCAAAGTTCTTTGGCATCCTAAAACGTAAACATAAAGCTGATAACCCTTCGCCCTTGGACTTTATACCAAAACTCTTGACAGTCCCGTCAATTCCTTAACTTGTGACTGATGGCTTTAATAGAGCTTTATTATCCGGGCATTTGTATTTTCTGAATCAAAAAAGACTCCAGGTTAATTCTGAAGTCTTTTTTGATTCCCGATTTCAATCCTCAAAAGAGGCGGGGCCCTCGCAAAATTTTCGAAAAAGCCAGAGAATGCCGAGCCCCCGTACATCCTGTGTTAGTCGAGGTGTTTCTCTCTGGCAATTGCCCACATAATTGAGCCCCACCCAGTAATTGCGAGAATAAAAGATGCAGGATGCTTTATTTCAAAAAAAGCGACCATTTGCATGGAACCAAAAAAAGCCCATGCTAATGATTGCCAACTAATTTCCAAAATATACTTGAAAAACTTTTTCATTTGATTTCCTATTTATCTAATGAAGAAATGCCCAACGGTTTGCATAAGCCCCGTACGCTCTCTGCGGGGTATTGGCTATGGCGGAGATTTGTGAAGAATTGATGACTGCCGACATAGCGAATACATTTTTATTAAGCAAGGGGGGGCAGGATTATTTTTTGAACTATTAAATAACCTGTGCCTAATATGTACTGGAATGACAAAGTGGATCATTCGCCAAGTCTGCTTGAGGAAATTGCTAGTGTATTAAAGTTCATTATTAATAACCAAAGAATATATATTATGAAGATATTTTTCACCTCGAAATTCACTATAATCTTTAGCGTTTGTCAAAACGAAACCATTCCTAACATAACGAGTGGCAGGTGCTCCGCAAAGCGGGCGGAGAGGGCTCAGAACGCTATATTAACCCGCGTTTCTATTTTATAGCCTGTTGACTTTTGCGGCTTCCATTATTGGAATGACAAAGCCTACAAAGTTACTATCATCATTATCTTACAACATCATGCCTTGGTCAGACGGAAGAATCTAACCAAGAGATACTTTTCTATTTCAAACCTATCAACCAATTGGTCACGTAGGCGGATAAGGGCAAGTAAATAGTCTCAGATATGATACCTGTGAAGGCTTCTTTCCAAGTATAGTTTGGGCCAATGGCTTGCCCGACTTCACCAAAGACGAACATTAACCACCATGTGAACGCATAAAGAAGCCATTGGCCACTCAATGAATTACGGGCGAAATAGAAGATAAGAACAAAGGCAATAGCTGTCCCGATTTTGGAAACAAGAACACTAATTAGAAACTGTGCTGGGGATGCGCCTTCTGGTGTCTTCAATCCCGCTACAACTGAGGCAAGCCCATACAGTAAGATCGGCACAATATAAATAATGGCTAACACAAAAACTATACTTAATGTCGCTTTTATCATTGAAGCACCACCTTTCTTTGAAAACACAATTGTTAATCATAAGCTTTGACACTATTGTGCAGCACGCTTTGTTCGGCGGTGTTTCAATTTTTCTGTTTACTTTGTTGGGTTTGTATAACTATGTTTAGGATGATAATACTTATTAACATTAACCCTAAACCGATTACAAACATCCAACTGGTCAGCTTAGTCCAATCAAAATCACGCCAAGCCCGAACTGCTGCTATTAGAATTAGCAAGATTGAAAAACTTTGAGATTGAAGAATGATATTAGCTGCACTCCATCGCATATCAAAAGCTATTCCCAGTCCTACAACCCCGGGTAGCGCAAACATCGCTCCCATCACACGTGCTGTTAAAGGGGTTAAAGTCCATGGCCATAGTCCAATCATTATCATAGGTTGTAGGAAAAGAAACAGACTGATGCCTAACGTGACAACGCCAATTGCGCCGATAAATAGTCGAACAAGCGACGGAATGATCGCATCTTGAGTACCTACCTGCCCTGAATCTTGGCTTCGATTGCGAATCCACACAGCCAATACGATAAAAGGTGCTGTGAAATAAAGTCCAGCCCAGGCAATAAATGAGATATGACCATGATTGAAGCGATCCCAGTGTAAGATAGTCGCTATTCCAAGCAAGGATGCAAAGGCTGCTACTGGTAGGAAACCAACTTTAATTTTGTGCCATTGCTTACTCCGCAATACTCCTGTAAAGAAGTAGATTCCGCCTGCATAAGCCGCGCCTAGCATCATCGCTGACATCGATGGCTGAATTTTCCAGGAAAATAATCTTTCGGTTTCCTGAGGAAAAATGAATAAAATAACAAAGGCAACCACGAGAAAAGGAATAACTAGGGCAGCCACCCAACGCGTTTCTGGCAATATTTGGTTACCTTTATCTGTCTTTGTCATAAGATTTCCTTGTTGTTTGGTATTCAACCGCCATCGCGGTAGAACAGTCAGTTGCCTGACAGCCCCCGCATATCATCCAGTTGATCTTACTGTACAAATCCCTGCATGCGGAACTATCGCACCGCCCTCTTCAGAAATACTCGCTTCCGCAAAGCGGACGGGACTGCTATCTGGTGGCCTGACCCTTACCAGAACTGGACTCGCTTCGCGACCAGTAAGCAGACGACACCTGCACCCACCGCAGGTGCGGTCTGATTTATCAGGACACAGCACGCTTTGTCAGCCTGCCGATATTTGGAGATTACGCAAATTCTGCAATTGCTACTTCCCGCTTTGCTGCAAAACTTTGCCGATGAAGTTTAATTCGCTCAATTTCATGTAATGTTTCCGCGGTGAAATAACTTTCACCGCAATGAGGGCAAGTAACTATTGGAATATTTTCAATAATCAATAAATTTTCGCCTTTACCGTAATTACGGGTAACTTGACGAATACGAGCGCCTTCTTTACCGCAAATGTCGCAAATCATAGTTCTCACCTTTGCTTGTTATAAACGATAGGTCGTTATAAAAACCAATTTTTCAGTAGGGCTTATTTTGACAACAACTACGATTTTACCGTTAGAAATAGATTGACCTTCAACCAAATATTTCCATTCACCAGTATTGCTGTCTTTTTGACGCTCAATAATTTCACCAGTAAGAATACATCGCTCAATGTCAAAAATACTTAACTCATCATCGCTCATTTCTTCTTCGGCATGAAGAGTCATGATGTATTGTCGCAACCGAACCTTGTCGCGGATTTCTTCTAAAATGCGTTGATGCAAAATATTCTCCAAAAGTAAGATAGAGAAACAAATGAAGTGATGTAACTTTTGAAAAGTATACCAGATAGGATTGACATACGCAGGCAAACCGTTTTTGTGCGGACTTTGGCCCTGTGCTGGCTACTTGTCTCATCCGTTATATTTTTTTGGGGTTTTTGGCTGAACTTTCGTCAGACGATACCTTTTTACCTCC
>JAPLGS010000052.1 GCA_026390015.1 Chloroflexota bacterium | reverse complement strand
TGATCCCATTCACATTCAAATACAATTCTCTTTTCCGTGTACAATTCTCGCTGGGTTTTCATGGCTTTCTCCTTTGTCAAAAGCCAGTTTGCCATGAAAACCCTTTTTATTCAAGTCAATAGCAAGTTATGCTGTACTGCCAAAAATTATATCAAACAGCCCTCCAAGGTACCATGGACAAAAGGGGTATTATTTACCCAACCTTAGTCTGAAAGATTTCAGGCTTTAGTTGGCATAACAAAATAACCTTAATTATTTCAGTTGTGGTCGGATGATGTAGTTCCATTCGGGATGAAAATCGTCTCGTTCAATATTGAGTTGATTCATTTCTTCGTCGGATATCTTGATGCCGGTAGGATATAGATTTTGATCCAAGATAGCATTTATAGTCAGTCCAGTTTTCGTCGTGGTATGTCGGATGAGTTCCAGCATGAATTCATAGCAGACCAATGGCTTGGCGCGCCAATTGATCGAGATAAATGAGAAGAGCTGATGTTCGATAGAATTCCATTTGGAAGTTCCTGGTGGATAGTGACAGACGTGTACGCTCAGCCCACTTTCATTGGCGAATTGTTGCAGGGAGACTTTCCAGAGTCGACTGTTGGCAGCGTTACTCCCGCCGCCATCTGCCAGCAGAAGTATCTCGTTGATGGCAAAGTAATCTGCTTTGCCATACTGCTCCCAATACTGGCGGATGGATGCCACCGCAAAAGCAGCGGTGTTATGGTCAATGCCAACACTGACAAAACCTTGCTTCTTCAACTTATTGTAGATCCCATAAGGAATTGCCTTGATCCGTCGTCCGTTTTTGTCCTTTTCTCCAAAGTCATGCACATTGACCCGTTCTACATCACCTTTGGGTTGCCATTCCCGCCCATTGTTCTTGTAATTCCCAATCAACTCCGCCTTTTTGGCATCTACCGACAGAATGGGAGCGCCTATTTTCTCGATCTGCTTCATCTGCTCAGCAATGTGCTCGAACTGAGCATTTCGATCAGGATGATTGCTCTTGCCTTCCACTTCTTTCTTGTTCGCTTTCAACGCAAACCCTTGGGCTTTCAAAATCCGATACACCCCCATCGCCGAGATCGGATAACCTGCTGACTCGACCTGTTCGGCAATATGCTCCATCGAGTGGGATGTCCAGCGCAACGGACTTTCTGGATCCCCTTTCGGATCGGCGATTCGTTCCACCGCTGCCTCCATCCCAGGATAGTGCGCCTCAAGTTTTTTCCTGCCGCCCCCTTCTTTTCGCACGCGTTCCCCTGGCTGATACAACTCTCCCGCTTCGATCTCTTCTATTCCCCGCTTAATCGTTTGCCAACATGCTCCCGAAGATTCTTCCACCTGCCGCATACCACCATATCCTATCCGCTTTGCTTCCGAAGCCAGAAGATGTCGCCATTGCTTTTCATTCAACTCTTTTTTCATCAGTTCAAAGTGGTTTATGGTAGTCATACTATTACTATACCAGACCAAACGTTATTTCGTTATCCCCGCTTAGTCGGAGAATCGAGTGCTCGCGTCTCCCTATTATTTTAGCCGATTTGATCCTTCTCACAACCTAATTGTAAGAATAACATAAAAACGCCCGTCTTTGTTGAGGAGGAATTGTAACCACAACGCACGTCATTTTCAACTTGAAGCCATCCAACTTAATTGCGGGCCAGAAAAGCACATTTTAAATATATGGTCCCGGCTATTGAGGAAGAACCGAATAGTGGGCTTTTATAGATACCTCAATTGGTGGTTATACTCGGACATCGCCAATTCAAATCGATTAAATATAACTGGAGGGTTTTTCCTTGACCGATCTCTACACCAAACATCCATCACAGATCGTAATGTACACAACTGAATTTTGCCCTGACTGTCATCGGGCCAGGGCCTTCTTCGTAGCCAACAAAATCGATTATCTTCGTGTTGGACTTGAAGGCAACGAAGAAGCGATCGAATTCGTTATGAAGCTAAACAACGGATTCCGAAGCGTGCCTACCATTATTTTTCCAGACGGCTCAATTCTTGTCGAACCAAGTTCGAAAGAATTACAGACAAAAATAGCAAAGGGCTGATCAATACACAAAAATCAAAATATGATCCAGTAAAAATGAGCAGGTATAATCGCCATTATGAAGAAGATATCATTTATTTTGCTTGTTTTTACAATGTTGTTATCAGCCTGTGACACTTGGGGAGTTCCACCGCAACCCTTCCCAGTGTGGACGCCGATCCCTTCGCGTACGCCTGGCATTTTTACCGCCACGCCAGTAATTATTCTTCCGCCAACCTTTCCCACCCTTGTTACCGAAACGCCGACAACAAGCGGAATTGATACCACGCCCAGTCCTACATATACAGAAACTCCGCCGCTGACATTTACACTTGTGCCAATTATTCCTTCAGACACACCAACATTGGCGCCCGTACTTTTTGTCGCAGTTGATATACTCGGCTGTAACACAGGCATAGATATTACCCACGGTATGGGCGAAGTGACAAACGCTTACATTACGGTGAAAAATACCAGCACAGCGGATCTGCCCAACACATGCGCCTTGCTGCGCGCAGTTGATGAAGACCGTGAACATCCTGATAAGAAAAAATGCGTCGAAAACCTGCCTGCACAAAACCAGGTCACTTTTAAATTGACGGTTGATTCGGCATACAAACAAGATACTGTGATTCAAGTGGATACTACATCGAATGAAGTCATCTTATTGCGCGTGGACAAACCCTCCTGCACAGACATTGGCTTATTCGGCGGCGAGCCTTCAGATGTTGGTGTGATCAAACCAATCCTACCCTAATCGAAGAAAACCAAACTTTCTATCCAAAGTCAGGAGACTTTGGAATCTATATTTTATTTCGCCAAAGGCAGTGTAAAAATAAAGACACTGCCTTTATTTTCGCCAGCACTCTGCGCCCATAATTTTCCACCGTGTGCTTCAACCAGATGTTTCGCGATGGTTAACCCAATGCCTGAGCCGCCGCGCGTCCGCGACCGTGATTTATCCACACGGTAGAAACGGTCGAAGATGCTGGCAAGATGTTCCGGGGGAATGCCAAATCCAGTATCGCTGACCGAAATACTCGCCATTTCTTTTTCACTTACTACTGAAATTGTCACCGCTCCATTCTCTGTCGTGTATTGCAAAGCGTTGCCAATCAAATTGGTGAGGACCTGGATCACGCGGCCTTCGTCAGCCAGGATATGTATGGGTTCAGGCGGCAGATTTGAGGTGAGCGTGATGCGTTTTTCATCGAATTGATACTGCAATCGTTTCGTCACTATTTTTATTATGATCGCCGAATCTACAGGCTGGACATCCAGTTGAGTGGCCCGAGATTCAACACGACTCAACTCCTGCAGATCATCGACCAAACGATTCAATCGCTCTGATTCGGCATGGATCTGTTGATAGCTTTCTGTCGACGCGGGCAGCACTCCATCCATCAAACCTTCAGCATAACCTTTGATGGATGTCAGCGGCGTGCGAAGTTCATGTGCCACATCACCGATCAAACGCCGACGCATATTCTCAACCTGCTCAAGCTGCTGCGCCATTCGATTGAAACTTCCCGCAAGTTGATTAAGCTCATCATCACCGCGCGATTGCACACGTTCATCATAATGTCCATCGGCAATGCGCTGACTTGCACGCATCATTACATCAACAGGCGCGAGAATACTTCGACTAAAAACAAGACTCACAATTAACGCAGCCAATGAAGCCGCAACGACCGCGATGACTAGCGACTCATTAAACGTTGCCTGAAAGTTGGTGTAAAACTCAGACATCATTCCCGCGCCCTGCCCACGGCCCTGCCCCATCATCTGTCCCTGCCCCGTGCCAGGATCAGCTCCCAGTTGCGTTTCCATAAAAGATAGATGTCGCGCATAAGCAGATGGCGTTACAAACTTGGTTGTAATTCCGATAACGGCCATGCCAACCAGGATCACAACAAAATATGAAAGGAATAATTTAATACCTAAATGCGATCGAATGATTTTCATAGGTCACCAGTTTTATAAAGGTTCGTCGTCAAAACGATAGCCAACACCACGCACGGTAGCGATCAGATCAGGGTTTCCTAATTTTTGGCGGACATGTCCAAGATGAACATCCACCACGCGCATTTCACCAAAGTACGATCCGCCCCAGACACGCTCGAGCAATTGCTCACGTGAAAGAACACGTCCACGATTTTCGGCGAGCGCAAGCAGGAGGTCAAATTCGCTGGCTGTCAGATCAATGAGATCATTATCTACAGTGACTTGACGCGCGCCAGTATCGACTCTGACATGACGAAAAGCCAGCACGGATCCTTCTACGCCCGAGCATGATCCTGTTTGAATACGTCTTAGCGCCGCCTTGACTCTTGCCACCAACTCGCGCGGACTGAACGGTTTCGTCATGTAATCATCCGCACCGACAGAGAGGCCGACGATCTTGTCAGTCTCCTCAGTG
>JAPLGS010000148.1 GCA_026390015.1 Chloroflexota bacterium | reverse complement strand
TCGATATTGCTCTGCTGCCCAAGCTAACTCGGGTGATAGCGGCCGCTCCCGTTCCAGCCAGCGTTCTCGCATGAGCGGCAGTATTTCCAGCAATACCTTGAGAAACAGTTCAGATGGCAGACTCGTCAAACGTTGCGACATCGCCTGTTGGCTGACTTTTATGGGTTGTTCCCATAAAATCGCCTCTTTTTGAACTATACGAGTAAGCGCGCTCACACTCCCTATTTGTCGCCAGATCATCTCGAGCACAAAGGCGACCATCACCACAAAACTTAGAGTACGCTCGCGTAATCCAAGCCGATGAAAATGACTCACTTGCGCCAACGTTGCTGGATGTACAATTTTCTGGATGCGCTCTCGTATTTGTTGTTCGGATGGCGCCGCTATTGGTTGCTTGCTACGGTTTTGTTGTACGGCGCGCGTGTGTCGAACACTACTGGCTTTTCGGGGTTCTTTTTCTTCGCTCATGCTAGCGAATCTACCCCATTTTTGCCTCAATGCCTATCTTGACAGGCTACTAAATTGCTTAACTTGTGACTGATGGGCTGTACCTAATGACCAACCACCGATCATGGCGGTACCCCTTACTGTAGGTACAGGATATTGCCAGGGATTCACCGGAAGAATTTAGCCACATTGAAGCCTTTCGCTTTGGCGCGTATTTTAGCGCGATCGGCATGCCCCTTTGTGAACGCCGCGTCGTCCATTGCTTCTTCGGGCTGGTCGGTAATAGTTGCTTCGTTAACGGGCGCAGCGAGGCGCTTTGGCGCACTATCGGGCGTATAGCCTACGACGAACGAATTGGGGGTGAACATGCCGTTGGGGTCTACCTCCGCTTTGACTTTGCAACACTGTGCATAATCTTCCTCGGAGTAGTAATACTTCCACACCTTATGCATATCGAGTCTGTCGTGGCTTGCCCAAAACCAGCGATGATCAGTCGTAGAGAACTTGCCATTTGGCCCAACGCCCTCAATACGGTTGACGCCATGCCAATCATGTGCAAGCGTTTGAGCGCCGGTCATTTTATGATTATAGAAAATGTCGAGGTTGTAACCGATGGTAGTGTTGCGCCATGCGTATGAGGTCTGTTTGCGCCGGCCATTCTTCGTCACAGCCGAGTTCTGTCCGCCGAAATTCTGGCATTGGGTAAATACCATGAGACCTTCATTACTGCGGCCGGCCATCGCGTCGACCCGCGTCGCGCCCCACTCTGACCAATCGGGCGACGCAACCTTGTCCGTGACCTGGCCGTACTTCAGGAAGTGATAGTTGAACTCGCGCGTACCCTCGTAGGTCCATAGTTCGGTGATACTTTTTGACATTGGCGTGACTTTGCCGTTGTCCTGCTTCTCTATCAGATTGAAGATCTTCTGCTTAATCCACAGCTTGAACCGCTCCCACCACGAACCTGTGCTGGCTACTTCGCTCATCCGCCCGGATTTTGTAGGTAAAAGGGGATCATCATGCTACTTTACTCTCGCCTCATAATCTGGGAGCAACATGATGGGCAAATTCCTTGGCTGGCTAAAAGAGCGCATCAAACATTGGAAAAAACCGGCATCTTCAATCCTAATCATCGGCATACTTTCAGATCTGACTCGCAGCCATTCCGGTTTGTGATTGTAGAAAATGCATTGTTGCGCCAGCAATTGATCGTGTTAAATCGCCAGATTAAACGACCTCAACTAACCACCCTTGATCGTTTTCGCCTGGTGTTTCTTTCGCACTTTACGACATTCTGGAAACAAGCCCTCCATATCGTTCAACCGGATACCCTGTTGCCCTGGCATCGTGAGTTGTTTCAATTTTATTGGCGGCGGAAATCGCAGGGCAAGCCAAAGATATCGCCAGAAACGATCGCCTTGATAAAAAAGATGGCAGGGGAGAATCAGTTATGGGGAGCTTCTTGAAGAATCAAGCCAGTGGCATCTGGGCATGCGACTTTACTGTCGTGTATGATTGGTTGTTTCGGCAATGGTATGTATTTGCAGTGATGGAACTGAAAACGCGGCGGATAATACATACAGGAGTAACAAAATACCCAACTGATAAATGGACGGCGCAGCAACTACCAGAAGCGACGCCGTGGGGGAAAGGACCGAAATATCTGATTCGCGACCGCGATAAAAAATATGCGACACACTTTTCAGCAGTAGCCGGAAGCATCAAAGAAGTGGAGACGCCGTATCGAACGCCGCAGGCTAATGGGGTTTGCGAAAGGTTCATGGGCAGCCTGCGACGAGAGTGTATGGACCACATCCTGATTCATGATGATAAGCTTTTACAGCGGGTAGTTACGGAGTACACGTCATACTTCAATCAGGAACGACCGCATCAGGGGATCGAACAGCGGATCCCTGATCAGTATGATCAGACAACGTCAATGCCAATCAATGGGAATATCTGATCGAAGGCAATTCTTAGTGGATTGCACCATTGCTATTTCCTCACTACAAATCTGAACTAATCGATATCCTTTGCATTAATACTTTAACGAACAAGGGTGAATAACATCTATCGATCATCGAGTTGTGAAGTTGTATCGTATTCGAATACTTATGAATGATGTATTTCGCCAAACAGAATCATTCAGGGCATCTCAGCGAATGGAAAAGTCTATTGGTTGACGAAATTCTTTCTGCTATACACAAAAACTTGGACGGATGAAGTAAGAAGCCAGCACAACATGGTAAAACTTGAAAGAGCAAAAAGACAATTGGAACGAATCTGACTTCGTCCCAACTGTCCTTTTAGTGAGGAAGTATTTCAGATCCCCTATCCCGGACAATACAACAAAGTCACCGGACCACCGGAAGAACTTCCAGCATTGCCTTGTGTGTCGGTGGCGTTCACGGTAAAGAATACTGTCCCATTAACTCCTAGCAAAGCGTTATAAGTATTCATGTCCAATGGCAGAACTGCCTGATAGTTGCCTCCACCCATTGATGTCATTGACAGGTTCGAGGAAGTGCCATTTGAATATTGATAGGTCAAAGACACATTCGAAATACCTGAGGCATCTGTCACATTAGCTTGGACTGAGATCGAATTCGGGCCGCAGCCGGTGATGTAATAACCGACATCCGCAGGATTGATATTTGTGATAGTGATGCCCGGAGGAGTGGTATCAACCGGAGCTGGAACGCTGGTAAAGGTGGGCGTGCTCACAACTGGAACGGGGACAGTGGTAAAGGTGGACGTAATCACAATTGGAACAGGAAGAGTAGCGGATGTAGGTGTAATCACCGCTCCTGCAGAACAGGATTGCCATCCCGTACTGAGCGGGCCGGTAATTCCGATACCATGGGTAGAACTATCCCAAGCTTCCACATAAACATTGATTACATAAGGATCACCTGCCAATCCCCAGCCCGTTGCGGCGGTATTAAGATCTGTACTCCAAAGATAAGTTCCATCGGACTGACGGGTCATTTCATTATGATCGAAGGGAACATCACCCAATCCAAAGGCTGATGTGCCGGTCGCTGTGTCATAAACCCAGCTAACCCGGACAGCATCAAGTGCTGAAAGGTCACCACTTAAGTTTGCTTTTACGGTCAGAGTGTGTGGATCGCAGTCGCCGTAATACAAAGGATTGTCATTAATATTTGCGATGATAGTGATGGGATCAACTGAAGCGGGCGTGCCAGTGATTCCTTCGCCGGCACCTGCAACAGGGCTGGCACAGTCGCCGCCAAAACCTGCGCTGGTAGCGCTAACGGTATCCGACACACAAACATAGGCTATCTCGCTTATGTTGGAACCGTTTCCCGCAAAAGATCTGGCGCGGATTGTGTAGCTACCAATAGCTGAAGGATTCCAGCTTATCTCTGCGTACGCAATCAGTAGGCTTGCATCAGTGTTGACGGAGCCTACCGGCATATCATTCACGAGAAATTCAATGCGGGTCACACTGCCGCGGGCGTGGGCTTTAAGTGTGAAAGGGGCCAGAGGCAACAGTGAATTTGTCGTAGCCTGATCCAGCCAAACCAGAGAGCTGCCTGTGCCGCTTCCACCGCCTGGCAGATTGCACGAGGCAAAAAAGATGATGCAAACAAGACAAAGAACAATCTTTTTCGATATAGTTGAGAATATTTTCATTGATATCTCTTATTCTAATGAATCGTGCTTTGGATATGTATTGTTATATCGCAAGCGCCCTGCGGGTTGTGATCCCGCAGGTAAAAGTAATCATCGAAGCGTTCCCACTCCAATGCAGTTCGCCCTGCAATTGTCAACCTAGCCTGACACCATTGATATGAGGCCGGATCATTGGAAAAATGAGGCAGTACAGCGCCAGGTCCAAATGAAGTTAGGTATGTAAAATAATCATAATCGTAAAGATCGGCAATAAGAGTGAGTGTTTGTCCGGGGCCAGGTGCCTGACGATCATGCAAAAGCATATTCCAAACCATGCGGTTACGATAATCAGGAGCCTCGAAACGGTGTGTGAAGCCGCTTGTACAGTCAGTGTGGTCAGGACAGCCTCCAAATTCCGGCCCATTGTGACCAGTTGGTCCATCCAAGATTCTACCGCCAATAGGACTAAAGAGAAGTGATCCATAAAGCTCCAGACGGCGATCAGCGCAGAGGATACAAGGATCTGTATCTATAACACTCTCTGGATTGGATCCATCTCCAACTATAATACGGTTGACTGTGATCGTTATCAAGTTATTCCCCGTGCAGGGCGGGCCGGCGATCACCAGAGGATCACTATATTCCGATTCTGACCACCCAGAAACGGCCTGAACATGGATCTGAACTAAAGTACCACAGCCAACATTATTGAGAATCGCAGGTGGAGGCACGGATTTCGTAGTGCCCGGGTGGATATTGAATTCCGTCAAAGTAGTTAGGATAAGATTGTGAGGGTCTTGCATGTCGAGCTGGTTAACCTTGATGCGATATCCGGTTAGGGTATGCTCGGTGTGTCTGCCAGATGGATCAGACCAGTCCCAGGCAATACCATCCCACCCATGCCATCTCATTTGTGTACAGGGGGTAGTAGTAATTCCTATACTTTGAAGGGCATTGCATAATCCAACCACTGGTCGGATGTCGCGGACGTTGGTTGGCGACGGAATTGTAGGGTCTGGAATATGGTTAAAACCACTCGGAAGGTCAAGGGGTTGACCGGAAATCCCCGGAGTTAGGGCGATATTGACCGGACGAGTCGTATGGGAGTTCTGATCGATCCGATACTGGAACGCAATGTCACTGGCACTTTCAGTCAGATTACGTTCATCCCATTCACTACTGCCGTGCGAGGAATGAATAACCCCTAGCGGGGTGCTTTCAGCGCCGAGCCTTCCCCAGCACTCTAGTGTGAGCGCCACTGAACTTGAGGTTGATTGAGCCGGAAGGATCAACTGTCCGAAGCTTGAGAGTTGGGTTTGCAAATCATAAGTAAGTCCGTCTATTCTGGGTTCCATCACTTGAAAATCATATTGAGGAATACGCCTAAACGGAGAATCATTTATGCTGGAATAGCAGTATATGCCATCAAATCTTTGTAAGGCTGTAAGCGAAAGAAAACTAACCGTGAGATTGGTGGTCCCTTCAGGAGCAGGCGGTTCGCAGCTATCGGGGGTACTGACAGATGCCACGTTGCCCAGAGACTCAGGCCCATCCTTATCGGACCCAACCTGATAGAGATAATCACCATACTGCGAAATCGCATCGGTGTAGCTGGATGTATCCGCCCCCAGTTGAGCCACTGCCGAGAACATTGATTCGCCATTTATCAAGCGGTAGACCGTATAGCCGCTCTCATCTGAAACATCATTCCAGGAAAGTTGAACTGTGTTGCAACTTGCGGCTTCCACATTTGTGATCTGTGGGCTGGCGGGCGTCCCTGGCAAGGGCGCAGGATTGGGAACCGTGTTTTCGGGTGGAGGTGCAGGAGAATATGGTACAGTTATTGATGCATCATTCGGAAGTGGAGCGCTTTCTGATAGATCTCCCAGTTCTGGATTCAAGCTACGTAAGGTATCCAAGGAGGTGCCGGAGGCAAGAGAAATATCGGTCAGGCTGGGTAAGGATGCATTTAATCCAAGTGGTATGTCACTCATTTTGATCGTGACGGTATCAGATAACTTATTGACCACGTTAATAAAAATAACGCTAGAATCATAAAATTTATGATCGAGGTCGTACGCACGCGCCATCAGAAGATGACGCCCCGTAGTCAGTGGCATCCATGCTTGAGCCATCACGAGCGGATTATCTCCACCCGGTAAACTTGTATCCTGACTGCCGATCAGTGCGCCGTCTGCATACAACTCAACTCGGCTGATGCCACCATTATCAAAAGTGGCAGATATAAAAGTGGGCAGTATCTGGTTGACTTCAACCAGCCGTCCGTTTTCTGGACGTTGGATGGAAACTGTAGGCGATAGTGACGAGCCTTGCTTTTGAAAGAGGAAAATTCCTCCGCCAATGCAGAGGAAAAATAAAATTACCGAAGAACAAAAGAAAACTCTTTTTCTTCGGTTTGTACCTGATGATGATTTCATAAGTTTTACCTCACCCGAGCAAGTGGATTGGAATGCTTTGTCTGAAATTAATATTATCATCTTTATCGCATAATAACACCATAGGTTTAATGCAATTCCCTGTGTTGACCTGTGCTGGCTACTTGGCTCATCGGCCCAGGTTTGGGAGGTAAAAGAGGATTATCATGGTATTTTCGCAGTTCCGCATAACTTGCTATGAGATCAGCTGGGCGAGAGATTAGCCCAACGTTGTTCCAATTTGGAAAGTTGAAGTCTGGACTGTTTTGCAGAACGAGTATGTAGTCTGAAACGATCACGATGTTGATGAACACGTTG
>JAPLGS010000064.1 GCA_026390015.1 Chloroflexota bacterium | reverse complement strand
TTCCAGAACGCTTTCAAGCGGGGAAGTTCCAGCAGCAGCACGAGCCCAAACAAGATCAGTATATATGAAGGCTGTTTATTCAAGAGAGGGGGATTTCCTTGTCTACGGAGTTTGGCAAGTGAACATCCTACTACACTTTTTCCTCCCCTCAATTACCAACTGCCGATTATGGTGGTACCGACATTTATCTTCCCCCAGCTGCACCGTGTGATCTACGATCCAGACCCAATCCTTTGCCTGAACCTTGGATCGCATCAACTTGTAATATCCCAGGCGTAGCAACCATAACCGTCCCGCAAACCAACTCGGACAAGCCTGGGGTATTCGGAACGCGTCGAAAACAACTTGCATCGATCGGCTCGTACCACGTAGACTGACTGCTGCTGACAATACCAAGGATATAAATAAGGAGATACATCCGATTGAATACGTATGACGATAGGGTACCAACTGCCAACCCTCGAGATCTTCCAGTCCTACCGATGCGTTGATCCTTTTTTTCCCAAACTCTTCAGCGCCTCCTCCAAGGTTTGTTCTCTTGCTTTTAGGCCTGCTACTTCCTTCTCAAGTTCTTTAACTCGTTCCTTCCATTGCCCCTTACTTTTCTCTAGAAATCGAACGCGATTATTGAGACGCTTTACCCCGGCCTTTGCTTTGTGATGCTTGGACTTCCATTGATCCCTGCTCTTTTCAAAAAAACGTATCAACTTCCGGGTAGGGCTTTTGTAGCTCTTGTCGTTCGGGGCATCATCCATGTTTTTCACCTGAATTAAGATTGACCTACTATAGTTGAGATTCTTGCAGTCCGCAAGTGCTTCCCCAAAGCGGAACAAATACGATACGTTTCAAAAACTACAATATTACCCAATTTATGCCTCATTTCATCAGCCCAGGTCACAGCTGGGATCAGCACAAAGAACGCGAGAGCCATCATCAGGGTGATCGGTGAGACGCCCAGGTCATCCAGGTGATGAGCATTGGACATCAACCAGGAGATCGTGCCGAACAAGGCAAGCACCGCTGGAATGGACAAAGCGCCCTCAATTCTTTTGCGCCTCTCACGGTTCTTTGTGTACTGAGTCAAGATGGACAAACTTCCAAAAACGATCCCCAAGATTACGATAACGATTGAAGCAAACATGTGCATACCTCCGAGTTGTGAGATGTGAATCGGCAAAGCCGCTTCTGCACGCTGGCGTCAGGGGACGCAGGCATGTAGAAATAGCTTTGAGTGTGGGGAATAAAAATGTTGAAATGACTCCTGTAGATAAAGTTATCAATCCTTATTTACGAGCACAGGACTCACAGTGCGGCTCCAATCCAAATTTGTTATTATTGCTCATTGAATATCTGATTTGAATGACTTATACTAACCACGACATAAATTTTATAAAATTTATGTCAACTATGATATTTATCTCGGGGACATTGACTTTCCATATGTGGAAGATGGAGGATCGGGCTATGATTAATAATTTTCACAACTCAAAAAGATTATCTCTAAATACAGGGAATCCAGTTCCGCGCAGGCGCAGCGTTACTTATGCATTGGTGCTGGGACTCATCATTGGTATCGTCAGTCAAACATCATCGGTTCAAGCCGCAGGGGCGGAGAAGCGCTTTTTTATAGAAGCGGAAAAAGATAGAGGTACCGCTGCCATTTGCGTTGGGGACCTTGTGTCTATTCATGTACGTGTAGTGCGTGCGCAGGTACGGTCCGGGGTGCCGTTTAACGTGGAGACAATCCCTGGGGTAAGAATCCTTGGATCGGCTGACTTCCCTAACATTGGACAGGTTACACCGAGAGAATCTCGGACCATGTGGAATAGTGATGTTCCGGGTTCGGCCAATTTTGTTTTTCACGCAGAAAATCCCGGCACGACCTCTATCTCTTTTCAAGGGAGGGTCAACCCGTCATGGGGAGCATCGATACTGGAAAGGCTAATAAACCCACCATCGGGATGGACGAGTGTCTTTGATACAGTAGACGTGACTGTCCAAGACTGTTCTTATAACGTCTCGACGATCTCGCACTTCTCCGCGCAAGGAGCCCCGCTTGTGGCAACCATGGACGGGAAAATGAAGTCAGATGGAGATGGGCATTACACCGGCTCGGCCACCGTGAACTGGGTCGGAGCGATTGCTGTCGCAGGTGATTGCAGTAGTGTGATCACTGTTGATTCCAGCAAAGTTGAGCTGTTCGGCGAGTTGGATGATGACTGGTTAATAGTGGACGTAACCTACCTACAGGCCGTGCTTACTAACATAGGTGGTTGTCCGGGAGGCGTGAACGATAAAGCTCTGCTGAATTTAGATCCGGTTACTGTCAGCGTACCTGCTTCCGGAGGGGCCAAAAGACCAAACCAGGAAATCCATGAACCCACTTTTTATTCTATGAGCGGTTTTGTTGTCATCACCGTAACGCGGGTGACTCAAGAATGAACATCCCCTTCGTCAATGCCAGGAATCGGACCATGCAACACGCTTGTAGTTTTTCGAGAGCTGCGTGTTTACAAAAAGGAATAAATTAATGATACACATTTTCTCCAAACGCTGGGCAATCATCCTGTTGATCATTACTCCCATGTTGGTTTCGTTAGCTTGCAAGTTTCAGGCTGGCGCTCCATCAACTACCGCACCTGCGACAGACACACCAGCATCAGACGAGTTGACGATCGAGGTGGTCTTCGGACTTGGCCCATTCAATTTTCCAGACACGAAGTCAGGTCTTACAGATTTAGCAAGCTATAAAGCCACACTGGTTATGTCTTTTAATGGAACCGAAGCAGGGCAACCCCAGCACTGGTCCAAAACCTATATCATGCTGAACACAAAAGAACCAGCAGCGCACCAATTGACGATCGAAAAAACTGGTAACCTTTCCAATCTCGATACGGTCTTCATGGCAGAATCCAATGGGGCGTCATATGAACGGCGCGGAGAAAATGACTGCATAGCGACTGTGATCGAAGAAGGGAATGCACTAACCGAACAACTGGAACCGGTTGGATTTCTGAACGGTGTCATTGGTGCGGACGAGGCAGGCAATGAAACGGTCAACGCTGTGGCAGCGAATCACTATACTTTCGATGAGCGCGCCTACGGTCAATTGAACATCGCGCAATCAACGGGTGAGCTGTGGGTTGCATTTGATGGTGGCTACATCGTCAAGTATTTGCTCACAACAAAAGGCAATGCGGATTATTTCGGCGAAGGCATCGAAGGCACATTAACATGGGATTACGAGTTGACTGGTATCAACCAACCAGTCACGATCACACTACCCAACAACTGTCCAGGCGGATTGGTGAATGCTCCCCAGCTGCCAGACGCATCCAACATCCTGAACATGCCTGGCATATTGACATATGATACCGCCACGAGTCTGGCAGACGCCGCTGCGTTCTATCAAAAAGAAATCCCGAACCTGGGTTGGAAACTCGTCAATGAACCCAGCCTTACCGACACATCTGCGCTATTGGATTATATACAAGGCGATAAAACACTGACCATCATCATCACTTCCGACAAGATAAAAACGGCCGTCAACATGCTACTGGGAAAATCTCAGGGTACCGTTCCTTCGCCCTGATTGATCGTCACGCCTCAAGCCTTGCATGCCAGAATTGAATGGACTAAAGATATTCCAAATTCTATTATCTCGTTGCTTACAAAGCTGCACTTGCTACTACAATCCGCGAAGGAATAATTATGAATATAAAACTTGTTTCCTCTCTGTTATTTGCAAGGAATAAAAAAAAGACAACTATCCTGCCTGTTATCTTGTTGATAAGTATCTTCATTTTGTCTGCATGTGGGCAGCCTGCACCGTCAGTTACTGAAACCCCAGTATCTATATTCACTTTTACTTCTGCTCCACCCACAGCGACAGAAACGCTTGTACCTGCAACAAGCATAGCAACCACTGTCCCAGCGCCAAGTCTTGGTGTTGGCAGTAAAGACGGCGCGATTCTCATATATGTGCCAGAAGGCGAATTCATTATGGGAAGTGATAGGCGTATTAATTTAGACGAGCGTCCTATTCACAATGTAAAACTGGATGCTTTTTGGATTGACCAAACTGAAGTGACCAATCAATTATTTTCATCCTTCGTAAGAGTCACCGGTTATCGAACAAATGCAGAAAAACAAGGTTCATCCTATGTACACGATAGTTCAAGTACTTTGAATGTAATTGGAGCAGATTGGCAGCATCCAACAGGACCAGGGAGCGATATTTTAGGCCAGGAGAATCATCCTGTAATTCATGTTTCATGGAATGACGCTGCAGCCTATTGTGAGTGGGCAGGTGGAAGACTACCCACCGAAGCGGAGTGGGAAAAAGCCGCCAGCTGGAACGATCTAACAAAGGAAAAATATGTTTATCCCTGGGGCAATGATTTCAACGGTTCAATGGTAAATTTCTGCGACAAAAATTGTACGCTCATTTGGGCTGATAAAAACTCAGACGATGGCTATGCTGGTATTGCGCCTGTCGGAAGTTATCCAAACGGCGCCAGTCCTTACGGTGCGTATGACATGGCAGGCAATGTTTGGGAATGGACAGCAGATTGGTATGATGTTTACCCTGGTGGTGATTCGAGGACATCCTCTGACTTCGGGCGAGGGTGGAAAGTGAAGCGAGGCGGCGCGTGGAGCGAAGATGTTAGGTTAATCGATTACATCGTCAACGCTACCTATCGCTTCAGATACGATCCACCCACAAGCGACGATTACTCCGGCTTTCGCTGTGCCAGCTCGATTCCCTAGTTTTAGTTTTATGTAGTGATTGCAGACTGCAGGTGTATAAGAAACTTGATCGATTTACACTGAAGAGGAACTCAATCGAAAACATATCAGCCGGGGAATATTAGGGCCAGATGTTTTCAGTGAGTAAACAAGCGGGATAGAGATTTATTCCGATCAAACTTCATGCGTTCCCTCTGAAAAATTTATGTATGTCGTGTCTCAAAGATAAGGCTCTCCCGCACTTTCCGTGAATTTGCGTTAAGTAGACCCGTTGGTTGTTGGCACTCTGACCATACTTTTGTGAACGACACGCTGCCTTAGCAAATCAAGTTTTGCGCGCCCTTGCATCTGGCGCTTGATAAGTTTCAGTCGATTCACCTGTCCTTCAACTTGACCATTACTCCAAGGCTGCGAAAGGGCCATTTTCACCGCCTGATAATCCCTTTTCAATCCGGCTGAGAAACTTTTCATACTTGGCACGATACTCGTCTCTGCTTGCTGTAGCCAGTTTTCAAATTCATCAGCCATCCGTTCTCGAACCATTTTTTGAAAACTTTGCGCCAGCGCATATGCGGTATTTATTTGATTTGAAGATCGGCATACATGCTGAATAATCCTTTTCTCCTCCTCATCTAATTTCTCTGCTGGTTTTCCCAATAGAAATGCAACCTTGGATACTGGTAACTTTGTAGGCGGTGCTTTAGGGGCTTCATGCGAATGCTGATGATTACAAGCCGGTCCACGCAATTCGGACACGTAGCGAGCGATTGTTTTGTAAGAGCCTTTATAGCCAAGGTTGACCAGCTCGCGAAATAGTTCATTGGGTCCGCGAGTGCCTTCGTCCCAACGTTTGCCGATATATTGTTCAAAGCCTAGTGTCTTACGGCTAGATCGAATTTGCTTTGCTGGCGGTTCAGGCAGATTGGCATATTTCATTGCTGTATTCGTAGCCATTCCCAGAGATTTTGCCATATCGCGATACGATATTCCTTGCCGATGTAATTCCTGAGTTTGTCTGTAGAGCTCCTGCCGGTGGGCCAGGTTGGCAGATATGGTTTGCACTACTGCTACTGGCTCTGCAATTGATTCCTTTTCGGCGTTTTCAAGCGCGGAAGATGCCGTTGAGGGCTGGGTCATCTTCAAAACCCCTGGATTTCGTTCGAGAATGTGCTTGAGGGTTTCCGTTAAATTTGCCAATAGGTGAAATCGATCTGCTATCTGAATTGCATTTGGCGCTCCCCGCGTTGCACCTTCTGAATAACTACCTGATCTGTCTCGTGTAATGAGTTCAACGCCTGGATGGGCTTTTAGCCATGTTTCGAGTACATCACTGGTTCGATCTGGCAATAGGTCCACAACAGCATGTCTTTCCAAGTCAACCAAGATGGTTCCATATTTTCGCCCTTTTTTCATTGCCCAGTCATCAACTCCCAAATATCTGGGGGTGAGATCATTGGCTTGAGAAGTATGACGAATAATTCGTAACAGTGTGTCCGGTGAAATTTCTCCATAATGAAGATTCTGCGCTAGCCTGGAACCACCTTCTCCACCTGAATCAAAAGCAATATCTTGCAAGGCTTGATGAAGTTGGTTTGTCCTTCGTGCATAACGGATCGCTAAATCCGGCAGAGGCTCAGAAAAAGTAGTGCGCTTGCATTCTGGATTTATGCAGAAAAACCGACGAACATCCAAATACAAAACAACTTTCCTGACGCCACAAGATAAGTCTGCCAACGTTCGATCATAGTAACTATGTACCTTTGAACTATTGGTACGGCATTGTGGACATGAGGCTGACTGCTTCATTGATGAAGCGCTTACCTTTATACAGTCTGGTTCAATTTGTACGGATAAAAGTTGAACCCCAAATTCATTCAAAAACTCAACCAAAATATTCTGATGCATGACACTATCCAGATATGAAAGATAGTATCGTTTTATCACAGCCCCTTGATTTTCAATGCCCTTTTACTGTCCAAAGAGAGCCCATCACGGAAAGTGCGGGAGAGCCAAAGATAATGAGACTAGCCTACTTGTTAACTGCCAATCTACCAAAGGATTGAAGCAAGTCTCGTTATAGTCACAGAGGGTAAGCCGTACTACCAATATTGCCGAAATCGTGTCTGACGATAAATAAAGTGGGAACATCATCGATCATGTAAGAAGACCAAGGTCGGAAAAAAGATAGACCAAAGGTGTATGGAAATATATACCTTAGACCGTTTGGATAATGACGGTGGAGTAATAAGATAGAACCATCTTCTCCTCCAAGGTTGACGCGAGTTATTTTTTTTATGAGGAATAATAATCCGCACCGATACCCGCCTTCAAAGTGGCGGGTATTTTGTTGTGCCGCCCAGCTACTTGCTATGAATTGGGTACCATGTGGAGAAGACCGACCAATTTAGGGGATGTGCTCCACGAAGCGGGTGGAAGGGGCGAGAGCAGGAAAAACTCGAAGCGACGAAACTGCTCGAAAAGTCGGATCGTACTCACAAGTCCGCTTGTATGATAGCTGAGACACTGGAGCATATTCTGACTTTTGGGGGACGTATTTCTCGATCGCATCGAAGGTATAATATTTTTGTTTCCCTATCACATGAAGCTTTAATAGTAGAAAGGAGAGAGACTATATGAAACGATTCGTGCCCCTAGTTTTAGATGTGATCGTATTGGCGATGTTGATCTCTGCATGTGGGGGAGGGACGATTCCGACAAATCCTGCTCCGATAAATCCTGCTACTCAAATACCAATTGTTGATACTCCATCGTTGGTAACTGTTGATCTGATCGGTCCGAACATGGAGGCTGGATCTTTTTATACCTATGTAGATGGTACTATTTTGGCAGCTATCCCGGGCGGCCCCTTTTTGATGGGTAATAACAAATACCCTGAAAGTAAGGAGCACCAGGTAATACTGAGCGATTATTGGAGCTACACCAGTGAAGTGACTAATGAACAATATGCCTTATGTCTTAGCACTGGGAAGTGCACATCCCCGGACTTGAAAGACAATCCGACATTTGATAATCCGAGCTTTGTAGGCTACCCCGTTACAGGTGTTGATTATCAACAGGCGGCGGAATATTGCGGCTTTGTGCATGCACGTTTGCCTACTGAGGCAGAATGGGAGAAAGCAGCGCGGGGACCTGATGGAAACCTTTTCCCTTGGGGAGATAAGTCACCTGTATGCGGCCTATTAAACATCCAAAACTGTAAAGGGACTACGATTAATGTGAGATCCTACCCGGGTGGGGTCAGCTATTATGGTTTGTTCGATATGGCGGGTAATGTTCGTGAATGGGTGGCGGATTGGTACGAGGCGGATTATGCTAACGATGCAACTTCACTCAACAATCCGCAAGGACCGGTAAGTGGTCAAAAGCGTTCCGTGCGGTCCAGCAGTTTCGCAGATATTGCTGAATTTGCAGATGCAGCGCATCGATTTTCCTTCAAGCCGGTGGGACATTTCCCCGACCTTGGTTTTCGCTGCGTGCTGGACGACCCCACTTATTATGCGCCTTTCTGTCAGGGATTGGTTCTATATGGGGCGGATGTTCATGGCAACCCTAAAGACGATGTGATCCCGCTTCCAAGCGGTTGTGTTCAACCGATATTAACCTACAGCGAAGATTGTAAAACTCAAACCGCCAAGGTTGTAGTCAGCCCGTGGCCTTTACCGCAAGGTTCCCCCGCCTATCCGATGAATGACCTCATGAAAAGCCAAACGTTTAACAACGGATGCAGCTGGACTCCCCCTACTTATACCTGTTCTGGGGGAGGGTCTATAAAAATTTTTGATAAATCAGGTGATTGTAAATTTTTGACTCCTCCGGGCGCTGGAACCTGTGTATCTCCTTACGTTCAGAGTCCTGATAAGTTGAGTTGCATAGGTCAGGGTAAGGGCACGCAATGTATGGCCGGATTTAATTATGATCCACTGACGCAGTGTTGTTCGGCTCAGAATCCCGGTCCCAACCAGTATGGGCTCTGCGCGCCTGGTTTCTATCATGTTGGAAACGCATGCATTCCGGCTGCCAAAAATAAACCGGCTCCTATTCCCGCATCGTTGGGTTGGGGGCCTGTTGCAGCCTGCCCGGTAAATAATGGAGGTGGGGACAGCATCATACCCTGTACAATTGATCCTTTCACCGGTGCATGTAAATAGCCTCTTGAACTAAATCTTTCGGATAAAGCGCCCAGTTACTCGAAAAGGCTGGGAGCTTCGTTACTATTTTCACTGTTCAAATACCGGCGGATGAGCCAAGTAGCCCACCTATCCAAGAATATCTCGATGGGAAAGTCACCGATTGGATGGAGTAGGTTAGCAATGAACACTACTTTTCAGGAGATTAATGATGCACATTGGATTACAAATTCCTTCGTTCAAGGTTCCAGGCGGCACATCCGCCATTCGACCCAAACTAAAAGAAATTATTACAACAGCAGATGAAGCTGGTTTTTACAGTCTCTGGGTTATGGATCATTACTATCAGATCAAAGGGTTGTTCGGAGAAGCTTATAACGACCCAATGCTGGAAAGCTATACTTCGCTTGGATATTTTGCAGGATTAACAGAAAAAGTCTATCTCGGGGTATTAGTAACTGGCGTTATTTATCGTCATCCAGCCGTGTTGATGAAAATGGTCAACACGCTCGATGTTCTCTCCGGTGGTCGCGCTTACTTTGGAATTGGCGCGGCATGGTATGAAGATGAAGCAAAAGGTAATGGCATTCCCTATCCGTCCACATCAGAGCGCTTCGAGCAATTGGAAGACAATCTAAAACTGGCTAAGGCACTCTGGAGTAGTGACGAGGTGTCCTTTGTTGGCAAGCATTTTACTGCTCCGACAATCACCAATAATCCCCGCCCGCTTTCAAGTCCGCATCCCCGCATTATGATCGGAGGTACGGGTCCGCATAAAACGCTGCGAATGGTTGCCCAATATGCAGACGCCTGCAATATCGGGGATTGGATCGGTACAGAAAACATGCAAAAAGCACTTGATACTCTCAAGAAACATTGTGAGACACTCGGACGTGATTATGACACGATTGAGAAAACCTCCCTTTGCACTGTAAATCTTTCTGGGAAGGATACAGTAGAAAGCGTCATAAGCCGTATCAAGGAACTTTCTGCCATGGGCTTCTCTCACGTGATTTTCAATATGCCGGATGTTTACACAAGTACGGCTTTTAAAACATTTGCAAAGGAAATCATCCCGTATGCGTCAGGGCTGGGCAAATAAGAGAAAAATAAAAAGCCCGCTACTCTCATGAATGGACCTGGGGATGTCGGTGTTGAGAATGTCCCCACGCTCAAATAAAAGAATCAACCGACTCTCTTGTGGCTTGTGCGGGTGCTCTTGGTTTCACTATATGGATCCATTGCTGTCTTAGGAGTCGGTATGGTGAGCGTGTGCCCTGTCTGGCAACATGCACAGTCATTTTCTGTTTTTACTTTTAGCACGCGGGGAGTTGTGGGTTTGGCAGAGGCTTTTCTCTTGGTGAGAGATTTCCAGAACGCTTTCAGGCGGGGAAGTTCCAGCAGCAGCACGAGCACAAACAAGATCAGTATCTATGAAGGCTGTTTATTCAAGAGAGGGGATTTCCTTGTTTACGGAGTTTGGCAAGTGAACATCCTACTACACTTTTTCCTCCCCTTCAATTACCACAGCCGATTATGGTGGTATGTCGTGTTTCAAAGATAATGAGACTGGCGTATGAAATGTAAAATTGACTCAGACATTTTGTCATCCATCAAAGTCAAAAAAGAGTCAGATATGCCAGTCAGAAAAGTATCCAATCATAGTAGGAACGTTATAGGCAGATTTCCGTTTGCAAAGATGGGACGAATGATCGCGTTCGAGTCGTTGCTCGAACGCGATTTTATTTATTTGCTCGAGTACGATCCATCTGTAAAGTGGTTTGAGGAGCAGCCACTGAGCATCAAATACTTGCAAGAGGGAAAACAGTTTCAATACACTCCTGATTTTCATCTGCTTGAAAACGGGCAGCATGTGCTGGTTGAATGTAAGCCTCAGCGCTTTGTCGAAACCGAAGAAAATCGCCACAAATTTGCCGTAGCACGAGTGTGGCGATTATGGGGAGCTCCCCATAATCGTCACACCTGCGCTTTCATGCTTCGCACGGCTGGAGTTGATATCGAGAGGAGGGCAAAGATGCTCGGGCACTCGGTAAAGACCGCATCCAAATATGGCGCGCCTGGAAACAGTGAGATCGAGAAGACTGCCGCACTTCTGGATCATGCGGAAGCGGCGTGATCCAATAGCTGATCCCCTATCAGTCGTGGATACGGATCAGGCGGATGATGGGTGTTTTTGTTGTGCGCCATCGTAAAGCATGAATGTTCTATTGCCAAAAGGGAGGCGAGGGATATACTTGGGGAAGCGAAGGAATGATTGCAGAGTTCCCCCTGGGCGCGTGTCGTAAACGGACCAACTAAAAGGAGAGAGCGATGAAAAATGGTATTTGCCCCATGTGTCAATCAAACGAAGTGTATATGACGGATGACAATAATAATTTGGGCGGCGAGGATGGAATGCTGATGTTTTATGGGTATGTAGATCGAGAGATGGGTGCCTATGCTTCTGATCTATACGTTTGTCTGACTTGTGGCTATATGGCTCTCTTCGCCACTCCCACAGTGTTAAAAGGGAAACATAAGGAACTCACGTTCTTGAAAGAAGCAAGGGACTGGAAAAAAGTGGTGTGATCAAATAAATATTTCGAACAAGCAGAAGATATTCGAAAAACTGTCTGCAATACAGACACGAATAATTTATATTGAATCGATAAATCCGAAACATGCTCATGGTTTGCGCCCAACACTGCCCAGCTCTCTCCGCTCCGATTATTTCCCCAATTGATCCAGCAAAAGAGTGCGGGGCAGGCGATTACAATTGGAGGAAGAAGATCAAAATATCCGCGCGCTGTTCGCTGCCTGCTGAATTAGCAAGGAGAAGAATATGTTAAAACAAGATCAAATCCAGAGGCAATTGTTGAAAAACAAAACAGTCATCCTTTGCGGCGGCTCGAAGGGGATTGGGAAGGAAACTGCCAGGCAGATCGTACGACTCGGAGGCAGTGTATGTGTCATTGCAAGGAATGCGGAGCCGCTGGAAGCTGCTGTTTCTGAAATAAAGAGTTTGGCACGAGATGATTCCCAATTTATCGAGAGCATCACTTGTGATACAACAAACATGGAGCAGTTGCAGCCGCTCCTAAACGAGTTTGTAAATCGACACGGAGTCCCAGACTATTTGATCAACATGGTTGGGTATGCCTATCCACAGTATGTTCAGGAGCTGACACTGGAGGATTACCGGAAATGTATGGAAGTGAATTACTTCGGGCAATTGATTCCGACTCTAATTCTGTTGCCGCACTTCAAGGCAGCCCGCAAGGGACACATAGAGAATGTATCGTCCATGCTGGGTTTCTTCGGGATCATGGGGTATGCAGCGTATGCACCGACCAAGTTTGCGCTGGTTGGATTGACTGAAGTCCTGCGGCACGAGCTGAAACCATACAACATCAGTTTTTCAGTGTTGTATCCTCCAGACACGGATACACCCGGGTTTGAGATCGAGAACCGAACAAAGCCAGGAGAGTGTGCGCTGATGTCAGAAAGTGTGAAGACACTGAGTGCAGAGAAGGTTGCTGAGATATTTGTGGCTGGCTTGATCAGGAAGAAATATGCGATCCTGCCCGGAGAAGCAGGTTTGGTGTGGAGACTGAACAGGCATTTTCCCTGGCTGGTGAGATGGATCACCGATAGGGACTACAGACAGGCGAGACGAAAACTAGGGAAGGAAGTGTAAGTCTGTAAGAAAAGATTTCCATGCCTGCCCATAGCCAGCTGGCATGAAGGGTTGGGCTGGGACTGCAAAATTTCCTGCTCCAGTACCCGGAATCAGGCAAGGTCGGGCAAAGGCAAAAGCGGTGGTGCACGGATCATTTACTACCTCAAAAAACAGGATGATGAAATCTGGCTTTTGGCTATTTACAGCAAAAACGAAATGGAAATATCCCCGCTCATGTTTTACGTCAAATAGAAAAGGAAATCGAAAATGTCTAAACGTGATATTGGTCAGGAAATTCTCGAAGGCATTCGTGATATTAAAGCACACAAAAGCCTGAAGTGTTTATGAAGTTATCATAAACACTTCCGCTTAGGTCAATCAGCGACTGCGAACTCAAGTCAATATTTGCTGAATTGATACAGGGCGAAGATTTACGCGAGAGGAAATAAATGTCTCATTTTCCTGCAGAACCCAGGAAAATGGAAGCTCAAATTATTTGCTACGAGTGTGAATGGCGGAAAAGAGTTGGGCAACAAGTACTCCCAACGCAATGTCAATCAAATTGAGGATGGAATATGAAAAATAAATTCTTCATTTCAATTATTAGCTTGCTGATTATTTTTGTTGCATGGCAGCTGTGGCCAAAACAAAAGAAGCCCCCTACAGACCTACTCACAGAAATCGCTGCGACCAGCACAGGAGATGTGCGCGGATTCGTCCAGAATGGTTTGAATATTTATCTTGGCATTCCATATGCACTACCGCCTACTGGTTCGCGACGTTTCAAAGCACCAGAACCTCTTCCAAAACGGGATGGGATATTTGACGCTTATGAGTTCGGCGCTGTTTGTCCGCAAACATACGATCCTGTTGAACTCGATGATCCCAAAGAACATGTTAATAATGAAGATTGCCTGTCATTAAATATTTGGTCGCCAACCTCGAGCAGTGATAAAAAAGCCGTGATGGTCTTCATTCATGGCGGCGGGTTTGTCGTTGGCAGTAGTAAGAGCATGTTGTACCATGGGGATGTAATCGCAAAAAACGGGGATGTGGTATTTGTAAGTCTGAATTATCGTATGGGATTGTTCGGGTATTTTGATTTCTCGGTCATTGGCGGACCTGAATACACAGACAGCGCCAACAATGGACTGCGGGATCAGATGCTTGCCCTGCAATGGGTCAAAGATAATATCGCGGCTTTCGGCGGTGACCCGCAGAATGTGACCGTGTTCGGTGAATCGGCAGGCGGATCAAGTGTTGCTGCCTTGCTGGGAGTTGATCATCCACAGCAATATTTCAAGCGCGCGATCATCATGAGCGGATCACCCCAGCATACAGCTGAAGAATCGCTCTCCATTGCAAAATTGATCCGCAGCGAAACTGGTATCACATCCCCATTTCTATGGAAAAACATCCCTGCAGTGGGGATCAATTACATTCAAGACCAGGTATCCCGGGCAGTTGGATCGCCAATGTCAGACCTGCTCTTTGCTCCGACTTATGGCAAAAATAATATAGTGAAGCGCAGTCCGCTTGATGCTGCACTGCAAGGCAATACCAAAGGCATAGACTTGATGATCGGCACGATGGGCAATGAACTTTCCTATTGGTCTTTTTATGACACAAAGGAAGACCATATTTGCGAACAAACCACCGACGACAATATCTTTACATCCATCGATCCTGCACAAACTTCAAAGATCAAGGAACTATATACTCTTTATAAAAAGAACCCCGAACGTTCCGGTTATACGGATGGGGAACTGATACTAACCATGGGTGATGATTATGTCTTTCGTGTCCCGTCCATCCAGCTTGCCGAAGCGCAATCAAAAGTCGCGAACACCTATTTATATCGGGCGGAATATCCGGTCAATTTACCTGACCAACCCTGTCAAAACAATCGCGCGCCTCACGGTTCGGAATTGCCATTTGTCTTTGGAAAAATCAATGAAACCAGCGGCACTGATTTTATAGGCCTCTCACGCGATCAGCAGGATACGGTTATTCGTGAGCGCTTGATGAATGAGTTGATGATGGCATGGGTCAATTTTGCAAAAACGGGCAACCCCAATGGGGAGGCGCTTCAAGGATGGCCTTTGTTCACATCTGAATCACAACCTATCATGCGCTTTGGAATAACATCAAAGTCAGAGAATGCACCCTTCCGAGAAGAATATATTGCGATGTCTGAGTTCAGGAAGACATTTAATGTATTCGACGCGCTCAAATAATATTCTAAAAAAATTACCAAAGTAGGTAATCACAGGCTATACATGAGTGTATCTATCGTGCTGGTCGGATAGAAGTATCCATGCCACGATGCGTTTTTCAAACAGCATTCGTGACTTGAAGGGTTGATCAAAATAAATAAGGAAAAAAACATCATGAGATATCAACGCATTCTAGCAACTTTGCTTTTGTTCATATTTCTGGCAAGCTGTGTACCAAGTGTGGTTGTTAATTCTGAACAACCTACTTCGTCTGCAGTAAGCACAATAACACCTACCATAGAACCTTCCCCATCCGCAACTTCCACTATATTTGTCACTGCAACAAGCACCCCACGCCCCCGCATAAAAGCTGGCGATGATCTTGGTTTTCTAAAGGGTATGAATTATGTTACTTTTGATTCAACCAATTATGGGCATCCACTTTCGGATCTTAGCTTGGAGGCTCTAGCAGATACAGGCACAAAATGGGTTTCTCTAAATATTTCAGGGGTACAAAATAATCGTTCATCCACGAATATTGATGAGCATTTTCATGAGGATAAAGCTGTCTTACATGCAATAAATAAAATACATGCTCTGGACATGAGCATTATGATGAAAATGCACGTGGTTTTCGCTAACGATCCAAGTGCCTGGGGAGGAAGCCTGGGTGAAGGATTCAATGCCTCGAACTGGGATACTTGGTTTGCTTCCTATACTGAATTAATTTTGTATTATGCCAAAATGGCGGAAGAGAACGGTGTAGAAATTCTTTGCATTGGTACTGAATTAGGTAAGGCGCAAATGCAAACAGAACATTTTATGGGGCTAGTTACAGAAGTTCGCAAGGTGTTTTCCGGTCCTATAACCTATGGGGCAGATGCAAGCGCGCCAGCAACCGAGTGGTGGGATCAAGTGGATTACATAGGCATCGATGCATACTATACGGTCACAAAGAAGAGTTCCCCCAGTCTGGAGGAACTTGAAATTGGCTGGCAGCCAATTGTGGCAAATCTTGAAGCCTTATCAAAAAAATGGAACAAACCCATTATCTTTGCAGAAGTAGGCTTCAATGCACAGGAATATTCTGCCTGCAATGGGGGGTGTGGGAGGAACATGGAAACTGCGGAACTTGGAAGACTGGATCCTCAAACGCAGGCAAATGCCTATCAAGCCTTGTACAATGTGTTCCGTGATAAAGAATGGTTTCAGGGAACATTTTGGTGGATGTGGGGAGATAATGTCTATTCTGGCGGTATGTGTGACCCACAATATACACCTAAGGGAAAACTAGCCGAAAACGTTCTACGTGCAGAGTATGGGGCTGCTCCAGCCACGTTTAGGAATCCTATTTCTCTTCCTGTTTTCGATGAAAACAAAATTGTCGAATTTCCAATCTTTACAGATCAATATGGAGATGTTGACCCGAGTGGAGGTTGGGGAATTGATGTTAGCAGGATTACATCACCGGTTTATAAAGGTACCCAGGCACTAAAGTTTATAGTGGGAGGCAATGGCGGCTTTTCAGCGTTCTTACCTCCATTGGATACAAGCCCGTATCAGTGGTTAGAATTCTATATTTATTCAGAAATCAATACTGAAAACAGCAGTTTCTCAGTTTTTGTTGGAGATGAGAACTGGAACGTATATTACATGAACACATTAAACCATTGCAATTATCTTGATAACCAATCGGGGCTTATAGGAGGGCAGTGGAATCGAATTCTAATTCCACTGGAGGAAATTGCCGCAGATAAGCGTGTCTTGAACAATCTTGCCTTTGGAAACCTATCCCCTAAGTCAGCAATATTCCGTGTAGATGAAGTGCGATTTGTGGGTTTGATTGATGAAACCCTTCCAGCACCGACCCCTATCTTCTTTCCTGACTCCAGCTATACCATAACTGAAACAATCTACGAGGACCAGCTTAACCAAAACTGGAATAATTATCCACCACACGGTGATCCTGCCAATATACAATTTGATCAATCTGATATAGCTGTAACTGGCAATGCGATGAAAGTAAAACTCTTGAATTTCTACCCAATCGATTTGCATAATGACATGGTGGATTGGAAAAAATCTCAGTGGTTGGAATTCGACCTGTATGTTGAGCCTGATAAACTGCCAGATGTATATGGCTTGAAGGTGTTCATGCGTGACGCTGCATACAAGTCATCTCCTATCAAGATTGATCTGATGAGAAGCCAGTTTATTGAAGGTGGAAAGATACAGCCTGGCACCTGGCAACATGTTCAAATCCCGCTGGATGTGTTTGGATCTTCGCTTGGTGATTATGTCATGATCAGCATTGAACGTCCAGGGCACGGATCTGAAACGCCGCTAATGGTATATGTCGATAATGTGATTTTGCGCGGCAAATGACAGAAAAGTAAATTTCTGGAAACAAAGTGGTTTTGCCAAAATTCTTACCGATCATAGCGAGATCAAAGGATTACAGGAAATTCATCTCAAAGATTAGCATTGATTATCTTTGCTTGGCTTAATAAAGAAACAGAGATCATACAATTTCACAAGAGTTTGAGACCGCCCTGCGCGCGCTATCTTCAGCGGCGGCCAGGCGTTCATCCAGCATCTCAATCTTCTCCCTCGCCCAGCCGAGCGCAAGCAGGGCTTGTTCATGCGAAGCGCCATATTGAATCTTCGCCCAATATCCGCGCGGCGGTTTGATGACGCCAAACCGCTTGCAGCGTTTCCCGATCGCAATATCGCTCACGTCGAAGGACGCGGCAACTGTCGTCACAGGTTCAATCCATACAGCAAGCAGCAATTCATCGGGATCGATCTCAAACTTTCGCTGCCATGGGACGCGGCATTCCACGGAGCAGGTTGCGCGCCTGATCACATGCGACGCGCAGATATTAATGGGAGTGCCGCATATGGCACAATGAATTGTTTCAGTCATATCAACCTCTATTAAATAAAGCCGCCATTGCAACCTCTTGCTTGGCCGAGGAAGCAATGGCAACTCCATGATTTCAACTTATTGAAATTGATCCTTGAAGACTACATTATTTTGTTTGACCAGGATGGTCTGATCGAAATTCAGACAGCCATAGCCCGCGGGAGTTGAATCCCTGGGGCCGCTGATCCAGCCATAGAATTCGTAGCAAGCCTTCGGGA
>JAPLGS010000045.1 GCA_026390015.1 Chloroflexota bacterium | reverse complement strand
TGGGCAATTTTCACGTCAGGATCCCTTTCGTAGCCAAATGGAACCTGGTTGTTCTGGTATCCTTGATCCACAACATTTTTCTTCCCGCGCTTGGTTTCGCGGGATAGATTCTTGATATACCAATCCGCGAACACCGCCAGAAAATGAAAGTGCATCTTGCCTTCGGGTGTTGAGAAATCAAAATGTTCATCGGCGAATGCCATATAAACGCCGCCTTGTTCCAATTTCCGAAAGTATTTCAGGATGTCATGGATATCTCTGGAGAAGCGGTCAAGGTGCAGGCAGACGATCGCGTTGACTTTGCCTTCGTCTATTGTGTCCATCAAATCCATGAAGCCTGGCCGCTTGTCTGTCTTGCCGCTTTGGTCATCGCTGAATACCCTGCTGATATACCAGCCAGGTTTTTCCTTTGCGATGTACTCACGACATAGTTTTTCCTGCGTAGGCAGGGAGGGGCCATCGGCGTCTTCATCACGCGAGATGCGGATATAGATCGCGACAGAACGCGCGACTTCGGGCGATTCTGTATAGAGGCTCATTTTTGGCGGACGGTAACGTGTCGCTCTACCTACCGATTTTCCCAATGTTTTTGTTTGAACAGTTGATTCTTCTTTTGTAACTTTTTGTGTTTTTTTTGACATAGGCTTAACTCTCTGGATGGGATTGCGGGCAAAGCGACATTGCCTTTGCCCGCACATTATACGTTATTCGATTTTTACACTTTTATTTACCTCCATTTAGGATGTCAAAAATCTTCTGCTTGAGCCACTGGTGAGCGGCAATTCCAGTGAAACCTTTGCCTTCTTTTTTTCTTTTCTTGACGTCAGTTTTTTCGTTATGCTCTGTCGGGACTTGCGCCTGTTCCTGCTGGGGTTTTGGATCGGACTCGGCGTTCACTTGTTCATTCTTTTCATCTTGCATGGTAGTAAACCTCACTTGCTAGAAAGATTTACTCACCGGTGAGTATGGAGCGCGCTGTTACATGAAAGTAAAATTTTACATGCGACAGCGCAGAGCATATCAATGTCCTCCCATCAAATCTAGTGGAGATTTCTCCTTTTTTGGTACGCGACAAACGCTTGCCAAAATTTCTCAAGGAGACCACTGTTCCAAATGCACAACCATACAAAGTCAGATCACAACCGAGCCTCTATTGCGCTCTATTACATCATCGCTCTAAATACAAAACTCAAATTTAAAAACACGATCACCAGGGTGGAGGCGGCTAAGGTTTTGGCTGGTATTCTAAATATTAATCAGAGAGCGCCTGAATCCTGGATGCGCGGGAACTTCAGGAAACATCCGATCTCGCGTGAAAATTTCCTGAGATTCGTTCGAATATATCGAACAAAGCCCGGGCTTGAGTCTGCCAGGGAGGTCGGAGCGCTGGCGATTGACCTATACGGATCAGACTACGAAAAAGCTATAGAGCTTCTCGACCCTGTGGATCGTGTAATTGAGACAACGCAGATCATGCCGCTAGTCAAAGTAAATTTGGCGGCAGCGATTTGTAATTTGATCGAGTCAAGTTCTCCCGAAGAACTCAAGAAAATACTTCTAACCATGATGTCGAGTATCGGCGGTCTGCCAGTAATTCCCCTTGTGGAAATTGTTTGATGTAGATCTCCGACCAACGGCTTGGGTTGATCTACGGTATAGGCTGGTGATGAGGATCAGCACAGAAAATAAGGTTGCTTCTTGGATAGCAATCGATGTGACATTTATCAGTGACAAAACCCCAGCACTCGTCTATACTTAACGGACAAGCCCCGCAGGAGTGGAGTCCCGCGAGGCTTTGAATTGAACTACGCGATTCAAGCGCGTAGCGGATAGGGTGATAATAGCACAATCCTACCGCCTGCGCAAATTGCGTGGGCGGTTTTTATTTGAAATAAGAATTTTAGATATGTAAAGGAATGGACATCAACATGACATCTTTACAATCAGGCATTCGTGACAATTACACTCG
>JAPLGS010000099.1 GCA_026390015.1 Chloroflexota bacterium | reverse complement strand
AACCAAACGTATGCAGGCTGCTTGGGATAATGCCTATTTGCTCCAAGTACTTTCAGGTTTTTCTAAACTTGTCCAGACGTAAGATGCGTTCGCCCTGGTAGCGAAGGGTCTCTAAGATTGTCGTCGAGATTCTTCGCTACGCTCAGAATGACATACATGAAAAGGCGGTGGTCTCCTGACCACCGCCGAACAAGTTTTATTTTCCACCCGCCTGCTTAACGAGATTCGTCTTTGAAACGCTTGATACGATTTTGAATATCAGATACAACGCTTTTTATTTCCGACAAATCGTTTTCGTTTACATACTTCGACAATTCACTTATTAAAGAGGGCATGTCAGGCTGGTAATAGTGGAGCAGGGTCGCAATATCATTTTCGTAGATACCGACTCGGGCAAAATTTCCCTGCTGATACAAAGAGGGAAGGGCATATAATTTTAGCAGCAATAAGCCCTCGACTGTTGCCAATGGAATGTCTCGGTCAAGAAATTTTTGTACACTTGAATATTCGCTGTGGACTTTTTTGAACAGGGGATTTTGAGTGAGCAGGATATCAATTTGCAATTTGTTGTAATTCGCGCGGACAAAATCTGTATCACGACTGGAAACTTTGAGCTCAGGCAATTTTTCCAGCGAAGACACTGCCATCAGCAAATCCAAATCCTGAGTGTTTCGCCCTTCGACATAATGAAGGATCGCGATGCCCCCGACAAGCACATAATCAATTTTGCGCTGTTCCAAAACAGCGAAGAAATCCTGGACGGACTGGATTAAAGAATCAGAATTCATCATGTCACCAAGCCAATTTTTGACGTTGAATACGACGGCATTGCGAATTACATTTCCGATTTGAACACTGCTTTGAATAGTCATTGTTTATTCCTGAGGCAAGTGTAGCATAAAACCGAAGCGGCTTTAAGAAGAATGCGGTCTGCCAAAGCCGAGACTCACATCCTGTAAACTGATTAATGCCATATATGATCCATTCCTTTGAAGGGGGAAAATATACTACGAAAAATGAAATATCAGGGATGAAAAAAGTGGTGACCACTAATCATAAAGACCTCCGAGTTTTTCAAAATCTCGGAGGTCTTTATGATTCGCTCTACTATGTAATATAGAAGTAGATAAGCTGATGCCTGTCTCGCTTTTTAGTCTTAGTCTATTTCCCCAAGTTCCCTCAAAAATTTTTCCTTATTCGCCGAACGCGCCGTCTTTCCGCTGGATGTTTTTACGATCCATTTTTCTCCAACCACCCTCACGTGCCTCAGCGCGATGGCGGAGCTTTTCGTCACATGCTTGCGGATCGCGTCCGCGATGATTTCCTGCTCGGGCGGTTCTTCGCTATCCACTTCGGCGATGATGACGACTTCCTCCGTCCCCGCTTCTTCATCGTACATGCCAAACGCCACTGTGCGGCCAGGATGTACGCCGGGCACTTCACTGGTCAGCGCTTCGAGGTCTTGCGGATAAATATTTTTTCCGCCGACGATGATCATATCTTTTTTGCGGCCTGAGACATACAACTCACCGTCTGCAAGAAAGCCGTAATCGCCGGTCATG
Source organism: Chloroflexota bacterium (assembly GCA_026390015.1). Taxonomy (GTDB): domain Bacteria; phylum Chloroflexota; class Anaerolineae; order Anaerolineales; family Villigracilaceae; genus Villigracilis. The sequence continues at coordinate 102,530 of JAPLGS010000099.1, read as the reverse complement.
TACCAGCCATCGCGCATCGCCAATTCGGTCGCGTCGGGGCGGTTGTAGTAACCGCTCAACATGCAGTCACTTTGCAGCATGATCTCACCGACGACTCGTTCGGGAATATCCATGCCATTTGAATCCACCACGCGGATTTTTGTATTGTCGAGCGGATGCCCCGACGACATCATTTTCATCGACGCGTGATCAGCTATCGGCGGAGTCACGATGCGTTCCATCATGAAAGATTCGCGGTCAATCTCAACGACAGCTGGTCCGTCTTCCAATGAGCTTTGTGTGACCCCGAAAACATTTTCCGCCATGGCATAGGATGTTTGCAATGCAAGTGGATTCAATCCAAACTTCTCGAACTTCTCCGCAAAGAGTCGATGGCTTTCCGCGTGGACAGGTTCGGAGCAGTTGATGATGGCGCGCCACGTGGAGAGATCAACGCCTTCAAGATTTCGTTCGCGAATTTTATTGGCGCAAAAATTGTAAGCGAAATTTGGAAGCCAGCTTAATGTCCCTTTGTATTGTGAGACAGATTGCATCAACTTGTAAGGTGCGCGTACCCAATCGAAAGGTGACAGCTCAATGACCGGCACTCGTAGAAGAACAGGCATGAGGAAGCACGAGATCAATCCCATGTCGTGATACAGTGGCAGCCACGAAACGATGACATCTTTTTCAGGATCGAGTTGAATGGCTTTGCTGTACGCCTCAAGTTGATCGAGCACAGCCTTGTGCGAAAGCGCAACTCCTTTTTGCAAACCCGTTGTTCCAGAGGAATGCTGTAAGATGACAATATCTTCGGGTGATGCTTTCATTCCTAACAATGAATCAAAATCAGGTTCAGATTGCGGCTCGATGACAGAGGTGACTATAACTTTACGGATCGAGTCGCCGGGCGCGAGTGCAGAACGCGCCTCAGATTCAAACTCCGCTGATGTGATGATCGCAACTGGTTTTGTAATGGATATGAGCGAGGCCAAATCAGCACGATAGCGTTCTGGCGAAAGTTTCTCGCTCAAGAATGGCATGATTGCGGGAATCACGCCATGCAATACTGCGCCCCAAAACGAGAAAGCTAAATCTTGTCCGTGTTGGAGGATGAGCAATACCACTTCGCCGGGTTTTATTTCCTCGCGGGCATAGGTCAATGCGTATTGATTTGCCCCAAAAATTAACTGGCGATAAGTCAGCTCTGAATCTGGTTGACCTGCAAATTGCAAAACAATGCTCCTTTTTTCAGGGACTTCCAAAAAGGAGCGATGTAGAAGATTTGAGAGTGTTGTCATTTGATCTGGTAAGGGCGGATCGCGAGGCGAAGCCGCCCTTACATGCGTGCCGCGATCACCTCTGTCAACTGGGATAAATTATCGAAGGTCTGGGCATTCAACTCGGTGTCCTCGATCCGCACGTTGAAAGTATCTTCAACGAATAATGCCAGATCCATCAAACTAAACGAATCGATCAAGCCGCTCGAGATCAATGCTTCATCAGGGTTGATGATTTTATTCGCCTGTTTCAATATTTTTTCTGCGATAAATTTTGCGAGTGTGGATGTTATGTTTTCGGTCATGTGTTGTTCTCCTATTTCATAATTTATTTATTCAACCCATTTCGCACAGCATCCAACGTTTGTAAAGCAGTGAGATTTCGCCAGGGCCAGGCGCTGTCCATATTCTTTGGGTCATCAAAAAAATAATTATTACCAAGCGAAAGATGAAACCCATCATTAAGGCTTAGGTCAAATCCGTTATTTGGCAGGTCATGCACCGCGGCCCAGAAATTCCACAAAGGGATATCGTATTCAATGGCGATCGCGGCGATCTCGGCGTTGATGCTGTTGTCGCCTTCCTTGTTATCCGCCTTCGTCGCAATGATCGGCACCACTCCTTGTGAAATAGAATATTCAACGATCTGACGCATATACCCGCCATACTTTGTCGCGGTCTGTAAATTAAAATTTGTTTCCATGCTGATGAGAATTAGCGATGGATGGTTCAATCGAATTTCACACGCCAACGGAGTTTCACCTTTAGCGCAAAGTTTCGGATCAGCCCGCAGCGGAGAGAGAACCGCCGCCACATTGAATCCATCTTTGACCGCCATGCTTTGTCGTGAGAACGAGCCATGATAATAATCAATTGTGGATTGTAAAAAAGAATACTTCTCTCCCAAACTATATTGTTTGGGATTTTCAAAATTTACCAGAAAGAAATCAGTGCTGGTTTGGCAGTCGCCAACTTTTGAAAACGCGTTTGGATCGTTGCCCAACTTAAGCCCACGACGGTAGATCTCGCGTACTGTATCACTGACCGTCGGGATGATTGGCAGGCTTTCCCATTCATCCATCGCGAGCGTAGGGTGGGGAGTGGAAGTTATCGCCGTTTCAGTTGAGGTTTGAGTTGCAACGGAATCATTAACCTGATGCGGTGTTGATGTGGCTTTTTTCGTCGTTGGGATAATTGCAGTTTGGGCGGCGCCACTATTGCACGCAACCATCCATAATGCGATCAAGACCAGTAATGCATATCGTGCTTTAACCATTCATACTCCTAAATCGGATTCGCCGAAAAAGATTGATCTGCGCAAATTAGTGACTCTGCGGACAGAAACAAACTCTAAGGTCATTTGCAAACTGTTGTGATGACAGGTGTAATTTTTCCGGCCAGTTGAGTCTCTCCGCGCGGGGTGAGATGGATCGCGCTGTTCGTAAATTCATTCGCGGGCACGGCATCCCAAAGATCAACATAATCCCAATTATTATTTTTACTTTGCTCAACCATCAAAGCGCGATACTGGTCATATGCCCAGCGCGGATAAAAGAAATTATAGCGGATGTCGCTATTTTTTCCGTCGCTGATCAAGATCGGTTCGTTGACGATTATTATAGGCGTATCGCCCGCCAAATCCATTCCAGTTTCGAGAGCGTTGATTGCCAGCGAATTTTCATCCAGCACAGGCGGCTCAAACTGATGAAATTTCCGGTCAACTTCAAAATTGGTTTGCGCCTTCGTGAAATCAGATGGATAAATTTGGTCAATGCCAGTAGCGGCCCATAGTACACCATAAAACTGCAAGCGGATGACATCTGCGAGCGCTCTCTGCTTTCCGATAATGGTACTACCCCAAAATGAGTCCCGGCTAAAAGCAGGGTCATTCGGATCAACCTTAAGCCCGGAGCTGTTTGCCAGACGAAGGAGAGACTCTTGGTTGTTAGCCACCAACGGCGAAGCAATCTGTTTCTCCAATGGAAGTGCTTCCAGTGTTGTCAGCCAAATGATCATGTCAGGTTGATATTTTATTGCGTGTGATAGCAAAAGTAAATCTTTCGTCAACGAAATGGTCGGATATCCAAGATTATAAACAGTCACATTTTTTCCGCACGCCGAAATGTTCGCAGAATTAAGTTGACCCGCAAGTGTCTCTTCAGGTTTGAGCAATGTTCCCCAAACAGACGAGTCGCCGATCAAAATCACGCGAAATTCATCAGCCTGTTTCTGGCCGCCATTGATTCTATGTGACGCGAACATCGCATCCAGATCAAAGAGACTCAGGTTATACGCCTTCGCAGAATTCTCTCCAAATGGCAATCGTTCCCGCCCTGGAAAGATGATGTTATAAGCCGACAGACGCCCGATCTCCGGCTGCAGGATGGCGAATAGTAAATTGATAATAATAAAAAGAGACAAGCCTTTTACGATGATATTAAGTGTTTTCATAAAGTCTCATTATGTCGTTGCGTGGAGCGATAGCAACCTCGCAACGACGATTAGCGCAACCCAAATAATTTCAAAAATACCTGCATCGAAGTGGATGTTGAAGATAAGGCAAAAAATATCCAGCCGAGCGCCACGAAGTTAAATGTGATAATTATTCCACTCACATTTAATAAATTTTTTCTCGATGGCGTTGTCGCCCATGCCGCAGCGCGAACTTTGGTCATGTCACTCCAACGGTTGTGGATGAACAAACCGACTCCATGCCACAGACCCCACAGCGCAAAATTCCAGGTGACACCATGCCAGAAACCGATCAACAACATGGTGGCGATCTGTGTCAGCGCTATCATGACTGGCGCAGGCAGGGTTTTTTTCCAAGACCTCAGCCAGCGAGTTACAGGGTTAAAGAAATACGCGCGGAACCATTGAGTCAGCGTTATGTGCCAGTTATTCCAGAACTGGGTCAGGTTCGGTTTTTGATAAGGCGCAGAAAAATTCTCAGGTAATTGAATCCCCAGCAAACGGGACATCCCGATCGCGATGTCGGTGTAGCCGCTAAAGTCAAAGTAGATCTGAAATGCGTAGGCGTAGAGTAATATCCACATCCAGCCAGTTGAGCGGATTTGTAACGCGTTTGTGTCATTCAATGCGATCAACGCCAGCGCGTCAGCGACGACAAATTTTTTGAACAAGCCCATCATAAAGCGTTGACCCGCAATTAATAATTCGTCGTTGCCGAGCGTGGAAGGTTTACGCAGGTCTTTGATAAATCTTTCGATGCGGTCAATGGGACCCGCGGTGAAGGCGGGGAAAAAAATAATATAGGTCACATATTCTGCGAGGTCAACCACTGGCAATCGTCCCATTTGATGGTCACGCAGGGTGTGGATGATGCGGAAGGCAATGTATGAAAACCCAAGCCAGCGCAAGTCAGTACTCGCGGCTTCGTGCAGCGATTGATTCGTGAGTGACCGGATTCCATAGCTGACCCAGTAAGCAAGCGCCGGAACTTTGAGCGCCAGAAAAACTGCAATAAGTCCGATGATGCCGATGGATAATAATGCTGGATTGAAATGTTTCAGCCGTGTTATAAAAAAGAAAAGCAATCCAGATAACGCCAGTACCATTAATAAAAATACAGTTTGAGGCGGACGGGATCGCGTGATTATCGAATCAAATGGAAGGAAGCGAGTTAGATTAATGAATAAGATCATTCCCGCTAAAATTGAAATAGTGCCCCAGTTCTTTTTTTCGCGGCGCGATTCTTCAGATGCGCTGATGTACCAGCTGAAAACTGCCACGATGAGCGTTGCAGTGGGAATCCAAAAATCAAATCCGCGCAAAGGCAGGCTTGGCTGCAGCCAGAAAATCACGATGACGCTTGCGATCAAGAGGAAGTAGGAACGGCCGCGTTCACGCATGACCAGCCCCCAGAACAAAGCGGCCGCCGCGACGATCAGGATTTGAATGATCGTCATGCTAAAAACCCAGATAGATCCATGTTGGGCTGCTATCCGTCGTGAAGATCACCAGAGCGATCAATATCAGACAGAATAGCAATGACCAAAGATTCTCGCGTGAGAAGATGTGTTTCAAAATATTTACTGCACGCCACAAACTACCCAATCGCCGCCCTGTTGCACAACTTGATACGTTCGGGTGGATAGGTCAAGTTCCTGATTTTCGCTATTGTAGCTGAGGATCATTTTTCCGACGCAGGAGACTAAAGCCGTTTCTCCATCTGTGCCTGATTGTTGGCAGGAAAAACCATCAAGGGTTGAGGTCACTGCTTGTAGAGAATCCAGCTCGATCAGCGCCTGTGACTCCCAATCTGCGCAGGAAACCGCCGAGAGTTTGCTCGCATCGTTAGCAACGATCGCGTTGACATAGTTTTCAACTGCATCTACCGCAGAGCTTGATGCAGCCTTCGAGCCACAGGCAGATAATAGTATGCACAACCCAAATATATAAACGAGTAATATTTTTTTCATAAAATACTCCGAGTATTTGAAGCGTTGATTATTGAAAAACAAATGCGGATTATAGCACGGAGATATTTTACAGGAATATCTTTTTAGCTCAACGCGGGTTTTATTGTGTAAACCATTACTTCAGGAGAACCCCTTGAATAATTATATTGCCCTCATTATTACCTTTACCCTTTCCATGTTGTTTCTTCGCTCCATGGATTACATCGCCCATCGCGGCTGGATGGATAGCAAGCTCAGTCGCAAAGTCATCCACATTGGCACAGGTCCGCTGTTTGTGTTGTGCTGGCTGCTCTTCCGCGATACACCCGATGCGCGCTGGCTGGCGGCGCTCGTGCCTTTTGCGATCACCGTCCAATTTGCGTTGATCGGATTTGGGATCATAAAAGATGAAGCCTCTGTACAATCCATGTCCCGCACGGGTGACCCGAAGGAAATTTTACGCGGGCCGCTTTTTTACGGAATCATGTTCGTGGTGCTGACGCTTGTTTACTGGAAAGATTCACCGATCGGCATTATCGCCTTAATGATGATGTGCGGCGGCGACGGCATTGCCGATATCGTGGGACGCCGCGTCATCTCTGCAAAACTCCCGTGGAGTAGCGAAAAATCCATTGCGGGGACAGTGGGTGTTTTTGCAGGCGGCTGGTTGATGTCCTTCGCCATTATCTTTATTTATATACTGGCTGGAATATTTTCCGCCCCGATCACCAGTTATCTTTTACCTATTACGGCAATTGCTATCGCCGGAGCAGTGGTCGAATCATTGCACTACAAAGATATTGATAACATCACAATGACTCTGGCTTCGGCGTTGATCGGAAGTTTATTTTTCTAGTTTTTATTTTGTCTGGCTGGTTTGGATCAATTCAAATTTTACTTGCTTTCCTCTTCCTCGTTTTTTAGGATCATAACCCGATACGCCTCGGCGAACTCGAGGCCTTTTTCCTGGCCTTCTTCCTTCGCCCAATCGCGCATCCATTTATCCACTTCGTGCGTATCCACCTGGCTGATGTGTTTCTGCAAAGCTTCAATTTTGCTGTCGATGGTTTCGCTGATATCGATCCACGTATCGGATTTTTCCGACCCGTGAATATATAGGCGTTTAACATCGTGCGGTTCATATCCCGCTTCGAGCAGGTCTGTGAAGATGAGCCTTGTCCCAGCGGATGGGAAGACCGCGTATGCGGCGGCTTCGGCCGCGGCGCGATGGTCGGGATGATTGATATATCCATTTCCGTAGAACCAGCCTGAAGGGTCGCCAGTGACGACTACGTCAGGTTTGTACATGCGGATGACGCGAGTCAGCTCCTTGCGTAACGCAATGCTCGCGACGAGTTCTCCATCTGGATAATGCAGGAAAACAGTTTCGCTAATGCCGAGCACCTCGTTCGCGGCTCGCTGCTCTGCCTCGCGCAGTTTTGCCAGCACTGGTTTATATTCAGCGCCTTTGGTGACATCATTTGATCCAGAGTCGCCGCTGGTGATAAGTACGGAGATGACTTTGCATCCCGCTTTGGTCCATATCGCTAAAGTGCCCGCAACAGTAAAATCCTGATCGTCAGGGTGGGCTTGAATGGACATCGCGATCTTGGGAAGATATTCTTTTTCGTTGGGCATGGAAGATATTTTACTCGAATAATACATGAGTTAAAAAAACGACGGTTCTACTATCCATGTGGTAACTGCTCACGCGAAATCTGGTTGAAGCAGGAAAGGCAAGACAGGTGTCCCCATCAACTGCACCAATTTTTGAAAAGCGTTCTCGCCGTTGCGTTTCGCAGTGTTCAAGACAGTGGCTAAAGGAGCATACGTCTGAGCGCCCCAATCGGAACGGAAACTTCCCATGACTTTGCGATGAACCACGGACGGGCGCAAGGCGCGTTCGCAGGCATTGTTATCGGCGGGCACATCGGTGCGATCCAGGAAGATCAAGAGCGAATCGCGTCGCTTTCGATAGCGATCCAGCAGGTTGGTTCCCAAACCACTGAACCTTCGCTTCAGCAGTTGATCCAGTTTCTTCTCGATGATCGTGACCTGCCTTTGATATCCTCTTGCTGTCATTTGCGCTCGCCGATTTCCCAGATGGATCGCTTTGCGGAACAAGGCTTGCATTTCTTTTGCCCATGCCAAGTGTGGGCGTTTCTCGATCAAACTCTGCAAGTTGCGGATCTGGTGCGCCAGGCAGATCTGACACATTTTTGCAGGCGCATTCAATTGAGGCTTCCAACAATCGCACACCCAAACTTCCGCTTCGCAATCGCGCATGAATGTCTCAATCACATCATAACCACGGCTGGGCATCATCAAGTGATATTCACAATTCTCGCTCACAAAGACCCATTGCCACCAATTTATTCCATGCACGCGGGCGTGGGTTTCGTCACTGCCAACCACCTTGCCGTGTCGAACTTTCTCACCGATCTTTTCCGCTTCATCCAACACCGCTTTTCCCGCTCTCTTGACGATCGAGACCGCTCCGCCTTCGCTCAACGGCAGATTAAATATCTCGCTGCACAGTCCGACAAGCCGTTCAAATCCAACATGATGTTCATGGTGCAACATGGTCACGGTCGCTTCTAAACGCGGTCCAAAATAGCGCCACGCTTCAAGACCCTCTGGCAATTTCCCGCGTTGCACTTCGCCGCAGCAGGGACAGAGCACTTCATATTGTTGCGTTTCGATTACCACAGGTTTGATCTCTGGTAATTCGCTAATCTGGCGGCGGATGATCTGCACTGGAACTTGATCCAACAAATTGACGTGACAGCTTTGACAGTTATCTACAAGCGCATAGAACACTTTGTCCGGATTCTCCACCAACGCGCGCTCCTGTTTTTCGTGCCCGTTTTTGGCGCCCTTCTTTCTGTTTCTCTTGCGCTTCTTTTTATCCGATTTGAAATCCCGCGATGGCGGCTGGGAGGAATTCTTCGAGGTCGTCGGCGTTCTTTTCAAACGCAACTTCTCTTCCAATTCGCGAACTCTGTTCGTCAACTCGTTGACCAACGCGATTAGTTCTTCCCGCGTTAGTTCAGCTATCGGCGTCTTGACCGTATCTGACATCATGCTGGTTACAACACCGTGTTTCTAAAAAAGTCGTGAGCAGTTACTCCATGTGCATATCTTTTAAAATTGAGAGAGCCGGGCTCGCCTAAGCCCGGCTCTCTTTCACAAGGAGGAGAAGAGAAATCACCTTACGCCCGTAACTTTATCATGGACCTGCAAATAGTACTTGACGCCTGCCCTACGCCTCTCAGACGATTACACGACGAATTTTATTAATCTTTTCTAATATTATCGCGAAGGCTGCCTTTGCGCTGATTTATCCTCCACGAATCAGGGGCGCACACGTCCGCATATATTTGTGGCGCATTGCCTTCTCTGAATCGCAGCGAGTGAGGGGGAAGGTGTGAGTCATTTGCGAATAAGAGTTTTCACACCGAGAATTGCAAGAGTTGTTTAGTTGTTTTTTTAGGAAAGAAAAAAAAATGAGTTTATAGTATTATACGTTTGTCCGTCGTTAGGATGCCCCCCTCATCCTAGCGGCGGGCATTTTGTTTTTAAGAGGAGGTACAATAAAACATATCCCATTCAGGAGAATATCCATGACCATCATCCTCGACGGTTCGTCACTCACAATTGAAAAACTGGTTGCCATAGCGCGGTATAACGAGAAAGTTGAATTAGCCCCCGAAGCCTTGGAGCGCATCAAAATATGCCGCATAATGCTGGAAGATAAACTTGCCAAAAAAGAAGTTATGTACGGAACGAACACCGGCATCGGCGAATTCTCTGAGACGATGCTTAACGATGAGCAGGTATTGGAATTTCAAAGATATCTCGTCTACAACCACGCGGCGGGAATTGGAGACCCGGCGCCCATCGAACATATCCGCGCGGCGCTGGCAGGGCGCATCAACGTTCACGCGCACGGGAATTCTGGCTGCCGGCCTGAGATCACATTGACCTACGTTGAGATGTTGAACAAGGGCGTCACGCCGGTTGTTTGTCAGAAAGGATCGGTCGGTGCAAGCGGCGATCTGGCGCCGATGGCGCAAGCCGCTCTGCTGCTGCTGGGGGAAGGAGAAGCCTTTTATAACGGCGAGCAATTATCAGGCGCAGAGGCGATGCGGCTGGCTGGGATCGAAATCCCCGGCTTGCAGGCGCGGGATGGTCTGGCCGCGATCAATGGATCCAATCTGCTGACGGCCATGTCGGCGCTTCAAATCTATGATATGGAAAGATTTATCAAGCAGACAGAGATCGCCGCGGCCATGTCTATTGAAGCGCTGCTTGGGAATATGAAACCATACAATACCAAACTGCATGAGTTGCGCGGATTCAAAGGCGCGATCACATCTGCAAAAAATATTGCGAAACTTGTCGAAGGTTCTGACTTAACGACCGGCAAGATGAAAACGAAAGTGCAGGATGCGTATTCGATGCGTTCGTCGCCACAGGTCATTGGCGCGGCGCGGGATGCGATCGGTTATGCGCGCGCGCAGGTTGAAATAGAATTGAACGGCGTGGGCGATAACCCAATCTTTGTGCCCGACTTGAATTTAACTTTGACCGGGGCGAACTTTCAAGGCTCGCCCGTTTCATTGCCGATGGATATGGCGGGCATTGCCATTACGATGGTTTGCGTTTTATCAGAACGCAGACTCAATCGTTTGACCAACCCCGCTTTATCGCAAGGCTTGCCAGATTTTCTTGCGCATGAGCCGGGGTTTTATTCCGGCTTGATGCTCTCGCAGTACACTGCCGATCATTTAATCGTTGAGCAAAGAATTCTTTCCGCGCCGGCCTCGATCCTATCCATTCCCGCTGCGGCAGATCAGGAGGATTTTGTGTCAATGGGCATGAACACTGCGCTGAAGAATGGTCAAATATTGGATAACGCATATGGGATCCTTGGCATTGAATTCATGGCCGCCGCACAGGCGCTCGACTTCCGCGAGTTCACGCCCGGCAAGGGTTCGCTCAAAGCGCGCGAAGTGATCCGCCGGCATGTCGATCATCTTGAAGTGGATCGTCCACTCTATAACGATCACAACAAGATGAAGGCATTGGTGAAATCCTGTGAGATTTTAGAGGAAGTTGAAAACGAGATAGGAATTTTGGAGAAGTAAAATAAAAACAAGCCGAATATTTTACCGCAAAGACTCCGAGTTTAAAGAACTCTCTGTGGTAAATTTTTAGGAATTACTCAAAACCACAAGAACTCCCACGAACACTATCAGCGTACTGTGTTCCCTGATTCCACACTCTCGAAAATACATCGGGGCGATGTGGCACTCAGTGCAAGTGTTCGTGGCTAAAAGATTTTGAACGGTGTAAGTCCAATGATTGCTTGTCAAAATTGTTCTGCGAGTATAATTCATTCAATGGACACGCAAAAAACCACGTTCCGAAATTACCTTCCGTCCGTACTTACCCTGACTATCTTTGGCTGGGGCGGACTTGCGGCACTGTTTTATTTTTCCCTTCCATTCGTTTGGTCACGCTGGGGTTTCTATGTTTTTGGCATCATGGCGCTCACAGGCACGGCCATGCCGATCGTATATTTTTTGAATCACCGTTTTCCCAGTGACCCGCCCGCAGAATTAAACATCCTTGTGCGGCAATCAATATGGGTGGGCATTTATTTTGCCACCCTCGCGTGGCTTCAATTGGGGCGCCTCGTTACGATTTTCATCATCCTTGGCCTGGCGGGTGGTTTGATCGCCGCTGAATACTTTATTCGATTACGTGAAAAAGAAAATTGGAAACAACCCACAACCTCTGATGACAACGCTCCGTGAGCTTCCCGCTGTTGAACAATTATTGCAAACCCAGACCGCCGCAGAATTGATCGCGCGCTACGGCAGACCTTTGACCTTGACTGCCATCCGATCAACATTGGATGAAGCCCGCGTGCGCATCAAACTTAATCCCGAACCTGCTCTGCCCTCAATTGACCTGATCCTCGCCCAAACAGACTCCACCCTATCCGCGTGGACGCAACCGACGCTCGTTCCGCTCATCAACGCAACCGGCGTCATCCTGCATACAAATTTGGGACGCGCTCCCTTAAGCGCAGCCACCATCCATGCCATGGACGTAGTCTCACGCGGATATTCCAACCTTGAATATGATCTTGAAAAAGGAACTCGCGGTTCACGCTTGATCCATGCTGAATCTATTTTGCAAAAATTGACCGGCGCAGAATCCGCTTTGGTGGTGAACAATTGCGCGTCTGCTGTTTTGCTTGTTTTATCAACATTGGCGAATAAAAAACGTGTCATCATTTCGCGCTCACAATTGGTTGAGATCGGCGGCGGATTCCGCATACCAGACGTGATGAAGCAATCGGGCGCAAAACTCGTGGAAGTAGGCACAACCAATCGAGTCCATTTGCATGATTATGAAGAAGCCTTGCAGGAACCAACGGCGCTTGTGATGCGCGCGCATCCATCTAACTTTAAGATCATTGGCTTTACCGAAGAACCAGAACTAAAAGATATTGTTGAAGTTGCACATCAAGCAGATGTCTTTGTTGTCGATGACCTCGGCTCTGGCGCATTGCTCGACACCGTCAAATATGGTCTCGCTCACGAACCAACCATACAAGAGTCTCTTTCGGCAGGTGTAGACTTGGTCTGTTTTTCAGGAGATAAATTGATTGGTGGCCCACAGGCGGGAATTATCGTGGGCAAGAAAGCGCTGATCGATCAGATAAAGAAACATCCATTGGCGCGTGCTGTCCGCGCGGATAAGGTCTGCCTCGCAGGAATCACCGCCACACTTTTACATTACCTTAAGGATAACGCGGAGCGGGAAATCCCGATCTGGAAGATGATGTCACTGACGCTGAAGCAGGTCAAAGGGCGGGCTGAAGCGTGGAAAAATGAATTGGGGCAGGGTAACGTGGTGGAAGGCGAATCCACTGTGGGAGGCGGTAGTCTCCCAGGCGAATCCTTCCAAACATATTTATTATCTATTGAAATTAAATCACCGGATAAATTTTTGAAAAAATTACGCAAACAGAATCCGCCGATTATTGCACGCACTGAAAACGATAAAGTCTTACTCGACCCGCGCACCGTTTTGCCAGAACAGGAAGGCGCACTGCTGGTTGGTTTGAAGAACGCGTTAAGGTTTTAACGTGAATTATGCGAATTTTCGAATTTGGCGAAAGGTGATTCTATGGCCGAAATAATAGAAAAGGAATTGTCATATTTGATTATGCAAGCTGCGTATGAAGTTCATAACAATTTGGGGCCGGGTTTTCCAGAAAAGATTTATGAAGAGGCTATGGTTAGAGAATTAAAAGCGGCGAAGATCGCATTGCAAAGACAGAAAAAAGTTGTAGTAAATTACAAAGGAGAACCACTTGGCGAATTTACTTTGGATTTACTTGCTAATGAAAGAATAATTCTTGAGCTAAAAGCCGTTTCTGAGATTTTACGAGTCTATGAACAACAAGCATTATCGTATCTCAAAGCGACCGGATTTCCGCTCGCCATTGTCATTAATTTTGGTGCGGAAAGTGTCCAATCGAGTCGCGTGGTAAATACAAAAGGTAAAGCTACTCTACCAATGCGCGCACCCCAACTTCGCCACATTTTAAAATAAAAATTCGCGCTAATTCGCTAATACGAGAAATTCGCGTTAAAAGGAGTTAGAAAATAATTATGAAATCAGATCTTGACGCCCTCATGAAAGCCAGAAATTTGGACGCGCTCATTGTGTTTGGGAATGCCGAGCATAATTCGCCGATGACTTATTTGACAGGCGGTGGACATGTCAGCCATGCTACCTTGATAAAAAAACAAGGCGCAGCGGCAATATTATTTCATGGCGATATGGAACGCGATGAAGCCGCAAAAAGCGGGTTGAAGTTGATTTCTTATAGCAAATATGATTATGACGCCTTGAGCAAAAAATCAAACAAGGATGGTTTGTTGACAGGCGCTTTACGCTGTGAATTGATGCTCGCCGATGCTGGCGTTAATGCGGGCCGCGTCGGCGTTTATGGGATGTATGATCTCAGCGCAATATTTGGATTGCTTTCACATTTACAAAAGCTAATGCCTGCCATTGAGTTCGTCGGTGAAGCGCGCGAAGATTCGATCTTCATGCGTGCGATGGAAACCAAGGATGAATCCGAAGTGGCTCGCATCCGCAAGATGGGAAAGATCACCACGGATGTGGTTGGCAAAGTTGCAAACCTCCTGACCTCATGCAATGTGAATGCGGATGAAGTTTTGCTGAACGACGATAACTCTCCACTTACCGTTGGTGATGTCCACGCGAAGATCCGCTTGTGGGTCGCGGAACATGGCGCGGAACTGCCCTCAGGTTTTATATTTGCGATCGGTCATGACGCGGGTGTACCGCACTCCTCAGGCAACCCAGCTGACTTGATGAAACTTGGTCAAACCATTGTCTTTGATATTTATCCCGCCGAAGCCGGGGGCGGTTATTACTATGATTTCACTCGCACCTGGAGTTTGGGATACGCCACTCCAGAAGCGCAGGAACTTTTTGATCAGGTCAAAGAAATTTTTGAAAAATTGAACGACAACTTTGACCTGAACGCACCCTTCAAGAATTATCAGCAAATGGTTTGTGAATTTTTTGAATCAAAAGGCCATAAAACTCCTCTCCATACCAAATCGCCTGTTGAAGGATATGTCCATGGGCTGGGACATGGAGTGGGACTCAACATTCATGAACGTCCATTTAGCAGTTTATCAAATGGTGATGATCATCGCCTTGCGCCCGGAGTTGTGATCACCTCTGAGCCCGGCTTATATTATCCCGAAAAAGGCATGGGCTTCCGCATTGAAGATACACTCTGGGTTCGTCCCGATGGAAAAATGGAAACCCTCGCCGAGTATCCCTATGATTTTGTTTTGCCGATGAAGAACTGGAAAAAGAAATGAATCTAAAACCCGCCCGCGTTCTCGCTGTTGAAACCTCCTGTGATGAAACCGCCTGCGCCATCATTGAAAATGGACGCGCATTGCTTTCATCTGTTGTTGCCTCGCAAATGGAAATCCACGCGCGGTATGGCGGTGTATTTCCTGAAGTGGCTTCGCGCCAGCATGTCTTGAGCATCACGCCCGTTGTGGAGCAGGCGCTCGCGCAGGCGCACATGACACTCAAAGATATTGACGCGCTCGCCGTCACACAAGGGCCTGGTCTCGCGGGCTCGCTGGTTGTGGGCATGAACATGGCCAAGGGACTCGCGCTCGGCTCTGGCCTGCCGCTTGTCGGCGTCAACCATTTGGAGGGACATCTTTATTCAGCCTGGGTCTACAACTCAGATGATATCGTCCCGCCAGAGCCGCAATTTCCTTTGATGGCGCTCCTCGTCTCAGGCGGACATTCCGAGCTGAATCTCATGACCGATCATTTGACATATCAACGACTCGGTTCAACTCTGGACGATGCGGCTGGTGAGGCTTTCGACAAAGTCGCACGCCTGTTGGAACTTGGTTATCCCGGCGGTCCTGCCATCCAAAAAGCCGCGGAAGAGGGCGACCCGAATCGATTTAAATTTCCACGCGCCTGGCTCGAAGGGACCTGGGATTTTTCATTCAGCGGATTAAAGACTTCCGTGTTGTACGAAGTGCGCGAGTTGCAAAAGAAGAGTACTTCATTGCCCGTGGCAGATCTGGCCGCCTCATTTCAAAAGGCTGTAATTGATGTGCTTTACAAGAAGACCATGAATGCCGCGCGCGAGTTTGAGGCAAAGGAAATATTGGTCGCAGGCGGAGTTTCAGCCAACCGACCTTTGCGTCAAATATTCAAGGCTCAAACAGAATTTCCAGTTCATATTCCCGCGTTAACTTTATGTACCGATAACGCCGCCATGATCGCATCTGCGGGCTATTATCGCTTTGCGTACGGTCACACCTCGCAAATGGATATGGATGTATTGCCGACCTGGCCGCTCTCCTGAAATAAACCTCAGCCAGTTAAACACAGAACCGCCGATGACTTGCCCAAGTCATCGGCGGTTCTATTAAGGGAGAATGTAATTACAATTATATGCAGCCACGTTAGCACAACCTGAATAAAACATAAATGGCGGATGAGAGTTTTATCTATAAAACCGCCAGCAATTCATCCAATGAAATATGACCTTCTCTTAATATCAGCGGTTTTTCTCCAGTGCAATCCACCAATGTGGACGGAATTCTGCCTTGTGTTTTTCCGCCATCTAATATTAATGATATGCGCCCGTTGAGTTGGTCATACACTTCCTGCGCACTGGATGGATTTGGTCCGCCTGAAATATTTGCGGATGTCACTGCCATTGGGCCGGCGGCGCGCAACAAAGCGCGTGCGTCACTATGATCAGGAATGCGGACTGCGACAGTGGAAGTGGCAGAAACTGCCATAGGGAGAGTCCGCTTTTTGGGGACGATGCAGGTCAAAGGTCCAGGCCAGAAGCGGGAGGCGAAACGGAGAGCCATATTTGGGATGTCACTGGCAACTTTGTCGAGGTCGCTCAAGTCTCCGATCAAAATGGGAATTGCTTTTTCTATTGGTCGATTCTTTGCGATGTAAATACTATTAATCGCATCAGCATCAAATGCCAGCGCGCCGAGGCCATAAACGGTATCCGTGGGGAAGGCAATGATGCCGCCGCTTTGCAGAATATTAAGCGCATTTTTAATTTCATTTGCGGGGATGATCTCGGTTTTCATGGAAGCATGATTTCGAGTAAACGATCTCTACCTGCCAGATCTTGATGCATGTGAATGGTGACATCGGAAAATGAATCGTAAGCGAGGCTGAGGGCTTTTACTCCAAGTGTGGATTCGATCTCAAGTAACAGCATGCCGCGAGGGGCGAGCCAGTTGGGCGCAAGTTTGAACAGGCACCGATAAATGTCGAGACCATCCACGCCGCCATCGAGTGCCAGAGTGGGTTCTTTTCCATAAATAGGAAGTTGATGTAATGTATCTGTGGGAATGTAGGGCAGGTTCGCGCAGATCAGATCGAAGTGACGATCTGTGGATAGAGGTTCAATATGCTGCGGCAGCAGGTCGCATTGTAAAAAATCAACACGTTGCTGCACATGGAATTTGCGCGCGTTATGCTGGGCAACCTTGAGCGCGTCAAATGAAATATCCGTTGCAAGGATGCGCGCATCTAAGATGTGCACGGCAATGGAAGTGGCGATGGCGCCCGAGCCTGTGCCGATATCTGCCACGGTGCGGCGCTCGGGAGATGCCCGCAGCCACGCGATCGCTTTCTCAACCAGCAATTCAGTTTCGGGGCGCGGGATGAGAACATCGTTTGTAATTTCAAATTCGAGGCCAAAGAATTCCCATTTCCCCAGAACGTAGGGCAGCGGTTCACCCGCCGACAATTTTTCCAGCGCGTCGGTAAGTTGATCTTGTTCTTTTTTTGTCAACGCATATTCAGGGTGCGCCATTAACCACGTGCGTGGCTTTTGAATACAATGGGCAAGCAAAACTTGCGCATCGAGTTGGGGAGTGTCACCCAATGGCTCGATCTGAGCGGCCGTAGTTTCAAGCAGTTCTTGAATTTTCATGGGGGTGGATAAAGCTGGCTGTCACTTTATTCGTCGTCGTCCACGCCAGTTGAGGCGAGACGTTCTGATTCATCTCTGGTGGAGAGTTCATCAATGAACTGATCTATCGCGCCATCCATGACCGTGGGCAGGTTATAACTTGAATATCCAATACGATGATCGGTGACACGGTTTTGCGGATAATTATAGGTGCGGATTTTTTCCGATCGATCCCCCGATCCAACCTGTGAGCGGCGGTCCGCCTCAAGTTCTGTGCGGCGCTTTTGTTCTGCAATTTCAAATAACCGCGCGCGCAGAATGCTGAGGGCGCGCAATTTATTTTGCAGTTGTGAGCGTTCATCCTGACAGGTTACGATCATGCCTGTTGGTTTGTGATACAAGCGCACGGCTGTGGAATTCTTCTGTACGTTTTGTCCGCCCGCGCCTGAAGATCGATAGACTTCGATAATAATATCAGTTTCAGGAATATCCACTTCCACATCGTCAACTTCTGCGAGCACTGTCACAGTTGCGGTGGATGTGTGAATGCGTCCTTGCGATTCGGTAGTTGGCACGCGCTGCACGCGATGCACACCTGACTCATATTTTAATTTTGAGTACGCGCCTTTGCCTTTGATCTCAAAGATCACTTCTTTGAATCCGCCTACACCGATGGCGCTTTCAGACATGGCTTCTATCTTCCAGCGTTTGCCTTCGGCGTAACGAGTATACATGCGGAATAGATCTGCCGCGAAGATGGCGGCTTCGTCACCGCCCGCGCCCGCGCGAATTTCAAAGATCACATTCCTGTCATCACGCGGGTCTTTCGGCACGAGCATGCCCCGAATCTCTTTTTCGAGCTTCTCGATCTTTGGGTTGAGTTCCTCTACGTCCGCTTTTGCCAATGCGATCAACTCCGTGTCATTTTCTGTGACGATGAGGGCTTTGGCTTCCTCATAACTTTTCATTGCCTGACGGTATTCGCGCACCTTTATATAGATGGGTTCCAGATCCACGCGCTCTTTGTTGATCTCGCCGGCGCGTTGATAGTCACTGCCCACTTCGAGCAGTTCGCTTCCGAGTTGTTCATACCGTTCTTCAATTGCCTGTAGTTTGTCGAGCATGAATTATCCTTATACCGCCTATAACCTAACGACACGTATGCCGCTCACGATCAATGGAATTATTACGAAATAAAGCGCGGCACGCAAAGCAGTGCCGCGCGTGGGAATATAATATTTCAAGATCAGTTAGAACTTTGAAACTGCAGAGAGCACCATCGATAAGATAAGAATGATCGCAAAAATTGCGAACATAATCTGCGCGGATCTATTCGGGCGCGAAGCGGTATTTTCTGCGGGTTTGGTTTGTTTTTTTGTTTTAGAAATTTTTCCAGTCATTTTCTACTCACTTATAGGATATGTTTGTAAAAGGCTTGAGACATTACCTTTTCAAGTTCGTCAATTGTAACAGGCTTCATCACGTATCCATCTGCGCCCAAGTTTAATGCACGGTCAACGGTCACATCCGCAGCCTCAGACGAAAGCATGATAACCGGCAGATTCTTCCACTCTTTACGACGGCGCAAAAACTCCAGCAAATCCAGCCCGCTGACCTCGGGCATATTAATATCCAGGATCATCATATCAGGCAATCCGCCCGCCAGTAAAGCCTGCGCTGTGCTGCGCGCATTATAGAAATGCTTTGTCTGACAATCGAGCAGGCTGAGCATCAAGCTGATCGCGCGTCCCATTTCTTCGTCATCATCAACGATCCAGATTTGTTTCATTTAAAGGTTGATTCCAATTCTTCCATAAATTCTTCGATGGTAATTTCAGTCTCGGATGAAATATGGGAATCGGGGGCTTTGCTCGGATGCCAATGCCAGCCTCCTGCATTATCCGCGCCCAATATTCGCTTGCTGCCCATGATATGCGCAAACGATGTTTTACCTGTGATTTCACTATAATAAACATCAACGAACGTGTCGTCGCTCAGGGTAATCCTCCAGAGATTGGAACTTTCTGTCGAAGAAAATATCGTTATGCTTTTTACAAAAGACAACTTTGAACAAACAGCGTCCAGATGCCGTTCAAATTCTTCCATTTACTAAGCCTGCCATTCTAAAATTTCTTCAAGTAACTTAAGATCAGCAAGTGCAGTTTCCCACTGCATGTAATCCTGCTCCACAGGATATGAGTATGAATCTTTAACTTTTTCGTTTTTCCACGCTTCTTCAAATTTTGGAAAACCCATTCCATATTTTTGTTCATAAGCGGCAATCCGCGCTTTTGTGGATTCGATGCGGAAGTGAATTAATTCTTTGATGGCAAGCGACAATGCAACATCAGGACGGGATTGCCCTGTTAATCTCCGTAAAATATTATGAGTTCCCTTCGGAATAACAACCAATTCTGTAACCATATTTGCTCCTATTCCAAATGCGCTTTGATCGATTCCGCTGCAGATTTATTCATACCTTTGACCGTGGTTAGTTCTTCAACGCTTGCTTCTCTAATCTTATCCATAGAACCAAAATATTTCAAGAGGGCTTTTCTGCGCGCAGGCCCAATGTTTGGGATCGAATCCAGCTGCGATGCAAGTCCCTGTTTCGAGCGGCGTGCGCGATGCGCCGTGATTCCATAGCGGTGCGCCTCGTCGCGGATCCTTTGCACGAGATACAGTCCCTGCGAGTGGCGCGGCAAAATTAATGGCTGGCTGTTATGCGGAAAGAAAATCTCTTCTTCCTGTTTTGCGAGTCCGACCACGGGCACTTTATCGAACAAGCCAAATTGCTCGAGGACTTTGACCACACGTCCGAGCTGACCTTTGCCGCCGTCGATAATGATCAGATCAGGCAGGAAGGAAAATGACGCATCTTTTTTCGCGCCCGGGCTTGGTTCGGTTTCTTCAGCAGATCGCCATCTTTTGAATCTACGCGTGAGCATTTCCTCCATCGACGCAAAATCATCAGGCGCGCCGATGCTGGTGCTGTCAATGTTGAATTTGCGATAAAGTTTCTTGGCTGGTACGCCTTGTTCAAACACAACCATCGCGCCGACTGTTGCCACACCTTGTGTGTGACTGACATCATAACATTCGATTCGATTTGGCGGCGCCGATAATTTCAGCGCGGATTGTAATTCGCCGAGCGCCTGTTCCTGCTTGTGAGCATCCGCTTGCCATTGAGCGCGCAGCGCCTGCAAAGTTTCAGACGCGTTCTCAGCGGCCATCTCAACCAATTCATGCGGCTGACCATCCTTCGGTACGAATATTTCCACTTTTTGACCGCCGCGTTTAGACTTGAGCCATTGGCTGATGATACTGGCTTCCTCCATTTTTATTTCTTCCGGGATCATCACCTGCTCAGGAATGTTCGCGGCTTCAGTGTAAAACTGTTTGACGAACTCAGTCATCACTTCCTGATTATCCGTGTCTTCTGTGCCTTCGAGGATGAAATATTCGCGTCCGATCAATTTTCCGCCGCGAATGAAGAATATCTGCACGCAGGCTTCACCGTCAGTGCGCGCCATGGCCAACACATCTGAGTCTTTGTAATCAGATGCGAAAACAATTTTCTGTCGTTCAATAATGGAACTGATAGCCTTTAGTTGATCACGCACTGCCGCGGCTTTCTCGAAACGCATTTCTTCAGAAGCCTTTTGCATTTCGGCTTCGAGGCGCGTCACAATGTCTTCGCTGTGTCCGCTTAGGAACTCCATCAAATCGGAGATCATTTGGCGGTATCCTGCCTGGTCGACAGCTCCGATGCAGGGGGCAATGCACAGCTTGATGTCAAAGTAAAGACAGGCGCGTTTGTCGAGGCCTGTGATCTCGCGGTCACAGGTCAGATATGGGAAGATTCGGCGCAGTACATCCAATGTTTGATAAACCGCCCACGCCGAAGTGTACGGACCAAAATAGCGCGAGCCATCCTCCTCCATTTGCCGCGTGACTGTCACAATGGGGAAAGGCTCGTTCAGGTGAATTTTTATGTAGGGATAACGCTTGTCATCTTTGAGACGGATGTTGTATTTTGGGCGGTGCTTCTTGATGAGATTCATCTCAAGAATGAGCGCCTCAAGTTCCGAGCCGACCACGATCCACTCGATATCCACGATCTCGCGCACGAGGCGGCGTGTCTTCGCATCGTGACTCGAGTCTGAATGGAAATAGGATCGAACGCGGTTTTTCAGGCTGATGGCTTTGCCGACATAGATGATCGTCCCCTCGGCATTGTGGTAAATATAACAGCCTGGCTTGGCAGGCAATGTGGTAAGAATACCCTGTAGTTTTTCAGAGATTTCCATTGACGGCAATTCTACCGCTTGTTGCGGTATCAGGTTTTGATTCCCCAAATCCGATCTGAAAAAATATTAAAAACGGTATGAGAATGATGTACATTCTGGTTTCATTGATCCCGCCAAAGATCATGATATTCACAATCAGAATGATAAACAGAGCAAAAGCTTTAAGCTGACGGTCTGTATAGTATTTTATAAAATATACGAGATAGATAACCGATCCTATAATGAATATTGAATTCAGGATGTTGAGCGAAGTCAGGTTGTTGAAGAAGATATCAAGGATGTTTTTTAGAAAATGAATCTGATTTCCTGTCCGTGCATTGGCAGTGTCTAGCAGACCGTTTGGCCGGCTGATAAATAAATAATCACGGATCAGCTTTGTGTAAATGATGCCGCCGATTGTCAGGAGACTCCCAATTGCAAGTTTAGACTTGGATGAAAAATGAATCTTCACGTTGTGGATTTGGAACGAGTCAATAATCAGATACAAGCTGATGAAAAGCGCGCTTTCCCTATTGATGATGGCAACCAAAAAAAGAAAAATAAAATAAGTTGTGGATTTACCCTGAAAGATTCCCCATGCAAAAAAAGTAAACAATATTGCGTCAATACTGTCCCATGTGTAGAAGCCATAATCTTGAATGCAAATAAATATGAATGAATAGAATATGATATAGCTCAATAATCTATTGTAAGAAACCCCCGATTTTGTCAGTAATCCGAATAAAACAAGGTTTTGAATCGTGATCGACAACAGCGTGAATAATTTGATAGCCGATACATTCGAAATTCCGATCGCAGAAATCAAATGGACGAGGTAAGGTCCCAGTAAGCGATTTTGATACGCGAGCCATAGTGGATGACCTGTCAAGACTCCGCTGGCAGTATCTGATAGATCCTGCCAGTATGGGCTGTAGATTTGCGCGATGACTTTGTAAACACAAAGGGATATAAAAAGAAGAGCGAAAAAATAGAACAGCCGCTTCACGTTCGTATTCGTGTGCAAAAAATTCATTTCAAAATTTTACCCCTAATCGGGCAATTCAATAATGAATGTTGAGCCTTCGTTTACTTTGCTTTGCACTTCGATCGTCCCACGGTGCGCGAGGATGAGTTGTTTGGCAATCGCGAGTCCGAGTCCGCTGTTTGTCCGTTCAGATCTGGATTTATCTCCGCGCCAGAATCTATCGAAGATAAACGGAAGTTCTTCTGCGGGGATGCCTTGACCGCTATCTTTGACAACGATTCTGATCCCACTGACCATTGATTCCCCGAAGGGAGCTGTGCTTGTTGCGATGGAAATTATCCCGCCTTGAGGTGTATGTCGAAGCGCGTTCGATATTAAATTGGACAGCACTTGATTCAACCTGTCATAGTCTGCGGTAAATTCTTTGGTTGGGTCGGCAATGTTAGTTTTCAAATCAATGCCGAGGGATGCGGCTTGGGCGGAAAAACTTGAAGTGAGATCAGCTAGCAGATCAGCCAACAGGAATCGAGTAGGGTGAAGCGGAAGTTGTCCCGCCTCCGCAAGCGACAGAGTCTGCAGGTCATTCACGAGACGCGCGAGTAGTTTAGTTTCGTCCAATGTGTTGTTGATATGTTCGGAAGTCGGCTGATAAACGCCATCAAGTATTCCTTCGAGATTGCCTTGAATAATATGAAGCGGCGTGCGAAGTTCATGTGCGATGTCAGCGGTGAGATTGCGGCGCTGCTGTTCGGCACGTTCAAGCTCGGCGATCATGTGATTGAAACGCCGCGCAAGTTGACCGAATTGGCGCGGATAATTCTCGGGCACACGGATGGAAAGATCACCCTCAGAAATGGAATCGATCGCAGAAAAAATATCCGACATCGGCCTGCCGAATCGTCGAAACGTTAAATTGCCGATAATGGAAGTGATGAAGATAAAAATAAAGGGGATGCCGCAAAATAATAAAAGCCATCCGCCGCGAATAATTTCTGCTCGCTGCGTGAGGACGAGATAAATGATCGCGCCGATGCCCGCGATGAAGAGCAGGCTCATCAAGCCAAATACAAGAAAAAATGGCAGTATGAAAAAGCGGCGATTGCCTTTCCAGTGGCGGGGTGGGAAATGCGGGTGATTGTGTTGAGACATGGGTTTAATGTTTGAACGTTCAAACGATCATATAGCGATAACCGATTCCGTATACAGTTTCGATCAATGAGATTTTTGATTCCGCTTCCAGTTTGCGGCGCAGATTCTTTATGTGGGAATCCACACTACGGTCAATGCTGGATGCGCCGCCGTGCAGATCGTCAAGTAGTTGTTCACGAGTGAGAGTTTGTCCGGGGCGATTTGCGAGAAGGGTGAGCAGTTTGAATTCGTTGGGCGTCAGTTGAATGGGTTTGTTGTTGTAAGTGACCGTATGCTTTTCAGAGTCAACTTCAAGCGCGCCTACACGGATGACAGCTGGAGTCTTGATCTCGCCGCGCGTTCTGCGTAGCATGGCGCGGATTCTCGCAACCAACGCGCGCGGCGAAAATGGTTTGGTGATGTAATCGTCCGCGCCGATTTCCAGCCCCGTGATCTGATCCACTTCTTCGGCGAGGGCGGTCAGCATGATGATGGGCACATCACTCTCGCGGCGCAGGATCTTGCAGACTTCGCGCCCGTCCATGATGGGCAGCATGAGGTCGAGTACGATCAGATCTGGTTTTTCGCGGCGGGCAGTTGTCAGCGCTGATTGACCGTCTGCGGCGCTGATGACGCGAAATCCGTTTTTCTCAAGATAATCTCGCGCGAGGCGCACGATCTTGGGTTCATCATCTACGATGAGGATGAGTTCTTGCATGGGGAGAGTATAAGTTAGGAATTAGGAATTGGGTATTAGGAATTCTGGCGACAGTGCAACTGTCGCCAGAATTTTTAAGCTTCTTACTTCTTTTCTTCAGGTGATTTGTCTTTCTTTTCGCCGTCTTTTTTCTCTTCGCAATCATGGTCATGCTGATGCATCCACGGTGGGCCATGATGACCGTTACGTCCACCCCACATTCTGCGGAAGAAGATCATCTTCATGAAGCCGAAGAAGAAAAAGAGGAAGAAGATGGAGCCGCAGATCGCGCCGAATGGGAAGAAGCCAAAATGATGACCGTACATGGGATAAAAGCCGGGGCCATATCCATATCCGTAACCATATTCGCGACCCATCATCGGTGGGACTGGCGCGACCTGTCCGCTTTCTGCGGCTTTTGAGATCGCGGTGGCAACTGCAGGAGCCTGTGAAATTCCTTGAGAGACTCCAGCGCGGTAAGCCATTGCTCCTCCGCCAACGATGAGACCGATCACGAGCAGTAAGCCGATCAGTCTAAAAACAATGAAAGGATCTTTACGAGACATTTTTACCTCCAATAGGTGATTGATTTGATTTGTTCTTTCGCCCCTATAATAGCAATCCATTGTGGAGAAATTATGGAAGGGTGAGTGAGAGATTGTGGAGACCTTGTAAGAGAAGTGTAGGAAAAAAATTCAGCGCAGGCGACTCCAGAATTGTCTGCTTGTAACTTTTCACGTTTTCCGGCATCTGATACAATGCGTGACAGTAATAACCTGAGACAAAGCATCGTCCTGAATATGGTTGATAAAAATATCAAAGGTAAATTTCACCTAATAGGAAACAATAATGTCTACAAATAATAATGAAAAACATGTGAAAGTTTTAGTATTGGGAGCCGGCCCTGCGGGGTTATCGGCGGCGCTGTATGCGGCGCGCGCGGAACTTGAGCCGGTCGTGTTGACGGGGATGCAGTTGGGCGGTCAAGCCGCGTTGACGCACACCATTGAAAATTATCCAGGTTTTCCAACAGGCGTGGGCGGACCGGAGCTGGGCGAGTTGTTCCAAAAGCAAGCTGAAAACTTTGGCGCGAAAGTGGAGTTTGGTATGGCGTACGAAGTGGATCTGTCACAACGGCCATACAAGGTGACAACGGATAACGGCGAATATCTTGCTGATACATTAATTCTCACTACGGGTGCGAATCCAACTCACCTAAATATTCCCGGCGAAGTTGAGCTAACAGGCCGCGGTGTTTCGTATTGTGCCACTTGTGACGGCTGGTTCTTCAAGGATAAAAAAGTTGTGATCGTAGGCGGCGGCGACTCTGCGCTCGAAGAAGGTCTCTTCATTACACGCTACGCATCCTCCGTGACCGTGATCCATCGCCGCGACGAATTCAGGGCGAGCTCTGTTTTGCAGAAGCGCGCAAAGGAACACCCAAAGATGAATTTTATTCTCGATACTGTAGTGACAGAAGTTATCGGCTCGGATAAGGTCACAACTTTGAAATTGAAAAATGTGAAGACCGCCGTTGAATCCACTTTTGATACAGATGGTTTCTTCGTTTTTATTGGGCATGTGCCGAACACACAGATGTTCAAAGGTCAATTGGAAATGAGCGATCTGGGTTATGTCATTGTCAACGACAAAATGGAAACAAATATTCCAGGCGTGTACGCGGCCGGCGAAATCGCTGACCCGCATTTCCGTCAGGTGATCACATCAGCGGGGATGGGCGCGGCGGCGGCCATTCAGGCGACTCGTTTCCTCGAAGCGGAATCAGCCTAACGATAAGCAGAAGCGGTGCACCTGACGGGTGGTTGATCCTCATTAAGCAGCAGAATCTAATCTTGAAGTTTCCTCTCATTAAGTCTGGTGCGACACATTTTCCAATCGCGTAATTAGAAGGTCTCCTGCCAAATCGGCACAAAGGAGGCCTTTTTTAGGCCAATTTTGTCATTTTGTGTGTCAAAACATGTGACATTTTGTACTTTTGAACTTGTATACTTTCGGATAGAATTATTGAAAATAAAAAAAATTTGGAGGCATAATGAATAAAGTTTCTATTATCGGCGCAGGCAATACTGGAGCAACAGCTGCTCATTGGCTCGCTGAACGCGAACTCGCGGACATCGTGTTGGTTGACGTAGTGGAAGGTATGCCGCAGGGTAAGAGCCTTGACATGATGGAAGCGATGCCCATCATTGGCAAGGATGTCAAGGTTATCGGCACGAATAATTATGCAGATACAAAAGATTCTGACATCATCATTATTACCGCGGGTGTTGCGCGCAAGCCCGGTATGAGCCGTGATGACCTGCTCAAGATCAATGCGGATATTGTTGGCACAGCCGCGACTGAAAGCTTGAAGTTCTCGCCAAATGCAATTTTTATTGTATTGACCAATCCTCTGGATACGATGGCTTATCTCACCATGAAGATGACGAAATTGCCCCGCGAACGTGTCATTGGCCAGGCTGGTATTTTGGACTCAGCCCGAATGCGCGCCTTTGTCGCGATGGAAACCGGTGTGAGCCTGGAGAACATTCAATGCTATGTTCTGGGTGGACATGGCGATGAAATGGTTCCACTGACACGGCATTCCAATATTGCTGGTATCCCCTTAAATGAATATTTACCCGCTGACAAACTCGAAGCAATTGTCAACCGTACACGCAAGGGCGGCGGTGAGATCGTCAATCTTTTGAAGACTGGTTCCGCCTATTACGCGCCTTCACTGGCTTGTGTCCAAATGACTGAAGCGATCTTGAAGGATAAGAAGTTGATCGTGCCCTGCGCGGCTTATATGAATGGCGAGTATGGCTTGAACGATATGTACTTCGGTGTGCCTTGTGTACTTGGTGCGAAGGGTATTGAAAGGATCATTGAATATAAATTTGATGACGCCGAAAAGGCCATGTTCGAAAAATCCGCCGCGTCGGTCAAAGAGACGCATGAGGCGTTGAAGAGTTTGGTAACGTTGTAAATGAACACAGGTAAACACGTACACAGGTAAGTAAGTGTACGTGTTTACTTTATCTACTTGTATACTCATAAAAGGAGTTAATGATGATTCTTCACGAAAAAATGTCTGCTCAGCTGCCCGCATGGCGCGAACGAATTAAGTCCCTTTCGAAGGAACATGCTGAAGTAAAAGTGGCAGATGTCACCGTAGGTCAGATCGTCGGCGGTATGCGCGACATTAAATCACTTATGTCCGATATTTCTTATGTTGATCCAGCCGAAGGGATTCGCTTCCGCGGTTTGTCCATCCCCGAATTGTTGAAGGCACTTCCCAAAGGTCGCGGCAATAAGATGCCGTTGGTCGGCGGCTTGTATTACCTGTTGATGATCGGCGAAGTTCCCACCAAGGAACAGGCTCTCGAAGTGGAAGCAGAATGGGCGAAGCGCTCGGCTGTGCCTGATTATGTTTTCAAGATGCTCAAGACCATGCCGAAAGAGACTCACCCGATGACGCTTTTCTCGCAGGCGGTTCTCGCTTTACAGAACGGTTCAGTCTTCGCCAGCAGATATCACAGCATGAAGAAAGATGCGTATTGGGAAGCTGCCCTCGAAGACAGTCTCGACCTGACTGCGAAACTTCCGATTGTTGCAGCGTTCATCTATCGCATGAAATATTTTGGCGAAACATCCAAGCCAAAGTACAGTCCCAAATTGGATTATGGTGCGAACTTCTCCAAGATGATGAAGATCTCTGACAAGAAGGGCTATTCTGAACTCGCCCGCTTGTATTTCATTTTACACAGTGATCACGAGGCTGGGAATGTCTCAGCCCATACCATGCACCTCGTTGGATCCGCTCTCTCCGACCCATATCTTTCCTTCTCCGCCTCGCTTAACGGTCTCGCTGGACCTTTGCATGGTCTTGCAAATCAAGAGTGCCTTGGTTGGTTGATGGAAGTTCACCAGAAATTTGGCGGCGTTCCCTCCCGCGAAGATTTGTACAAATTCGCATGGGACACCCTCAACGGCGGACATGTCATCCCCGGTTATGGTCACGCTGTTTTGCGTGTGCCTGATCCACGCTTCACCGCGCAAATGGAATTCGCCAAGAAGCGCTTCCCCGAAGACGAACTCATCCGCCTGGCCGACATGGTTTTTGACGTGGTTCCCGCCGTTCTCCGCGAACAAGGCAAAGCCAAGAATCCCGCCCCGAATGTGGATGCGATCTCTGGCACTTTGCAGTATTACTACGGCGTGCGCGATTTTGATTTTTATACTGTGTTGTTCGGAGTTGGCCGCGCGCTTGGCGTGACCGCAAACTACGTTTGGGCGCGCGCTCTTGGCATGCCCCTTGAACGACCGAAATCCCTCACTACTAAGATGCTGGAAGATGTGGTCGCGAAGGCCGCCGTTCAGCCCGCGTAATCAGATTTCAATAGTAACAAAAAAACTTCCGAGATAAATTTCTCGGAAGTTTTTTTGTTACTTCACATCAAGTTTATCCAGCAAAAACGCATAGTCTTGAGCGATCTCTTTCAGGAAATCATATCGTCCGCTTGCTCCCGCATGACCTGAATCATAGTTGGTATACATCATGATCAGGTTATCATCCGTTTTCATCTCACGGAGTTTGGCTGCGAATTTGGCAGGTTCCCAATAAGCAACACGCGGATCGTTGAGACCGGTAGTGATGAGCATATGCGGATATTCCGTGGCGCGGATATTATTGTAGGGCGAGTAAGTCATCATATAGTCGAAGTATTTCCTATCTTCGGGATTGCCCCATTGATCATATTCGAGCGTGGTTAGTGGAATTGTCGGATCGCTCATGGTGGTGACTACATCCACAAATGGAACTTTGCAAATCACGGCTTTGAACAGGTCAGGCCGCATGGTGACGCACGCGCCGACGAGCAATCCGCCAGCGGAACCGCCCATGATGGCAAGTTTTTGCGGGGATGTGAATCCAGCCTTGATGAGATGCTCCGCGCATGCGATGAAATCAGTAAAAGTATTTTTCTTGTTGAGCATCTTGCCGTCTTCGTACCATTCGCGCCCCATGTCTGAGCCGCCGCGGATGTGTCCGATGGCGAACACGAATCCACGTTCAAGCAGGCTGAAGCGGTTGGAACTAAATGTCGCATCTATGGTCGCGCCGTATGAACCATATCCATAAAGCAGGGTAGGATTATTCCCATCTTTATTCAAGCCCTTTTTGTACACAATTGAAATTGGAACCTGTGTGCCATCTAACGCAGTGGCATGGATTCTTTCGGATATATATTGCGTCTTATCGTAACCGCTTGGGATCTCGTCCTCTTTTTTTAGCTCCCATTCAGCGCTATCCACGTGAAAATCTATGATTGAATTGGGCGTGATCAATGATGAATAATTAAAACGCAGAAGATTTGTTTTGAATTCAGGGTTGGTTTCAAGGTTGACGTTATAGGCCGGCTCGGGGAATTGTGCATAACGCACGTTCCCCAATCCATCGGGCGCGCTGATACGAAGTTGTTTGAGCCCGCCCTTGCGCTCATGGACAACGACAAAGTCTGCGAACGTATCCACGCCATCCACGAGTACATCTGCGCGGTGGGGGATAACCTCCCGCCAGTTTTCCTTTTCGGATTTTCCCACAGGCGCAACACTCAATTTGAAATTCTTCGCATTATCATTATGGACAATGAAAAAATTTCCGTTGTGGTGCGCTGCGTAATATTCCAAACCATTGATGCGGGATTGCAGCACACGCAGATTTTCCTCAGGATGATCAGCAGAAAGAAAACGCATTTCGCGTGTTGTGGTGCTGTAGTGATAGGTCATGATATACGCTTCATCACGCGTCTTGAACATGAACAGGAAATAAGTTTCATCCTGCTCGTGGAAGATGAGTACATCCTGCGTGGGGTCAGTGCCAAGTTTATGCCGATATAATTTACACGGTCGCTGTGCGTCATCCAAAGTGATATAAAAAAAAGTCTCGTTGTCGTTCGCCCATTCCGTGCCGCCGTGTTCGTAAGCACTGCCTGATGTATTTTCGATTATTTCGGGATACAGCTTTCCGCTTTTCAAATCTTTGAGATGGAGAGTGTAAATTTCACGTCCGCCATAATCAACCGAATAGACCAGCTTATTCCCATCGGGACTGATCGAGAACGCGCCAATGCTGCAAAAAGTTTTACCCTCTGCCAGTTGATTCTGGTCGAGCAAAATCTCTTCGGCTGAATCAAGCGAGCCTTGCTTGCGGCAAAAGACGGGATACTGCTTTCCTTCTTCGTGGCGTTCGTAATAAAAATATCCGCCACTTTTCGAAGGGACAGTTGAATCGTCCTCTTTGATGCGCGCTTTCATTTCGGTAAATAGTTTTTCCTGCAACGGTTTCGTGTGCTGCATGATCTCTTCGAGATAATCGCTTTCGGCGCGCAGGTGTTTTATCGTTTCAGGATCGTTCCTGTCGCGCATCCAATAATAATTATCAACACGGGTCTGACCATGCTGGGCGATTTCGTGCGGGCGTTTTGGCGCAATAGGAAATGATGACATGTTTTTCTCCGTGTTTATATGGTGAAGGTCACTTTATGTTGGGTAAATAGTTCTCATGCAGACTCGCCATGTGATGTTCCACGTGACCGACCAGCATATAGATCAACGCCCGCGCGCTGACTGCCACTCCGCTGGCTGTGCCGAGCCGCGAGACAGATTCGTCGCTCATGTTTTTTATGCCGAGAATATTAGCGCGACGCAGGAATTCAAACTCGCTGATCAGATCATCGAGTGCAGAGTTGTCAAACCCAGCTTCGCGGACATAATCCTCCTGCTCAAAGCCTGGCAGCGGAGTCTGGTCATTGCGTGAGATTCGCAAGAGGCGATAGGAGAAAACGCGCTCTCCATCTATCAGATGGCCGAGCACTTCTTTAATGGACCATTCCAAAGGTCCGAATTTGAAGCGGGCTTGCTGGTCAGAAAGATTTCCAAGCGCAGCTCTGATTTCGTCAACTTGTTGAGCGAGGGCTGCGACCACATCGTTTCTAGAAATTGCGCGCTGGATGTAATCAGAATAAAATGGAGCATACTCTTCGTTGGTTGGGGGAGTCAGGTTGTTTGTCATTGTGAAATTCCTTTTTTGAATTATAGCGCAAAGAGATTCTGGCAAACCCTGTATAATATGGAAGATACTAGGAGTTTTCACCGAAGATGGCTGCTTCATCAAAACGCAAAGAATTGTTCCGCAACTCTACCATAAAAGATAAGCTGAATTTTTTTCAGTTGTTGTTTGACTCCCAGACGCTGACAGCGGACTTGGCTTTGGTTTTCCTCAAGATCATTCATGAAGATTTGAATAACCATCAGAAACCCGACCGCACCGTTTTTAGACGATATGCTGGACTGGTCGCAACTCTGCGCTATCATCTGCCCGAAATGTATAAGCAGGTTATTGATGAATGGGAAACTCACCAAGGTGCAAATCCTTCAGAATGATTTGATGAAAATAAAAAATAAAAGGCTCCTCCCATGACTTCCCAAAATAATCGAAATTCCGGCACGCCTCTTGACCTTGATTGGGTGATGGGCGCGCACGTCAACAAAAGCGCGGTCGAACGCCGCATCGCCACACTCACTGGACGCCGCACCGTCAAAAAGGATTGGCAGGCAGCCTGGCTTTTACGCGCGGTCACCAACATTGACCTGACCACCCTTGCAGGCGATGACACGCCAGGGCGCGTGAAAAGATTATGTGCCAAAGCCAGAAACCCGATCCGCGCGGACATGCTGGCAAAACTTGGACTCGATGGCGAGAAGATCACCGTCGGCGCGGTGTGTGTGTATCCCAACCGTGTTGCGGATGCAGTTCACGCACTTCAAGATTCGGACATTCCAGTTGCCTCTGTCGCCACAGGTTTTCCTGCAGGACAGACTCCCCTGCCGCAACGAATTGAAGAGATCGAGCAAGCTGTCGAAGCAGGCGCAAAAGAAATTGACGTGGTCATCGCACGCAATTATGTTCTCACTGGCGACTGGCATTCCATGTACGATGAACTGCAACAATTCCGCAAAGCCTGCGGTGACTCACACATGAAAACAATTTTAGCAACTGGTGATCTCGGTTCGCTCAAGCAGGTTTATCAAGCCAGCCTCGTGGCAATGATGGCAGGCTCGGATTTTATCAAGACATCCACGGGCAAGGAAACAGTCAACGCCACGTTGGAATTTAGCTTGGTGATGACACGCGCCATCCGCGATTATTTGGATCGCTTCGGCTACAAAGTTGGATTCAAACCCGCGGGCGGAATCAGCTCCGCGAAACAGGCGCTGGCCTGGCAATCGTTGATGAAGGAAGAACTCGGCGATGAATGGTTGATGAATGACCTGTTCCGCATTGGCGCATCCAGTTTGTTGACCGACATCGAACGGCAGTTGTATCACTACATCACAGGTCATTACGCAGCGAAACATCACATGCCGATGGGATAAAGACAATTCCGATGGTCGAGTAGGCGGCGTGTTCGTCGCCGCCGTATCGAGAGCATAAGTTGGATGTACATATTGAAATAACAAATTTACCTGGAATTTGTGGTCTCGATACGCCCCTCGAAAAACACTCGGGGCTACTCGACCACCGAGATTGGATAAAATTATGTCGAAATTACTTAAAATTTTCAAATCCATGGAATACGGACCTGCGCCCGAAGCGCCTGATGCAGTCAACGCTTGGCTGAACGAGCATGGACGAAAGTTCGGATTGTTCATCAACAACGAATGGGTGACGCCGAAAGGCGCCAAATTTTATTCGTCCATCAACCCGGCGAATGGGGAGTTGTTGGCCGAGACCACGCAGGCGGGGCAAAAAGAAGTGGATGCGGCTGTTAGCGCAGCGCGTGAAGCCTTCAAATCGTGGAGCAAGACTCCTGGTGTGACTCGTGCGCGTTATCTTTATGCAATCGCGCGCAACCTTCAGAAACATTCGCGCTTGTTGGCGGTGCTTGAGTCGATGGACAACGGCAAGCCGATCCGTGAATCAAGAGATATTGATGTGCCTTTGTTGGCGCGTCACTTTTATTATTATGCGGGTTGGGCGCAGTTGATGGAAACTGAACTGCGCGATTATCAACCTGTGGGTGTGGTCGGGCAGATCATCCCGTGGAATTTTCCTTTGCTTATGCTGGCGTGGAAGATCGCGCCTGCGATAGCGATGGGCAACACGGTGGTATTGAAGCCTGCTTCGTACACAAGACTCACTGCGTTGTTGTTCGCAGAGATCGTTGCCGAGGCGGGTCTGCCTGCTGGCGTTGTAAATGTAATTACTGGAAGCAGCAGCGCAGGCTCGATGATCGTCACGCACCCCGATGTGGATAAGATCGCCTTCACGGGTTCCACCGACGTCGGGCGAACTCTCCGCAAGCAGACAGCTGGCTCGGGTAAGAAACTGTCGCTTGAACTTGGGGGCAAGAGTCCATTTGTTGTGTTTGACGATGCCGATTTGGATGGAGCAGTTGAAGGCGTGGTTGATGCGATCTGGTTTAATCAGGGTCAAGTTTGTTGCGCAGGATCAAGGCTGATCGTGCAGGAAAATATCGCAGGGAAATTCATCCAAAAATTAAAAAATCGCATGGAGCACATGCGCGTGGGCGACCCGCTCGATAAGTCGATTGACATGGGCGCGATCGTTGACCAAAGCCAATGGGACACGATTGATGGCTGGGTGAAGACGGGCATCGCGGAAGGAGGTGAATGTTTTCAGCCGAATATTCAGTTGCCCGAAAAAGGGCTGTTTTATAAACCCACGCTCATTACAGGTCTCGATCCCGCTGCCGCAACGGTGCAGGAAGAAATTTTCGGACCCGTGCTGGTCTCGCTTACGTTCCGCACGCCGAGCGAAGCCATCGAACTTGCGAACAACACGCGCTATGGTCTCGCGGCGAGCGTGTGGAGCGATAACATCAACCTCGCGCTCGATGTCGCGAGCAAGATCAAGGCGGGCTCGGTGTGGGTCAATTGCACCAATCAATTCGACGGCGCTTCGGGCTTCGGCGGCTATCGCGAGTCGGGCTACGGGCGCGAAGGCGGACGTGAAGGTCTGTTTGAATACTTGCGACCAAAATGGATGGATCGTCCACGCCCTGAATTATCATTGCCGTATCTCGATACGGCGACGAACACGCCTACTCGACCAGCGTGGGGAGGACACGTTCCTACGTTTCCGACTCAGCCTGGGGTTGCTCGGGCAAATGGACATGCTCTTCCGCTGGTAGATCGCACTCCCAAAATGTATATCGGCGGAAAACAAGTTCGTCCTGATGGCGCATACACCACGAGCATCTTGAATGCAAAAGGAAAGATCGTCGGTCAGGTCGGTGACGGAAATCGCAAGGACATCCGCGATGCAGTCGAAGCCGCACACAAAGCGCGGACATCAGGCTGGGCGATGCGCCACGGATACAACCGCTCGCAAATTTTATATTTCATCGCTGAGAACTTGGATGCACGCAATGCGGAGTTCGTAAAACGCATCGTCGAAATGACAGGCCGCACGCAAAAATCCGCGCAAGCCGAAGTGGACGCGTCCGTTGAAAGATTATTTACTTATGCGGCATGGGCTGACAAATACGGCGGCACCGTGCAAGAGACCACCCTGCGCGGAATTACCGTTGCCGTCAATGAACCTGTCGGTGTGATCGGCATTGCCTGCCCCGATGAAAATCCTTTGCTTGGATTTATCTCGCTCATGGCTCCTGCCATTGCAAGAGGCAACAGCGTGGTGATGATCCCCAGCCAGAAATATCCGCTCTCCGCCATGGACTTCTATCAGGTGCTCGACACATCCGATGTGCCTGGCGGCGTGGTCAACATCGTTACAGGTGACCGTGACCATCTGGTGAAAACTCTCGTGCAACACGAAGACGTTGATTCAGTCTGGTACTTCGGCTCGGCGGAAGGCAGTTACCACGTCGAGAACGAATCCGCCGCCAATATGAAGCGCACTTGGACAGGCTACGGTCTGCCCCGCGATTGGATGTCCCGTGAGCAGGGCGATGGTCACGAGTTCCTGCATGAGTCCACTCAGGTCAAGAATATCTGGGTGCCGACGGGGGAGTGATTTGTGATATAAACCGAGTAGAAAGTGAGGCACAATGATCGAGTTACGAGATTTACAGGCAAAATATATTACCGATAAAAACGGTAAAAAGACAGCCGCTATTCTTCCTATAGAAGTATTTGAAGGGTTGTTGGAAGACTTGGAAGATCTTGCTGTTTTAGCGGAACGCCGTGACGAGCCGACCATTTCACATGAAGAAGTAATGGAAAAATTGAAACGCGATGGCTTCCTACAAAATTGAGTGGAAGAAATCCGCTTACAATGAACTCCAAAAACTGCCGCGCCCGATGATCATCAAAGTCGTCGCGGCAGTTCAAGATTTATCGAGTAATCCGTACCCGTCTGGGGTAAAGAAATTGGTTGGTTCGGAATATAGTTATCGTATTCGCATTGGGGACTATCGTGTCGTTTACGAAATTTTCGAGAACAGGCTGATTATAGAAATTGTGCGTGTTCGCCATCGTAAAGATGTTTACAGATAAATTGTGATAACCCTCTCCAAACCCTAACTGGATTCTTTTGATGTTTTCCCAACTTTCAATTTCGGATTTGGGGAGGGCAGGGTGGGGCAGAATATCTGGGTGCCGACTGGGGAGTAGGAAAAGGCAGATAATCCGAGAGTAGATGATTTGACCTCCGAAATAACTCTCGGAGGTTTTGTATCTATAACTTTGCTACAGATTCAACCTGATTAGAAAAACTACCATTTATCAAACTTTCCACATTCTCAGGAACCCACCGAGCCAAGTACAAATAATAACCCGACCAACAATAGTCACTATTGAAATAACTTGACAATATTTATCGGTTTTATTATACTTAACTTATTAGTTAACTATTATGACTAACTCTGAAACCCTACAAGATTTAGACAATGTTTTTGAAGCCCTTGCCAACAAACATAGGCGAGAGATTATTTACATACTGAGTCTGCAACCGTGTTCCATAAGTAAATTAGCTTCCGTGAGAAACCTCTCCCTGCCGGCAATTCACAAGCACATTGAAATACTTGAGAAAGGAGGCATGATAAACCGTAAGAAGATCGGGCAAACTAATTTTCTTACGCTTAACCGAGCATCATTACTTAGTCTTCGAAATTGGGTCATGCAATATCAAACGTATTGGGGTAGCGAAGAAGCTACCTTGGAAAATTATGCCCAATATCTGGGTAGAAAATAAACTAATAAAAAGGAGAATAAAATGAAGAAATTTGTATTGTTTGCCTACGGATTTGAAACGCCTACCCAGGAAATAATGGATGCCTGGGGTAAATGGTTCGCATCCATCGGAGACAAGATGATTGATCCCGGCAATCCCCTCGGACCCGGGAGAGAAATCACACGCAGCGGGACCAAAGAATTACCGCTTGGGCTGGATTCATTAACTGGTTACATGATCATTAATGCAGAGAACATGGATGAAGCTGAAAAAATTGCCCAAGGCTGCCCGATTATCACAAGCATAAGAGTATATGAAGCAATGTCAATGTAAGGATGTTTGATTGAAAAGAGGTCGCCTCATAAGGAGCGACCTCTTTTTTATTTTCCGTACACGCTGCCGATGGCATTATTTTGCCATAACTTCAACCCCGCTCAATTTGACATCCATCCCTGCTCGGAATGTATTCTGAATTTCGGCGAGCGTTTCCGTGTGTAGTGGGCAGGCGATTTTGTAAGAAGTCCCTGAATTTGTCTTCAGGGACTTCTGTTTAGATTTCTGTAATTTCCTGTACGTGCTCATCTTCGTATTTTTCGATCAACAAACCGAGGATTTCCATCAGCGAGGCAAGGGGGTGGTTTTCATCTTCGCCAGCGGTGTCAGTCAGGTCATCCAGCAGGTGCACTGACTTTTGATATTCTATTTCATTATGTGGGTAATACAAAAATTCCGAGACCACCGTCCAGTGCGGAGCGGCTTTTTGAATTTTAGCGTCTAACATGGTTTACTCCTTCCACTTTCCTTCATCATACTCTCGGTGGGTTAGAACGGCGCGAATGTAAATGATCTTCCTGTTGTAATGAATGGCGGCGATCAAACGAACTTTGTTGCCGCTGATATTG
The DNA here is from genome assembly GCA_026390015.1 of Chloroflexota bacterium. Classification (GTDB taxonomy): domain Bacteria; phylum Chloroflexota; class Anaerolineae; order Anaerolineales; family Villigracilaceae; genus Villigracilis. The sequence continues at coordinate 65,075 of JAPLGS010000099.1, read as the reverse complement.
AAGACGGTCAACCCGCCGACCTGATCTGCGCTTGGGAATGTCTCTCTCATTTCAATGAACGACTTAAAATCTTTTGACTTTACATGCTTATACCAATGTTGCAATGCAGGTTTGCCGTCTGGGTGCTTCTCTGCGAATTCATTGAGGCGCTTACGGGTGATGATGTGCATGGTTGTTTAGGCAAAGTATAGCATGGAATTAAACCACTATTACGCCACCATAATCTCGACCCCGCTCAATTTGACATCCATCCCTGCTCGGAATGTATTCTAAATTTCGGCGACCTATTTACTTTCTTTTGCCGCCCGCGCGCTGCCCACCGCGCTGAAGATTACGCCGCCGAGCACGATCAGCCCGCCGATCAATGCGAAGGCGCCCATACTTTCTCCGAGGAACAGGAATACCCATACGGGATTCAAGACAGGTTCAAGCGTGCCGACAAGATTCGCTTCCAATGCGGGGATGTGTTTGATCGCCTTGGTGAAGAAAACGAAAGCCAGCCCGATCTGAAAAATGCCGAGGAAGGCAATGATCACCCAGGTGTTGACTGTCCAGGCTTCTTTCAAGATGAATGGGAATCCCAATAATGCGGTGAAAATGCTGGCGATTAGAAAACTTTCCTCTGGCGCGCCATCCTTTTGAGCGCGGAAGGAAACCATCATCACAGCGGAGGTCACGCCGCTCAAGATCGCCAGAATATTTCCATATAAACCGCCTGTGCTTAATTTATCGCCAAAGAAAAAGAATAACCCCAAAAAGATGATGAACATGGAGATATAGTCTGTGCGGGAAGGCTTTTCGCGCAGGAACCAATATCCTAGCAACACAACATAGATCGGCGCGGTGTATTGCAAGAAGATCGCGTTGGCGGCGGTGGTCAACTTTGTGGATGTGATGAACAGGAATTGGGTCAGGATGGAAGCGCCCGCTGCCAGAAGCTGCCAGCGATTGAAGCGGGTGGGAAGCCGTCGCAGGTACACAAGAAAGACGAGGCTGGCAAACAGGCTGCGTGCAGACAGGATGGCGAGCGGCTGCCAAGTCAGCGACTTTATCAAGACTCCGCTGGTGCTCCACAAGGAAGCGGCAATTGCGATGAAAAGAAGCGCCTTGCGGCGTTCTGAGAGTGAGTCCATTTATATTTATATCGGCAATTTCAGTGCGAGACCAATATTCCAAAGAATGATCGCGGCCAATAATTCTCCGCCCGCCAACCATAGATCGCGCAACACGTTGTCCCATTCCTTCTTAACGTATGCCAGCCAAGGGGCGTTTTTGTCGTAGACAACCTCAACCGAATCACCAGAATTATAGCGGCGGAATTTGAAGGCGCTGGCGTCTATGACTTCGATCGTGAATTCTTTTTCATTTGGAGTTCGATAAAAAATTTGAGGGTGGCTGACACTGCCCAAAAAAGAAGTCATTAACCAGCCTATCGGACCGGCGTCCAATGTCACCATTCCAGTTGTAATTGCGCTGTCTTGTTTGATTCTTCGCATCCGCAAGAGTTGAGGAATTGCAGGAATCCCTGTCACCAGGCTGAGAACAAACAGCAAAGCGGAAAAAGCATAAAACATAAATCCTCCGTGCAGAACTAAATTTGATTGATTATACGTGGAATGTATTTTCTTTTGGGAGTTAAGTTACAAGTACCTTCGTTTGTTAAATAAAATCGAGCCGAACCATAGGATCTGAAATGGTTCGGCTCGAAGTTTTTCTTGGGAGATTTAGATTCGTTTCGGCTTTATTTTACTCATCGCATATTCCGCCAGCGCAGTGATCGTTAGCGACGGATTCACGCCGGGGTTGGCAGGCATGATCGAACCGTCAATGATATACATGCCGTCATAATTGTGTACTTCAAAATTTTCATTCACCACGCCTTCATCCGCATTTTTGCCGATGGGCGCGCCGCCTAAAATGTGGGCGGTGGTTGGCAGTCCCAATAAATTTTCGCCGATGGAACCGAGCGCTATTCCGTTCGTGCGTTTCGCGAATTCGCGCGTCAGTTCATGTGAGCCTTCAACCTGCGCGTTGATCTTGTAACCGGGTTCCTCATCCGCCACCATGCCTGTGCGGAAAAGTGTGAACACGCTTCGTCCAGTGCGGAAGCGCATTCGATTGTCAGCATGCTGCATCACCAATAATATCGTCACGTTGTGCGCCCAGCCCGACAGAAATAATGATTTCAAAAAATCCAGCGGATGTGTCAGCGCCCACCAGAAAAATTTCAGAAGGCGGATCGGCACACTTACATCAGTATCTATCAACGGTCCGGCCAGGAAGCGCATCAAAGATGATCCATCAGGATAACGCACCGGTTCAATGCGGGTGATCTCATCATGGTTATAGATGGATGAAATGGAAACACCTTCTGAATAATTTATATCTGAATTACGGGCGACGCTTCCCAATAACGCCTCTGAGTTGGTCCTGACCATGTGACCGAGTCTACGGGACAGATTCGGCAATGAACCCTTCACGTCACGCAGGTTCAATAATAATTTTATTGTTCCCATCACACCAGCAGAGAAAATGATGTTCTTTGCGTGGACAGTTTGTTTTTGTTTGAAAAGTTTGGTTGAATCGTGATATGTGATTTCGTAACGAGAGCCGTTGATGCTTGAAGGTTTAACATTCGTCACTTCAACTTCGGCTTTAACTTGCGCGCCATTCTTCTCTGCAAAATATAAATAATTTTTAGGCAAAGTATTCTTCGCATTGTGACGGCATCCCACCATGCATCCGCCGCAGTGTTGACATCCCGCCCGCTCTGGACCATCTCCACCGAAAAATGGATCAGCCACGATCACGCCCGACTCGCCGAAATATGCGCCCACATCCGTCGCGCGGAAGGTGTGCCCCATGCCGCGTTCTTCCGCCATTTGCTTGAGCAGATCGTCCGCTTTCCATAATTTGGGATTGCGCGCCGCGCCAAGCATTTTCCTGGCTGTCGCATAATGTTCTTTAAGTGTTTCTCCCCATTTCACATTTTGATTCCAGGCCGGGGTCGCGAATGTTTGATCGGTTGGAATTTCCAATACGTTGGCATAACCCAAACTTCCGCCGCCCACGCCCGCGCCATGCAAAACCATCGCGCCTTTGAGAATGCTGATCTGCAATATCCCATGCGCGCGGATGGCTGGCATCCAAACATATTTCCAATATTGCCAGTTGGATGTGGCGAAGTCAGTGTCTTTGAATCTTTTTCCTTTTTCAAGAACGAGAACGGAATATCCTTTTTCAGTTAATCGCATTGCCGAAACACTTCCCCCAAAACCAGAACCAATGATCACATAATCATAGACTTGAGTCATCTGTTTGCCCTCCAAGGCGAATTTGATGTGATTGTAATTTGTTGCTAATCATTTACTACTCAATTGTAATTATAAAATCCTCTTCCGGTCTTTCTTCCCAAATATCCCGCATCCACCATTTTTCTCAGCAAATACGCGGGGCGATATTTATCTTCGCCCAAATCCCTTTGCAAAACTTCCATCACGAACAGCACCACATCCAATCCGATCAAATCTGCGAGGGTGAGTGGTCCCATGGGATGATTCATTCCCAGCTTCATCACCTGGTCAATTGCTTCGGGTGTGCCGACATTTTCCTGCAAGGCAAATATCGCTTCGTTGATCATCGGGCACAGGATTCTGTTTGAAATGAATCCAGGCGAGTCGTTGGCTTCGACAGGCTCCTTGCCCATTACTTTACAAAGTTCCATGATTATTTTTGTGGTTTCGTCGGATGTGCCAAGTCCGCGAATGACTTCAACCAGTTTCATCAACGGCACGGGATTCATGAAATGCATCCCGATCACTTTGTCGGGACGGCTGGTCACTGCGGCGATCTTGGTAATTGAAATGGATGAAGTGTTGCTTGCCAATATCACACCTTCACGCGCGTTGGCGTCCATGTCTTTGAATATCTTGAATTTTAATTCTGGGTTTTCAGTCGCGGCTTCAATGACCAAGTCAGCGTCTTTCATCGTGGACATATCGCTCACGAATTGAATGCCATCCGCTGAAGATTTTTGTTCCGCAGTCAGTGTTCCCTTTTCCAAAAGTTTCGCAGTGGATTTGGCGATCATCGTTTTGGCTTTTTCCAAGGCGGCAGGCATCACATCCATGCAAGTCACTTGATAGCCCGAAGTCGCGGCGATCTGCGCGATGCCGTTGCCCATTGTCCCTGCGCCGATGATGAAAATTTGTCGAATAGTCATATGGTCTCCTTGGGGTGCGTAAACACGTAAATAAGTAAACAGGTAAACATATGCATGCGAACTTGTCTACTTGTCTACTTGTTTACCTGTTTACTTTGTACTTTTTTACATTCTCTCGAATTTGTTCAATATGCCCGGGGATGTGACCCGAATAGATCTGCAGCCATCTCTCAAATGTAAAAGGCTCAGCGCGTTCGGGGTGTATCACCGCATGAGTAAATACTTCTTCGGGTTGTTTCTTGAGCAATTCATAAGTTGTCTTGCGGACAAGCCTTGTTGTTTCCAGCGCGTCTTCAAGATCCTGATCGTGATAATTCAACTCGATCGCCCATTTATCCTGATCATATCCGACCAACATGCTGCCGGGTTCAACGATCAACTTGCGCGCGCGTAACGCCGCATTTGATTCACTATCCGCGATGTGGATGATAATTTCGTGGACGCTCCATTCTGTTGGTTCAGGTTTGAACTTCATCGCCTCAACCGGGACCTCGGCCAGCGCGACTTTCAGTAGGCTGAATCCGCTCCCATAGAGTTCCAGTTTTTCATTACGTTCTTGTTTATCCATTAGGGCTCCTTGACTGATTGTTTACCTTGTTGATTTATTTTTTCATCCCGTTCACGAATCGCGCCGAGTAGACGCGCCTGCTCGGCTTTCAATTCGAGGTTTTCCTGTTCGGCGCGCGCCAGACGCATCGCGCCAGTCCGACCCAGGGCGCGGCCTCCGATCAGATCGACCAGCAGAGCGAGCAGATAGCCGATCATGCCGAGTAGAACGGCCCACCATTGGTGGATAATAAAAGCCGTGACAATGCTCATGATGAATACGATCCAACCGTAGCCATCCAGTAAAAACCAAAATGGACGTCTCTGTTGCATGTGTTATTGCTCCGCTGAAATGGCGTTGTAGATCGATTCGATGGTGGCCGGATCGCCGGTGAAAGTTTTGCCGTTGGTACGATTGGCAATGCGCAGCATCAAGTCAGCATCCGCATCTTCGCCAAAGGCGATCGTAAAGAGTTTGGTGCCTTCAACGCTCTCTCCGCTGGGCAGGCAATTGAACATTTGATTCTCTGAGTTATTGCTGGATGTATCCTGTCCATCTGAAAGCAGGACAATCCCATACAATCGCTTTTCATTGTTGGTATCGTGGTCTGCTTTAAGTGTGTCGATTCTTTGCGTAGCCTGGCATACGGCGTCATAAAGAGGTGTACTCCCGTTGGCATAGATCCCGTTGAGTTTGTTGGTTAAATCCTCGCTGATGTCACCGGCGCGTCCACCGCCAAGTTCGTAGATGTCTTTGTCTCCGCTGAATACCATCAGGAAAATTTCATCATTCGGGTCCAGCCGCCCAATGAAATTTACGGAACTTGCAACGGCGCTCTTGATCTTTTCGCCTTCCATGCTGCCGGAAGTATCCAGCATCATGACAATGGTGGATTTTTTCTTGGTCTGATGAAAGACATCCTTGACCGCAGATGAAACTTCAGCGGATGGACTTTCCAACGCCGGTACTGTGTCAGTGGTGACTCGCGGATCGGTGCCGCCTTCAATTGTCAGCGGGGCATGCAGTGGTATTGAAGTGTCCACTGGGCGCAGGTAATAGGTGATCGCCATTTCCTGTTGTTTCTTTTCGAGCAGGTAATCCTTGAAAATTTTAGCAGCATCTTTCTGGTCATCGCTCACCCAATCCCCATCGAGAATGCAGTAGGGTTGTTCGCTCCAAAATGTGCCTTTGGATGGAAAGATGAACACCAGCGGATAACGCATCGTCGAAGCATATTCCGCATTTGTCTTAAGCGTTTCCGCTTCACTGGTTGACACGGCGTGAAGATACTCTGGTCCGCGCTGCGCCAAAATTTGCATGAGCGGGCGGCTTTGCAAACCGTAATGATATGTATTCTGCTCGACACCACGGAACGCTTCGACAACCGCATCCGAGTAAACTTGATCGGCGGTCAACCCGCTGGTCTCGCCAATCGTGGAATAGGCAAGGGCTGTCATGCTCAGCAAGCCGGCGTTGGAATAATCAGGATGCGTGTGCCCGAACTTGAATTGTCCCCACTCGGGATGTCCGAGGCTTTCCCAGCCCTGTGGGTTTGCCGAGAGCTGGACAATATCATCCCAGCTGATGGGTTTGTCTGGCCAGCCGAGCGCTTCTGCCATGGGGCGCCACATGGCAAAACCGATCGGAGCCAGAACAGTTTGCACGCATGGCTCGGAGATGAGGAGTTTGCCGTTGCGGTCACGCCAGACTCGGTTCGCTTCATCCACCCAGGATTGGTCGCCGGGACTCCACACAACCGGCAGACTCTTTCCATCGAGGATCGCTTTTTGTGATCCGCCTGAAGTGACATGTTTTACGGTGACGAATATCACGTCGCCTGAAGCGGCCTTGTGTTCTTCCTGATTGAATTGCGCCACGACCGCATTCATCCAATCTTCCTTGGTGTTGGAGGATGAGATTTCGATGGCAATCGCATTCTTGGGCGGCGCGGGCGTTGCCTCGGTTCCGGTGACGGTTGAGGATGGTGTATTTTGATTTATGAGTTTTGGAATTAATATGACCCCGATAACGATGCAGGCAAAGATCGCCACTGCCAGCACAACTACGAGCGCGCCCCATGAGACTTTTGGTTTTTCAGAATAAGACATGATTTTCCTCCAGATCTAATTACGCAGCTTACACAACTCCAACCACAATACGAAAACCGAGAAACGGATAAAAGAAACCCGGCGGATATGGGCGCCGATAGGATGAGCGCGCGCCGAACATGGTATCGTTGAACGAGCCGCCGCGTGCCACTCGTAAATGACCGGGCGGCACTATTTCTTTGGGGAGTGGAGTATAGGTGGATGAAGTCCACTGTTGAACATTGCCGCCCATATCCATCACGCCGAACGGGCTGATATCTCCCGCCAAACTGGCGGCTTCTACTGTGGAATAAATTTCAGCTTCCATTGTGTTGGTACGTTGCGCATTGAATTCTTCGCCCCATGGGAATGGACGTCTGTCATCGCCTCGCGCGGCATATTCCCATTCCTCTTCGGTGGGCAGGCGCACAGTTTTATTTTTGACTGAACTCAACCAGGCGCAATAGGCCTCCGCTTCATAAGCTGTAACGCCGGTGACGGGGTGCACCGATTTTAATAATTGAGCTTCCCAGCCTTCGGGAATTTTTCTGTCTTCGCGTCCCCATCCATCTGATTCAACATTCTGCCAGGCCCAGCCTTCCGCGCTCCACAAGCGTTTTTCATTGACCGCTTTGCTATCTATAAACGCCGCGTATTGGTTGACCGTGACCGGCACATGCGATATCTGAAACTCAGGCATCGATACCAATCGCTGTGGATTTTCACGCGGGTGGAAGCGGCTTCCCATCTGGAATACTCCTGACGGTATGCGCTTTAACAATCCAATCGAAGCTTTGGATGAATAATCCATTTCTACTCGATCTCGACCGCCATCGCCACAGCTTCGCCGCCGCCAAGACATAAGGACGCGATGCCTCGTTTCAGTCCGCGGTCTTTCAAGGCGTAGATGAGAGTCGTCAGCACGCGCGCGCCGCTCGCTCCGAGCGGATGACCGAGCGCAATTGCGCCGCCGTTGACATTGACCTTGTCCCAATCCCAGCCTTGATCGGCGAGGATATATCCGTCGGCGAGGACTTGCGCGGCAAATGCCTCGTTGACTTCAAAGAGGTCAACGTCACTGAGCTGCCAGTTGATTTTCTTTAATAATTTTGGAATTGCGTAACCAGGTGCGGCAAATAAATATTTAGGTTCGAGCGCGGCTTGAGCGTACCCGACAATGCGCGCCATAGATTTGAGTTTATTTTTTTCAGCATAAGCGCGGGATGAGATCACAACCGCTGCCGCGCCATCATTCATCGAAGATGCGTTGCCCGGTGTCACTTTGCCATCGGTTTTGAATGCGGGCTTTAATTTTGCCAGCGATGCAAGTGATGTATCTTTGCGCGGACCTTCGTCAGTGTCGAAGAGGGTCACGTCACCTTTTCGGCCGGGGATTTGGACGGGGACAATTTCCAGTTTGAAGCGTCCCGCTTCTTGAGCCTCGACCGCTTTCAGATGAGAGCGAAGCGCGAATTCATCCATTGCCTCGCGTGTGACCTCATATTCATCCGCGATAAATTCAGCGGCGTTGCCCATGCTCCAATTTTCAAAAGGATCCCACAAGCCGTCGTTGAGCAGGGCATCAGTTAAGGTTTGATTTCCAAACTTTAATTCACCCGAACGCCCGTTGACAAGATATGGCGCGCGACTCATCGACTCCATTCCGCCTGCCACAAAAAGATCGGCATCACCCGCGCGGATGGCTTGCGCCGACAGCATGGCGGCCTTCAGGCCTGAGCCGCAAACTTTGTTAATTGCAGTCGCGCTGACAGTTGCGGGCAGTCCTGCAAAAATTGCGGCCTGACGCGCTGGAGCTTGCCCATTGCCAGCCTGGATCACATTGCCCATCAAAACTTCTTCAATTTCATTCGGGTCAACGCCTGCGCGTTCCACCGCAGATTTGAGCGCTACCGCGCCGAGTTTTGTTGCCGGCATACTATTTAGCCCACCCTGAAATTTTCCAACGGCCGTGCGCGCCGCACTTAAGATCACTGCTTCATTTTCTTTGCTCATCGTGCCTCCTGTGAGAAACTGATCGACCGTAATTATAAAGCCATTGACATTTTATGACCTCATTTCCAAATGCTATAATAGGTTTGAGTCACCTCAATCCTATCAGCAGGAGCAATCAAATGAAGCAAGCATCCTATGGAAGTTGGGAATCCCCCATCACAGCCGATCTGATCATCGCAAAAACAATTTCACTCGTTGAGATTGCGGCGAGCGGCAAGGATATTTATTGGATCGAAAGCCGTCCCAGCGAGGCTGGCCGTTATGTCATCATGCGCCGCACGGCTGATGGAGCGGTCACCGAATGTACGCCCCTCGATTTTTACGCGCGCACCACCGTCCACGAATATGGCGGCGGCGCGTTCATGGTGGAAGATGGCGTTATTTATTTTTCAAATTTCACAGATCATCATTTGTATCGTCAGCCCGTTGGCGGCCAGCCCGAAGTTCTCACGCTGGCTGATGGATATTATTACGCCGACCTCATTCTCGATAAACAACGCGGCCGCATTATCTGCATCCGCGAAGATCACACTGTTGAAGGCGAAGCCGTCAATACAATTGTCAGCGTAGGTTTGAATGGCGATGAACGAATTCTCGTTGAAGGTAATAATTTTTATTCATCCGCTCGACTCAGCCCCGATGGATCGAAGCTGGCGTATCTCACTTGGAATCATCCCAACATGCCGTGGGATGGATGCGAACTCTGGCTGGCGGATATCAACGCTGACGGTACGCTTCATAATCATAATCTGATAGCTGGTTCCGTTACCGAATCAGTTTTTCAACCTGAATGGTCACCGAATGGCGTTCTCCATTTCGTCGGCGAAACCACAGGCTGGTGGAATCTCTATCGCTTCGACTACGGCAAGACCGAAGCGCTCTGTCCAATGGAGGCTGAATTCGGCGAACCGCAATGGGTCTTCGGCATGTTCACTTATGATTTTGTCTCGCCCACAAAAATCTTGTGCCGCTACTCACAGAATAGCAGCTGGCATCTCGCCTGGCTGGATACTTCATCCAAAAAACTGACAGATATTGAAACATCTTTTACAGCGATCACTGACATTCGCGCCGGAGATGGTTTCGCGATATTTAGCGCTGGTTCTCCCACGCAGCCGTTCAGTCTTATCCGCATGGATACGTCAACAGGCAAAATGGAATCGATCAAGCAATCCTTCGAAGTCACAGTTGATGAAGGTTATTTATCGACGGCAACGCCGATCGCATTTCCAACAACTGATGGAAAGCAGGCGCACGCCATTTATTACGCGCCGAAGAATAAAGATTATGTCGGGTTGGAGGGGGAACATCCGCCACTCATAGTCATCAGTCATGGCGGGCCGACGGGCTCCACAACCACTGTCCTGCGGCTTAGTCTGCAATATTGGACCAGTCGCGGCTTCGCGGTGCTGGATGTCAACTACGGCGGTTCGACTGGTTATGGTCGCGCCTACCGTCAGCGGCTCAACGGCAATTGGGGTATTGTGGATGTGGACGATTGCTGCAACGGCGCGCAGCATCTCGTTGAACAGGGATTAGCCGACTCCAAACGGCTCGCCATCCGCGGCGGCAGTGCGGGCGGATACACTACGCTGGCCTGCCTCACTTTCAAAAACGAGGTCTTCAAGGCAGGCGCAAGTTATTATGGAATCAGCGAACTTGAAGTGTTCGCAACGGATACTCACAAATTCGAATCTCGTTACATGGATTCTCTGATCGGGGCGTATCCCGAACGCAAGGATCTGTATTTCAATCGCTCCCCGATCAACTTCATTCAAAATCTATCCTGTCCGCTGATCATGTTCCAGGGTGATGAAGATAAAGTTGTCCCGCCGAGTCAATCACAGATGATGTTCGAGGCAATGCGTGATAAGGAGTTGCCAGTCGCTTATTTACTTTTCGAAGGCGAGCAGCACGGATTCAGAAAAGCGGAGAATATCAAGCGTTCACTCGAAGCGGAGTTATATTTCTACTCTAAAATTTTTGGCTTTGAGCTTGCCGATAATATAGAACCTGTTCAGATCGAAAATCTGTAAAGTTCACCGTCATTATTTTCCCCAAAACACCAACCCCGGAATTAACATCGGGGTTTTCTTTTTATACTCAGCATAGGAATCACCAAACTCGCGCAGGAGTTTTCGTTCTTCAAAATACGCGCCGATCAAAGTGTAGAGGGTCGCGCCGATATAAACAGTGAGTGAATTCTGTGAACCAGTTGACGTGAGCCAGATAAACAGCAATCCAAATGTATACAGCGGATTCCGCACGACTCGATACAATCCGCGCGTAACCAGTTGCCCCGATTTCTCCGTCTCGAACAATTGCCGCAAGCCCATAAAGGATAAAGAGTCCGTTTGCAGGAACGCGGTCAACAACATCAACGCGGCGAATATTTGTCCGCCCAGCATAAACATGCTCCACGGCGCGGGGATTTGATATATCAATTCGTCGGGTAAAGTTTTCATCAAATACAAAATGGGAGCAAAACTTATCGTGGCAAAGATGTTGTATCCCAGCCGATAGAAACTTGCGCCGCCCAGCATATCTTTTGCAAAGCTGGATGCCAGTATCGAATGAACGACTCCCCATAATGCTAATGCAAACAACAGAATCGCAATGCTCATCGTGGTTTACTCTGCGCCAAAGGCGGGCAATTCGATTGTCTCATCACCAGCTTGCACAAGGTAAAAAGGAGTCCACGCTACGCCAAAAATATTTACGTAAATATCGGTCTTCTTGGGTTTGATGCTTACTTCGCTGATCTCGTTGACCAAACTGCCCCAGCGGTTATTGATCTCGGTTGTCATGTCATCCCGTTCACGCTCTAATGCATTCAGGTCTTTTTTGTATTGAGCAATGCTGTCAATCGATTCTTCCACAGCGGCTTTGGCGTTTTGCGCGAGACGGTGTTTTGTGAATTGAGTCGAGACACTCTTCTTACGCCCAAAACCTAATACGCCAGCGCCTAATTCAAGCAGGTTCGCGCCTGATTCCATATTGCGATTCGTCAGGTCAGATTGATCTTCACTCAACTCACGTTCTTCACGACCTAATTTATCTTCCAAAGATTTGATTTTCTTTTCGATGACGGATGTCTTCTTTTCGATTTCCGCATCGCGCGCATCCCGGGCTGCTTCGGAGCAAGCCGTCATAAATTCTGCCTGGCTGACGTCTGGTCCGCCGAACACTTTAAGTTTGAGGTTGGCGCGCGCAGTCACTTCAGAATTGCGGAAGAGCCAATCAGTGAAATCTTTTTGCAGCGCTGTCATTAATTTTGAGTCGTTCAATGGAGAGTCTATGCTGCCGAAGCGCGCAGAGGCAGGAGGTTCATTCTTTACTTTATCCAACGAAGGACCTTTGTATGAAAATTCATCCCAGCGGACAATACCGCGTCGATCCAATGAGTCAACGAGAGCGGTTTTGGTGATCTCTGAGTCGACACCATATTTTCGGTCAAGTAATCTCACTTGGGCGGCGGCGAGAAGCACGGGATGATAGATCACTCCCTGGATCATAGCCTGCGAAGGCATGTCGCGTTGAGCAGATTGAAATGCTTCGGGTAGACTGAAACTTTGCGGGAGAAAGTATTCGCGAACGCCTGCTGGGATGGAGGGCTTTGTTAACGAGCCATCTAATTTTGGATTTACTATTTCAGATTTACGATTGGTTACTGGTGACTGGATACTGGCAACTGCAATAGGCTGCATGGCTTCGACAGACAGCTTGGTTTTACTGATAACTGATGGCTGATCGCTGGTCACTGATAACTTTCCCGCTCCAACGAGTTGATTGAGGGCAGGGATCTGTGTTCGCGTCATGGGTCCCGCTAGAAAATTCATCGTCCAACGGGTTTGAATTAAGACGGGCATTTTCTCGTGGACGTTATGCATTACAAAGACGCGTTTTCCGAGCGATGAAATTAATTTATCCATCTCGGCGCGCGGGAAGCCGCCAGCGGCGCTTTCGAGTCCGTCAAGCAAACGATTCTTGTCGCGTTCGGTTTGGAGTTTTCCGATGAACCATGTGCCTGTATTGGAGAGGGCTTTGTAGTCCATGTCGACTGGATTTTGTGTGGCGAGTAAAAGGCCGAGGCCAAAAGCGCGCGCTTGTTTTAACATGCGTAATAACGGGCCCTTGGACGGGGGGACAGCGGTGGGTGGCAGGTAGCCGTAGATTTCATCCATGTAAAGCAGTGCGCGTAAGGAGGTAGAACCGCTTTGGGTGCGCATCCATGTTTCAACTGCGGAGAGTAACAGTGTGACGAAGAACATGCGCTCGCCGTCAGAGAGATGCGCGAGATAAAAAATACTGTGACGCGGCTTGCCTTCTGCTGTGAAGAGTAGCGATTTAATATCAAGCGACTCGCCTTCGCGCCAGGTTTCAAAGGCGGGCGCGGCGAGGATGTTGTTTAAGATCATCGCGAGTTCCATGCGGTCTTTGGGTGGGAAGAAAGTATCGACAGAAAAAGCGCCGAGATTTTGAAATGGTGGAGTTTGTGTTTGCAGGATCAACTCAGTCAGGTCAAGGTTGTTGCCTGTGCTCCAGTGAAATTCGAAAATATTGGAAAGCAAAATGTGTTCACGCGAGCGGATCGGGTCAATGTCATTCATGCCGACCAGTCCGAGTAAAGCGGTGACGGTGCTGGAAATGCGTTCGCGCAAGACTTCGCGATTGCTTGCCCAATCGAGATCAGGTGCGGCGAGTGAAGAAAGCACGCTGACGGGAATTCCTGAATCTGAGCCTGGGGTGTAGATCGCAAATTTTGCGGCGTTTTGTAAAGCAAGTAAACGGTCTTTGCCAATGCCCCATTCTTTTAATCCAGTGCCCCATGCGGAGGCAGCTTCTTTCGCAATATCTATCATTGACTTACCCGTGCGGCGTTCCATTTCAGGGTCGATCCACGGTTGGAAATCTTTTGGCAGCAGATCAGGAAAATGTAAAAGCAAATTGGTCAGGTCACCTTTTGGGTCAATGATAATGGCGGGTATATTTTGTAACGCGGCTTCTTCCAACAAGGCAACGCACAAACCGGTTTTGCCTGAGCCTGTCATACCTGTGACAACGGCGTGGGTGGTTAAATCTGCGGGATTGTATTCAATATTTTGGGTTGTAACTTTTCCACTCTTTGCGTCAAATAAACGGCCAATATAAAAATTTGAGTCTGGCATGAAATTCTCTCCATAATTTCTTGAAATAGAACGCGCGTGCTAGAGGTTAATTTAATCTATTTTAGCCTAAATGGCAATGGTATGTTGCAGAGAGTTTCAAATTTCGTTAAATAAAAAAAACTGCGAGGGGTCGCCTCGCAGTTTTTTTAACCATTAGTGTTGCCGCCGTGTCCGCCGCTGCCATCGCCGCCGCTATCATGTCCGCCGCCACCGCTGTCATCGCCGCCGCTGCTATCACTGCCGCCACTTCCGTTATCGTTACTGTTATGAGAATCTGAAGAATTGTCAGATGAACCAGAATTTTCTTTATTGCCGCCCGATTCAGAACTCAAGACCTTCACTTCTGTAACGATAAATTTTCCGCTTTCGTAGTACCCTTTAATTTCAACTTTGGCGCCCGTCTTTAGATCGCCCTCGATCGTGGCATTATCCAAATAAACGGTTGAACCATTGATGACGAGAGTAGTCTCCGTCATGGATGCGACAATACCCTCCACTTCAAAGTTGTCACGATGTTCTGGTTTCGCCACAGATTCTAATTGGTTGGTGTTCCCGCTCGATCTGTTCTCTGACTCGGAGCTTGAACTATTCTCTGAGCCTTCATTTGTATTTGATGCAGAATTGGAGTTTGACTCTGATTCTACTTCCACGGAATGACCTGTTGGAACAAACACACCATCTGGAAGTAGTTCAATCGATTCTAATTCTACAAACCCTTGTGCATTGGTTCGGCCTGTAATGATTATCGCCGTGCCATTTTCAGGGATCTGTAAATTGGCGGGAACCTGTACTGCCAGGCCTGAGACGTAGTTTGTTCCGTTCACCTGCATAAAAATGCCCGCAAATTGAATAAGTTCGTGGCGGCCTTCTGTAATTAATTCGTTCACTTCCTGCAGGCGTTCATTCCCGAACTGACTTTTAAGCGCATTACGCGCAGAATCATCAAAGATAAATAGTAGCCGCACATCTTCCCATGTGCGTTTGACTGGATACAGATTCTCTCCTGGCAAAGCATTGGCAGATGCACCGACCAGACCGGTCCCACTTAAGAGGAACGTGGCCGTCAACCCTAAAGAGAGGGCGAGCCGTTGAAACATCGAGATCACCCGCCTGCGCGGTGTGGCTTTCGCTTCTCGCATCTCGGAGGCGCGCTGTAACAATTTTGCACGTCCACGGCGGATGGCTTCGGGTGATGGAGAGGATATTGCTACGCTTCGCATCCGCGAAGTAATGGAAGCCTTTAAGATCGGGCGCAGTTCATCCGCAAGTTTAGGGTAGCGCGCGAGAATATTTTCAAGGCTTACGCCATGCTCAAGTTCTTGCAGACAAATTTCCAGTACATCATATAGTTTATTCATAATTCACCTCACCAACCTCACGCTGAAGAGCGGCCAGCGCACGGAATTGGAGAGCCTTGACTGCGTTTACATTTTTGTTCAGGAGGTTAGCTGTCTCTTCGAGAGAGTAACCTTGTCCAAAACGCAATGCAAGGACATTTTGTTGCTCAGGGGTTAATTGCGCGTACGCACTGTTTATAATCTGATTTTGTTCGCGCTGATCAATTTCAGAAGCAATACTTGGGCTGAGGTCAGGCATGGTATCGGAAAGTTCTTCTTCAGGTCTTCGGTATTTTCGGCGTAAGTTATCCATTACGATGTGAGAAGCGGTCGAGATCAACCAGCCTTTTAGATTCGTTTTTGGGCCTCGCCCGTTTTGCGAGGCTTCAAGCAGGCGAACAAAAACATCACTGGCTACATCTTCAGCTAGCGATGAATCGCCCATCCGGTAAAGTACATAGCGATAAACCTCAGAAAAATACTGATCGTAGACTGCGCCAATGACTTGTTGATCGAGGTTTTGCAAGCCTTCAAGAGCATGTCCATCATCTAGGTTAGACATAGGGGAAGCGGCTCTCCGTTGAAAAATTGTTGGTATCGTTTGTTCTTTCATTGGAGTATACCATTCAGATCAAGGCCTGTTACTCGCTCCTTAGTGTGATTTGCTAGCCGCCAGAGTTAATGGTGCTGCCCAAAATGCTGATCCTGGTAAATTCTCTGCGCGTGTGCTCAAAATAGTGGAGGTGCCAAAAGTCCTATTTTTGCCTCTTTTTTATTTTCATTACACTTACTAGTCGAACGGGGACCAAAAAAGTTACGGCTATCTCCAGCAGATCTCTGGAAACAGCCGCTTTTTTAGACAAAATCAGATGAATCGGGTTATCTCGTCAGAGCGTACACCCTTTGGAACTCTGCGATAAACTGCGAAGCGATATCTTTGTTGTATATGACGAGAAGATTCTCATCGTTTTTGTTTTCTGCGCTGTTTGTGAAGTTGTACGAGCCGAAAATTACGATGCTTTGGTCTATGATCATTACTTTATGATGCATGAGGCCGGGGTTTGCGTCCTGATAGACATCCAAACCCGCCTGACTAAAGCCATCGAACTCTGTGCCGATGTTTGATTTGACCTGGTCGGTTTCCATTACGCCGGCCACCGTCACGCCATCAGCGGCACGCGCGCGTACTGCTTCTCCGATTGAATCGGAAGTGAAGGAGAATGCCATAAAGTAAATGCTTTCCTGCGCGTTGTTGACTAGATCCAAAAAACCGGCTTGTACGTGATCATCAGGTGAGAAATAAACATCAATGGGTGTGCCATCAATCGTCACGCGCGGATTTGGGGTTTCGGCGACCACATCGGTCCCGAATTTATCATCCGTGAACATTTCCTCGAATTCTTTGGTGTAATTTTCCGCCATCTTCACCGAGCGGATTCTCATCAGATTATTATTGTCTGCATAAGCGCCCGAATCTGTGAAATTCATCGAACCTGTCCACACTTCGGAATTATCAATTACTACGAATTTATCGTGCATGAGACCTTCGCGGCGATCTCCCAAAATAGGGATGCCCGCATCCACCAACTTTTGCGGATCGGCGCGATCAAGGTTATCACTTTCCATCACCATACGGACTTGTACCCCGCGCTCATGTGCGCGCAGTAACGCATCGCGGATGCTATTTAAACTCAAACTGTATATAGCCACATCCACACTTAATCGCGCGGAATCAATTGCTGCGGCCAGCGGGCCATCGGGTCCGCCCGTTTTTTGCGAAGCCAGCGGACTTTGTGGATTCGTAAAATATAATTCAAACCATGCGCCGCGCACCCCATAGCCTGCGCCGAGCGGAATTTCTGTCAGCGGGGCAGATGTTGGAGTATCAGGAACAGACGTCAGATTGGGTGGAGCCGCAGGAGGACTTGTCGGCGTGATAGATTGACACGCGGTCAGCATCGTCAAAAGGGCGAGAATGATTGTCAGTGTCTTCTTCATAAAAAAAATCTCCCGAAGCGATTATAATCCCGCCACCCTATGATTGAATCAAATGCAAATAAACAGATCGCGCGCGCCACTGGAATTGTGATGCTCGCATTCGTGCTGAGCAATCTGGTCGGTTTGGTGCGCCAGATTCTTGTGGCGCGCGCGTTCGGCACAGGTGCATCTTTAGACGCCTTCTATACCGCTGCGACCCTGCCCGACCTGCTCTTCAACTTAATGGCCGGCGGCGCGTTGGCCTCCGCGTTTATCCCAACTTTTACAGGCTTTCTTTCAAAAGAAAATCGGGATGGCGCATGGAGACTCGCTTCCTCGGTGATGAATATCTCCGGGTTGGCATTGGCTTTCTTTAGCGGACTCTCGGCTCTTTTCGCGACTCAGTTGGTTGCCCTCTTATTCATTCTCAAACCCGAGCTTGATCCTGCTCTAAAAACCCTGACGACCGACCTGCTGCGGATTATTTTGATAGCACCCGCCATCTTCGGCATTAGCGGTTTGTGCATGGCAATTTTAAATACGCATCAAAAATTTTTAATGCCTGCGCTCGCGCCTGTTTTCAATTGGATCGGCTGGATCATTGGCATTGTTTTTCTGGTTCCAAGGATCGGAATTTACGGACTCGCCTGGGGATATATCCTCGGAGCGCTGATGCATCTTGGCATCCAAATACCAGGCTTATTGAAACTGACTGGGCAGCGTTATTTCCCCACGCTTGGATTAAGCGATCCAGCTATATATGATGTGGCGCGTCTGATGGGACCTCGCCTGCTGGGTGTGATGGCGGTACAAATTAACTTTGTGATCAACGTTATGATCGCCCAAGGTTTGGGAGTAGGGAGTGTCACTGCCATCAATACTGCCCGCATGGTGATGACCATGCCATTATTTGTGATCGCCCAATCCATTGCCACAGCCGCGCTGCCAACTTTTGCGATGCAAGTATCACGCGGAGAGTTGAGCGATATGCGCTCATCCCTCGCCGCTACTTTGCGGGGCATTTTCCTGCTTTCAATTCCAGCAACCCTTGGATTGATTCTCCTGCGTCAGCCGCTCGTTGCCGCATTATTTCAATATGGTGTATTTGACGCGAACTCCACCGAAATGGTTTCGTGGGCGTTGATGTGGTACACCGCAGGTTTGGTGGGACATTCCGTTGTTGAGATTCTTTCGCGCGCTTTTTATGCTCTGCATGACACAAAAACACCGGTCATTGTCGGAACAATTGCAATGGGATTAAATGCGCTATTCAGTTTTGCTTTTGCAATGCTCTTCAAGCAAATTGGCTGGATGCCGCACGGCGGACTCGCGCTGGCGAATTCGTTTGCAACTGCGCTCGAAGCCGTTGTATTATTTATTGTGATGCGTAAACGCTTAAATGGAATTGAAGGAAATCAAATTTTGCGTGGGGTGATCGCCTCCCTTTTGGCAGCGCTGGCAATGTCACTTTCCATTTTTGGATGGCTATCTTTTGCAAAGAATTTTAACATCTGGGTCATCTCACTCGCCGGTGTGATGATCGGCGGACTTGTTTATTTTGCCACGTTATGGATTCTGCGTGTGCCAGAGTTGCAATATTTGGTGAGCGGGCTTTTGAGAAGGTTGAAACGTAATTGACGGATCGAATGTATTTTGCAGTATTACGGCCAAACCAACCATTGTACAAATCCCACCAGCAGACCTAACAAAATTCCGCCGATCACTTCGAGCGGAGTATGACCGATCACTTGCTTCAATTCTTTTTCGCCCCAAAAGTGACCTTTTAGCAATTCTTCAAACAGCAGGTTGATACGTTCTGCGTGCATGCCGGCCTGTCTGCGCACACCAGATGCATCGTGCGCGACGATCATGGTAATGGCAACCGCGATCCCGAATAAAGGATCATCAAATCCATGATACAACCCTACGGCCAGCGTCCCAGACACCAGCAAGGCAGTATGTGAAGATGGCATACCACCAGCCGCAAAAAACATGGCCCACATCCAACGGCGCGAACGCAGATATTCGGTTGGGATCTTGAGCGCCTGCGCCACCAGCCAGCCGATCAGCACGGCGATCAATACTTTATTATCAAAAATAGCAAGAAAATTCATTCGGATTCTTCCTCGAATACGACAAGCGAATCTCCAGCCAGTTTTTGCACTTTGAGTTGAGCAGACTCAAGCAAACCACTGCAATACGTGGCCAAAGCCTGCCCCCGCTCAAACAGTTTCAGTGACTCGTCGAGAGCAGTCTGCCCATCTTCCAGAGATTCGAGGATGCCTTCGAGTTCAGTCAATGCTTCTTCGTAGGTTAATTCTTCCACTGGCTTTGTTAAAACTTTTGATTTTGCCATAAGTTCTCCAAACGATTTACTCTCTACGATCTGCGGTTGATTCAAACTCACCATCACTCACGCGGACTTTCAGCCCACCGTGAGCTTGCGATATTTTAGATACAAGTGTGCCGTCATCTTTTCTTGTGATGATAGCATATCCGCGCGATAAAATCCCTTCGGGGTTGAGTGACTGCAATTGTTTTGACATTCCATTTACTGTTGATGTCTGCAACTGGATGCGGTGAGTCAACGCAGAAAAAGCGCGGCGCACAAGTTCGTCAAGCTGTTGATATTCAGATCGAATGTGTCTTTCTGGTGAACCATATTTCAGGCGCGCTTTCACAGATTCGATAAATGTTTTTTGTTCGGCGAGCAGGCTCAAGGTTAGGGAAGAAATGCTGGAGAAGTAAGAAGTAAGAAGGTCTTTCAGATCATCCACTGTCGTTTGAGTGGCGAGTTCTGCCGCGGCGGTCGGAGTCGGCGCGCGCAAATCCGCAGAAAAATCGCAGAGGGTAAAATCAGTTTCATGTCCCACGCCGCAAATGACTGGCGCTTTTGAATCTGCTACGGCGCGCACAACACGTTCATCATTGAATGCCCACAAATCTTCAATGGAACCGCCGCCGCGCGCGAGTAGGATGACATCAGGTAATTGGGAATTGAGTAATTGAATTGCTTTGACAAGCGCAGGCGGGGCATCTACGCCTTGCACGGGGGAAGGCGCGAAAATGACTTGCGCGAGCGGCAGACGGCGGCGCAGGGTGTGGAGCATGTCGCGCAAAGCCGCGCCAGTTTGCGACGTGACAATTCCAATTTTTTTTGGCAGCTGCGGAATAAGACGTTTGCGCTCACTATCAAAAAGTCCCTCGGACTCAAGCGTGGCTTTCAGGCGCAGGAATTCCTGATACAGTGCGCCTTCGCCTTTGGGCTGAATAAGATTGACAGCAAGTTGATAAGCGCCTTGCGGCTCATAGACGGTGATGCGGCCATGCGCTTCGATCGCCATGCCATCCTGCAAGTTGATACGCAGCCGCGACGCATCGGGTTTCCACATCATACATTTTAGAGAAGCATTCTTGTCTTTGAGCGTGAAGTAGATATGTCCTGAGTTTGGCTTTGAGAGATTTGAGATTTCGCCTTCCACCCAAACATCCTGCATTTCAAGATCGCCTTCCAATAATTTACGAATGCGGAAGGTGAGTTGGGAAACGGTTAAGTGAACGGAGGAAAATAAAGTTGGTTGCATTGGAGGGTAGGATAATCGAAAAGTGGTGAAGGTTCAAGGTTGAATATTCAAAGTTGAAGGTTAGAAGGTTACAGGTTTGAATGTTTTTCGCCTATAATGGGAAAATCAATTTCCAACATTTCAACCCTCAAATTTTTAAACTCTATGAAGCATCTCTGGGCACCCTGGCGTATGAAATATATTGAAAAACATGGAAAGGTGGACGACTGTGTATTTTGCGTCGCTAAAGCCAAAACAGACAGCGCCGAGAATTTGATAGCCTTCCGTGGGAAAAACGCGTATGTGATCCTCAACCGTTATCCCTATACCAGCGGACATTTGATGGTCATCCCTTTTGATCACAGATCTAATTTGGAAGAGTTGAATGCAGAGACCCGCGCCGAGATGATGGAACTTGCTTCACGTTGCACCACCATCCTGCGAAAAGTTTATAAAACAGAATCCTTTAATATGGGTATCAATATAGGTGAGGCCGCAGGTGCGGGCGTGCTGGGACATGTTCACATTCACATTGTGCCACGCTGGGCTGGGGATACGAATTTCATGTCCACGCTGGGAGATACGCGTGTTCTCCCTGAGTCTTTGGAAGATACTTATCAGCGAGTGTGCGAAGCTTTGAATAATATTGGGGAATAATATGATGAAGGTTTGGAACCCAACCTCGATCAAATTGAATCAGGTGCGCTGAATTATTCACCCTCAGATTTATTCCGCATAAAATCTGCGATCTCAGAAAAACGAGATTTGAGTTGGTTAATCACCACTGAATGAACCTGACTTTCATCCAAAGCCTTGTTCATGCACCACAGCCATTGATCCCGTTCGATCTCGCCAATGGAAAACGGCATGTGCCGCTGACGTAATTTAGGCGGCCCATATTTTTCTGTATACAAAGCGGGTCCGCCCGACCAGCCGGAGAGGAACATATAAAGTTTTTCGCGGGCTAGTTTCAAGCTTTTCGGGTGTAATGCGCGGATCGTCGCCGCTTCTGGTGAAGAGTCCATGATGTCATAGAATCGATCAATCAGCGAGCGCAAGCCTATTTCGCCGCCGATCAGATCATAAAGGGATGGATTAATTTCGATCATGACAGGATTGTAATATATTAAATCAACATTTTTAATCTTACCTTGACATTCCCCATACAGACCCGTATAATGTCGGTCGCATTCCTTGCTAGCTCAATTGGCAGAGCGAGCGGCTGTTAACCGCTAGGTTCTAGGTTCAAGTCCTAGGCAAGGAGCCAATAAGACCTCCAAGCTTATAAGCTCGGAGGTCTTATTTTAATCTCTCAAACCTGTGGATAAGTTCTACGGTACCGGCCAGGGGATTTCAGCGGGACCGGCATAACCATGTTTTTCCTGTACATACACCCGCCCATGTGAAGGCGCATTACAATCCGCTTGGTCTACAAAGGTGATAAAAGGCAATCTGGAGACAAGCGGGTCAAAGAGGATCTCACCATTCTCGCAACGCCACACTTCAATGATATAGGGGAACATATTTTCGTCTTCATACTTCCCCGGGCTGACAGGTACATCCACCCAGCTTATGGTAATTTTATCTCCTTGGCGCTTCGCACTCAGCACAGTTGTGGGTCCATAATAAGGTGAGACAATGAGTGTAAATCCGGCGGGGTATACAGATTTGAGTGTTTGTTGATCGCCCATTATTTCAACGAATTTTGAATTGATCCAACACGTTTGAGGTTCATTCTCCACCAAAAGCCAATTATTTCCTTCGGCTCGGCCAATGAGTTTTATGTTCGCCCCTTTTTTGAAGGCAAATAAATATAAATATTCCGGGCCGGGCCCGTAGCGGCAACTAAGCAGATCTGTGGTGACGGAGGCCTTCAAGCTTTCTACAAATGGGATCGCGGTAGCGGTGAGCGTTTGCGTCGGCGCATCTGTAGGTGGGACTGGCGTGAATGTGGATGTAGGAAATGGAGTTGGCGTGTCTGACGGCAGCGCTGTCAATTGCACAGCGGTTGATGAAAGAGTCGCGGTGAATGAGGGGGAGCAGGCTGTCAGCATGAAGATGACGATCGTCGCGATAATTTTTTTCATGCCAATTATTTTTTATCCTTTTCCAATTCCATAAATTTGATATCTTCGATATCGCTGGCGGTGAGTAATGTCAATTTATCCTTGCGCCCATCGCGTCTGTAAATTTTATAGAGTGCCTCTTGCGGGTCGTGGACCTTTGCCACAAAATTTACTTTTTTATTCACCAACGCAAGCAAATCCAGCCGTTTGACTAAGATGAATGAATTTTGTTTCTCAAATGCGATCAAGTTCGCTTTGCCGAACAACCAGCCCGTGTCGTTTGGGCGAACGCCGTGTATCTCCACCCACGTAAATTCGAATTGTATTCCGGCATCATTTCTGTGAACGCGTTTCGCGCTCTTTACTTCAACCTTGAAATTCTCTTCCCCGTTTACGATGTGAAAATCCCAATGCTCATCAATATTTTCAGCTTTGGATGATGCCGAAATTTTCCATCCTGAGCGACGCGCGATTTCAGCGAAACACGCTTCAGCTCTTTCTTCCAACTCGAGCGAGTCTTTTTTATCAA
This sequence comes from Chloroflexota bacterium, assembly GCA_026390015.1. GTDB lineage: Bacteria > Chloroflexota > Anaerolineae > Anaerolineales > Villigracilaceae > Villigracilis. The sequence continues at coordinate 41,566 of JAPLGS010000099.1, read as the reverse complement.
AGCGATTACGGGAGTTGGCGTTTTGCATGTTTATTTCTTCTTTTTTGAAATTTCAATGTGCGGGTCTGCTGTGCTTTCAAAAATGCGTTTACGCGCAAGTTCGCAATATTTTTTGTCCACATCAATGCCAATACCTTTCCGGTTGTTGGAGATGGCGGCAATCAGCGTCGTTCCACTTCCGCTGAAGGGATCGAGCACGATATCGTCTACATAACTAAAGAGTTTCACACATCTGCGCGGCAGTTCAATGGGAAAGGGTGCGGGGTGACCGATCCTTTTTTTGCTTTCACCGTTGAATGTCCATAAGCCGTTTGTCCAATCCATAAATTCTTGCCGCTCAATATCAGAGATCTTACTACCGCTTGTTTTTTTCCATTTGTCTTTATAAAGTACAACGATCAATTCAACGGGCGCGATCACATAGGGCGCTGAGGCGCTCTTCCATGAGCCCCAGGCAGTTCTTCGAGAGATATTTCCTTCGTTCCAAACGATCGTGGAATGATAATGAAAGCCAACTTCTTTCGCGATCGTCGTCAAGTCTGCGCCTACACTTTGTTGACCGCCTTTATTTTTATCAAGCGGAACGTTCAAACAAAAACGCCCGTCTTCTTTCAACCACGCAAAACAGCGCGCCATCCATTTTTTGCTGAAATCCAAATAATCTGCATAGGAAACATCATCCTTGTGCGAATTATATTGAATATCCACGTTATACGGCGGAGATGTAACCACAAGATCCACGCTGTTATCTTCGACGCGCGAGGTGGTCAAAACATCATCATGGATCAGCGTGAATTTCTCATTTTGAAAATGGATGCCGGTTGATTTCATACTTGTATTATAAGCGTCATCCACTTTGTTTGTCTAAATCCCCATTCAAAGCCTGGTCAATAATATATTTTAGCGCGTGGAAAGGCAGCGCGCCTTCGTATATAATTCCGTTGATGAAAAAGGTCGGGGTCGCGTGGACTCCATCCGCCTCAGCCTGCGCCGCATCCTGATCCACTGTCCCTTTGTGTTTTTCCGCGCTGATGCAGGATTCGAACTCCTCCATATTCAGATCAAGCGCCTTCGCATATTTGATCAGCTTATCCTGTGTAAAATCTCCCACATTTTCACCGGTCCAATTGGCGAAGAGTGTATCGTGATATTCCCAGAATTTATTTTGATCTCCCGCGCAATATGCGCCCTGCGCCGCCCAGCCTGATTCAGGTCCAAGGAATGCGCCGACAGACCGATATTCAAAAAAGACTTTGCCGGTGTTGACATATTCTTCGATCATTTGAGGTTCGGTCTCGCTCCAGAACTTAAGGCAAAATGGACATTGAAAATCACCATATTCAATAATGTGTATCGGCGCATTCGGATTCCCCATGCTGTTGCTTTGTACCTCCAAGGGTGGCAGATTTTCCGAAACCTGAACTTTTTCAGGAACAAAGCGCTGAACGAATTTTGGGCCGACAAAGATCAACGCGCTCACAAAGACCGCCGCGCATAGAAATATTACAAAGCCACCGACTGCGAGCCAGGTTCTCCAGTTTAACTTGGAAGGTTCTTGCAATGTTTCTTCAATGGGTATCTCAATGGATTCTTGCGGAATTTGTTCTTCGCTCATTTTTGGCTCCTCTAAAGTTTTCAGATTGTACCGTGAAAATTTCATCTCCTGAAATGTGGACTTATCTTCGAGCTCCGTTTTCGGATAATTTTCTGATCCCAAACTTATAACTTATATACCTGTCACAAAGTAAGCGGATTTTTCGTTATAATCCTTTACCATGAACTCAAAACGTATCTCTCGCCGCGATCTGCCACGCCAGATCCTCGCTGTACTGGTCGGCGGATTTGGACTTTTCGCCGCCATTATCATCACCTGGACTTTGGGCTATCAACTTATTTATGCCGGACGTATCTTCCCCGGCATTTCTGTCGCAGGTGTGGATCTTTCCGGTCTGTCCCGCAACGAGGCTGTGCTCAAATTGAGCCAGACCCTTTCTTATTCCAATACCGGCAAAATATTATTTCGCGCCGTCGAAAAAATATGGGTCGTACCTCCTTCTGAATTAGGCATGGTCTTTGACCCATCCGCCAGCGCATTGGCCGCTTATGGAGTTGGCCGTTCCGGCGGTTTGTTCGGCGCGCTTGCCGGGCAGATCAGCGCCCGCGGATTTGGGTCGGATGTGGCGCCGGTCGTTATTTTTGATCAGCGTGTGGCTTATAACTATTTACAAAATATTGCAACGCAAGTCGATCTGCCAGTTGTGGAAGCCAGCCTGCATTTGGAAGGGACGAATGTGACTGCCCAACCCGGTCAGGTCGGGAGATTGATCAATCTCGATGAGACGCTTGTTTATCTCGGCGCGCAATTGCAATCCTTCCGCGACGGGGAAGTGCCTCTCGTCATTCAGGAAGCCGCGCCTAAATTGTTGGATGTCTCCTCTCAAGCTGAGGCTGCGCGTGGAATTCTCAGCCAGCCGTTGACCATTGCCATTCCAAATTATCGTGAGGGCGATCCCGGTCCGTGGACGTACGATGTTCCTGTGATCGCGAACATGCTCGGTGTGGATGTCGTTGATGTAAACGGTAAATCACAAATGCAAGTTGGATTGAATCCCACTGCCTTACGCCAGACCTTGGCAGAAATTAAAACCTTTGTAGATCGTCAACCTGAAAATGCGCGTTTTATTTTCAACAATGCTACCGGTCAGATCGAACCCATTTCAGCATCCAGGATCGGTCGCTCGATGGATGTGGAAGCCAGTATTGTCGCCATCAATAACGGCCTTGCACGCGGTGAACACACTATTGCGCTCTCTGTCACCGAGCAGCAGCCTGCTGTCGCCGATACAGCTAGCGGCGCAGAAATAGGCGTCACTCAGCTTATCCAACAACAAACCACCTACTTCTACGGCTCCAGCGATGCGCGCATCCAAAACATAGTTGCCGCCGCCGCGCGTTATCATGGATTGCTCGTCGCGCCGGGCGAAACCTTTTCCATGGGCAGTGTGCTTGGTGATGTCAGCCTTGAAAATGGATTCGCAGAAGCGCTCATCATTTACGGCGGGCGCACTATCAAAGGCGTCGGCGGCGGAGTGTGCCAGGTGAGCACCACTCTTTTTCGGACTGTTTTCTTCGCGGGCTTTCCTGTCATTGAAAGATATTCCCACGCCTATCGCGTTTCTTATTATGAAATGGATGCCAGCGGCTCAGTTGATTCCACTCTAGCTGGCATGGACGCAACCGTATTTTTCCCGCTTGTGGATTTCAAATTCAAGAACGATACATCATCCTGGTTATTGATGGAAACCTATGTGGATGTTGCCGCGCGCACCATTACCTGGAAACTTTATTCCACCTCTGATGGACGCAGCATCACCTGGGATACGACTGGCCCCTCCAATACTGTTCCGCCGCCCGAACCAGCCTTTGAAGAAAACCCCGATTTTAATAAGAACCAGATCAAAGAAGTGGATCATGCCGCTCAAGGCGCAGATGTAAATGTAACCCGAACCGTTTGGATCAATGGCCAGATCTATTTTTCCGATCAATTTCAAACGCATTACCAACCCTGGCAGGCAGTCTGTCAGTACGGGCCCGAGACAGAAAACCCTGAGAAGAAAGCCAAAAAAGAAGGCCTTTGTCTTTCACCGAATACATAAAATTGGAGAGCAAAATCTCCCGATATAGCTCTTTTTCGCATGGTACAATCTTTTTCAGTAAAAGGAGATAAATATGGTTAGCTCAGAACTGCTTGAAATTTTACGTTGCCCAAATTGTGTGCGCGAAAAACAAGGCAACCTGGTTTTACACAAAGACACCTGGCTCATTTGCCAGGATTGCGGCCGCAAATACCCCATCGTGGATGACATTCCCGTGATGTTGATAGACGAAGGCGATAAGTGGGTCAACACCGCGCAGGACGCACTGCCCATCCCTCCGCCCGCCAAATAAATATGCAAGACCTGCTGGCTGAATTAACCAGTGGAGACGACACCCGCGCAGAGAATTCCATTCCAGCCATCACCGCTTTGGGACTGGAGGTCATGTCAGCATTATTGGATTTGACTCGCGCCGATGAAGTGGATTCTCGCTGGTGGGCTGTGCGTGCCTTGGCCGCATCGCCTCATACTTTAACCCTTGACCTGATCCCGCTCCTCAGCGACTCAGCGCCGGAAGTACGAGCCGCTGCCGCGTTGGCACTGTGTAATCACCCGCACGAAAGCGCGGTGACCGCCTTGATCAAAACTCTTGCAGACGAAGATTCTCTGACAGCGGGGCTGGCTGGAAATGCTCTCGCGAAAATTGGAAGCCCTTCGGTGCCGAGCCTGCTTGAGGTCATGAAAAACGAAGCGCCGATAGGCATCCGCCTTATTGCTCTGCGAGCACTGTCTGAGATCCGCGATCATCGCGCAATCCCTGTTCTGATGAAATCGCTCAGTGAAGAATCTGCTGTTTTGCAATATTGGGCGCAGGAAGGCTTGGAACGACTTGGGCTGGACATGGTATACATGAAGCCCTGAGGTTGGACAAAAATGAATCGATCTGAATTTTCGAAGAAATTAAAATTTCCTAAACTATCAGTTGGGCCGATAATTTTTTGGGGAGTGACATTAGTTTTAGGCATTGGCGCTTTTATCTTTGTGCGTAATCTTACCGCCTGCTGGTCTCTCACAGATCTGCCGGGTGAGCGTCTCGCCACTTGTGCGAATAACCCGAATACTCCCATAATATTTAATCCCGAAGGCACGCCTATTGCTACAAGTGAATTACCTCCGCCCATACCAGAGGTTATCCCTGAAGCCATTTTGCCGCCTGCCTGGGATGGCGCCAGCCGCATCAATATTCTTTTCATTGGTTTGGATGAACGTGATATTGGACAAAGTGGCCCGCCGCGCTCTGACACAATGATATTGGCTACCATTGATCCAATTAGCAAAACAGCCGGTATGTTATCCATTCCGCGCGACATGTTTGTGAATATTCCTGGTTTTGGATACAGCCGTATCAACACTGCGTATTTTGACGGTGAAGGAGCAAAATTACCCGGCGGCGGCGCTGGCCTTGCCATGAAAACCGTTTCGCAATTTATCGGCGTTCCAGTGGATTATTATTTACAGGTTGATTTTGTTGTATTCACTAAAATTGTTAATAGGCTTGGCTGTATCGAAGTCAGTCCTTCAGAAGTTATGATCCTCGATCCAATTGGTTCAGGCACCGATCATTATAAAATTACACCAGGTAGCCCAAGGCCGCTTTGTCAGGGCTGGAAGGTATTGGCTTATGCCCGTAATCGCCATACTTCGGGTGGCGATTTTGACCGCGCCAAACGTCAACAAGAAGTGATCCTAGCAATGCAGAAAAAGATATTTGACCCGGCGGTTTTCCCATCCTTGATCGCTCAAGCCCCTCAAATGTTCCAGGAACTTTCCTATGGTATTCACACTAATATGGCGCTTGAAGATGCCATCAAGCTGGCAGTGCTGGGCAAGGATATTTCACGCGAAAGCATTAAAACAGGTGTAATCGACACGACCATGGTTTCGACTGATAATGTGATCCTGGGAGGAGAGAATGCCAGCGTTTTGAAACCGATCACAGACAAGATCCGTGTCTTGCGTGATGAGATATTTACGTCGACGGGACCCCTCAGCCCCATGGCGCAAGGCGACCCCGCTTCGTTGATGCGCGCCGAGGAAGCGCGCGTCCGCATTGTGGATGGTACTTTCACGCCTGGGCTTGATCAGCGCGCGGGACAATACTTCCAATCTCAAGGCATGAATGTGACCGAAGTTGGCGCGGCAGATAATACCTATAGTTCAACAGTTGTTATTGTGTATGGTCCCAAAGTATATACTTTGAGATATTTGCAGGCTGTTTTTGGAATTCCCAGCAACCAGATTAGATTCGATTCTGATCCCACTCAATCAGTTGATATTGAGATCAGGCTCGGCTCTGATCTGGCAGGAAGTATTCCGTGAATTGATGAAATTAAAAAATTAAATAAAAAAGGCTCGCGGCGAACCGCGAGCCTTTTTTATTATAAGCAGAATAAATTATCCCCAACCCTGATTGCGAATAAAGTCGCTGACCATCGGGATCTTCACATCCTGTCCTTGATAAGCCTGATAAGCCCACCAAAGCATAATGAGGAAGAGAACGGCGCCAAAGCCACAAGTGACAGTTGAGAGAATGGAGAGTACAACAGTTGCAACTAATGATTGAACCGCATTGAATTTAATGTAAGGGCGGTTCTTCTTATCTTCCATGAAAAGAACGACGAGAGCGATGATGGGAATGACATAACCGAGCATTGCCCATAACTTGTCATCGCTGGTGATCTCTGGGGACATTGGTTCTTGAGACATAATTTATTCCTCCGAATAGTTTGGTTTGAATTTGAAGTATTTTACAACCAATCCCGCTAACTTGCAACCAGACATAAATCCATCCATGAGTACAGTTAAGGTAAAATCAACAAATGTCCATTCGAATCGTATTCATGGGGTCACCCGATTTTGCCTTGCCAACACTTTCCAAATTGGCAAAATCATATCATGTTGTCGGTGTCATCACACAGCCAGACCGCGCCTCGGGGCGTGGCCGTGAACTAAAATCGCCGCCTGTGAAAACTCTCGCGCTTGAATTGAATATTCCAATCATGCAGCCTGAAAAATTGCGCGCGCCTGAAGCGCTGGAACAACTCCGCGCGTGGGATCCTGAATTGATCGTGGTCGCCGCGTTTGGTCAAATCCTCAAAAAGGATGTTTTGGAAATGCCGCGTTATGGATGTATCAATGTGCATGCTTCGCTGCTGCCACGCTGGCGCGGCGCGGCTCCTATCAATGCCGCAATATTGGCCGGGGATGAAGAGATTGGCGTGACCATTATGAAAATGGATGTGGGACTCGATACAGGTCCGATGCTCGCGATGAAATCCATGCGCCTCGCTTCAGACCTGACAACTGATTCGGCGCTTCAGGCATTATCCCAGCTTGGGGCTGATCTACTTATCGAAACCCTGCCCGATTATTTTTCTGGAAAATTAATTCCACAAGCACAGCCTGAAGATGGCGCGACCTATGCCCCCATGTTAAAGAAAGAGGATGGTTTGCTGGACTTTACACATTCTGCTGTTGAGTTGGAGCGGCGGGTGCGGGCGATGAATCCATGGCCGGGCGCGTGGCTCGAGTGGAAGGGGAATCCGCTCAAAGTGTTGCGCGCCTCCACTGTTAGCGTGGAGAAAGGCCTGCCCAGCGGGAGCAGGTTTATCGTTGACGGCAGACCCGCTGTTCAATCCGCTGAGGGCGCGTTGGTGCTGGATGAAATCCAACCGGCGGGCAGGAAGAGCATGTCGGGTAAATCCTTTTTGGCTGGCACACGAGATTGGTAAGCTTTGCAAATTTAGCATCTTTTCCAGTTTTAGTGGGTTATATTCCTCAAATCTTATCTTTGGAGAAAAATGATGTTTAACATGAAAGTATTTCTTGCTGAGTTTATCGGAACATTTGCTCTGGTGTTCATTGGCGCAGGCGCAGGGATCGTCAATGCTGGGCTCCTTGGCGTTGCTCTTGCACATGGGCTTACGCTGGCGGTGTTTGCGTATGCTTATGGGCATATTTCTGGTTCGCACGTTAACCCCGCTGTAACCTTTGGCCTCGCGTTGAATGGCACCATCAAATGGGCACAGGCTGTCTTTTATTGGATCGCACAATTCGCGGGTGCAATCCTGGCGGCTTTTTTACTAAAAACCATGTTGAATGCTGTTGATCCTACCCTTACCATCGAAGCTGGCGCGACCATTGGTGTGCTTACAGACAAGGCGCCTGTGTTGGCGATGATAGTTGAAGCGATCTTAACTTTCTTTCTGGTCAATACGATTTTGCACGCGGCTGTTGATGGAAAGGCCGGTCAATTTGCAGGCTGGGCGATTGGTATGACGCTCACCATCGCCATTCTGGTTGGCGGGCCGTTCACGGGTGCTTCCCTGAATCCTGCGCGCACATTTGGGACCGCAATTTTTTCCAAGCCTGATATTACAAATGTTTACACCTATTTGATCTATCTGCTGGGACCGTTGCTTGGCTCAACATTCGCTGCGCTTCTGTTCAAATTCTTCACCAAACCAGAAGAGGATTTTGATGATGAGATCATTATGGACGAGGATGATCTCGTTGAAGAGGAAGTAATTCCAGTGAAGGCGAAAAAATAAAGTTGATTGTCAAATAATCGAAAGCCGAAGCATCCCCGCCAATTTGACGGGGATGCTTTTTTATGGAATATGGGTCAGGCGGTTTATCATTTTGGATTTCTGTGTTTTTGTTTTACAATTACGGAATGGAGATAAGCCATGAAAAAATATGTCGCCGCAATTGATCAGGGAACAACCAGTACCCGCTTTATGATATTCGATCATAGCGGAATTGTGATCGCAGTTAACCAAAAAGAACATCAACAAATTTTCCCAAAACCTGGCTGGGTGGAACATGATCCGCTGGAGATTTGGGCGCGCACGCAGGAAGTGATGATAGGTGCGCTGCACGAGAGCGGGATTCAGCCAGCTGACATTGCTGCCATTGGAGTTACAAATCAACGCGAGACAACGGTTGTGTGGGATAAATCCACGGGCAAGCCAGTCTACAATGCCATTGTCTGGCAGGATACCCGCACAGATATTCTTTGTAACGAGTTGGCTAAAGATGGCGGGCAGGATCGTCTGCGTGAAAAAACAGGTTTGCCATTGGCTACATATTTTTCAGGCCCCAAAATAAAATGGATTCTTGATAACGTGGATGGCGCGCGCGTCAAAGCCGAAAAAGGGGAGCTGGCATTCGGTAATATTGACTCATGGATCATCTGGAATTTAACGGGCGCGCACTTCACCGATGTGACCAATGCTTCGCGGACACTGCTCATGAATCTGCATACATTGGATTGGGACACTGACATCCTGAATCTGCTCAATATTCCGCGCGCGATTCTGCCAGAGATCAGATCATCGTCAGAGATTTATGGCGCGGCGAAAATAATTTTGGAAGGCGTGCCTGTTGCAGGCGATCTGGGCGACCAGCAGGCAGCGCTTTTTGGTCAAACATGTTTCAGCGCGGGCGAAGCCAAGAACACCTACGGGACGGGCTGTTTCATGTTGATGAACATGGGCGAAATTCCCGTGCCTTCAAAATCGGGGTTGCTGACAACGCTTGGATATAAGATCGGGAATCAAAAAGCCGTCTACGCCCTCGAAGGTTCAATTGCGGTAACCGGCTCATTAGTCCAATGGTTGCGCGACAACTTAGGGATCATCGAAAAATCCTCAGATGTTGAAACGCTGGCACAAACCGTGGAAGATAGCGGCGGCATTTATTTTGTCCCTGCATTTTCTGGCTTATTCGCCCCATATTGGAAATCTGACGCGCGCGGCGCGATTGTGGGCATGACCCGCTATGTGAACAAGGGTCACATTGCAAGGGCCGCTCTGGAAGCGACCGCGTATCAGACCTGCGAAGTGCTGGATGCCATGGAAGCAGATTCGGGTGTGAAATTGACCACGCTTAAAGTCGATGGGGGAATGGTTTTCAATGAATTGCTGATGCAGTTCCAATCCGATATTTTGGATGTGCCAGTTGTGCGTCCCAAAGTAGCAGAGACCACTGCGCTGGGAGCAGCTTACGCGGCAGGACTCGCTGTTGGCTTTTGGAAAAACTACGATGAATTACGCGTCAACTGGGGCGTGGATAAACAGTGGATTCCTAAAATGTCCTCAAACCAGCGTGAGGGTTTATACTCAGGATGGAAGAAAGCTGTCACCCGCACGTTTGATTGGGTTGAATAAAATTGTCGAAAGTTGGAATCCGAAGATTGAAAGCCGATCACTGATTTCAGAAGCCTGGATAAAAAATGAACCGAAACGAAATTCTTGCTCAGATAAAAAATAACCCCGAAGTCTCTGTGCTGATCGTTGGCGCGGGCATCAATGGCATTGGGACTTTCCGTGATCTGACGCTCAACAGTGTGGACGTGTTACTTGTTGACCGCGCAGATTTTTGCTCGGGCGCGAGCGCGGCATCTTCACACATGGCGCATGGCGGAATCCGATATCTGGAAAATGGAGAGTTTCGTTTGGTCCGCGAAGCAGTGCGCGAACGTAACCGCATGATCCAGAACGCCCCACACATTGTCAGCCCGCTGCCGACGACCATTCCGATGTTTAAATATTTTTCTGGATTGCTCAATGCGCCGCTAAAATTTTTGGGATGGCTTGATAAACCTTCGGAGCGCGGGTCTGTCATTATAAAACTTGGCTTGATGATGTATGATGCCTACACAGGCCAGACTCGCACTGTGCCGCGCCATAAATTTTTCTCTCGCGCCCAATCGCTGAAACGCTGGAATCGCCTGAACCCCGAGATCGCCAACACCGCCGTCTATTATGACGGCTTGATATCGAATCCTGAGCGGCTCGCGCTTGAGCTTGTTTTGGATGCCGAGGCGGAGAACCCCAATGCGCGCGCTTTGAATTATGTCAGCATGGTCAGCGGCGAAAAAGATACGATCACCCTGCGCGATGAGTTGAGTGGTGAAACTTTTGAAGTTCATCCGAAACTGGTTATTAACGCCGCCGGCCCGTGGATCGATCTGACCAATCGCAGTCTTGGTTTATCCACGCGATATTTGGGCGGCACAAAAGGTTCTCATATCGTCCTGGATAATCCTGAACTGCGCACTGCCATCGGTGGAAATGAATTCTTCTTCGAGAATAAAGATGGGCGCATTGTGCTTATCTTCCCACTGCATGATCGCGTCTTGCTTGGCACATCAGATATCAAGATCGAAAATCCCGATGATGTGCGCTGCACGGATGAAGAAGTCGATTATTTTCTTGAACTGATCGCGCACGTTTTCCCAACCATCAAAGTGACCCGCGCGCAGATCGTGTTTCGGTTTACGGGTGTGCGTCCACTGGGAAGCAGCGGCGCGAAAACCACAGGTCAATATAGCCGCGATCATCATATTGAAGTATTGAACGGTGACTGGACCAATTTGAACTTCCCCATCTACTCGCTGGTCGGCGGCAAATGGACCTCCTTTCGCGCATTCAGTGAACTGGTAACAGATAAGGCCTTGAATTTTCTAAATCTTAGCCGGCAAAAATCTACAAGTGAATTGGCTATCGGCGGGGGGCGAGGCTATCCAAAAAACGAAGAAGATCATAGGAAACACATCGAAAGCCTGGCTGCGTGGACAGGTTTTAATAAAGATCATCTTGAGCAATTATTCAAAAGATATGGCACACGCACACAAACCGTCGCAGATTTCATGATGCGCGCCGCAGATTCGCCGCTCAATTCTTTGCCAACCTACACGCGCCGCGAGATCATATTCCTTGTGCAATACGAAAAGGTTCGTCATTTGGATGACCTTATATTGCGGCGCACGATGCTTGCCATGCTAGGCCGTCTTACAAAGGATATCATTCTCGAACTTGCTGAAATTCTAGGCGAATCTCTCAACTGGGATGAGGAGCAGAGAAATGCAGAGATGGCACGCACTCTCCATTTGCTGAGCGACAGGCACGGGGTCAAGCTGTGAAGCGCATGGTAAAATTCCTGCGTGTCTCCAAAGCGTAAAACCCAGGTTGATCTGGTCATCCCCATCTATAACGAGGCCGGCGTCGTGGAACAAACCCACGCGCAAGTTCGTGCTGTAGTGGATTCTCTCCCATACGATTTTAAATTCATTTACGTAGACGACGGTTCAAACGACGGGACAGTTGGCGCGCTCCGAAAAATAGCGGACGGCGACCCGCGCATTTCCCTGCTCCAACTCAGCCGAAACTTTGGGCATCAAGCCGCGCTGACAGCCGGCTTGGATGCCTCACGCGGCGACCTGGTCATCACCATGGACGGCGACGGACAGCATCCGCCTGCGATGATCCCGCAGATGATCAAACTCATCGAACAGGGATTCGACATCGTCCAGGCACAGCGCATCGCTGCGCGAGATGAGAGTTCCATATCGTTCAAAAAAATCACCTCCAATCTATTTTATCGTTTGATCAATATCATCAGCGGCACACAAGTTTTGCAAGGCGCTGCAGATTTCCGCGCGTTGTCGAAAAACGCGCTCGACGGATTGCGCTCCATGCATGAGTATCATCGTTTTCTCCGCGGCATGATTTCATGGATGGGATACTCCAGCGTCATCCTGCCTTATCACGAGCCAGCTCGCGTTGGCGGGAAATCAAAATATTCACTTGGCAAAATGATCCGCCTGGCATCGGATGCGATCTTCTCTTTTTCTCTTGCCCCGTTATATATTGGATTAAGCGCAGGCCTCGGATTCTTTGTCCTGGCTGCGGTGCAGCTCATCTACGTGTTAACTTTGTGGCTGACAGGAAACACAGAACGGATCGTTGCGGGTTGGAGTTCGTTGATGGGCGTGGTGCTGATCGCAAGCGGCATCATCATGATCTTGCTTGGGTTTATCGGCGTTTATGTTGGATACATTTTTCAGGAAGTTAAACGCCGCCCAATTTACTTGATAACAGGGGATAAGAAAAATGGAGGATAGACCTCAACCTTTTCATATCACATTAATGCGTCATGGCGAATCTGTCGGAAATGCCGAATCGCGCTGGCAGGGACAGGCAGATTATCCGCTTACAGATACAGGCCGCGCGCAGGCGCGCGCGCTGGCTGTCCGTTGGAAAAATGAAAGAGTAAAATTTGACCTCGTCATCGCCAGCCCGCTGGTGCGTACAAAAGAGACAGCCGAGATCATAGCTTCGGCGCTCAATGTGACTATTGAATTTGAACCGCTCTGGCTTGAACGCGATAATGGCGACTTCTCAGGACTCACAGCCCATGAAGTCCGCCAGAACTTCACACAATCTCAATTCAGCACGCCGTATGATCCAGTGGGCGGCGATGGCGAAGGAGATTGGGAATTGTTCCTGCGCGCAGGCCAGGCTTTGCAAAGTTTATTAAAACGCGAACCCGCCAGATATTTGATCGTTTCGCACGGCGGCCTCTTGAACCAATTCATGCACGCGGTGACCGGAGTTGCTCCGCAAGCCAACAACGCGGGCACCCGCTTCCGTTTTGGCAATACCGCATTCGCGCAGTTGATGTATTATCCGCATCAACACCGCTGGGCGATTGACAGACTCAATGATCACGAACATTGGAAAGATGCGGATTAGAGCGTGGACAAGTAGATTAGGTACAGGTTTAGAAAATATGCCTGAAAAATTATTTTTTTAAGAGGCAACTTTGCAATCATCCATAACTGCAATAAAAACATCTGAAAAGTTAAATGTGCTTGTTTTCGGCGCGGGAGCGATCGGCACATACTATGGCGGTTCGCTGATTCTGGCGGGACATAATGTCGTCTTTGTGGAACAACCCAAAATGGTCACTGAACTGCGTGAACGTGGATTGCGACTCGATCTCACGGTTGATGAAAGACGAAATACAAAAGAAGTTTTTGTGATTGAATCACGATCCTTTGTCATTGAACCATCGCTGGAAGATGCTTTAAGATTCGGCCCATTTGATGTTGCGCTCTTCGCATTAAAATCTTTCGACACCGCCGCCGCGTTGGAAGGGATGAAACCCTTCGCCGATAAACTTCCGCCCATGCTTTGCCTCTCCAACGGTGTGGAAAATGAACAATCCATTGCGCAGGCACTTGGCGCGGATAAGGTCATCTATGGCACGGTGACCACTGCCATCGGTCGTCGTGGCGCAGGTGATATTGTTCTGGAAAAACTACGGGGTGTCGGCGTCGCGGCAGGGAATCCGCTTTCAGAGAAACTAGTCTCGGCCTTGGATGCTGCATTTCTGAAGAGTCGTTTGTATCCCGAACCACACGGGATGAAATGGTCTAAGATGCTCACCAACCTGATTGCCAACCCATCCTCTGCAATTTTGAATATGACCGCCGCGCAGGTTTTTTCGAACAAAAAATTATATAAACTTGAAATTGAAATGTTGAGAGAATGCCTTGCGGTAATGGCAGCCCAAAAATTACAGGTGACTGATCTGCCCGGCACGCCTGTCAAAGCGCTGGCTTTTGCCACGAAACTGCCGCTCTGGCTTTCCAAGCCATTCCTCGCGCGCGCCGCTGGCAGCGGACGGGGCGCGAAGATGCCCTCCTTTCACATTGACTTGTATTCAGGCCGCGGCCAAAGTGAAGTGGAATATTTGCATGGCGCGGTGGTGCACGCCGGCAAGGAATTCAACATCTCCACGCCTGTCAACGAACTGCTCACCGATACACTTCTGGCTTTGACAAATAAAGAAATTCCACTGGAAGAGTACGCAAATCAACCAGAAAAGCTTTTGTCGAAAGTCAAAGGTCATAAGTCGGCTTGACCTTCAACTTTCGAGCAGTAACCTTTGACAACAAAAAAACATGCCAATTAAAATCGTTCAACCAAATAAAAATGTCGAACTCCATCTTTCTGATGGCCGTGTACTCTCTGGCCTGCGGGGAGCGCAAGTGGGGGATTTCCTACAAATGGTCAAGAATGATTTTAGCGCGCCCATTGTCGCCGCGATCATCAATAATGAAATTCACGAACTAACTTATAAAATAGAGACCGAATCACATTGCACGCCTGTCACCATGGACACAGCCGATGGCGCGCGCATTTATCGGCGTTCGCTTATCTTTCTGCTTGAAATTGTTTTCGCAAATCTTTTCCCCAAAAGTAAACTTACCATTGATCATTCTGTTTCATCGGGCGGGTTTTACTGTCAGGTAACGGGGGATATCGTATTGACGCGAAAGGAACTTGATTCGATTAAAGTCCACATGAATAAATTTGTGGATAAAAACCAATCATTTGAACGCAAGCAAATCCCCATTCAGGAAGCCATTCAATATTTCAGGCAGCTTGGTTACGAAGATAAAGCTCGTTTATTTTCGCACCGTCATAAAGATTACGTTACGCTATATAGCCTCAATGATCAAATGGATTACATGCACGGCTACATGGTTCCATCCACTGGATATTTGCGCTGGTTCGATTTAAATCTTATCAACGGTGGATTCACCATTCAATTCCCGCGTCGTCATGCGCCCATGCAGCTTGAGCCAATGGGTGACTACCCAAAATTATTAAGTACCTTTCGTCAATATGGAAATTGGTTGACGCATCTCGCTATTGATAATGTCGGCGCACTTAACGACGCCATTGAAGCGGGTCGCGCGGATGAGATCGTGCTGGTTTCGGAAGCGCTTCATGAACAAAATGTCGCAGATATTGCGCAACAGATCGCGCAAAAAAATTCACGTATTATACTAATTGCCGGTCCATCCTCCTCAGGCAAAACTACTTCGTCACGCCGCCTTGCGATTCAATTGCTTGCGCGCGGTGTTTCGCCTTATCCGCTTGAGCTTGATAATTATTTTATAGACCGCGAAAAGACTCCGCTCGGCGAAGATGGCAAACCTGATTTTGAAAACCTTGAAGCGTTGAATCTAACCCGCCTCGCGCAGGATATCGAAAAAATTCTCAGCGGTGAAAAAGTCCAAATGCCACGCTACAATTTCAAATCTGGGATGAGCGAAATCGGTGAGACCGTCCAATTAAAAGACGGACAACCACTTATCCTCGAAGGCATTCATGGGATGAACCCGCGCCTCATTCCCGCCCATTTGACTGATGCGGCCTTTCGAGTTTATGTCTCTGCCCTGACACAACTCAACCTCGACCGCCATAATAGAGTTTCGACCACCGATACGCGTCTCATTCGGCGAATAGTGCGCGATGCGCGCGAGCGTGGATATTCTGCCACGCAGACTATCAGTCGCTGGGAGTCTGTCCGCCGCGGCGAGAAGCGGCACATCTTCCCCTATCAGGAAAATGCGGATGTGATGTTCAATTCTGCGTTGGTGTATGAACTTTCTGCGCTCAAAGCGTTTGCTGAACCTTTGCTTAGGCAGGTGCAATACCGCGCCCCAGAGTATATCGAAGCGCGAAGATTGCTGGCCTTCCTTGAATGGTTCCTGCCATTGGATATGAATTTGATCCCAGCGAATTCGATTGTGCGCGAATTTTTAGGAGACTCAGGGTTGAAGGATTTCAAGATTTGGAGAGGATAGTAAAAGGAATTACGAAATTCGTGATAGTTCTTGTGGGCTTGCGTAAGCCCTGCGCGAGAGGCGAGAATGAAATGTAGCTGATGCCTGCCTCTTTGAGTGCGTTGAGCTTCTTCCCCTGTTAGAAGAGTCCTTTGATCAAAAGATAGGTGAATACCCCAAATGCGCCGCACGCAAAATTGACCCAGTCATTCGTGAGCCAACTCCAGCCGCGGATTAAAGTTGTGGGCGTGCCGCAGGTGTGCAGCGGATGTTTCTCGGTCTCTTTATTATCTTTGGGGCAAAAATACATGGCTTGTACCGTCGCGCCGAGCAAAGAGTCAAAGAGTGCGCCAGCGAGTCCGGCTATGGTGATGATGATGAATATCGAAACAGAATCAGGCGTCGGGTGGAGGAATGCGGCGAAAATACCAATTAAGGCTGAACCTGCCAAAGCCGCGAGAGTGCCAATGAATGAGATTCCGCCTGAGGTGCCTTTTTCCACAATATTTTTTAAATTCGTAATGATGCGCGGTGGATGCGGATTCAGCACGCCCAACTCGGTTGCCCACGTATCGGCGTTGACTGCGGCGAGCGCGGTGGCGAATCCGACCCACGGGAGGGTTGATTCAGGGAAAAAGAAATGGAGCGCGGCGAATAGTGTGGCGATGCCTCCATTCCCAAAAACCTGCCCCGCGTCACGTTCGTGGCCTTTTGAAAATTTTTCATTGAGACCTTGTTTGTTTTTTTTGAATGAGCGGCTTAATATAGAGGAGGTAATGAAAAATGTCAGCAATAAAATAGCCCATTGCCAGCCGCCAATTCCGAAGATGATAGAGCCAGTAATAGTCGCGGCGATCGCTCCGCTTTTATTTAAACTGTGCGCGCGATACGCGAGAAAGGCAATGATGAGGGCGAAGATGAATCCGATGAGTAGTTGCATGATTATCAAGTCGTAAGATTAATAGCGAAGATCAGACTTTTGGTTTTCAATTTTTTAAGTGGGAGTTGTGATTATGAATAGCACGGCGAGTAAAAATAATAAACTGGCAAATGCACTTGAACCCCATACGATGAATGCTAGTACGCGTTCCTTGTCCCAGCGATAAAAATATAAACCTGCTATCCAGCCTGCAACAGAAAGCAATAGGCTGATGACCGGAAAGAGGATGAGCTGTGTTGATGGGACAGTTTCAAGCGCGCTCCCATTAAATTGTGGACCAAGCTGCACAAACGGGGTCGAAGGTATGATAAGGCTTGCCCAAATGAACAAACCAATATTGAGGAACAAGGTGCTAAACCATAAATAGCGTGCCAAACCACTTTCCCAGGCTTGTGTGACAACAAAGGATGGGTACACAGATTTTGCATCTGAGGGCGTGATGCTCCCCAATTCTGTGTTTCGTGCAAATGTTTGTGCAAACCCTGCAGGATCTTCAGGTGAAATGATAAATACACGTTTCGCGGTTGCGACGATCAACAGTTTTTTTGAGTCTGAGGCGAGAAATTCCACCGCGCCGAGATCGGGATGACGGCGTGTTCCCAATAATCCGCCGGGAATAGGGAATGGCGGTAATGCGATCGGGTAAGTCAGGTCATCTACTGAACGGATGAATTCAATATTCGAAAGTGGAATTTCCTCAACACGCAGTCCCCAACTAATGGAGAGGCTGTTGCGGTCGAGGTAATAATCGGCCTGCCTTAGCGAATATGCACGATAGACAAAAAAAGGAATCGGCATGAACGCGACCAGTGCAATTAATAGCGATACCAAAAATGCAGGACCAACATCTGTGAGCGCGAGGTTGATAAATCCAATGATGGCAATAACCGCCAATACAATGATGATCAGGCTGTGAATAGTCAAGCCGCTTCGTTTAGGAGGAGGGAAGTGTCCGATTTTCATTTTATACTGAGGAAGCGGCCGTGTTTTAGGAGATTTCACTGATCTTTGAAATGATATCGGTGTGGGAAATCAGCAGATTTTTATCTGCCTTGCGGGGTTTTAATTCTATCATTCCATCTTTGAGATTCTTTTCTCCAACTGTAATTCTTATGGGGCAGCCGATCAGATCCGCGTCGTTGAATTTGACGCCAGCGCGTTCATCACGCTCATCGAATATTACAGATATATCAGCAGACTGCAGTGTGTTATATATTTCTTCGGCTTTTGCACGCGTATCCAATTCTTTGCCAGCGATGTGCATGAGATACACATCAAAAGGTGCTGCGGATTTGGGGAGGGTAAGCCCTTTGTCATCGTGATGCGTTTCAGCGAGGGCAAATAGGATGTTTTCGATATAAACTTCAGATCGTGTTGTCAGGCTAATGGCAGGCAGGATCGACAAGGTGTTGTCGCATTGAAAACATCGATCGCCTGTTTTTGCTTCAACCAGGTCCGCAATAATTTCGGCGGAATAATCACGATCAAAATTTGTGTTGAGCAGGTGATATCCCGCTTCATTCGCTCCTGCTGCCAGATTTGGCGATTGTGGAATCAGATCATCTACAACGATGATCGCATTTTTTAATCCCACAGGCGATGCATATCCTGCGGATGCGCCTGCAGCTATGATCTCTTCATATGTTGCCAGACGGAATTCGCCAATTGTGTTCTTAAGTTTTGCCTCGCTGAGGGTCATGTCTCCGCGCACGACAACAAATATAAATTGATTGTCTTGGGTGCGTGTGTACATCAAGGCTTTGGCCGTTTTCTCTTTAGGGATGTTTAAGAAATTGGCGAGTGCTTCGATCGTGTGACAATCAGGGGTCAATACTTTTTCAATTGGAAGTTTTGACTCCTGTGGCGAGGCTGGTTTCTTGAATTGAGACAGCTCTTTGCGTTGAGTGTAATTACATGAAGGACAATGGATAACTTCGATGGAACCAGTTGAAAGTGGTAGGAAGGTTTCGGTTTCGGTTGAAATAATCGGGAGAGATAACGTTGCCTTGAGACTCTCAAAGGGAGGTGAGGAGAAAGAAGGGTCGCATGCTAATTTTTTTAATCGTGAAATCACCTGTTGACCAAGTGGCAGGATCTCATTTTCGCGAGTCATATATCCCGCGCGGACGAGCCAGCCAAAGCCGGGCGTACGTGCGTTGTTTGGGAATTCTCTTTGGGTTTGGATGTGGAGTTCTTGATATTTCATTGGGATGGAAATCCCTTTCTCCCTTTTTAGAAAAGGGGAAACAGGAGTGATGTTAGGCTTCGTTTTTTTTCTTCCCGCTTCGCATCATTTTCTGCGTTGATTCAATAACTGGCGCTGATTCGGGCATCATGATCGGTGTGGCGGCGATGGATTCTGCCTGGGCGACCTCTGATGGTGTCGCGTCGGGAGCAGGCTCGAGGTTAAGTTCGACTGATTCTTCCATCCGAATTTGGCCGCGCAGAAAGGCGCCTTCTTCCGTTACGAATGCAGTCGTGACCACATCTCCCCAGACGCGTCCTGAGGCGCGAATCTCCAGTTTTTGCGTGGTGATGTTGCCGCGGACTGCGCCTGCCACGATGACGGTATTTGCACGTACGTTCTGGCATGTGACACGTCCCGTCTCACCAACCACAAGCATGCCTCGCATCGCGATCTCGCCTTCGAATGCGCCCTCAATGCGGACTCCGCCCGAACCGTTGATACTGCCATGCCAGACTACGCCAGAGCCAAGTACAGAAGTAATGCGCTCGACGGCTTGAACTGGCTGAGATGTATCAGTGGGCGTGGTATTTCGTTTGAACATATAAGTAATTTTACCGTAGAATAGAAAAAGGGCGGACATTGCACGAAATGCAGTCCGCCCTTCCTAAGTACTAATTCCTACTCGTCTTTATCACTAATCTGCACGCCAATGGTATTAAAGCCAGCATCAACATATAAAACCTCACCAGTAATGTGAGATGATAGATCAGAAGCGAGGAATACTGCCGAGTTGCCGACATCTTCAATTGTGACGTTTTCGCGCAATGGCGCCATATCCGCGAAGTGTTTATACATATCACGGAAGCCGCCCACGCCTGCGGCAGCGAGTGTGCGGATCGGCCCTGCTGAAATAGCGTTGACGCGAATTTTCTGGGGGCCAAGATCATACGCCAGATATCTTGTGGACGATTCCAGCGCGGCCTTTGCAACTCCCATCACGTTGTAATGCGGGGCAACTTTTACCGAGCCGTAATAGGTCATACACATTACCGAAGCACCAGGGTTGAAGAGCGGAAGGAAGGCGTTGGTCAGCGCGACAAGCGAAAATACGCTGATTTCCATTGCCACTTTGAAACCTTCACGGCTAGTTTCGTGAAACGGTTTGTTCAATTCATCACGTCCTGCGTATGCGATGGAATGAACCAGAACATCGATCTTCCCAAAATGTTTAGCGGCTTTTTCAACGGTGATAGCGATCTGATCATCCTTTGTCACATCACATTCTTCGACCCATGTACAATCCACCTTTTCAGCCAGCGGTTTTACCCGGCGTTCAAGCATTTCACCCGCATAACTGATACCGATATTTGCACCTTCACGTTTGAAAGCCTGCGTAATACCCCACGCAATAGACTTGTCGTTCGCAAGACCAAAGATCAACGCGTTCTTACCTTCTAAAAGTCCCATTGAACATCTCCTCGTTAATTAACTAAGTTCGAGCATCGATTCTTTGACTAAAAATCGCCATGGCTTGGATAGCCATGGTTCTGGCGTTTTATTTAAACCCACCCGAGGGCCAATCGTCACGCTTTTATTGGGGACGAAAATCCCCGTTTCGATTCTTAAGCTGGAACTTGCCTCTGTCAAATTGATATTATTCTCACTTTTGGTAATTCCCAGCGCCTGAGTCAGCTTTCCCGGGCCCAAAGAGTCCCGTCCCTGACGACGCTCCATTATCACATCGATCCCTTCAATCGGCTGGATCGCACGGATCAATACAGCAGCCGGGAATCCCTCTTTTTCAGTGACTGCATTCAGCATCCAGTGATTGCCATAAGTGAAATAAACATATGCGTGTCCCGGCATGCCAAACATCGGTGCCGTGCGAATGGTTCTGCCCGCTTTTGCGTGACTTGCAAGATCATCAAAGCCAAAGTATGCCTCAGTTTCACTGATTAGGCCGACCAATTTTACTCCATCCATTATCCGCACCAATCGCGCACCGAGGAGTTCGCGTGCGACGGTCAAAGTGGGGCGGTCATAGAATTTTGTTGGGAGAGTCATTATTTTATTGTTGGCAAGTTTGAAAACTGGAATGTTCAAACGTAAACCTGATGCCTTGAAGAGTTTACTTAAACCTTGGGTCGCGTTGAAGCGTCAAGCGCAGACCTTCTTCCAGATTGATCGAAGGTTGGAAACGTAATTTCTCTTTTGCAAGATTCAAATCTGCTTTCATATATGAGACTCCACCTGATGTTTGGGCGTTGTAGACTATATTGGCTTTGCTGTTCGTCACGTTCAACACAATGCGGATGAGGTCTCGAATGGTAATTTCATTTCCCGAGCCGATATTAATAACCAGATTATTAATGTTCGGTGCCGTGGACGCTGCAACCATTGCGCTGACTACATCATCTACATAAATGTAATCGCGGGTTTGATTCCCATCACCATGTGCGACGAGCGTTCCACCGCGCATGGCTTGACGAAGATAATGCGGCACAACCGGTGGGTGAGAGGGCGGCAGATGTTGACCCGGTCCGTACGCGTTGAAAATTCTTAAGCTGACAGTTTCGATTCCCCATAATCCGCCAATTGTGCGGACGTAATACTCCGCTGCTAGTTTGGAAACTGCATAAGGTGAGAGCGGGTTTGGTGTGGCAGACTCTATCAAAGTTGATTCGCCCAAGTCGCCGTACACAGCTCCGGACGATGCCAGTACGACGCGTTTGACTCCCACGTCGCGAATGGCTTCCATCAAAGCCACTGTCCCGCCCACGTTGACAGCGTTGTAGTCGCGTGGATATAAGATGGATTCCTGCACCGAGACGCGCGCCGCGAGGTGATAGACCACATCTACATCTTGAAGTAAAGTCCATAATTTGGGGCGGTCATTTACATCCCCGCGTGTAAAGTGAACGTCGGGAGTGAGGGCTTGGGGATCGCTTGTGGAAAGGTCGTCCAATGCGCGTACTTGGTGACCCTCGCGGGCGAGGTGGTTGGCAAGAGAAGAGCCGAGGAATCCCGCGGCTCCGGTGATTAAGAAATTCATAGCTGAGGATTATAAGCGATATAAAAACCTAATCCCTCATCCATGATTTCTGGTTACTATTTGCCAGCCTGTGCATACACTCACCCCAAATTTCCTGCGGATAGATAATGGCGTTCGTTCCGGGCAGTTGTTCAATGGATAAGCCTGTGTTCAAATCGATGCCAACTTGTTGATAGGCTTTATAGATCAATTGGCTACAATAAAAAGTCTCCTCGGTTTCGGCGTTGAGGAAGTTTAGGTTGTACGGTTTGCCGATCTGTGCGAGGCAATATTTTGAGACCGTGGTGCGCATTTCGGATTCTTCTTCAGCGGTGAAACCTTGGCCTTCGAGCGGGGATGCGATGCCGTAGAAAGTATCAAACAATAAGCCGCGTTGACGAGCCATGCGTTCAGTATCCCATGTTGAATTGGGGATATCAAACATAATCACGCCACGTGAGCCTGCTTCCACGCACCTGCCCCCGGGGCCGACGTACATCATGACATGGTCTACGTCGCCGGGTACGAGACATCCCACCAGACGCCAGAACTCACCCGGCAAAATATCGGGTTTGCCGTTACTGGTGCAAATGATGTCGCCTGTTTGTATCGCCAAGCCTTCGATTTCAAATGTATGGATCATATTCAACGTATTCATTATACGGGGAATTGAAAAAAATGTTTCAATCAAAAACCCGCCTCACATAAGGCGGGTTTCCTAATTATCAAACTTATCTGCTCTTCCTCGGCGCGAGTCGATTCCTGCCATAACTCTTCGGCGTGGGCGCGGGGCGCGGTGGGCGGCGGGCATCCTCTCGCGGGGCGCCTCGTCCCCGGGCTTCACCGGCAGCTTTCGGCGGGGCCGCAGCGGTGTAATCAAATCCTTCAAGAGTCTCTCGTTTAAGCGGGCTTCCCATAATGCGCTCGAGAATCTTAATCATATCGTTGTCTTCCGGTGTGACCAAAGTGAACGCGTCCCCTGTGCGCTGTGCGCGGCCTGTGCGTCCAATTCTATGGATGTATGCATCGGCGGTGTCGGGCATATCGTAATTGATGACGTGCGAAATGCTTTCCACATCCAACCCGCGCGCGGCGATGTCTGTAGCGACCATGATCTGATGCGTGCCATCCTTGAATCCCTTAAGCGCAGATTGGCGCTGCCCTTGCGAGCGGTCACCATGCAAACTTGTCACCTTGTGTCCGGCGCGTTCAATTTGTTGTGATACTTTTTGCGCGCGATATTTTGTTCGCGCAAAGATCAGCACAGAATTGGTATCCGTTTTTTTGAGCAGCGCCAACAGCAATTGCGACTTCAAATGCGGCGGTACTGGATACAGCGCGTGCGTCACCGTATGCGCGGGGCGGCTGATGCCCATGGCGATCTTCTGCGGATTCTTGAGCGTGCTCGATGCGAGAAATTCCACTTCAGATGGGAAAGTCGCCGAGAATAACATGGTTTGTCGTTGCGTCGGCAAAGTCTTGATGATGCGTTTCACATCGGGTAGAAAGCCCATGTCGAACATGCGGTCGGCTTCATCCAATACAAGAGTTTCGATCTTCCCCAAACGCGCATGACCTTGATTGACGAGATCTAGAAAACGGCCCGGGCAAACGATCAGGATTTCTGCGCCATCGCGCAGCGCCTTGACCTGAGGAGCGGGACCGACTCCGCCGTAGATGGTTGCGCTGCGGAGTTTGGTTCCGGCTGCGAGCGCTTTTACAACATCGTGAATTTGTTCTGCCAGTTCGCGTGTCGGCGTGACGATCAACACACGCGTCACATTGCGTGGGCCTTCGAAGAGAAGTCTATGTAAGATAGGGAGGACGAATGCGGCGGTCTTGCCTGTGCCTGTTTGAGCGGTACCGATAATGTCACGTCCACGTAAGGCGGCCGGGATGGCTGCTTCCTGAATGGGCGTAGCGGTTTCATAGCCCGCCTTTTTGATTCCCACCATTAGGCGCGAATCGAGATTAAATTGTTCGAAGTTCAAAATATTCCTTTTCTTCAGAAGTCTATCAATGTTGGGAGATAAAAACAGCGCGGACTGCTGAAATAAGTGAGTCTGCGGATTTATAAATCAGGGACTCGATGGGTTGGTTGTAAAAGGATTATAGCACTGAAAATAACATAATTTTTATCACGAAGGGTTCTGCCAGCAATTCACTTGCGCCGCATGGCAGTGCTGGCGGGGAATACAATATCTCGAGGACCTGACCTCCACGTGGTTTATTCATTTGGCTGCTTACTACTCTAAGATTCATTGCCTTTTGTTAATTCACTTCGTGTCAGCAAGATCACAGCGATTAGGATCAACCCGCCGCCGACCATCACAATTGGTTTTAATCTTTCCCCAAATAACCACGCCGCCAGTAAAACAGTGACGACTGGTTCGAGCGTCGAGAGCATGGCTGCGTTTGTAGGACCAATTCTTTCAAGTCCTGCTAAAAATGTGACCACGGGAATAATGGTCGAGATGACAATGATGCCCAGCATGGCGAGTGCGCCTGAATTGCTGGCAGGGAAATGAGCACCGTTGGTGAACGCTAAAATTCCAAACACGGCGCCAGCGGATGCGAAAATGATCACAGAAGATTGAACGGCTGAAACATGTTTCATCACATTTGTGCCGACGATAATATAAATGGAGTAGATCAATGCTGCAGCGACCGCCATCAGCGCGCCGATCAGTTGACCGCCATTTGGGTCAACGGTCAATGCCGACCCTGTGAGCGCGAGGATTAATGCGATTACTTTTACGGATGTTGTTTTTTCACGCAGTATAAAGACCGATAGGATAAATACGAACATCGGATAGAGATACAAAAGCAATGCGACCAATCCAGAGGACGCGTATTTGATGGCGGTCATGTATAGGAACGATTGTCCTACATACCCCAGCGCGCCCATGCCGACGAGTTGAACGAGAATTTGTCCGCGTGGAAAATTCTCGTTGCGCAGAAGCAGAATAATGGTCATAAAGACTGCGGAGACTCCAAATCGCAGAAAGAGCACTGTCAAGGTATCCATCCCATCTGCGTACACATAATGCCCAAAGATGGCGAGTGTCCCAAATGAGGCGGCCGAGATCGCGATCAGGAGGATTCCAATAAGTCGTTTCATGTTGTCAAATCATGGAGCGTAGAAAAGCGCGGATTTGACCAGCCATCTCATTCCACGAGGGTTGTTGAATATAACGCTTGCGCGCATTGAGTGAAATTTTTACGAGCAGATCTCTGTCTGATGCGAGCTGCGCGATGAGAGATGCGAGCGTTTTATGATCATTTGGTTTAATCAGATAACCAGTTTTTTCGTGTTCGATAATTTCACCCGCTGCGCCCGCCGTTGTCCCAATGGCGGGCAAACCAAATCCCATGCCCTCGAGGTAAACGATCCCAAAGCCTTCATAAGAAGATGGGACGATCAGCGTGTGGGATTGTTGTAGTTTTTGTTTGAGAAATTCGTTATCGAGTGATGAGTGAAACGTGACCTTGGACGCCAGTCCCTTGACCCTGACACGCTCTTGCATTTGTTGCGCGTATTTTGGTTCAGTGGTCAATGAACCGACAATGTCAAGTTGAAGGTCTACGATCGAAGGGATTATTGCTTCCAGAAGAATATGAAGCCCTTTGCGCTCAATGATGTTGCCAAGAAATAAAATCCGCAGTTCGTTGATTTTAGATCTTTTGGTGATTTCGTTTTCAGAAATTGCATCACCAAATCTGTCGGTGGGTGGGTAGGCGACAACCTCTGGCTTGCTGCTCTCTAATAAACTATTTACCACACTGCTGGTCGTTTTTGAATTGAAAATGAATCCATCCACATTTTGCAGGTATTTTTTCTCGACCACGCGATAAAGATCGTTCTGCCATTTTGGACGCAGTTCGGAACATCGTAAATGATGGACCAGTGAAATGATCGGGTATGGATGTTTTCCAGAGTTCGCGGCGATCAGCGAAGGATGATTGAGTTCATCTTGAATCAGAATGTCGAGATCGGCTGGCAGCTTGAAGGAAAGATTGTCCGTGAGATGCGCGCTGTAATTTCTCCAGGGCAGCGAGATGATCTCAACCGTATCTCCCTGCGCGCGCAAATACTCCACCAGCTTGCGGTCATATAAATATCCGCCGCTGAGCGTGTCCAGCGGACCATAAATTACGAAACCTATTTTCATGGAGTTTGAATGTTTGAAAGAGCTGTTAACTTTCCAACCTGTCAACTGAATAGGCCGCCCACGCGTGCTCATGCTCCCACAATACAACTTTGAGCGTAGTGATATTCTTGGCTTTGATCTTATTATTTAATGTTGAGGCAAGGATGCGCGAAAAATGTTCGATCGATGGATTCAACCCTGAGAACTCTGGTTTTTCATTGAGCATTTGCTCCTTGTAATAATTGACCACATCATCGAGGTGTTTTTCCACATCCACAATATCTACGAGATATCCGTGCTGATCGAGTTCTGCTCCTGCAAGTTGTAATTCAAGGGTGTAATGATGAGAGTTGGGGAAGTTCTCTGGTCCCCAGTCTCCGCCAATTAAGAAGTGACGGGCAATAAATTCGCGACGAACTCCAAGGGTGTACATAGGTGTGCTCCAGTTTCAGGTTGTATGGTCGAAGATCACTTGTATCGTCTCTTGCGGATTTTCATCCAGCAGTTGATAGGCTTTGGCTGCGTCATTTAACGCAAACCTGTGCGTGATCCATTTCTCTGGTTTGATTTTTTCCAACGCATTCCAGGCTATATCAAATCGTCGTGACTTATCCCACCTGCCTGATAATTCGGGCGAAATGCTGCTCACTTGCGAAGAAATAAGTTTAATCCGCGAGCGGTGGAACGCGCCGCCCAGGTTGATTTCCGCACGTTTTTGCCCGTACCAGGAGCCGATCACGATCCGTCCGCTGAAAGTTGTCAGCGGTATGGCATCATTCAAGGCGGAGGGGGAACCGCTCAGTTCAAAGGTCAGATCAAATGCATCGAAGGTGGAAGGTCGAAGGTCATGTGGCGCAAAGCCTTCAACTTTTAACCTTGCCCCTTCAGCTTGTAACGCATTCCTTCGCAATTCAAAATTGTCCACTATCACCAAACGCTCCAACGGAAATTCTCTTAACAATGAAGCAGTTAATAAACCGATAACTCCCTGTCCAAAAACTAAAACTCGCTCACCCAGAATTGGGGCGCCATCCTGCACCAAATTAACAGCGGTTTCCATATTCGGCAGGAAGCATGCTGTTTCAGGAGAAAGTGATTCGGAAATGGGAATCAAGGATGAAGGCTGAGTTATGAATGCTGAAGCATGCGGGTGAAATGCAAAAACAAGTTTATTGCGCCAGGATCCATCAACTTGTTTGCCAGTTTCTGTTACCCGCCCCACGCACGCATATCCATACGCCAGCGGATAATTCAAATCGCTGCTCAGGTTGTCATGCACATCTGCCAAATGCGGGAACTGCCCGCGATAGACCAGCATCTCCGTCCCTGCACTGATTGCAGAGCATAGAGTCTCCACGAGCACTTCATCTTCATTGAGATCGGGAAGTTCTGATTCGTGCAGCTCCACTTGTTTTATCGATGTGAAGAAAAGTGTTTTGGCTTTCAGCATGATCTGAGTTTAACATAAAAAAGAAACCCGGCATTTGAGTTTGCCAAAATTATCTAACAGGTGATGGCTTGATGGGATAATTCGGCACATCGCGGCGGAATTCGTAGTGATCAATGATCGACTGAATGAGCTTCTTTTGATCATCAGCAACTTCCTTGAATTCAAATCCCACATTATAAAATTCAGGGCTGATATCCGGCTTACACCACGCCACGCGAATAGGCAGGGTGATCCGTGATGCCTTGATCTTTGGCAAGTCGGGCAATTCGACCGCGATGGTGAAATCTATATTTTCAGGGACAGGTTTGTTCCCGATCACCATGGCTCCGCGCAAATGTAGATCTGCAAGGTAGCCGATCAAAAAACCGCCATACAGATCAAAGACTTGTGTATATGCCATTAAAGTCTTGCGTTGTTCTTTACGCCGTTCCTGCATGATCTCTCCAAAATATAGTTTACATCAAACCCAATCTAATTTCATTGCCAGTTTGTGGTAAAAATGCCCATGCGTTGGATCTATATTTCCCCTCATTTGGATGATGCCGTACTCTCCGCGGGCGGCTTGATCTACGAACAAACTCGCGCGGGCATGGATGTGGAAATCTGGACGTTTATGTGCGGATTCCCTCCCAGCGAAGAACTCTCTCCTTTTGCGCAGGTGCTCCATTTTCAGTGGGGCATTTCTGCCGCCGCCGAAGTGGTGACTGCCCGCCGCGCAGAAGATATCAAAGCTGCGAACATGCTCGGCGCGAAAACAATTCATTTTGATTTTCTCGATTGTATTTACAGACAAGGCAAAAATGGAGACTGGCTATACTCGGATGTTTTTCTTCCCCCCCATGAGGACGATCAGGATTTATCCGCTCGAATAGCAGAATCTATTTCCGCCCGCCTCAACCCGACCGATCAACTGGTCTGTCAACTTGGGCTTGGTTCACACGTGGACCATGTCCTCGTCCGCCGCGCAGTCGATTTGATTCCGCGGCCTGTGCTTTATGACGTGGATATTCCTTACTTATTCAATTCGCCGAATGAATTGGCACCACAAACCGCCACGATGAAAGAAAATATCCATCGAATATCCGAACCAGGTTTGAGTTTATGGCAGGATGCGATTGCCGTTTATGCTTCGCAGATCAGCAGCCTGTTTGAAAGCCCGGAAGCGATGCGGGATCTTATCAAGAATTATTGTGAAGAAAATGGCGGCCTTCGTCTCTGGTCAATGTAATATCGATTCCGCCCCTGTGGGTGACTATTATGAAAAAAATATTGAATAGCATATTTACACGCGAGAACATATTGGCTCTTTTGCTCTGTTTGATATTGATCGCGTTGGTAATATTTACTGCTGATACTTCGCCAACCTGGATCTATCAAGGATTCTAATGTCTGTCTCGCAGATTCTTATTCTTGCTGTAGTTGCTGTTCTCGTCAATCAATTGAAGAAAGGGCGTTCTCTGGTTTTGCTGGCTGTGAGCGCGCTGGTGATTTATTGGATTCAACCCTATCAAGAACCGGTCAACTTGATTTTTTGGTTCCCAACATTAACTCTGGCGATAACTGTGATTTTTTGGCTGATTACCTCCAGCCCTGAAGCACGCACTTGGAAACAGAATTGGGACTCTGTGGTGATTTTGTTGAGCGTGGTTGTGCTCGTTGACCTGAATCGCTATTTTCAAGTCGAGGTTTTTTTTATCACTGATACACCAAGATTTCAGTTGGTTGCTATTGTGTTGTTGGGCGTCGTGGCTGTTGGCTTTCTACTGGGGCGCATCAAGAAATTTCATGGATTGGTTTTCACGCTTGCGATCATTGGATTGATCACGCTGCTAATTTTTCTGAAAACGCCGTTAGCTTCGACGAGGTTGATCGAATCAATCTCCAGGTTTCGGGGGAAAGAGAGTGGTGGAGTATCTGCGTTCGCATGGCTTGGATTTTCGTATATTTCATTTCGTCTTTTGCATACAATCATTGATCGAAAAGCGGGACGTTTGCCACCGGTCACGTTGGGTGAATATGTCAATTATGTTATTTTTTTCCCGACATTTACAGCGGGGCCGATAGACCGTCTTGAACGGTTTGCCCGTAATTTAAACGAGCCTGTATTGATGGATCAGGAAGGCTGGGTGGATGCGGGCACTCGCCTGTTCCGGGGCTTGTTCAAGAAGTTCATCCTTGCGGATGCGTTGGCATGGATCGCTTTGAATCAGGCCTTTGTGCCGGATGTTCGCTCAGTGAGTTGGATGTGGTTTTTTTTGTATGCGTATTCGCTGCGAATATATTTTGACTTTAGCGGTTATACCGACATTGCAATTGGGCTTGGTAAATTGTTGGGAATGCAGCTACCCGAAAATTTTGATTCGCCCTATCTCAAGCCAAACCTGACTCAGTTTTGGAACTCCTGGCACATGACGTTAACGCAGTGGTTCAGATCCTATTTTTTCAATCCGCTCACACGTGCTATGCGTTCATCCAAAATTCCCTTGCTGTTGCCGGTGATGATCTTGATTACACAGGTCGCCACCATGATTTTGATTGGCTTATGGCATGGCGTGACTCTAGGCTTTTTTCTTTGGGGCACCTGGCACGGCGTCGGATTATTTATTCAAAACCGCTGGAGTGAATGGATGCGTACTCACATGCCCGCCTGGGGGATGAAGCCCTTGGGCGCGCATGTTTTGAAATATTCAGGTATTTTCCTTACTTTTAATTTTGTGACATTAGGTTGGCTGTTTTTCTTTTTGCCAGATCCTGCCATGGCGTGGAATGTAATGTTGAAACTGTTTGGTGTCGTATGAATACAAGAGTCCGTCCGATAGCGGTGATTGTCAAAGCAGTCTGTTTATTTATTGTGATCAACCTGGTCTATGGCCTGATGGAACCTCCGATTGCGGAAATCTCCGCCTACAATGTGTTTGTCCCCGGTCTGGAACGAACACCGTTTGGCAATAAAGATGACCCTTACACGGTAGTCATAGATAACGCAGATGCGATGTTTGCTTCTCACGAAATTTCGGCCGAAAAACAACCGGATGAGATTCGAGTGGCGCTGATCGGAGATTCGTCCATTTGGGGTGAAAGCCTTTCACTTGAAAATACACTGTCCGGGAAATGGAATCAACTTGGTTCTCAGTGCGGCGGCAAAAAGATCAAAGTATACAACCTTGGTTATCCCCATCCTTCAATTATCAAAGACCTGATTTTTTTTGATGAAGTAAAGAGCCGGCAGCCCGATGTAATTATCTGGTTTGTCACTTTGAATACGTTGATGAATCAATATCGCTTGCATCCCTTTTTAGCGGGCAATCACGAGCGAGTCCTGAAAATAGTAGAGAAATATAATATTTCCTTTGGCCCTAGAAAAGCTTTGTCGGAGCAAAAAACAGGCTTCTATGAAAAGACGCTTGTTGGGCAGCGATCCCTACTGGCGCGTTTAATAAAATTGCAGACGCTTAGTTTGATTTGGTCTGCAACAGGAGTTGATATTCATGCTGAACCAGCTATAACAAAAATGCTTGCACCGGATGTAGATAAAGATACTACCTACCGAGCTATAGAACCTGGGTCTGATCTGCGCGAATCCCTTTTGCTTGACGCGATTGACGCAGGATTTGATATCGCCGGCGAGACCCCGATTTTGCTTGTTAATGAGCCGATCTTTATCGCCAACGGACTGCATTCTGATGTGCGCTACAATGATTTTTATCCACGTTGGGCCTATGACCAGTATCGCGATTTACTTTTAAAGCAGACTCAGAAATTTCCTTTTAACTATCTTGATATGTGGAACACCATCCCACTGGAAAACTTTATCGATACTCCTTTGCATCTCAACGCCGAAGGTGAGCGCCTGCTCGCCGAGCGGATCAATCCAACTTTACTTTCCATGGT
This sequence comes from Chloroflexota bacterium, assembly GCA_026390015.1. Lineage (GTDB taxonomy): Bacteria > Chloroflexota > Anaerolineae > Anaerolineales > Villigracilaceae > Villigracilis. The sequence continues at coordinate 9,832 of JAPLGS010000099.1, read as the reverse complement.
TTGCCCATAAATTCTTACAAATGATTCCCTGCCATACAGGCGCGTTTCCAAAGTAAATTTTCACAGATTAATCGCCTGCTCGAGAGTCTCGAAGCAATGTAGAAATAGATCAAGAATTATTGTGAATCTTCCACCACATATTCTTCATCAATTGTGCCATCGCCGTTCAGGTCAACTCCAAAGTAAATGCCGTTGGGGTTGGCATCCGTCCATTCGGCATAGTTGACATAAACGAGAGCGCCTTCTTTGAGCGCGATTTCTTCAGCGGCGAATTCCTCCTCAAGTTGATCCGTGATGCGGGTTAAGTAAAAGTTGAAGAAGCCTTCGCTGTTCAGTTTCTCGGTGTTGATCAACAAGTCGCCAGCTTTGCTGTCAAGCGAGATGGTGATGGTTCCGCCGCCTTGCATATCCGCGCCTTGAACTTCAAAATAGTAATCAGCTTCTGCATTCGGGTTTTCCACGCCGATGACGATATTGGGAGACTCGTCTGATTCAGTTTCATACGCGATCATTTCGTCTGTGGGATAAAAATAAACAGTGTCCATCTGGCCTGGTGTGAGATAAATTCCTTCGATGCCGATGCTGAATCCGGCGCCGATCATAACCAGGTCTGTCAGAGTTTCCTGGGTGAGGGCGCTGCCGTCAATCGTCACGGTAATATCCATTCCGTCCGGGATCCAGTAGATCGGTTCAGGCGTGTTTCCGCTGGCGTCCATACGATAGGCGGTGTATCTGGCATTGGGGATTTCATTGACGATCTTCCCGTCTACGTAACCGAGACGCCGCCCATCCTTGTCGGTGATCAGGATGTGGCCTTCACCGTCGAGGAAAATCTGATTCAGTTTCAAATCAGGAGCAGCCAGCATGCCGCCTGCGCTCGAAGATTCACTACCATCACAGAATGGACATTCCTGTGTGCCAAGCCGCGCAGAGGTCGGCGTCAGGTTGAGGGTTTGGGTGTCGGCGTTTCCGCTGTAAAGTTCTGACTCAACCTGCGGGTTGATGGATGCTTCATAAAGCCAGGTGTCGTCGCGGGAGTCCACGAATAGTTCACGCGTTTCACCGGGATAATTATTATCGTACACGAGGATGGCGTACAGGCCGTTGCCTTTATCTTGAACGCCAAAGGGAGTGATGGCATGTCCGCCGGAACCGTCCTCCTTGTAGATGCCGATACTGTAGGTTTCTCCATTGGCATCCATTTGCTCAACAATTTTTAGGATCTCCATGGGCGTACCCTTGATGACGCTGGAGTATGTTGGTGCAACGGTTTGAGTAGCCCACCAATACGCGATTTCACGTTGGAGAGCTTCATCGTTGATATCCAGTTCGCTGGCAACGCTTCCACCAAAATCGGATGGGGAGATCTGGTTGGTGTACATCATCAGGCTGAGGACTGCCATACCTTCGCAATGACCACCAGCCATGCCGCCGTTTATTTCTTCCATCCATTGTTCGGCGGGAGGAGTCAGCGTGCAGACGTCTCCTGCAAGCCGGGAGCAGACCTGGTCGCCGAACATGCGCCGCATTTCATCAGCGGTAAGATTTGTTGCGGGAATGTCATCGCCGTAGTTGCTGAAGTTGAATCCGTTCACTTGCGGGGTGAAGCCGAGATCATAGACGATCTCGCCGGGTGAGGTGACAGCGGCTGGTTCTTCGGTTGATTCGGTGCTTACAGGTTCTTCAGTTATTGGTGCTTCGGTGGCGTACTCATCCTCAGCAGCGCCGCAAGCGGAGAGAAACAGGCTTAGGATAACCAGCAGCGAGAAAATGGTAGTGAGCATGATTTTTTTCATTTGGGTTTCCCTGGACAAGATGGAGTTCATGGAAAGTATTGACCCATGAAAATGAGCGTACACAATAATTTGATTATTGTACATTGAAAAATTCATGGCGGGCTTTACATACTGCTGACAACTTTTGCATTTGATTCCCCCGTAAATAAAATGCTCTGAGGCCGATCCTTCGCATTCTTTTTTTGTATTCCGAATAATTAACTCCTGCTATGCAAAACGTCCCGCACATATTCAGTTTGAATATGCGGGACGCTGTGTGCTGTTTGTTATTGGTTTTATTTATTCGCAGTTGCCTGATTCAGAATTTCAAGAAATTTGTCCAATGGAACGCGGTGGACGCGCGCCGCCCATTCAACTGTGATTGCTTTTGTGATAAAGGTTCGTATGGAATAACGCGCCACGCGTTTGATTCCAAAAACTTCCATCACATTGGCGATGTCACCGTATTCTTCAAGAATGGCGGATACACGTGTATCTTTTGTAATTTCCATGATGAAATTTTCCGATGTTATAACCGAAAATTCTATGCTTCAATTTTTTGTAAACCAGCTCGCGCGATTTCAAAGATTTCCATCAGCGGGCGGATCAACGCCAGTGCGTACAGCGCGAAGCCGATCCCATATAAAACACCTCTTGCCGGAACGATGAAGATGCTCGCCCACACAAACAAACTCCCCGCTGTTGCCGCAGCCAGGCTTGCCCAACTACCGCCAAGCGGTGGTGTCTCATCCTTTAGGAAAAAACGCCGCGCAATGTATGGGATTAGGGCAATGCCATATTGCAGTACCCATCCATAAATTAAAGCTTGAGGCGCAGTTGATTCGATCGGACCACTTTTAAAGATCCCCAACATAATAAATGGCGCCATCATGATCGGCGCGATGATCCACATGTAGGATGAAACCAGATGCCATGCGCCTGCGCTGTTCAATCTGCCGCTTTCTTTGAAGGCGCGGATCATCAAAACTACAAGCCCCACAGTGGATGAAATATGCAGGATCAACCCTGAAATGGTGGGAGGTTTACTACCACCGAGCCATGGACCCATTACGAGACCGAACGCGCCAAGCGTCATGCCCCAGTAAATCAGTGAAACATTTTTTGTTGTGCCAAGCGGACGCCCCGTGATCATTGGAACAAGATCCACAAGCAAGCCTGCAAATACCAGTGACATGAATCCCCATGAGTTGGCGTGGATATGAGTTTCAAGCGGACTTTTGATTAACAGTGTTTCGCTCCAGTTGAGATACAAACCTGTGCCTATGATGATGCCAACCAACAGGTAGAACATTCCTGTAATATAAAACTTGAGACTTTCGGGTGCGTCACCGCCGCGCACATTCCATAATTGAATGAGGAGCATCGTGGCAGAGATGAAAATCAACGTGCCGCCAGCAAAGATCATTGGGTGGTTCATGCCTCCGAAGCCCGCTACAAGGGCGATCAAGCCAACATTGAGTGTCAACCAGATGTCCCAGCGCATTGCGGGACGCGGCTTTTTGGAAAGTGATGCGGTCAGCAAGGGCAGTAATCCGAAGATCACTTGCGAGAGAATTCCGAGTGTGACGAAATGGACGCGCACCCAGCGTAATGCAGGGAATGCGCTAACAAGATTTATGCTTACCAACGAAGCATCTGCCGCGGCGAGTACTGCCACGAAAGTGAATATCAAAGTTGTGAGTAAATATGGAATTGGCATTTTATTGTTCGCCTTTTGAACCAAGAAAAATTACGCGCGTTTTTGCGTTCATGCCGCGTTTCACACCGCTCGGCACCACAATGGTTACACCCGGTTTGATCTCAAAGGCTTCATCACCAACCGTCATCAAGCCAGTGCCTTCGAGAAAATGATACATTGCTGATTCACCAGGGTGGGCGGGAATTTGTCCGCCCGCTTCCAGGCCAACCACCAGCGCCTTGAACTTCGGCGTGTCAATTAGAAATTGCGGCTTCGGGCCTTCTGATGAAAAGACAGCCTTTGTTTTTGTATCTGAAAAATAGATTTGAGAAGTTGAGTCAGACATTGTGTCTCCTTTTTGACTATGTCTAACTTTATCTCTTTTCCCGCTGCGTGCCCCGACTTTTGTCGGGTTTTTGCTCCCGGTTATTATTTGCCCTGAATCATTGCCTGCCGCTTTAATTCCTCGCGATCTAAAATGCGAAAGTGATGCTTATCCATTTCAATGATTCCAGCCTTTGTTAATTCGCGAATGACGCGGCTTAGCACATCCGGCACAGTTCCGAGCCGCGCAGCCATTTCGGTTGGGGTCGCCCAACTGCCACGTTCGATTAAATCCCCATCTGCCTGTCCAAGCAGAAGTTTTGCAAATCTGGCTTTCACAGATTTCAAGGAAAGGTCTGCTGCCAGCGAGATCAGATCAATGAATTTATCCGCCATACTTTCTATGATCTGCAATGCTATTTTCGGATTTGCCAGCAACACCTCTTCGATTGACTGGCGCGGGATCAACCACACTCCGGATTCTTCCAAGGCAACTGCTGTGGCGGGATTTGGGCGCTTTGCCAGCACTCCCACTTCATTAAATATTTCGCCCGCGCTAATATGTCTCAAGACTTGTTCGCGTCCATCTGGAGAAGCTTTCAAAACCTTGAGCAAGCCGTATTGCAAGTAATATAAATTGGATTCGGAATCACCCTCCCAAAACACCACTGCATCAGCGGCAAAGACTTTCCAGCGCGCGCCAATTGCGATCTTTCCCAGAGTCTCGTCATCGAGTCCGCGCAGATATTCAACGGCTTGCAGTCGCTTGAGCAGGATGTTGTTTGGCATAAGGTTATTCTACACTACCCCGCGAATATGACATTCTTTCGACAGTTCCCTGGATCAGAAAGTTGATAACGAGAATATAAAATTATCTACGGCGTGGGAGGAATTGATCCAAATGTTGGCGCGCAGACGATATCATAATATTCCAACTCAGTGGCTTTGTTTTGCTCGGCATATGCAATGGCATCATTGCCCATCACGCGGATGGTATCCAATTGTGCCAGCACTTGCGTCGGCCAATATCGCGGAAGGGTCAGGCGTGGATCATTTGCAGGCCCTTCGGGAATAAAGACCGGACGCCCCGCATCTGGCGCATCTGAGAGCGGAATCCAGTTGAACATAATTGGTCCACGCGGATTGATTGTGAAGCCCACGCGATAACCAACTTCCCGTGCGACTTGTACTCCGCGTGGAGTGAATCCGCCGCCTGGCCAGATGTAAGCAATGGGAGTTTTCTGAAAATACTTTTGTAAATTATCAATTGAACCTTGAAGTTCGCTATGAATGAACTCCTCGGTTGAGTTGGGGCCAATGTTGATATTATGAATCACGCCATGCGCCTGATAGTCTACCCAGCCTTCGTTGGAGAGATTAACATTTTCCTGCAGGAATTGATCGTCTCCGCCAAAGGCGCTGATCCAGCCGTTGATCACAGGCCAGCCCCATTTTTCATAATAGGGACGGAAATGTTCAAAGGCTTGGGCGGTATGGCGGTCATCATAAGTGAGCACCACCGAACGTTGTGGAATGTGCGCATTGCTATCTAAAAAGTCTGCGAGCTGAGTGGCGTTGATGGCTTCAAAACCAAGCTCCTTGAGACTACCCATTAACTTGTTGAAATCTTTAACAGTAATATCATTGGCATCCAGGGAACTGGAATCTTTATTAATGCCGTGGAACATGATCACCATTACGATCGTGCCGGGCGCGGCGTTATTCGGATCCCATTTTGCTTTGAGATACTGACACGAATCCTGGATGTACGTATTGTAAAAGCGGGCGGCAATGCCGGCGGCGTGCGTTGAACGGTTGCGGTAGGGATGGGAGTTTCAGTTGGCGCAAGTGTAACGGTTTTAATATTGATCTGAGCGAAGGCTGTTTCTATTGCTGCGGTCATTACGATTCCCGGGTCAGCGGTAGCGGCTGCGGGTTGGCAGGATGCCAATAGTACAGCAAGCAGGCTAAAGCTAAGAAGGAGGCGGCCTTTTTTTAATCCGCGATTGGTAATTGGTAATTTGTGTCTTAGTCTCATGGCTTGGATTTTACCTGAAAAAAAGAAGAGGCACCTGCGTGGGCAAGCGCCTCTTCAATTACTTTTTACCAATTACCAATTATTCGTCACTTCTTCCCGCAATATAATCCTCCACCTTATCGCGGCAGATATCGTCACGGAATTGTTGCGGCGGAGTCTTGAAGAAATAAGAGGATGGCCCAACGATCGGCCCCGCGAGTTCGCGGTCAAGCGCGATCTTGGCACAGCGCACGGCGTCGATCATCACACCCGCCGAATTGGGACTGTCCCACACTTCGAGTTTTAATTCCACATTGAGCGGAACGTTGCCGAAGGTGGTGCCTTCCATGCGGATGTAGCACCACTTGCGGTCGGTCAGCCAGGGGACGTGGTCACTCGGCCCAACGTGGACGTTATCCTTGCCCATGTCGTAGGGCACCATGCTCGTCACGGCGTTGGTCTTGGAAATTTTCTTGCTTTCCAATCGTTCGCGTTCGAGCATGTTGAGGAAATCTGTATTGCCGCCAAAGTTGAGTTGATAGGTGCGGTCGATCTTCACGCCTCTATCCACGAATAGGCTGGTCAACACACGATGAACAATCGTCGCCCCGACCTGACTCTTGATGTCATCGCCAAGAATGGGCAGGCCTGCGTCGCGGAATCGTTTCCCCCAATATTCAGAAGATGCGATGAATACAGGAATGGCATTCACGAATGCGCAGCCCGCTTCAAGCGCCTGTTCCACATACCATTTGGTTGCCATTTCAGAACCAACTGGCAGGAAGTTGATGATCACATCCGTTTTGGTATCCTTCAACAGTTTGACGATATCCGCTGTCGGGCCGGGCGCTTTTGTGATGATCTCGCTCAAATATTTTCCGAGACCATCATGCGTCATACCGCGCACAACAGGAACATTGAGATTGGGTACATCTGCGAACTTGAAAGTGTTGTTCGGTTCGGCAAAGATGGCTTCGGATAGGTCCTTGCCAACTTTGTTGACATTTACATCGATGGCGATGGTGAATTCAATATCGCCAACATGATATTCGCCAAGTTGTGTGTGCATGATGCCGGGGATGGTTTCATCTTCTTTGGCGTTTTTGTAAAACTGCACACCCTGCACAAGCGACGAAGCGCAATTTCCCACGCCAATAATGGCGACACGTACTTTTTTATTTCCCATAATATTTCTCTCCTTGATATTTAATTGCAATTTCCTTGTTTTTAGGTCAACTTCCCTTTCAGATAGACCTGTGATGTATAATCTTACTATAGGTTAAATATGGCATTAGAGCAAACTAAAATTCTTGCACGTCTTCTGGAAGTAACCCGCAGCCTCGGCACGCTGGTGGACCTTGAAACGTACATACGCTCCATTTTTTCTGCAGCGGCTGAATTGACCGGGAGTGAGTCAGCCTCGTTAATGGAATATGATGAAACCGCGCGTGAACTTTATTATAAGTTTGTGCCATGGTTCCAGCGCGAGACTATTAATTTTGTCAAAATCCCTTTGGACGAGAGTGCGGCAGGCTGGGTATTCCTGCATAATCAGCCGCTTACGATCGATGATGTCACAAAGGACGACCGTCATTATAGCAAAACTGATGAAATGTTCGGCATTGTCACCCGCTCTCTTTTGGTAGTTCCACTTCTATTACATGGAAAACCTGTGGGCGTACTTGAAGTTATTAATAAAACCGATGGTAATTATACCGGGGATGATATAGCAATTCTCGAGTCCCTTGCCTCACTTGCTATGATCGCGATGCAAAATGATTTGCTGGAAGGGAACACGGTTTCATCTCAAAAAGAATCTCGCGATCTCGACCAATTAAAGAATGAATTTATCGCGATTACTTCCCACGAACTCCGCACGCCCCTTGGATTGATCCTCGGCCACGCAACTTTTTTGCGCGAACTTGTTGGCGATGAACATGAAGAACAGATGGATTCCATTATTCGCAACGCCGTCAGGCTAAAAGAGATCATAGAAAGTCTTTCAAGCGTGGAAAATCACCTAGCAGGGAGCGCTCGGCTCCGTCAACGCAGAGTCTCCATTGCACGGATCATCGAGGATGTATCCGCGTCGTTTCGTGATATTGCTTTTCAAAAGGGCGTCGCCTTAAATGTGGAAGTGAGCCGCGGTGATGATCTATTCGTAAATGCCGATGCCGGCAAGACCGCGATCGTCTTATCCAATCTTGTCAAAAACGCCATCACTTTTACGAATAAAGACGGGTACGTCACCATTCGCGGTGAAAGACAACCTGATTTTATCAAAGTGACTGTCGAAGATAATGGCGTAGGGATTCCTGCCAAAGATCTGCAGTATGTCTTTGAACGCTTCTATCAAGTTGAATCACACCTCACTCGCAAGAATGGCGGCATGGGGCTTGGTCTTTCCGTTGCGAAGGTAATGATCGAATTGCATGATGGGCGAATTTGGGCCGAGAGCACGGAAGGCATTGGCAGCACCTTCACTTTTATATTACCTCTCGAGCAGAAAAACACAGAAGAAGATTCTGCCCAGCCATTTGCCCAATAAAAATGTTGGACGAAAATTGCGTCCCGTCAAATTGGTTGACGGGATTTTTGATTCTTTGATACACTCACGCTCATTAAATATTCAAGGATGTATTATGCAAAGTTCTAATACGCAGTTCGATCTGATTCGCCAATCTGCCACAGTTGCCATGGCAGATAGAATCCTCGCACTCAAAGCCAGTGGACATAATATCGTCGGTTTGCAAGTGGGTGACCCCGATTTCGGAACTCATCCTGCGATTGCCGATGTCGCCTTCAAAGCGATGCAGGCTGGGCTGACTCATTACGGTCCTTCTCGCGGTTACCCCGACCTGAGAACTGCTGTGACATCCAAGCTGAATCGTGATGAAGGTATTTCCTACGACCCCGCCTCCGAAATTATAATCACACATGGCGGTATCCATGCATATTATCTTGCCATGCAATCAATCCTGAATCCGGGCGATGATGTTTTAGTTCCAAACCCATCCTGGGCGACTCATTCCAACATGGCAATCATGCTGCGCGGAAATGTGATCCGCGTGCCAGCTCCCGCCGAAAATGGATTCATCCCGTTTTTCGAATCATGGGAAAAGGCATTAACTCCAAAGACACGAGTTATCGTCTTGAATTATCCATCCAATCCAACGGGCGCATATCCCACGCGCGAGTATCTGCAAAAGTTGCAGGACTTTGCCGCACAAAATAATCTGTGGATCGTCAGCGATGAAGTCTATGGAAGTTTATATTATGGCGAACGTCCCACTTGCGCGGCTGCGTTTGAAGGCGCGAAGGAAAGAACTTTGCTCGTAAATAGTTTGTCGAAATCTTATGCGATGACAGGCTGGCGTGTTGGCTATCTCGCCGCTCCCGCGCACATTATCGAAAATGCGTTGAAAGCGGGACAAAATTCCATCACATGCGTTGCGCCCTTCATCCAAAAAGCCGCCACGTTCGCGTTGACCGACCCCGCGATTCAAGAAGTCACCGTAGCCATGCGCGCCGCATACAGCCGTCGCCGTGAATTGGTTTCGCGCCTGTCGCATGAATTGGAATGTGAAAAAGTAAAAGTGATTCCACCGCAAGGCGCGTTTTATTTCTTCCTTGATCTGCGTGCTTTGAAAATGTCCTCCATCGAAATGTGTGAAAAGATTTTGGACGAAGCAGGTGTGGGACTTGTCCCTGGCTCTGCGTTTGGCTCAGAGGGCGAAGGCTTCATCCGCATGACGATAGCAGCCTCCGACGAGGATGTCGAAGCGGGATTTCGGAAGATCGTGAAGTGGGCAGAAAAGCAGTAACTGGAGATTGGTAAATGGTAATTGGCGAATTACTAATCTCCAATTACCATTTACCAAATGTTCCGTAAATCTCCCTGCTTTAGCAGTGGAGATGTAAGGAACGGTTTTGCTTGTAGTATACAGCGATTAGTTGTATACTAGTTGTTATGAGCGCACAAACTTATAAAAGCAATCGTCATATTTTCTACTCCTG
>JAPLGS010000075.1 GCA_026390015.1 Chloroflexota bacterium | reverse complement strand
CTGAAAAAGTATTTCATCGCTTGCTCAGTGGCTTCAGAGTACGGTTGGTCCATTTTGTTATCATCCTCAAATAAAGTGAGGCAAGGATACTCAAAATTGGACTGTTGGAATAGGGTAACTTATTTTTCGAGCGTTCCTAAAGTTTTACCAGCACCAGGTACGCCCGTAACAAAACAAATAGATTTATGCGATTTTTTTTTGAAAGTCGAATAATTTCAGAGACAGCATCAGATGTCTTGCTAAGATTAATAGCGCTTGCATCGCTTCGAGAAATTTCAGACACTGAATGACCGTTATACAATGCCATAGCCGCTTCAATAATTGTAGGAGTTGGTTGGTATCTTCCAGCCTCCCATTGAGTTGGGTTAATAGTATTGCCTTCTGTAAAAAGTAAAACATCCGCAATTATCTGATTTAGCAATTCTGCATTGCATTTTATGGGAAAAAGTATTTTGTCATTATGTGGGGTGGTTGAGATTGTTGATAAAGTATTTTTTGCCTTAGTAGCTATTAAAACTGGGGCTATAAAGTGCTCGTGGCTTGTTTCGTGGAAATTCTTCAAATCAAGTGCGTAGTCCCAAACTTGATCTGTTGCGTATGATGGAAATTCAGTTTCGCCCACTTTGAACTCAAGGATAAAAATAGTCGAACCAGTAATAACCACAACATCAATTCGTTTGCCTATGCGCGGAATTGAGTACTCAAAATATATCGAGCCTTTATATGGCTGTAATGTCTTTTGGAGGATATGTATTTCCGCTATCCAAGAATCTCTTTGAGTTTGCTCCAAAGCAAAATCATTACTTTGCACAAGTTTGCCAAGTATCTCATTTGGTGCTGATTTCAGAAAATCAGTGATTGTGTCAGAATAATATTCTCTTCTCATTTATCCTTCTAGTTTTCCCAGAGATAGATTTACTTTGGTTTGGTAAGGATACAGCCAAATCATTATTCGGACAAGGAGATAACTTATATTAGCGAGGGGCTGATTGATGATGAGTCATGTCCGCGTGGGGGGGAGGGAATTACCTATCCCCCCACCCCTTCCTAAATGGGAAGGGGCTTTTGTTGTGCGATGAATCGGCTCCTTTGCGCGAGGGCTGATTAATGAGTGAGAAAAATCACGCTTGCGCCTGTGTACACTTGTGCATATAATAGGTTCTGATGGATTATCAATGGGATCCCAACAAGGCAAAGTCAAACCTGAAAAAACACGGCGTCAGGTTTGCAGATGCCGTGTCCGTTTTTGAGGATGAAAACGCTGTCACAATTGACGATGAACATGAAAGTGAAAACCGTTTTATCACCATTGGCAAAGATATTTTTTTGAGAATTTTAGTGGTCGTTTACACGTTTCGCGGTCATGTCATCCGTATCATTTCCGCAAGAAAAGCCACTGTCCGCGAAAGAAAGATATATGAGGAACAAAAATGAAAAAGGAATACGATTTTAGCAAAGGCAAACGCGGTGCGGTTGTCCCTGCGCCAAAAGGCAAAACACGAATCACTATCCGCATTGACGATGATATTTTGGACTGGTTTCGCGGCTCGGTGGATGAAGCTGGCGGCGGGAACTACCAAACATTAATCAACGATGCCCTGCGGGAATATATTACAAATCAACAGGAACCTATTGAGGTCATTCTCAGGCGGGTGGTACGTGAAGAATTAACTGCTGCAAAATAAATTTGATAAAAATCCGAGGTCTTGTGTAAATCGGTCAAACTGTGCGATATCTTCCGATCATGGTGTGCGATATGCTCCGATTTATGCAAGGTCGCAAGACTTCGGATTTTTGTTTGGGAATATAGGGGCTGATTGATGGTGAGTCATGTCCGCGTGAGGGGGAGGGAAGAGCGAAAAATATTGTGAAATTGAACAACGCGAGCATTTTAGATAACGAAAAGACACTGGTCAATTAGCCCAGTGTCTTTTCGTTTCAATCAAGAATATGTATGAGGTTCTAAGAAGCGTCGCTAAGGGCGGTTTGAATACGATGAAGAGTGTCGATGAGTTCGGTTTGCTCCTGTTCGTTGAGCACTGCCAGCCATCCTTTTTGATTTTGATGGACAAGCAAACGGAAATCATGAGCAGCCTGGCGTCCAGTGTCAGTCAGTTCGATGAGCAGCATCCGTCGGTCCGTTGAGTGGGGCGCTCTCCGTACGTATCCGCGACGCTCCAGTGAGTCAAGCAGACTCGTGACCGAAGCCCGGCTGATGATGAGTCGCTCCGCGATTTTGTTTGGCGGCAGCGACTCGCCGAAATCCGCTAGAATTCCCAAAACCAAACCTGATGAAGGGGTGAGGTCAAAGGGTTGGATCAACTCCGCGATGCGCTTGACCAACAGCTCGGATGTGCGGACAATGTTCATCGCTGTCTCTGTAGCTTTCGGGCTGGCACCGGGATATCGATTGGCAAAATCTGGGGCGATTTGAACAAAATTTTGATTAGCCATATTATAATTAGCCTCTTGACAAATATAGTTAGCGTGCTTATAATAAGTATTATATCATAAAAGGAGATGAACTATGACAACTACGATGGCAAGCAATTATGTTGTATTGGCTGAAGGCGAAGGTCTCAGGCTTCAATCTGGACCCGGCCGCGATCTGATCTTCAAAGTCACTGGCGAAGACACAGGTGGTGCATTTGACTATTTTATTGTTCAAGTGGCGCCGCATGGCGGTCCCCCGCTTCATGTTCATCACCACCAGGAGGAGACGATCCATGTCTTGAAGGGACGCTACAAAGTCCGCATCGGCGACGAAACCTTCTACTGCGATCCGGGCGGCTTTGCCTACCTGCCTTCGAAAGTGCCGCACGCCTTTCTTAACCTGACTGATGAGCCGGGCGAGATCATCGTGGTCTACACACCGGGCGGCGGTCACAAGTTCTACGAAGAATTTGGTCCGATCAGTCGTAACGGTCCGCCAGACCCGAAAGTGTTGGGACCGTTATTTGAGAAATATGGAATGACCTTGTTAGGCAAGCCTCTGTCTGCTGACGAATAAAATAAAATGTAACGAGAAAACACTGGGCTAATGATCCAATATTTTTTTGCAATGGAGCATAACTTGCTATTGAAAAATTTGTCTATACTTTTCAATAGCGTCAACCAATGGAGCATAACTTGCTATTGAAAAATTTGTCTATACTTTTCAATAGCGTCAACGGACCAAATTCAAGAGTGTTTTCAGACTTTTTGACAGGGCAAAGCGGCATTTTGAAAACTGAATAGCAAGTTATGCGGTACTGCGTTTTTTTATTAGGAGCGAGGGGCTGATTGATGGTGAGTCATGTCCGCGTGAAGTTGTCAACGGTGATGCGTGCTATAATTTAAGACATGAGAAGAAAGAAATTCACTCTTCCCCGAAAGAAGATCACTGAATTTTGCAAACGTTGGAGTATTACTGAGTTTGCAGTATTTGGCTCTGTTCTGCGCGACGATTTCCGCCCCGATAGCGACGTGGATGTGCTTGTGAGCATTGATCCCAAAGCGCATATAGGATTGTTTGAAATCGTTGATATGCAAATGGAACTGGAAGCCATGTTCAAGCGCCCTGTTGACCTTATTGAAAAAGAAGGGCTTCGCAACCCATATCGCAGGAAAGAGATTCTTCGCACAGCGCAGGTGGTCTATGCTGCGTAATGAGCAAGAACTATCTTATTTGTGGGATATGCAAAATGCCGCAAATGAAATTAAAAGTTTTATGCGCGGCGTTAAATTTGCGAAATTTGAGAAGACCAAAGTTTTACGTTATGCTGCGGAGCGTCAACTGCTTGTGATTGGGGAGGCGGCGAATCATTTGTCTCCCCAGTTTCGTAATAAACACCCTGAAATTCCCTGGGAAAAATTTATCAGAATGCGTAATGTAATTGCCCATGAATACGGTGAAACTTTGATAAGCCGCGTATGGGTTGCTGCAACAGAAAGCGTCCCAGAATTAATTGAGACTTTAAAAGTATTGCTCGCTGATTAAACCCCTGCAAAATTAAATTTGTAGGGGTTTTGTTTGTGGCGAGAACTGATTGATGATGAGGCATGTCCGCGTGAGAGGGAGGGTCAATGGCGATGGTCACCGCGCGGGGATAAATCCCACATGAATCAAGAACTCGGAAGTTTCTGGCTTCCGAGTTCTTATTTGAACATCCCTTCTATGTCAGTCCATAACGAAGGCGTTTCGAGAATCTCCGCAAAAGATTTGACCCATTGCTTGATGCGGTCATTATCCAGCGCAGGATGTTTGTCAATGATGGATCGAATGTCTTCCAGGTCTTTCGGGCGGTGAGCGATTGCTTTCATAATAATCAAATCTTCAGGGGTGGGAAGACGGACAGATAATGTTGCCGTGGATTGGATGCTTCCCCTGTCAACCATTTCTTCCTCAAAAGGCAATATCCCAAGGGAAATGTCAATGTTTATGTTCGTTGGGATGTGCTTCAAGAGCAAAACGCGGCTTTTGCGGGCGAAGTTTTCCGCGTCTGGAATCCTTGGCTGAATTTCCTCCGTTTTCGCCTCATCCAACAACTTTGAAATATCGCCTGTGGAAAGCAAAAACATTGCATCCACATCTTCGGTAAAGCGTGGTTTACCGAGAAAGCCTACCGCAATCCCGCCAATGATCACACCACGGTTGTCAAATTTTGAGAGTAAGCGTTGAACCGCTTCGATAGTTGAGCGAAAAGGTTCCAATTCCTGCTGCATCGTTATAACGCCCCTTTTAATATTGCCCAGCGATTGAACACTTCCATTTCGTGGTCGTCGTTTCCACGAGTCCAGCCCGTTGACAGGGCGAACTGGAAAATGGAATTGATTTGACGCCAGTGCTCCTCCATGGTCATAGCGCGAAGTTCCTGCCGTTCGATTTCTTCAACGGCCTTCCATCGTTCACGGTAGAACTTGATGTCAATTCCTGCTTCCATAAGTTGATTATAGCATTGGAAAGGACAACTTGAATTTCTTTTTGCTGGCGTGTGATAAGTCCATGCTGGAGATATATACGCGATGGGCTGATTGATGGTGGGGCATGTCCGCGTGAGGGGGTGAAGGGGGAGGGTTTCCATACGCTTCTTTTTAACAGTATAATTATCTTTATATATGAAAGGAAAAAAATGTTAAAAAATATCAAATATATACTCTTCATCTCCACGCTAACTTTATCCACCCTTCTCTCAGCCTGCGGTTCGGGCATACCACAAGATGCAACCATCCAAACCGCTGTCGCACAAACTGTTGCTGCGCAGGAAGCTGCTTATACCGAAACACCATCCGCACCGCCTACAGAATTATCTTTGCTGCCAACCACCATTGTGACTCCGTTTGTCACAGTTCCATCTCCAACCCTGCCTGTTAATCCTTCAAAATCGGATTGTGCAAAAGCAAGTCTTGATAGCGAAACCATACCCGATGGCACGATCTACAAACCGGGCGAATTATTCACAAAAACCTGGCAGATCACCAATACAAGTACTTGCGTATGGGATACAAACTACAAGATTGTGTTCTGGTCTGGCGATATTTTAGGCGGCGCATACGTTTATAACCTCCCTCAGGTAACTGGCCCCGGAGTGACTTTACCGATCTCCCTCGTCCTAACCGCTCCCGCAGTTGATGGAAGGTACAAATCAGAATGGGCGCTGCAAACACCTGATAAGATTAATTTCGGTGTAGGGATGTATAGCGAACCTTTCTACACGACAATTGTGGTTTCTTCATCAGCCAAACCAGCGTATGCGGTCACTTCTGTAGATTACAGCGTGGTTCGTAACCCGGCCACGGGCTGTCCGTTAAACACCAGATATAGAATCTACGCAACCTTTACAACCAACGGCCCGCTTGAATTCACCTTCCAGTGGCAGCAGAGCGATGGAAATAGTCAGGGAGGGAAGGGTACGATAAAGATGAAAGAGGCCGGCACTAAAACCGTTTCCCGTGAGTGGATGGTTCAACGTGGAAATTCATTAAATGATCGCTGGATGTCCATGACGATTCTTGCTCCGGATTATAAGGAATATCCGCCAGCTATATTTTCCTACGATTGTATAAAACCATAAATATCTTTTAAATAAGCCACAAAAAAGAAGAAGCCCAGCAAACAGGCTTCTTCTTTTTTGTGGAAAGTTTTACCTTAAAGCTTCGACTTTAATCTTTGAAGAAAGACTATACAGAAAAACTATGTTTATAAAAGCTGAACTCTTTTGCCGACCTTCCCAACTCCATTCTGGAGCTAACGGAAAAGTATTCGATGCCGACTTCCTGATCGTTAATCTCGTTCTAAATATTTTTCTGAAAAGCTATAGCACTCTTACTCCGACAGTTATTTCCACGGCTACTTCATCACCCACTAGCTCTTCAGTGCCATAAAGAATCGTTTCCAGATAGATAATGTGCTGTTCTTTTTTATATCACTCGTAAAAATCACGTACAAAAGATGGCTATCGACGGCGTGAAAATAAGTTATTGACTTCAAAAAGGCACTCTTAGGTGCGTTATAATAAAGTTAACTAATTTCGGAGGTTACTATTATGAAATATCGTAAATCACTTTGGCTAATAGGCGCGATGATACTCTCGATTGTCTTGAGTTCCTGCTCCCTTGGCGCCACCCCCGCGCCGACAGAAGATACAGGCGCTCTCCAAACACAAGCTGTCAGTATTGTGTTCACCCAGGTAGCTATGCAACAGACCCAGACCGCTTTGGCAATTCCCCTGCCGACCAATACGCCCATCCCAACAGTTACACTTGGGGTACTTCCCACATTTGCCCCAGTCGGCGGTATAAACACACCGCCAGCCTTCAACACACAACTGCCTGGATTCACTCCGCTGGCTTCCCCGTTCGCAACGATAAGTAACATTTCGACGGTGACTACAAAAAATGGCTGCAATGACGGTGCCTATGAGAGTGAGGATGGAGTGAAAGATGGAACAGCCCTGTCACGTTTACAGACATTTAATAAATCATGGGATATTAGAAATACAGGGACCTGCCCATGGGATGAAGGATTCTCTTTTACTTTTATGACCGCTCTTTCCACTCCAGGTTTTAACGGATACGACATCGTAATATCGAAATCCAAACCCCAGGATTTCACTAAACCAGACCGCACCCAAAACTTTGTTCTCAAATTGACCGCCCCGAACAAAGCTGGAGATTACATAGGTTATTGGAAATTGAAAGATGATGCTGGTAATTTCTTTGGTCCACTTGTATGGGTTAAGATTACTGTTAAATAGAATCAGGACAAAACAACATAGATAAAAGAGGTTCTATAATGAAAAACAAATTTACCGTCGTTGTCATAACAACCATGCTTATCTTCACAGCCTGCGCACCCGCCACTCCCGTTCAACCCACCCCGGATTTGTTTGCCATTCGCACTTCTGCGGCAAATACTGTTGTAGCAGAATTCACACTTACTGCCGCCGCATTCACTCCTACTTTTCTGCCTCCTACAGAGACACAGACCCCAATACCAGAACAGCCAACAGCCACAGAGACTGAGGCGTTTACCAATGACCCTACCCTGGCTGCACTCGGAACTCCCGCCGCATTGTGTGATGATTATGATTGGAATCTGGCCACATTGGATGTCACCATCCTGGATGGAACACCGATGACACCAAGCCAGGAATTTGTTAAAACATGGAAAATTAGAAATACTGGTATCTGTACCTGGGGCGAGGGTTACCAACTAATTTTTTCCTATAGCAATCCTCCTAATCTTAAAATGAATGGTCAGCCTGTTCCACTTCCATCGCTCATCGCCCCAGGTGAGGAAATTGATGTCTCCGTCAATCTTAAAGCGCCGACCACGCCCGGCGAATATACAGCTTATTGGCAAATGGTAAACTCAAAAGGCATCCCTTTTGGTAAAAAACAATATATATTAAGTGTAAAAATAGTCGTCCAATAACTTGAACGAGCTAAAACAAGCCATCAAAAACAAAGCGCGCCAGCTGGGGTTTATCCTGGCTGGCGTTACTTCTTCCATGCCGCCCCCGCATTATTCTGTTTTCGAAGCATGGCTCAACGCCGATCTGCATGGCACAATGAATTACCTTGCCGAAGAACGAAGCCGCACGCGCCGCGCCGACCCCAAACAAATACTCCCCGAATGTAAATCCATCCTTGTACTCGCCATCCCATATAATGCACTATTCTCATTGAAAGAGAGCAGGCTGAAGGTCGCAGCATATGCGCTTGGCGATGACTATCACGACATCATTCCCCCGCGCCTTCAAGCGCTCGTAAAATTTATTGAAGAACAAGTCGGGCATCCAATTCCAAATCGTTACTACACAGACACAGGCCCCATTCTTGAACGTGATCTTGCGCAGCGGGCAGGCTTGGGTTGGGTTGGTAAAAACACCCTCCTTATTAACCCTAAAGCAGGTTCCACATTTTTTCTTGCGGAGATTTTGCTCGATATCGAACTCGAGCCCGACGAACCATTTACCACCGATCATTGCGGCACTTGCACGCGCTGCATCGAAGCCTGTCCCACGCAATGCATTCTGCCCAACCGCACCCTCGATGCGCGCCGCTGCATTTCCTATCTCACCATTGAACTCAAAGATTCTATCCCTGAAGAACTTCGTCCGCTTATGCAGGATTGGATTTTCGGATGCGACATCTGTCAGCAAGTCTGCCCGTGGAATCGATTCTCCCTCCCAGCTGACTCTGCCTTCGAGCCGAAAATCCAGCTTCCTGTTTTAAGCTCAGACCTGATTCTGACATCCGTTGAATTTAATCAACGCTTCAAAAAGAGTCCGCTCAAACGCGCCAAGCGACGCGGCTATCTGCGTAACCTAGCCGTTGCGAATGGAAATAACGGAAATGAAAATGACATTCCCATTCTCGATCAAGCCACACAGGATGATGAACCGATGGTAAGCGAACACGCAAAATGGGCAATACAGGAAATAAAAAGGAAGAAGTGATAAGTGAAAACGAAAAAACTTCTTATCGCAACCAACAACAAAGGCAAAGTAAAAGAACTGCAAGACCTGTTGAAAGATACCGGACTTGAGATCCTCACGCCGGCAGATATTAATTTAAATCTCGAAGTAGAAGAAGACGGCACAACATATGCTGAGAACGCCGCAAAAAAAGCAGTCGCCTTCGCCCACGCCAGCGAACTAGTTTCCCTCGCGGACGACTCCGGTCTCGAAGTGGATGCGCTCAATGGTGCGCCCGGATTATATTCCGCGCGTTATCATCCCAAATCAGGCGCAGTCGATTCAGATCGCCGCGCTTATATGCTTGAGAATCTAAAAGATAAACCTGTCCCGTGGGCAGCTCACTTCCATGCTGCAATTGCGATTGCAATACCGGACAATGATGTGCAGGTTGTGGAAGGCAATTGTTTCGGCGAGATCATCCCCGAAGAAAGAGGTGATAACGGTTTTGGTTATGACCCCATCTTTTTATTTCCTGAATTAAACAAAACAATGGCAGAGTTGGATTTGTATGAAAAAAACCGCCTTAGCCATCGGGCAAAAGCGGTGATGAATGCAATTCCTGTTTTGAAGAAAATCTTCGGATTATGAGCTATCTATCAGGGGGGATTCTATTTTTTGCACAGGAGCAGTTTGCCCGTCATAAATGGTATGCTCTTTTTTCTTCCTGTTATGGAGTGGAAGATTATCAACAAATTGCTTCAACAGGTCTGCGACTCTATCGGGCTGTTCAGTCATTACCATGTGACCTGCGTTTTCAACAACATGAAGTTGTGAATTGGCTATTCCATTTTGTAATAATTCTGAGAATTTTGGGGGCGTCATTTTATCTTCTTTGCCGCATAGGATAATGGCAGGGATTTTTATACGAGCCAGCTGACTCGTTACATCAAAATTATTGCACGCAAGAAAATCCCCAAGAAAAACGGGCGGACGCAGTTCCAACATTTGTTCTTTTGAAAGTTGTTTCAAACCCGGCGCAGTATTTTCGCTGAAGCAATTCTCGTTGACCATCTCCACAGCAGATTCAAAAGTGTTTGGGTTGCCCGCATTTTCCAAAATAGCTTGAGCCACACGCAGTTTTGAGCCCGCGCCGAGCAGCCCCAGACCAATCACTTTCCTTGGGTATTTCAACGCAATCGTGAGTGAGATCGCGCTGCCCATGGATATTCCCACGAGCACTGCCGCGCGGATCTTTAATTCCTTCATAAAGTCGATTACGTTATCGGCATATTCGTCTATGGAATGCCCGCCCACACCTTCAGATTTTCCATGTCCTGGCAGGTCAATTGCATAGATTCTTTCATCAACCATGCGGCGGATCTGCGGAGGCCACGATAAATGATTGCCGCCGGCGCCGTGAATAAGGATCACGGGCGGGCGTTTTTTATCAAGGTCTTCCGCTTCATGCGAGAAATAATAAAGTTCAGTGGCTATTGGCATTTTTTTTATTTTCCGCGAGGATGATGAAGGCGGTCAGCGGCTTCTTCGGTAAGTGGAATATACACCCGCACTTTCGTCCCCTGCCCGGGAGTTGAATCTATTTGGAACAAGCCATTCACAAGTTCGGCTCGTTCGCGCAAGTTGACCATTCCAAGACTGCTGTTCGCGCGTTTATCGTATGTTTGTGACATGGCTTTGATGTCGAAGCCTACACCATTGTCAAAAATTTCAAGCAAGGCAATCCCGGCTTCCATTTGTCTCAGACCCACGGCGATGGATTCGGCGACCGCATGTTTGCGGGCGTTATTAACCGCCTCTTCAATAATATAAAAGATCACGCCCTGCTTACCCATTTCCAGTTGAATGGTAACCCGTTCTTCAATACTGACTACCATTTTTTGATTATAGGTTTCCTTCATCTTATCGGCCATGGCTTGTACCGCGGCAGTAAGTCCCTGAGATTCAAGGATGAGTGGGCGCAAGGTAAACAGCATGTGGCGGATTTCTTTTGTGGTGCGGTGGGCAAGTTCTTCGAGTTTGGTAAGTTCCTCGCCGGCCAGTTTTATATCTTTTGTCATCATGCGTCGTGTAATGTTGAGGCGCATGGCTATCGCGGCCACTGATTGAGTCGGGCCGTCGTGCAGGTCGCGTGCCAGTTTCTTGCGCGCTTCTTCATGCACTTCCACCATGCGCTCTTTCTCTTCAACAAGGTCCTGGTATAAACGCGCATTTTGTATTGCGATCACCGATTGTCTTCCGATAATATCGAGCAGGTTACAGCGTTCTGAATTGAAATAGTCGGGGTTTGGATGAGCAAACAATAAAACCCCGTACACATTGAAACCGCTGCGCAATGGAAAACAATATCCGCTTGTGCAAGTTCTAAGCGCGATCACACGTCCAAGCTCCGGATCATATCCAACATCTTTGAGAATGACCGGCTCGCCTTCGTCAAGTGCTTTTTTGAGCACACCTTCGGCCGCGTCAAAGGTCACGCGCATATCCGCGCTGGTTAAACGCCTTGCAGAACCAATGCGCAATTTACCGCCATTGAACAACATCACCATACTCACAAGCGGATCACTGGTCAATCGCTCAGGGTCAGGATTTAATGCAGTGGCGCTCATATCTAACGCTGATTCGAGCACGCGTTTGTAATTCAAAGTGGATGAAATCGCGGATGTTAGTTCGTAAATGGCGCGCATACGTTCGCTCTGGATCGCGCGGGATTTTTCTTCAGAATCCAAAAACAATGATCGGTTTTGTCTGATGCGTATGATCATACGTTTGCCGAGAAAGCCAAAAATAAATCCCAACGCAATCTGCGTAGCCGCAACTGTGGCGGCGATCGACAGATTTTCATCCACTTGCTGTTCTATATAGATCACAAGTAATGAATATGAAAATGCTGCGATCAGTGCGCCCGATAATTCAAAATAAATTGAACTGGTTAATATGGGTAACAAGCCGGCCCAAAATGCCGGGCCATGCAGCCCGCCCTGTATCCAGTAAAATATTCCCGATAATCCAAAATCGAACAGGACGCTAATGCGGCGATGTTGGCTCATACGCACATTCAAACTCGCCAGCGCGGTCATCACGAGATTCCATGCGATCAATAACCCCAACGGCCAAGATATGGCTATACTCAATTTTTGACCAAGCCCAAGCGATATGATCAAACCCACCAGCATGATCCAACGCAATGAAATGGCAAACCAGTCTGCCATGTAGGGTGTTTCGAATTTACGCATCATACATCCCTATAATAACGAATAACATGGATTGCCACAACTTGTTTGACGTTACAGCTAAATTACACCTTTAGGCTTCGTAGTGCATCCGCGCCAAATATGCGCCGAGTCGCTCTTTTAAGATCATTTTTTGCTCTTCATTATACGATTCGCGGAAGCGGCCGATTCTTCCTTTATAGTAATGCAGACCCTGCTGACCTTCAGCAGAGTCGGGACGATAGTTCTCGATCACTGCTTTAACCTCGGGCCGGCTCCTCTCTAAATTGAGGAAGCCTGCCAGTTTAGCTGATTCGTCCTCATAGTTCATCAGCAAGTCTTCATATTGGGCGATGAGTACATTCTTCTCTTTGACCCATTTTTCCCAAATACGAACATATTCCATCATAAAATCAACGCTCTTCTCAAAGTCTGCCAAATGCGAAAAGGCGTTGGGGCGCCCTTTGACGAGCGCGCGCTGACCAAAATCATACGCTGAGAGCATGGCGTCGCGCGGATCACGATAAATGTATGTGATGCGCAGCAGCCCCAAAGCCGAGAGAAGGCGCGAGGTATTCGTCGGGGCGGCGTGCGCCTTGATGACGAATGTATTTATCAGCCCAGGCAGCGCCACCATCCCAAGCCGTCTGGCAGAAAGCACGCCGATATTGCAATTCACTTCTGTCAGAATATTTTGCAAACGGTAGCGTTCACGGATATCACGAGCATCCGCGCAGCCTGTGGTTTTCATCAGATCATGAATAAGATTATAGTGCCAGCCAGAACCCGCGCGCGGCATGCCAACAGAGAGAACGATCATTTGATTTCCTTGTACGATGATGTAAAAGACAACCCCGCCAGTATGCCCGGAACAAGCCAGAGGTTTGGCGTCGTGAGTGAATCTTGTGTGAGATTATATAACGCGATTGCCAGCCATGCAAACGTCCCGGCGACTGCCGCAAAGCGTGTCCAAGTCTCCTGGCGGCGCAGCAAGCTGAGCATATCACCGAGTATATAAAATTGAAATGCAAAGAAGAGGAAAAATCCGATCAGTCCCGTTTCAGCCAGCAAACGAACGTAAAGATTTTTCGGGTTGGGATATAAACGATTTTGAGGATTTAATTGTTTGGCGATTTCCGGCACGGTGGTCAACGCCCAATCTGGCAGGTTCTGATAAATATAAAAACCGCTCGCGCCAAGACCAACGCCGGTAAGTGGATATTCTTCGAAAGCGGCCAATGCTCCGCTGGAGTACGCGCTGCGCGCGCCCGCGTTGATGGCGACCACATATTCATTTAAACTTTTCGCATCGGTCTCCCATAAACGGCGAAAGAAATTCTTCTGCCCAAGAAAAAGAAATGAGCCTACTAAAATTCCAACGATCACACCGAGCATGCCAACGCGAAATAAAATATCAATCAGACGTCCGCGAAAACCATGGATGAACCATTTCCAAATTGTGCGCATCACATCGCGGCCAAGAAATAAAAAAGTTAGTCCAGACGCGGCCGCTGTGATTAACAATCCGCCGCGAGAGTAGGTGGCTAAAACTGTCAGCAGGGAGAATGCCAGCAGAACGGGCTCCAGCCATTTCAGGCGCGTGATGTGGAAATTAGTCAAGAGAGATGCAAATAAAAACGGAATGAATATTGTCGCGAGTTGCCCCGCCAGCCAGGCCGGTTCATACGCAAGTCCGGAGATACGATTTGTGCGCACAAGTTCGCGCATCGAAAACGCAAGCTGCCAGTGCGTCACCATTTCTTTTTTTAGCAGGCTCGTGTAAAAAGTGACGGCCTGCAATCCGCTCCACGCCAGATCGAGGCACAGCCCCGCAAATAACCAACGGATCGTAAAGCGCAGGTCTTCTTCATTTTTGTTCATCCACATTGCGCTGATGAAGAATGACAATCCGATGAAGAGCGTTGCGATTGCGCGAATGGCGCGGCCTGAATAGATCTGCCCGCGCAAAGGAATCGGATCGATCAGCGCTCCGAAACTGGTCACTGCAACAATGAACAGGATCAGCGCCCCCAGCGGGATTAACGCGCCAGCCCAATTGAGTTTTATTTTTCCACGCCGCCATTGAATTAATAAAAGTGAAAGAAGCAGCGCCAATGGATACAATGCAAGCGGACGAACCAATGTGCCGTCACCAAGAAATGGGAACCAGCGAAAACTTGTCACAGGCACAGTCAGCATCGCCGCACCCCACAAGATGCGGGGAAGATTGTCCATGGAAAATATTGAACGCGTAGAACTTTTCATTGATCCTTTGGTTTGATAAATAGCACAACAAAAACTGCAAGCGTGAGAAAGCCAATTGAACCTGCCAGACGGGCAAATTTGCAGATTGCGTAACTTCGATTTTGACAAACTCATTAATTATCTTCGCATCTATATCTGCCTGCGCCTTGATAAAAAAAGCATCTGCCCACGCGGAAGCGATCGCGGATGCGGTCTTTGCATCACTGTTGTCCGCGTAGAAATGCCAGCCAGCCTCGGCCGGTTGACTGAGTTGCAACAATCCGCCGCGCAGATCTTCCACTGGGATGGCGAATTCAGTGGATAATTGATTCATCACATCATCTGACCACGCGAGCTCTTCCAGCTTGCGCGATTCGCGTTCGAGATAATAAAACTGTTGGCGATCTGTATCCTGCGGCCAGGCTTGCTCGAGGTTGAAATCAACATTGACAGTGGCGCGGGCGCGAAATGCTGGCGGGAAAATAAAGTAAATCGCCGCGCCAATCACAGCGCCGATCAGCGCGCCTATCACCCAAAAGCGCCACGCTTTGAGCAGGTGAATAAGATCATCGAGAGAAGGGGAAGTGAAAATATAGTTCATAGTTTATTTTATAGAATGTGCAGTTCAATCCGCAATAATGTGCCGACTAAAGTCCGCGCTCCTTGTTTTGTTTGATCCGCCATTTCCATAGCGGACCAATTATTTTTCTTAGATAGTATTTTGCCACGATCACAGAGAAAAAACTACCGCCCTCCCGATAATGGACGCGCAGCATTTCAGGCCAACAGCGGTCATCGGCGGAGGTTGTTTTACCGGACATATGTAAACGGAAATTTGCCCAGGTTTGCCCTGCCAGATATTTAAGCGGTGCGCGGGCGGCGATGCGCGTCCAAAGATCATAATCCATTGCGAAATAAAAAGATGGGTCAAGCGGTCCAAGTTCCCTCCAATATTTGGCGCGGAAGAACATGCTCTGTTGCGGGATGTGAACATAGCCTTCCCGCAGGCGGCGAATATCAGTCTGCGCGGAGTTAAATTTTCCGATCACATCACCCTGTTCATTGATGAAGTCACAATCGGAATATACCATCGCGACAGCGGGATTTTCGGTTAAATATTTAACAGCCGCGCTGATCGCGCCGGCGTTATAGGTATCATCTGAATTCAGCCATGCGAGGATCTCTCCAGTCGCGCGGTTGAATCCTTTATTGATCGCGTCGGTCTGACCTTGATCCTGTTCGCTGACCCACCAGGCGAGTCTACTTTTGTACTTTTTGATCACGTCCACGCTTCCATCGGTGGAGCCGCCATCAATGATGATGTACTCAACGCGCGCATAATCCTGTCCAAGCACAGATTGGATCGTAGCTTCGAGAAAGCACGCCTGATTAAAAGATGGCGTGATGATGGAGACGAGAGGCAGGTTAGGCATTAGGAATCAGAGATTGTTTACCATTCGCTGTCGGAGTAAAAAAGATGGGATACGTCTTCTGTCATTTTGCGGATGAGGGTAATTTCTTCTGCGGCGAGTCGTTTTTTCCAATTGTCCATGTTGGCGCGGCTATTCAATTTTACCGAATGAACTTTCTTCTTCGATAGTTCTGATGGATTTTCGGAACTACTGGAGTTGAGAATCGTTTCACGGACGTTGTCAGTAAAATTTAATCCAAGAGACTCATACAGTGACTTATAACCTGTGACGGGATCGAGCGAAAGGTCTTCATGGCGGACAATTTTGAAGTGCGGGAACAGGCCGAGGGTCGTATGAACTGAGCGGTAGACCATCCGCCAGAGCAGGGCAGATTGCCCAACGATGTCATCGGCTTGAATCTTTTCCATATCGACGCGATTATTTTCAAGATGCTCATGCATGAGCATGGGCTGTTCGAGCAGGTGCTGAAAATCAAACGGCCAGTTGAGTCGTTTCAGGCTGCTGGCAAATCCCGCAGGATGGCGGATGGTAAACACGATCTGACAATTTAATTTTTGCGCGAACCACGGAGCGGAAAAAACTGCGAAAGGATCTTTGATCAAGACGCGTTGATCGCGGAATTTTCCGTTTACAAATATGGCAAGGTCACGCCCCATGCGAAGAATATCTTTTCGTGAACGTAATGATATAAGTTCTGCGAATGGGTGATATTGAAATTTTAAAAGTTCCTGAAAAGCAGGGAGATATTTGGTTTCATTTTCTTCCGTGATATAGGTGTACCAGTGATCCACATCTGCGCGGTACACTCCGCGGCGATGCAAAACATTTAACGGCTCGCTGATATATGCTGTTTGTGGAGCAGCTGCCAACATTTTCCCCACCCAGGTTGTACCGCTGCGGTGCGCGCCTGTGACAAGTATGGGAATTGGGCGGGAATTTTTCTGTAGGTGTGGCATCGATAGATCCGTTAAGGAGCGCTGAGCGTATTAAGCCCGTAGTAATCTGCCGCGCAGCGGTTGACCCAATTATGTGCCTTATATTCAAGAACTCCATCCATATCGTCGATCTGAATAACGACCAGGTCGGTAGCGCCTTGCGCAACAGACTGGCGGATCTGGGCATCGCGGGCATCCCAGACCGCAGCGTGTGAAATATATCTTGGTAATAATTGCGTAAGTATTTTACGAACTGAGTAAAGTGGATAAATGGAACATAGAAATATAAGCAAGGCTGACAATATCATCAGAGAAAATGTCGACTTTTGATTTGCAAATAAACTGTTGATGAATATTCGCAATCCCAACCCGGCCAGCAAGCCAAATCCCAATAAACCAGTCACCAGGATGGTACAGGCTGCCATCAGGGAGCGCGCTGCTGGAAAAGATTGCTGACCATACATGGCGGGTATCATGGAAAAGAAGATCAGCAAATAAGTGAGTAGCGGCGTGGAGACAATAGAAACCACAAATGATTTTTTATTTATGGATGGAGTGTCGCCTGTCCACAAACCAAAACCAATTGCCAGGCCTGAAATCAGAGTGGCTAATGTGGGGGTTGGCATGGAATTGATGGTTTTCTGGATGAAATTCACTGCAAATATAAAGGAATGACGGAATACATCTATTAGCGGCGGGCGAACTTCCGTGGGATTGATCCGTAGAGAATTAGCTGGCGCAACGAAAATCACCACCAGAGCTATGATGGAAGCAACGAGTGCAATAATCAACATGGACAGAATTTTCTTTCGCAGGTCGCCAGATGTCAAGAACCAAACTGCGATGATTGCAAGCCCCAAGGATCCGCCTTGAATCGCCAGAGTGGTTTCAGAAAGTCCTCCGGCAAAAAAGAATCCCAGCCAGATCCATACGAGGATGGCGATCCATCCGGCTGAAGTGCGAGGCTTATTACGCCAGGCCTCGGTCAAAATTAATCCGGTTAGATAGCTGAAAGCAATGAGCGGAAAAAAATAAGTCACCATACCTGAACGCCAATATAAACTTTGATAACGATTAGGCGCTTCCAGGATGGAAAAAAAGATGATCACAGCTGCCAACATAAAACTTGATAACAACGGATGGAGGAATTTTAATTTCCTAGAGACCTGCGCGAGTGCCCACGAAAGACTCGCCAGCCAGAGCAGTATCGCCAGCATCGGCAAAAATGAGATGGCAGAACGACCAAACCATTCAGATGCGCCGATCAACAACATGGTGGTGTAGCGGTTGGATGTTTCCAGATACCAAATAATGCTCGCTTGAATGATATTGTCTGATTGATAAATCGTGCTTGTAAAGCAATAATCATCCGCCCCATAGCGGGAAAAGATACCCAAATAAGCGAAGGCGAACAGCCCCACGACAAGTGCCAAAGAAAATATGACAAGAGTAACAGGTATGAGATTATGAAGTTTTAGATTGTTTTTTAACTTCATTCGATACCTAAAGTTTGACAGCCACGGCCACCAATATCATCCCCAATGATGATTGGCTATTTAGCTCGCGCGCCAGTTGACGTTTTGCGCTTTCAGAAGAAACCAGAGACAGGAACGGGCTAAGATTGTATATCGTGCCGAAATATTCGATTCCCAGCCCAAGATCGGTCAGCAGGTGTCGCAAGTTCGCAGAATGAAAGTGGCTGATGTGTTGTTCCCCGCCCATTTTTGGAGCCATGTTCAAACGGTCCACAGCCCATTCCATCAACGGCCACAGACTGCGATAATTTGGGGTGGTAATGAGCAGCCGTCCGCCAGGACGAAGAACGCGCGCCGCCTCCTGAATGGAAATCTGCGGGGCTTCGAGATGCTCAATCACTTCGGAGAGTATCACACAGTCAAAAGTTCCATCAGCCAGCGGCAAATACTCACCAATTGCCTGAGTGGATGCAAAGCCGCGCGGTGCTTCGGGGCCAGAGATCGCTTCATCCAAACGTGAACGAACAAAGGTCAATGCTTGCATGGAAAGATCGAGCGCCACCGAATAACTGCCGTACACACTGGCCTGTACAAGCAGATTGCCGGCTCCACAGCCAATCTCGAGCAGACGTGAATCAGCATTCAAATGCGGACGGAGCAATCGGTCGATCATGGTTAATTTGCCTCCGTGCCAGAATCTCTGCATTGGATGCCCCGAATGCAAGGCTTGATATTGGTAATCGCCTGACACGGCGTGATAATCAAAAGACAAAGGTTGAACTCCTACTTGTATTTGCCCTGCCAGTCATTCCAGCGGACATTGAACAGATTTACGAACATCTCAATTGAGTCGTCTATTATGCGGACGCGGCTATCACGGCGGTAATGGATCATTTGCACGGCGATCGGTTTAATTTTATATTTCAGTTTGCGGGCTATGAAGAGAAGCTCCACATCAAAACCGAAACCGCTGATGGTCAATCGTTTGAATATCTCTCTGGCCGCGGCGGATTTAAAACTTTTGAATCCGCACTGCGTATCGGGCAAGCCGGAAAATAAAATTCCCTGCACCATCCACGAGAAAATTTGGCCTGCGGCAAAGCGTAAAGTTGGTACGCCATTAACTAGCGAACCCGGCAGGACTCGCGAACCAATGGCGAGGTCGCTACCGCTTTGCAAGGCTTTCAAGAAACCGTCAATAGCATCGAGGTCATAGGGCAGGTCGGCATCTGTGAAGATCACATATTGCCCGCGACTCTCGAACACGCCGCGCCGTATGGAAAACCCCTTACCCATATTCCGCTGATTGCCTAGAATGCGTAAATCTATTTTGTTGTGTAATTTCCAATCCTGAATGAGGGCAATCGTATTATCCTGGCTGCCGTCATCGACAACGATGATCTCGTATGATTCAGAGCGCGCCGTCAGATAGGAACTCAAACCGGCCAAGGTGTCCACGATCATAGATTCTTCATTATACGCGGGCACGATGATGGAGAGTTCAGGGGTCATCGCTGACATCTGTTCTCGCGCATTGGGTTTTGCATGTTATATGTAAGGAAAGGAAAGACGGACATAAGCTTGTGTATTTTATCAGATGATGAATTAATGTATTTGTAACTTGACTCGAAGCGAAACACTAAGGAATCAGAAACTCTTTGAGACTTAAAGGCTTTGTGACAAGTGAAAGCCAAGTTCCTTGTTCGAGCTAAAACTTGCTTCCCAGTAAATGGAATTTACTTTCTTAGATCGTAAACAATGTATCCTTCCCCAGAAAATACAACAGGGAGTTGAGATAATTTTTCCTGTAAAAGTGGTTGCCTTTTCAACTGGTCAAAATCGGTGACGAGGAAGTAATCCTTGCCGTCAGTAATCTCTTTAAATATTTTTTCGAAATCGAAGTTTCCACCGCGGTCTTTGCGATAATTAATGTCGCCTTCCTGTGGCCAGTTTGCAGCGGATCGCCAGCCCCAGTATGCCAGCCGTGAGCCGTAATCCTTCGTGAGGCCAGCCACAGTTTTATCACCGATCTTTTGGCTGATCTCTGTCCACATCGCAACATCGGGGCGATAATCCACGGATTTCATTTGGGCGCGTGTGTTCCAAAGAGACATGGAGATACCAAAAAGCAGAAGGCAGTAAGCGGCGAGGCGCGTCATACGGGTTGTTGTGAGTTTAGCAAGTTGAGCGAAGAACCAGTCTGCCAACCGTGTGAGCGATAATGCGACGATGGGGATTAACGGCAGGCTGTAGTAATCGTGGGTGGAAATGTGATAGTTAAAATAAATTCCAAAGAGGGCGTATCCAGCCCAAAGCGAGAGAATGAATCGCAGTCTTTCCTTTTCCAAAAAGAAAAGACCGAGCAGTGCCATCGTCAAAGTAGCACCACCGATGACGAGGTTGAGCATCGCGATCCAACCAAGGTAATAGGATGGGCTGAGGAAAAGAGATGGAATGAAGCGCCCACCGAATTGCCGTCCAAGATAACCCGCGATGAAGACTCCATAAACAACATAAGCCGCGCCCGGCAGGATACCCAACACGCTCATGACATAAATTTGGGGTTGCTTCAGCGCTTCACGCAGTGATCTTTGCCCGAGCGAAGCGAGCAGCGCGCCCAGTCCGCCTCCGATAACAAAGAACGCCGCAACGAGTTTAATAAAAATGGCAAACCCGCCAAAGAGTCCGGCGATGATCGCCCAAATATAGGATGACGGTTGTTGCGCCCACTTATAAACCGCCCACAAAAATATGGTGATAAGCATTACCATCAAGGGGTCTGGTTGAAAACTGCGGCTGGCGGCAATAGCGTAAGGTGATAAGAGATAAAAGGCCGTGGCTGCAATCGCGCCGTCTGTAGATGATAGATCGCGTGCGAGTAAAAATAAAAAGACCGCGCCGATCATCCAAAACAGGGACGAATAAATACGCGCGATCCAGACCTGCTCACCAGTAAATTGATATGTAAAGGCAACAACACGTTCGAAGAACTCAGGTTCCACCGATGCGCGAAATTTCCATTGTTGAATGGCAAATGAACGATACCCGGCAGGAACCTCTGTTTCGGAGAGGGTTTGATAATACATACCGCGCGCTTTAAGCGCGGAGAGTAACTGGCGTGTGGAATGAAATTCAAGCGGCAGATCCGTAAGATCATAAAGACGGATCGCAAAGCCAAGAATGAAAAGTACAAGCAAGGCTGTGAGCCATGCGGCACGGGAGGCAAAAAACGAGGAGTTTTCTTTCATAGAGCGCGGGACAATTGTAACGTAAAATAAAAGAGAGAGAAAAAAAGGTAGCGTCCGCGATGTTAAAATAAAAACAGCGACGCACTGACCCTCACTTTTAATTCCGTTATTTCAAAATCTTCACCTGCAATTTTTCCAGCCCGGTAAATTCAAAACAACTTTGGCAAATTATTAAGGCGGTCCTATGTCAACTTGCAGGCAGCCGTTCCCGCTGCACTTGGAAAAAGCTTGGAGCCATTTCGAAAAATGATCGATCACAGCTGAACCAACCGTGGATGCTATATTTTCAAGTTCATAAGGATCATTAATGAGATCGTAAAATTCTACAAAACCATCATTGTATTCAATATATTTATATTCGTTTGTACGAAGTCCATGCATGATGGGGGATAACTTTTTGAGGGATGGAGATGGCAAGTCAAACACAGCTCTGAGTTCGAGAATAGCTGAGGCAGCCATCTGCAATGAAGGAGCAGAGACATCGCTATTAGAATTCTGAGAATAAATCTCCAACAAATAAGCCTTTCGGCCATTTTCTAGGGGAACAGTACCGCCCGCCAAAATCGGTGCAATCGATCTGCCCTCCACAAAATCGGGAGGAACAACGCCCGCCCAATCGGCAATTGTGATCGGAATATCCACATTTCCAGCCAACAAATCCGTCACCGCTCGGCCTTCCATGACGCCAGGCCCTCGCACAATAAACGGAACAACAATATCCTCCTCGTAGAATGTCCCTTTGCCTTCAACCAATCTGTGCTGTCCAAGATGAAAACCATTATCAGATGTGAACACAATATAAGTATTATCCATCTGCCCCGTTTGTTCGAGAACTTTTACGAGCTCCACGAGCATCTCATCCACTGCCTGCAAAGAAAGGATGCGCTGGCGATAATTTTGATTATTTTTCGAAATTAATTCATCTGTCAACAATGGATTTCGACTCATATTCGTTGGTTTATCGCTCACATCCGCTTCATTGAACGACGGGGAAATGGGTACGGTTATCGATGGAAATAGATCCAGGTGACGGTTCGCCGCGGTCGCCGGAACGTGCGGGGCAAACGGAGCAAGATATAGAAAAAATGGCACTTTTTCTGCATCGGCGCGTTGAATAAAATCGACCGCCTTGCGGCTGGCGACATCAGTAAAATAATTTACTTCGGTTGGGGGATAAATTACCAGCGCCCCATTTTCGTTCAAGACATAATCATATCCATCATAGGCATTTTTTTTCGCGGGACTGTACCATTCCGACCAGCCGGGCGGAATGTACGTGCGCTCGTCGCGGAAAGGATATCCGTTTAGATATTTCCCGATTAATGCCGTACGGTATCCGGCGGCTTGCAGCCAGACTCCCAACGTTGAAGCATCGTTGCCGACTTCATTAAACTTTGCGAAACCGCCATCTGGAGAATCGTTGTGATAAACCTGATGACTATGTGTATATTGTCCGCGCAAGATGGTTGTGCGCGATGGACAGCAAAGCGGATTGGTGATAAGAAAATCATCCACACTTGTGCCGTGCGCCACCATCAATTCCTGTAAATTCTTCATGGTTGAAATTGAGTTCAACTTCGCATCCAGATCATCCACGAGAATAAAGAGAATGTTGGGGCGTTGATCTTTGGGAAGCACAACAACTTCAGGTATAGGTTTTATCAAGTTGCAACTTGAGACGAATAATGATATTAGGATACATAAAAACATGACCCGAAAAAAAAGCCCTGATATGAGACTATTCTTTTTCAATTTATCTTCCTTGATTTTTTTGTTTGCGCTTTTGTAAAACAGACTCACGAAATTTCCCCAACCCCGACAAATTCAAAACAGCTGAGGCAAAAATATTAATCCGTGCCAGGGCTGTAGGCGGATGAATGAACAATGCGCGCATCCATGCAGATAATGACGCGGCAGACTGTCCGCCATCCAGAAGATAGCGGGCATCTACGCGGTGAGCTGAAGCGCGCGCGCGGCGGTTTACTTTTGCAAGCACCGTCGCAAGATTTTTATCCTGCTTTACATTTTCCAAAATGCGAAAAGCGTCGCGCCCGAACTCAGCGGCCTTGGCGCGGTTCTTCGCTTCGGCGTGATAGCGCGCGGCGGCCCAGGTTTGATCCACATGCAGGAGCTTGCCGTGTTGGGCTATTTGGATCCATAGGTAATGATCGAGTAGAAAGTGGAAATCTGTATCGAGTTTAGCGCTTTCCATCGCCAAGCGGCGCATGAATACAGCAGGCTGTCCGATGATCTGGAAGCAAAGCAGGTCTTCCAACGTCAATTGTTTATAATTCAGCGTGTTGAAAGTTTTTCCGTGTTCGTCTACGGCAAACATATTTCCATAGACAAGTGTAACTCCCGGGTTCTGGTCAAATATTTTTACTACAGATGAAATCGTGCCTGCAAGATAATAATCATCAGAATTTAGCCAGGCAATAATATCGCCTGTGGCGTGAGCAAACCCTTTATTAATTGCATCTGCCTGGCCGTTATCTTTTTCTGAGACCCAATAGGCCAGTCTATTTTCGTACTTCTTAATCACATCAACGCTGGTATCTGTTGACGCGCCGTCGATGACGATATATTCAATGTATGGATGATCTTGATCCAAAACAGATAATATCGTCTGTTCAAGATATGCGGCTTGATTAAAAGATGGAGTAATAATCGAAACAAGAGTCATGGATTTAAATCATACAAAATAAAACCATTCCCTTCAATTGCGATGGGATAGGCATCCAATAATTTTTTCAGCGAGGGTTGCTTGTCCAGTTGGCCGAACGCTGTCACCAAAAAATAATCCCTGCCAACAGTCAACTCATCAAAGCGATTGGCGAAATCCACTTTACCGTTGCGAACTTCAGCCAGCTCGGTGCTATACGGCCACAATGTCACTTTGCGCCAGCCGTAAAGCATCAGGCGAAAGCCATAATCCTGAGTGAGGCCAATTACTTTTGCATCCATGGGAATTGCTTCACCAACGTTTAGCCAGAATGCGGGCTCATGGCGAAAACTCTCAGCGACCAAAACAGAACGCGATACCCAGGATTGGAATCCGATCACAGCCACGATCACTGCGATGAAACCCACGCGTCCTGCCACGCTTTGAACTGCCGCGCTTTCAATAAGTGGATTCAACGCAGCGGCCAACCCCAGCGCAACGATGGGTATCAGTTGGATATGATAGTAACTGTGGGTATACATTTGGAATGGAAGGGTCAGTCCGTAAAGAAAATATCCTATCCATAAACTGATCAACAACCAGCGCAAGCGCGGAGTTGCAAGAAATCCCCCGGCGATGCTGAGAAAGATCATCGTAAACCCAAACAAGCTTCCAATAAATGCCAGCCACTTGGTATAAAAATCACTGCCCGAAATAAGTTTGATGAGCGAGACCGTCCAACTAAAGAAATATTCTGTGGAACGACCTTGATTTAGGAGGACATAAAAAAGAAGCGCGGGCAGTACCATTATCGCCGCCATTACCCAAACTTGTTTCGATTTCCAAAAATCTTTGTTCAGCGTAAACAATACCAATGCGATTGCGGCCGCGCCAACAAAAAAAGCGATTACGATTTTTACAAAAGTCGCGAAGCTTAAAAATATACCGGCAAGGATCGCCCACTTCCAAGTTTGCTCTTCGCTCCAGCGAAAAAGAAAATAAACTCCGATGACAAATGCCGAAGTCATTAATGGGTCTGGTTGGAAGGAACGACTCACTTCCACTGAAAACGGAAGGACAAGATAATATGCCAGCCCGATCAATGCAGCCCACGGCGAGACTGCGCGGCGCATAAGATCAAACAATGCGATACCCGCCAAAATCCAGAATAGCGTCTCCCAAATTCTGGCGGAGGCGATATTCTCTCCACCAGTGAATAGATATGTGACAGCCACAATTGACTCGATCACTGGCGGCTCATATTTCCCAACCGCGCTCGCGAAAGAGGAAGCGAGCTCACGTTGTTCGGCGGTTGCAGAAGGGAGAAGGGAATAATAAATATCCCGCGCAACCAGTGAGTTACGCAGTTGACGCGACGAATGAAAATCCAATGGCGGGTCGGTGATGTCTATCAGTCGAAGGAGTCCACCCAGGGCGAGGAGAAGAATGAAGAGGATGAACCAGTTTGACGGTCGGGTTTGAGGCGTGGTTTTCATCATTTGAAAAAGGAATTGTAGTCCGCTTTGGGGAAGATGGTCAGCTTGCCTCCAATTGTCGCATCCAAAACCTCGCGGCCTGCTTTTTGATAGGCGTCGCGCGCAAGGGCGTATCCAATTTCTGAAGTGTCGAGATCTGGCAGTTGCCAGCGAATTCCTTTGCCAAAATAGTTCGGCGAAACATGATCGGGGTCATCGCCCTGCGAGACAACGGTTTTATTCGCCTCTCCTTTTGATGTGAAATTGTGATCCACGCCAATCAGGATGACCTGCTCGATGCCCATGTGAAACGCAAGTTGAAGAGTCACATTGGTGACAGTCGCGCTTTCCCAAACTCGTCCGCGTACATCTGTCGAAAAGCGCGGGCCGGTGTAGGATGTGTATAGAAAAGTTGGGATATTTGAAAGTAGCAGGTCTGAAGAAAAATGACGATGCGAACGCCACGCTAAAAATTTCGGCATGGGCAGCGCGAGAATGTCGTCATGAAATTGTTCGATCACAAGATCATTGGTGGCTGAAAAATAAGTTGTCTGAAAACCAAGTTCAGGGAAGATCAGGTAAATGCGATTCATCCCGAAGGTGATTTCTTTTTTAAGTTTGGTCAGGTCAGTCTGACGAAGTGACGGTCCATTGCCGATGATGAAGGCGCGTTTGCCTTTATGAATATTCTTGAGTTCAGCGAGTCGGCGAATGCTTTCGCGCCGCCAGGGATAAAAATACGCGGAAGGAAACTCAGGGATTCGGCGAATTGCATCATAAGTATTGCGCGCAAATTGAAGCGCCGGAGTTGGCAGGATAGACTTAACAATTTGAATCATAAGCTTATTCGGTGCTCAGCCTCGCGGTCGCGCCGCCGTCTATGACCAGCGCCTGACCCGTCATAAATGATGATTGCTCGTGGTCAGCAAGAAAGTAAATGGCATGGGCGATCTCTGCGGGAGTACCCACGCGCCCGTTGACTGTTTTGCGCGCAAGGTTGTCGAGGCGCTCCTGCACGTTATCACCGCCAACGTGTCCACGGCCAAGCCCGGCGCGCAGCATGGGGGTATCCACAGCGCCCGGCAGAATGGCGTTGACGCGGATATGATCAGGCGCGAATTCGATTGCCATAGCGCGAGTCAGCGCCAGCAACCCGCCTTTGGATGCGGCGTACGCGGCAATATTCGCGGAGGTTTGAATCGCATGAACCGAAGAAACGTTGACCACCGCCGCGCCGCCGCGCGCTTTAAGTAATGGATGCGCCAACTTAACGCCCAGAAATACCGAACGTAAATTGGCAGCCATGACCGCGTCCCATTCTTCAACGGTGGTTTCGATCAATGGCTTGGCAACCTGCATCGCGGCATTATTTACCAGCGCATCAAGTGAATCGGTAAAGGCGCGGGCTTTCTCGAAGATGGCGTGCATATCTTCGGGGCGCGCAATGTCTGATCTGATGAAGAGACCGTTTTGCGGGAAACCCTCGCCAAATTCAGCCCTGTCCACGCCGATCACGCGCCAGCCTTTTTCAGCGAAGATGTCTACTGTTGCGCGGCCAATTCCGCCAGCCGCGCCGGTTATGAGGATTGTGTTTGTCATAGGTTGCGATTTCCAAGTTGAAGATCAACTGTTCACTGAATACTGAATCCCCAATCCCTCAACTAAATTCTTGATCGTGTTCCAGTGGATTCTTTCCCATGCGGTAGGGCTTGAATTGGAGTTGTGCGGCGCGAGCATGACATTATCCATCTTTAGCAGCGGACTATTTTTTGGCAGCGGCTCATGTTCAAACACATCCAAAGCCGCGCCAGCAATTTGACCTGAGTGGAGTGCGGCGACAAGGGCTTTTTCATCCACGATGGGACCGCGCGCAGTGTTGATCAGAATGGCGGAGGGTTTCATTTGCGAGAGTGTCTGCGCGTTGATCAAATGATGTGACGTGGGGTTTAAATCGCAGTTCACTGAAATAAAATCAGAATCAGCGAGCAGAGATTTAAGATTGGTCATATGAATACCGGATTCAGAAATGAACACATGGTCAATCTCCACAACGTCTGTACCGAGAACTTTCATGCCAAATGCTTTCGCGCGGCGGGCAATGGCCTTGCCAACATTGCCGATGCCGATGATTCCCAAAGTACATTCACTCAATGTTTTACCTGGAATTTTTTCCCATTCGCCGCGCTTCATGGCGGCGTCCATCCATGAGATTCTGCGTGCGAAGGTAAGCATGTAGCTGAGGACTGAATCCGCAACGGGAGTGGTGAATGCATTTGGCGTTCGGGCGAGAATGATATTTAATCGGGAGCAGGCTGAAGCGTCGATCGAATCAACTCCCGTTCCCCATTTGGAAATTATTTTAAGTCTCGGGGAACATGCTTCGAGAACGCGCACTGTGTATCGGTCATCCCCGCAAATGGCGCCATCAAATTGGCCGGCATACTTGAGCAGATCATCTTCTTCCATGCGTTCCTGCACATCCGGCACGATCAATTCAAGATCATATTTTTCGAAGACCGCTTTGAATCGGTCGAGAAATGGGATCATATATGGAGCGGTGAGAAGGATCGTGTGTTTCATTTAATTGTCCGGGTATTTGCATGGATATGGCATTTCGCTGAAGTCATATAAATTTGGCACCGGCGAAAAATAACTTGTGTCTTTGAGAATATCATATTTCCCGCCAAAGTAGGTATTGAACACAAGCCGGAAAATATTAACAGGGGAAATCGTTGAATAAAGTTTATCGATATGATCTGGGAAATAGATCGCGGTCAGATTCCAGAAGCGTTT
This sequence comes from Chloroflexota bacterium, assembly GCA_026390015.1. Classification (GTDB taxonomy): domain Bacteria; phylum Chloroflexota; class Anaerolineae; order Anaerolineales; family Villigracilaceae; genus Villigracilis. The sequence goes on along the minus strand of JAPLGS010000075.1, from coordinate 27,145 downwards.
ATCTTTTGGTTGTAACCATGGGCCGTGGTCACCTTGAATAATGATGATCGGCGGCGTTTTAGAATTCGCGACGATCGTGTCGATGGTTTCCAGCATGGTCTTGTTCAGAAACTGTAATTGATTCACATAACCTTTTTGATACAAGTCCGGCGGATACTCGCGCTGATCATTCCAAAAATCCGGCGGATACGTTGGATTGCCTTTAGGATCAAAAACAAACGGCGGGTGCGGCGAGATCACATGGATATATGAAAAAGTCGGCTGCTGTATTTTTGCAACATCGTCCATGCTGTTGAATATGAATTTAAAACGGTCACGAAAGCCAACTCCCAAAAGGTAATCTGGATCCACCAGACCCAGATCTTGAATATAACGCGCGGCAGTTGTGCGCAGGAACAACCCTTCAAACTCGCTCAGGCCTGAAGAAATGGCCGGCGGACTTAGGAAGTGATCTGCATCATTCAAGTCGAGCCATGCGAAGCCCGTCTCGAAACCCACTGTCTCGTAGCCCATGCTCTCAAAGTTATAGCGCACCGCGCTGTGTTTAAGAGAATCCCATAACACGCGGCGCGCCGTACTCTGTGGTGTAAACGCCTCGTTCAGCCCCTGCAAATAGTCCATGTTGAGCGACGACCCAAGCGAGATCTCGGTCCGCACATAATTACTCTGGCTGCACTTCGCTACAAAAAAATTTCGCTTCTCCAATTCGTTGATAAATTCACTGTTATCGAATCCATATGCGCTCTTGAGCAGGTCGGCGCGACCATACGAATCTAATAGGAAGAAATACACATCGGGCGGATTGTCCGGCCGCACCAGATCTGACTCAACTGGAGCATTCGCCAGCCCAAGAGCATGAGCGCCGCGCGGCCCGTCACCGAAATTGGTCTGCGCCATTGACATGATCAGCAGCGCCAGCGCGACCGTATTAAAAGTCGGCGCTGACGAAACGAATGTCAACTTTGGGCGCGTTGTCCACAAAATTGCGAGCAGGAACAAAACGATCCAGCCAGCCGCAAGCCATTGGGTGTAATTGGTCTTTGGATATTTTGCATCAATAAAAATATACGCGTGTCCATACGTAAAGAACAAAGCCAACAAAAGCGCAGTAAGGAATGCCGCTTTATACAACTTACGAAAGAACAGCCAGACAATAAAGAACAACAATCCGCCAAAGAAAATTGACACCAGCAATGGGCGAACGACTGCATCGGGGCGAACCTGTCCCGCGTTGGCTGATAACAAAGCCAGCACAGGATACGCGCTGATCAGAATGGGATACCAGGGTTTGGAAAACCAGTTTGTAATAACGCTCTTCATATTTTTAAAATTCATTCTTTTTTCTCTCCAGTAAAAAATCTGTGATCTCAAAATCCAACTCTTCGTCAATGTCCCAAGCTTCGGCCTTGTCTATCTCAAACATAAAAGGTTTGTCTCCAATGCGGTGATGTTTTCTTATGAGATTTTCATGCGTGAAAAGATAAAGGCAGGAATTCTCTTCGTACACTGGAGGCAGATCCTGAGTCTGGATCAGCACAGCAGGGTCGTGATTGATGGCGCGTCCATTTTGAAAATATAAACGTGTTTGCCAGCGCGTCACCGAAAAGAGCGAATCGTATTTTGGGAATTCGTCAAAAAAAGATTTGATGCCCTTTGAAATAGTTTCTGCTTTCAACAATGGATTCGTGCTGTGGGTTTGCAAATAAAAATCCGCATGCACTTGCGCGGTGTCGTGCAGGAGAATGTCATTCATGGGCACATCGTCGGCGCGGAGATGCTCGGGGCGCTGAATCAGTTTGACGGTAGGAAAGAAGCGGCGCACTCCATCCATCACAGGCTCGGAGTCAGTATCCACTATTACGGTTTCAACTTCAGGAACCGCGAGCAGCGTTTCAATAATATGATGAAAAAGGGGTTTGCCCGCGAGCAGACGATAATTTTTACCGGGCACACGCTGGCTGTGGTGGCGCATTGGGATCAGTGCGGCGAGTTTCATATCGGCTGATTATACCTAAATCGAACAAGTCGAAAAAAAGACAGTCACTTTGGAAAGTAACTGTCTTTTTTACAGGTGTTCTGTTTAATTTTCTATTTGGTTAAAGTTACATTTCCAGCGCCGATGCTGATCAAAAACGTGAGCGTTGGGCCTTCCCCTTTTTGTGTGTAGATTTTTCCGTTCTGCGCCCAGCTTGAGCCTGCGCTGATATTTGATACGCCGCTATCCACAGTGACGACGGCATTTACGCCTTCCGGCACAACGATGATGATATTACTCAATCCGCTTGAGATGGTGACTGAGGCATCCCGTTTTAGATCACCGCTGAAATCCAATGTGTAATCGCCTGCGCCTGACGAAAAATCCATCAAGGCGAAATTTGCATTCGCAAGATCACTCATCTTTACGTTGGAGGCGCCCGTCTCATAATGGAAAAGGGACATCTCGGATAAATTTGGCTCTGAAAATACGAGCTCAACTTCTGCCGCGCCATCTTTGATCGTCAGGTTATTTAGTGCGAGTCCGCCAAATTCAAAAGTCCCTGTATACGCGCCGGCTTCAACTGTCAGATCCATGGGCGCGGCGCCCAATTTGAGATCCCAAATATTTTTGAGGTTTTGGAATGAAGGGAACACATTGAAATCCACTTCGCTCATCCCAACTTGAGCATTGCTTCCGTCAATTTTGATAACGGGTTTGAACGCGGAATAATTATAGGTGGCAGTGCCCTCCACTAGTTGACTCGCGCCGGGGACTAGGGTCATTTCGCCAGCGCCGAATGAAAGTTTTAGGCTGACGTTATCGCCGGCGGGAGTTGCCACAGATATATTTTCCGTGACTTCAGGGCCAGGCTTGGGCGCTTTGGGCAATTCGAATCCGCAGGCCAGGCTGGTTATCGCGAGTGCCAGAAATGCTGAAATAAGTTTAGTATTCATTTTCAAAAATCTCCTTCTGGCAAGTATACGCCGGGGATGAAAAATGGTTGCAATAATTAGCCGAAGGCAGAATAGCTATTCCTGTTTTTTTGATCGCGCGGGTTCGGGCATTTTCAACGCCGCACTCAACGCTTGATCGAGTGACCTGACTTCGATGATCTCAATTCCCTTTGGATATGGCTCACCCTGACGAATGGCTTTGGGAACAATGGCGGTTTTGAATCCCAGCTTTTGCGCTTCACGCAAACGCGCCACCATTTGACCTGGCATTCGCAACTCGCCCGCCAGACCGATCTCGCCGATCAAAACGGCCTCGGCGCGGACAGGCACATCCTTCCATGAGGAAGCGATCGCAGCAGCAATCGCGAGGTCTGCGGCGGGCTCGTCAATTTGAATGCCGCCCACCACGTTGACAAAGACATCCTGCTCTGAAAGTTTCAATCCAACCCGACGGGTCAACACAGCAGAGATCAACAGCAAACGATTGAAGTCAATGCCATTCGGTGTGCGGCGCGCATTTCCAAATTGGGTTGGAGAAGTTAATCCTTGAATTTCAACGAGGATCGGGCGTGTGCCTTCCATGGTGACGGCAATGGTTGAACCCGCCGCGTTGACCAAACGCTCCGCAAGAAATGCTTCGGATGGATTGGTCACTTCAATTAATCCGCCTTCGCGCATTTCGAATACTCCTACTTCAGCGGTTGCACCGAAACGATTCTTTACCGAGCGCAATAATCGATAGGCCTGGAATCGATCACCTTCCAAATATAAAACTGTATCCACAATATGTTCCAACACGCGCGGACCTGCGATCGCGCCCTCTTTTGTCACATGCCCGATCAGGAAAACAGATACACCTGTTGATTTCGCCAACTCACGCAAATGTGACGCGCACTCTCGCACCTGCGAAACCGAACCGGCGGACGAATCCAGTTCAGATAAATAAACTGTCTGGATCGAGTCAACAATGAGCAGGTCAGGTTTGAGTTCGTTGACGTGGTTCAGGATCACTTCAAGATTTGTCTCCGTCACCAATAAAAGATTCTTCGGCAATTCCTTTTTGTGGTTCAACAAACGCACCGCCCGCATTTTGATCTGCCGCTCCGACTCTTCGCCCGAAACATACAACACGCGCTGTAGGTTCGCCATCTCCATTGCCATCTGCAGCATCAACGTGGATTTGCCAATGCCAGGATCGCCGCCGATCAAGACAATTGAACCGAGCACAATGCCGCCGCCGAGGACGCGCGAAAACTCACCGATCGGCAAGTGAACTCGATCTTCCGAATCTCCTCCGACCTCGTCAATGGGTCGCGGAATCGAACGGCCGCTCAGCCCGCGAACATTGGCCGGCCCCTTGTGGACAGGTTCTTCATGGATAATTTCTTCGACCATACTATTGAACGAAGAACATTGCGGACATTTGCCCATATAAGAAGCGGCCACGCGTCCACATTGTTGACAGACATAACGGGTGTGTGTTTTTGTTTTTGCCATGTTGATTCTCGCAGTTAAAAAATTGAGCGGCTATTCCAGCCGCTCAAAGTATAACAGAAACTATGTTCTAAAATAAAAATCCCCGAGTTCTATAAGAACACCGGGTTTGCGCTGTTTACTTCACAATATTCACAAAATCTGCGAATAGTCCATAAGCAGTCTCCACAGGACCACCCTTCATACCGGGTTTCTCTGAGAGGACGATCGAGTAATCAAGAATGACATCAGTTCTAAAGGTGATGCCCGTGCTGGAATTCATCATGCCGTATAAAGGAGAAGTTGAGTCAACCAGTTGAGGGGCAACGCTGGCCTCAACTTTGTCGCCAATTTTTTCAGCGGAGCAAACTAATTTATAGCGTTTGCCTTCTGCTTTGGCGTTGGCGATCATTTCAGAAGTGATGCCGCGAATACCTGTGGGATTCACTTGTTGCGGAGTCATGGGCGTGTCCATTAATACAGTCACCAACGCCGCAACTTTGATGGCCGCATCCCAGCCATCTACATCATTGGTGGGATCGGTCTCAGCCAGCCCAATGGATTGGGCGTACACAACTGCATTCTCATACGTTTCGCCATTTTCCATGAGTGAGAGAATGACATTGGTGGTGGCGTTAAAGATGCCTTTGATCGATGTCAATTCCGCGAGAGGAAAGGCTTCACGGTAAACCGAAAACACGGGTGCACCGCCCAAGACCGTCGACTCAAATTTGAACTGCCTACCTTTTGATTTGGCAAGCGCAGTCAACTCACGATATCCATGCACCACCGGGCCCTTGTTCGCGGTGATGGCGTGCATGTTCAAATCAAACGCCTTGCGGATGTGATCGAGCGCAGGCTGGCCGGTCTGCGTGTTGACTGGGGAATTCTCGAACATGATATCAGCTTGAGAGTTGTCGATGACAGCGAGAGAATCGCCGACTGGAATTGTGGAAAGCGCGGAAATGGATTGTTTGCTTTCGACGAGTTCGAGGGCTTTTTGAATATCAAGCCCATTTGGATTCACAGCAAAGCCATGTTTACCGGTAGCAATACCAGTAAATGAAAAAGTGACTTCGTACTGGCTCTTGAGCAAATCCTGTTTACGGATCAACAAACGCGTGAGTGCGCGGGCCACGTTGCCAAATCCAATAAGTGCGAGTTTGTAATGCATGGGTTCTCCTTGTATTACGTCATTGCGAGGAGGCTGTTCTTACCGACGAAGCAATCTCAAGTTAATAGAAGATTGCTTCGGGCAAAAACAAGAACCCCCTCGCAATGACATTACCTTACAGGGGTGGATATGGAAACGCGTGACGGTCACGCGGCGCGCGTGGAAATACTTTCGAAGTGAATACTCTTTCAGCGCGATTCTGAAGGGCGCTGACCTCGTTCGGGCTGAGACAGGACTCAAAGAGACGGGGCCAACTATCAGTTTGGGAAAGAGGCGCGAGCAATTCGTCAGGAATCGCCTGCCCGGCGAAATCCCATATCACGGTGCGAAGTTTATTCTCTTCGTGAAAGCAAACGCCGTGATCAATGGCATACAACTTGTGAGTGTCGGATTCAAAAAAAACGTGACTGCCTTTGCGGTCTGCATTGTTGATAAGCACATCAAACAACATGACCGGCTTGAGCAGATTTTTATCTTCATTTGTAAAGTTGAAGTAATGATATTCCACATCGTAGCTGATGTATTGTTGAAGCGAGCCGCGCCCGTGCGGACCGTCTTCGCGCAAAATAGTGACGGGGACAAAATTGAAGCCGAGTTGTTCGCTCAATAAATACGCGGCGACTTCACGCTGAGCGAGTGTGTTATCTGGAAAATCCCAAAGCGGTTGTTCGCCTTTGCACGGCTTGTAAACGGCTTGATAAATTTCATTTTCGTGATGCACATCCACCAGAAAAGTGTAATTACTGCCAAGCATGAACTGGCCTTTGAGATCATATTCGCCGTGTGTCAGGGCGGCGTTGATTGTTTCAGTGGTGGGAGTATTCATAAGAACTCAAAGGGCAAAAGTCGAAAGGCGTTGACCTTTGACTGTTTTATTAAGCCAAGTGCCCATTCTTCTTCGGGCAGAAATGTCCATCCGGTTCGATCGGCTGACCGCATTGCACACAAACAGGCCGGCCGCGACTCGTCACATCAGCGCCCCAACGCGCCAGCTTGCGAACTTGCGAGCGGCTTACCCAGAAACGAATCTGCGCGGCGGAGTCTGGATCATCTTCTTCGGTCAACAATTCCTTGGTGAACACGACGACCTGATCGCGGTCTTTATCATAAGCCAGACCGATCTCGCCGGCGCGAAAGAGCGGGTCTACGGGTGGATGAATACGCATGCGCTCCTCAGAGTATTCGCCCGAGGCTTCTTCAAGATCTGGGTTTTGCTGGCTGATCTGTGAAAGGAATTGTTCAATACCAATGGCAAGCGATTGCAGCTGCGCTTTTTCGATCAGCACGGTGATCGTGCGTTCATCTTGATACGCCTGAAGATAAAATACGCGCTGCCCCGGAGCGCCAATGGCGTCCGCGGTAATGTGATTACAAGGATCTACGTCAATTTCGAAACGGGGCATGGGCACCTTTGAATTGAAACACGAGACCCGACAGGTCTCGTTTATCTTTTCGGTAGTATACCAGACTACGCCTCATGTATAATCCGTACATCTCACCAAAGGAGAGTGCCATGTACGACAAAAAAAAACTGGATGAATTAAAAAGCTCGCTCGAAAAGTGGGAGAAAACATCACTGCAAAAAGCGCTGACTCAGCTGCCAGAAAGAAAAGCTCCACATGATTTCATCACGACCTCCTCCGATTCTATAAACCGGCTTTACACTCCGCAGGATATCGCAGAACTGGATTACGAAGCAGACCTCGGACATCCAGGCGAATACCCTTACACACGCGGAGTTCACCCCACGCTTCACCGCAGCAAATTGTGGACGATGAGAATGTTCGCGGGCTTCGGGACTGCGGAGGAAACCAACAAACGCTTCAAATACCTGCTCGAACAGGGTCAAACAGGATTGAGCATCGCCTTCGATCTGGCAACTTTAATGGGCTACGACACTGATCAACCTGAGGCGCTCGGTGAATTTGGAAAATGCGGAGTGGCTATCTCGTCGTTGAAAGATATGGAAATTTTGCTCGAAGGCATTCCACTGGACAAAGTCTCTTCTAGCATGACCATCAACTCACCCGCCGCGATCATCTGGGCCATGTATCTCGCCGCCGCTGAAAAGCAGGGACTGCGACTCGATCAATTACGCGGCACAACACAAAACGATATTCTCAAGGAATTCATCGCGCAAAAGGAATTCATCTTCCCGCCAAATCCATCCATGAGATTGGTCGTGGACACGATGGAATTCGGCGCGCAAAAAGTTCCACAGTGGAATACGATCTCGATCAGCGGCTATCACATCCGCGAGGCTGGCTCGACCGCCGCGCAAGAATTGGCGTTCACGCTGGCCGATGGACTGGAATACGTCCGCTGGGGAATTGCGCGCGGCATGGATGTAGACGAGTTCGCGCCGCGCCTGTCCTTCTTCTTCAACGCGCATAATGATTTCTTTGAAGAGATCGCCAAGTATCGCGCCGCGCGCCGCATTTGGGCTCGTGAAATGCGCGAAACATTCAAGGCGAAGAATCCGCGCTCATGGCTGTTACGCTTCCACACACAAACAGCTGGCGTTTCATTAACTGCGCAACAGCCTGAGAATAATGTAGTGCGCGTGGCTCTCCAGGCTCTGGCCGCAGTTTTGGGCGGGACTCAAAGTTTGCACACCAACTCAATGGATGAAGCGCTGGCTTTGCCATCTGAACATTCGGTGAGGATCGCCCTGCGCACGCAACAGATCATCGCAGAAGAATCAGGAGTGACAAATACTGTTGACCCGTTGGGAGGCAGTTTCTTCGTCGAAGCGCAAACAGACCGAATGGAGAAAGAGGCGCGCGCTTACTTCCGCAAAATCGAAGAGTTGGGGGGCGTGATCCCAGCCATCGAAAATGGTTTCTTCCAAAGTGAGATCGCGGACGCGGCTTATCGTTATCAACGTGAGATCGATAAAGGCATTCGCAAGATCGTGGGCGTCAACGCTTATACTGAAGATAAAACCTTCAAGATTCCCATCTTAAGCATGGACCCGAACGGCTACGAGCGCCAAGTGAACCGCCTGAGCGAAGTCCGCAAGACGCGCGATAGCGGACGGGTTGGCCAAACATTGGATAGACTGCGTGTTGCCTGTAACGGCACGCAGAACACGATGCCTTTCATTATGGAATGTGTGCATGCGTATGCCACATTGGGAGAGATCATCGCTGTAATGAAGGAAACCTTTGGCGAGTATCAAGAGTTGTCGGTGATATAAAAACTACTGAAAATAATATTCCCCATCGAAATATTTGGACGCAGACTCTGGCACCACTCGCCACATCGGCTTCGCATTCGCGGAGCGATGCCGAAAGGGCAGGTGAGAACGCTGATTTATGCTGATAAAAAGCGAATCAGCGTTCTCTTTTATTTTGAAGCTCTTTCCCTGCGCCGTATCAACAACTTTTGAATGCGCGCATATTTTTCACGCGAGAGCGGATAAGACCATGCCAGAACGATCGTACCACTCAGAATAATGACCCCCAAGAATGAGACCATTAATCGAATCGCTGTCAACGCGGATTCGGGTTGGGTAAATTGAGTAACGCCATCCGGCGGACTTTGATACCCCGACCAACCAAGCATTTGCAAAGTGAGGAAGATAATAAACGCGCCCGTCAACTTGCGGATGAGAGTACGAACGCCATAATAAACTCCCTCCTGTCTGCGGTGCGTACGCAGTTCGTCCCATTCGATCACGTCCGGCAGGATCGAATCAGGCAGGATGTATGCCGCAGAAACACCGATCCCGGCCAACGCGGCAAGAACTAACATATAAGTGGTGGCTCCTGGTTGAATGGTAAAGATCAGCCCCTGTATGATGATCCAGAAAGCCATTCCAAGCATATATGCTTCAATTTTATTACGCGTGCGCGCCAGCCACAACCAGAAGGGCACACATAAAACGCAGACGAACATCATGACGCCAAAGAAGGCTGATTCAAGCGCAAGATCCAGCCCGAGGATGTTGACTTTGGCAAGCAAGTTTCCCTGCCCCACCCAATACAGGAGGAAATAAGGAAAGGTGATCGCGATCATGTCCACTGCTGACCAGTTGAACATATAGATCCCAACTGCGTATCGGAATGGGATATTTTTCCACGCAACACGCATGGTCTCACGAAACGGCAGGGCTTCGGGTTGATCTTCAGGATCAAATCTTTCACGCACAAACCAGCCGATGAAGAAAAGAGGGAAAGAACCCAAGCTGCCAAAGATCGCGCCTGCCAGCATGAATCCCTGCTGCTGCGAGCCGCCCATCCGAATGACCTCATCCACGATCATGGGAGCTGCGATCACAACGGTCATCGCGGCGAGTAATTGGAAGACTGTGCGAAAACTTGAAAGGGAGGTGCGCTCATCGTAGTCCTGAGTCAGTTCCGGGGTTAGGGAAAGATAGGGCACAGACACGAGCGTCGACAATGTGTCGGATATCATAAAAGCCAGAGTCACGTAGATCAGAGATCCGATCTGACTCTCCCAGTTTGGCGCAGACCATAAGACCACAAAACTTAATCCAAAAGGGAATGCGAACCAGAGCAGGAATGGACGCCGCCTTCCCCAGCGCGTTTGCATTCGGTCACTGATCACGCCGATGATCGGGTCGTTGACCGCGTCCCAAACGATACCGACCAGCGCACCAATGGATGCGAGGCGCGGCTCGATGCCGACCACATCTGTCAGGTAAAGTGCGTAAAAAATAGAACGCATCATCCCGAGGCTGGATAATCCCCAATCACCGGAACCGTATAAAAGTTTTAACCAAAAGGGAAGTTTTTTTGTCATGATTTTATTTTCTATGAGAATAATTCGCGCAAGTGTAGCACGAAAACAATTTCACACCCGAGCGTTCAATCAAATAGTGCCAATTGATATGCGATACCAACCTGATGTTCTCTCGGGGGTGTGCGTCTGTTTTTTGAAATCCCCAAAACCTTTGCCGCGAATTTCGCTAATTTACGCGGATTTTTCTTGATCAATTCGTGACTCTACTGCAAAAGGTGATTTATACTGAACGCGGTCATAAACTGAGGATTTGTCTCATCCGATTTTTGCCACAGAGATCGCAGAGACCTTTGAGGAAAACCTCTTAAGATCTCATTTTTCTCTGTGGGCTTATTACCCTGTGGGCTGTGGTAGAACTGGTTTTTGCAGTGGACTCTTTCGTGAAAATACGGGTTATCCCCGGCAAAAAAAGAAACTTTCAAAATTCTGACGCCCACCCCGCCTCTTCCAAACATCACAAAATTGTAAGGTTTGAGGCATAATATCACAAAATTGTAAGGTTTGAGATACAATGTCAGACAACTGTAAAACGCAAGCCTGTTGAAAAGCAGAGCACGCAAAGTCATGGATCTAAAGTTGTGGAAACATAATTAAGATTGCCAGACCGCCAGAGAATAAATTATCGTTTTTATTTTCAGGGTTATGGCTTTTGTCATAACCCCTTTTATTTAACGATAAAAAGGAAAGCCTGATGAGCAAAAAAATAGCGTTCGAAGGCATTGAAATATTAATTCCTGAGTCTGATGAATCGGCGAAGAGTCTATTTAATTTCACCGAGGAAGTAATTAATTTGCTTGAAAACGAGCTTGATAATACTGATCAAAATTTCCACTTGAATATCAGCGTTGAGTATTTCTCTGAAAGAAAGCCAAAGATCAGTATCGTACTAAATAATTCGCTCAATCAAAAAACGCGCAGAAAAATTTGTGAGGTGCTGGGAGACGCCTCTGGAATTTTATCCGGCAATTCAAGAGGAACTGCCAGCATTAATCTGTTCTACTCATGATCAGATCACATTTGGATACATCCACTTATATTTGAGGGGCAGCAAGCTCTTGTGCAATATTGGCATCTATAAGAATTAGATTGACTGGGGAAATTATTTACAATTGCGTGCGCTTGTTGGAATAAAATCCCTTATAAATCCCCAACATACTGACCATAATTATTTCCAGTCACCTTGCAATACTATTAAGCAAACTTTCGAAAGTGAAAAGCACAAAAGCCAGTTCCCATGCTAAACTATGGGCAGGAAAAATCCGATAAATCGCAAACCTGCTGAAAAGCAGGGACGCAAAGTCATGGATCTAAAGTTGTGGAAACACAACCATGATCGCCAGGCCGCCGAAGATCACATAATTGTGTTTCCATCAGCGGGTCTGGCAAAAGCCAGACCCGCTTTTTTTTGAACCTTAAAAGTAATCGTATCGACAAATCGCAAACCTGTTGAAAGGCAGGGACGCAAAGCCATGGATCTAAAGTTGTGCCCGCACAGCCATGATTGCCAGGCTTCCGAAAACGAGCTATCGAGATTTCTAGCAATTCGCAAAAGATCTGGATGCTCATATGAAGGAATTTATTCATGGCATCCAAAAACCTGCTCACCAAATTTAATAATAGAATTCTCGCAGTAACACTCATGTGTGTCCTATTCTGCACATTTATATTTCCTGTGCAGGCCTATGCAAAAGAAACCCCCAATGCGCTTCCTGATTTAAATACATTTATTGAAACCGTAAAAGACGGTAACTCCGGTACACTGCGCGGTGTGTATGTATCTAACGTGATGGCGCTGGCGATTGTCCAGCAGCCCATGGGAAACCCCGGATATGTATCCACAGCTGAATCTGTTGCCACACAATTCAGCATCGCCACCGAAGTTGGGAATGTAGGCTTGCTGGCGCACAACGTACTCGCTGGCAGTTTATTCTCCAACATAAAATCAGGCGACGTGATCGTTCTTGTCTACGGTGATGGGCACATGCAGAGTTTTATGGCAATAAACATCCAACGTTTTCAGGCTTTGGATCCGCTAAACCCATACAGCCAATTCAGTGATCTTGAAACACAAACCAAATTTACCGCCGAAGAACTCTTCAACAAGGTCTATCGCGGTGAATATCACCTCACCCTCCAAACATGTATTGAAAATAACGGCAACGCCAGTTGGGGCAGATTATTTATCGTAGCAACCCCCATCGCGAATGTCGTCAAAGAAGAAACCAGCCTGATGAAGTTAGTTTCAATCAGAAGGCATATCGATTAATTAAATTGGGGCATCGTCCCCTTGTGAGATAAAATAGGCTTTATGCCTACCTTATCGGATAAACTAAAATCGCTCGGCGTGAAGACGGGCACATCTTATCTCCCGTCGCCGAAGCCTGCCAGCCACACAATAGACTCTGTCGTGGCTGGCAGTTTTCGCGCCACAGCACGCGGCGAGGCATTCGTCACTGAGCAAATTTTTGCTGAAGATTATCTCCACGGAAATGTATCTCATCTTTCCACGTTCCCGCTTTCATTAATATCGCAATGGGCAAATGACCCGCGTATCGCGGAACTGCCGATCCACAAATTTGCATTCCTTGATACCGAAACATCCGGCCTGGCGGGCGGGACAGGCACGTATGCTTTTCTGGTCGGCGCGGCGCGTTTTATGGACGGCAAATTCAACCTGCGGCAATTCTTTTTACGCGACCCTTCCGAAGAACCCGCCATGCTCGAAGCGTTGATCGAATTTCTCGCGCCTTGTGAAGGGCTGGTCACATTCAATGGGAAATCCTTCGACGCACCTTTGCTTGTTACTCGATACTCGTTACATAGAATTCCAGTTCCATTCAAAAATTACTCACACATTGATCTGCTTCCGCTTGCGCGGCGATTGTGGCGTGACAGGCTTCCATCGCGCGCGTTGAAATATCTGGAAGAACATGTGCTTGGTTTTACGCGCACATCCGATGAAGTGCCGGGCTATGAAATTCCCTGGCTGTATTTTGATTATTTACGAACCGGCGACGCGCGTCCGCTGGGCGGCGTGTTTTATCATAACGCGATGGATGTAGTGGCGATGGCAGCTTTGCTCAGTCACGTCAGTGAATTGCTCGCGGATCCATATAGCGGCCGCGTGGAGCATGGGCTGGATTTCATCGCGCTTGGAAAATTATATGAAGACCTCGGCCACTGGGATGAAGCCGCCCGCCTGTTCGAGCGTGGACTCGAGCTTGGGGTAACAGAATCAGATTTCGGCGTAGCTGTGAAGCGTTTATCCATCCTGCAAAAAAAACGCGGGGATGTGAATCAGGCGCTGCGCTTGTGGGAGGAGGCGGCCGGCAAGGGACACATCTATGCTCACATCGAGCTGGCAAAATACTATGAACATAAAATGCGCGACGTGAAGATGTCGCTCAAATGGGCGAAATCTGCGCGCAAGGAAGTGGAACATGCTGACCTGCCCGCATACATCCGTAAACATTGGATTGCTGAAATTGATCATAGACTCGGTCGCCTGGAGCGCAAAGCGGGTGTATGATTCAGTTAATAATTTTTTTGTGAGGGAACATGACTGGAAGAAAAAATAAAAAAAGAAACATCAATACTCGCAGCGGATTCTCCGCACTGTTGCGACGGCCCGCCATGCAATTGGCGATGGTCGCGTTCGTGGCGTTTATCATTTACCTAATTGCGCTAGCAGGTGGAGGGGCAAAGACAGCCAGTTTGTCAGCCGAAGTTAATGCGGAGGCTGGTTATCAAATGGTTCAGGAAGGTGCGTTCATGCTGGATGTGCGCACACAGGAGGAATGGGATGAGTATCACTCGCCAAACGCCACACTGATTCCATTGGATCAATTGCAGGCGCGTCTCAGTGAAGTGCCAAAGGATAAGGAAATATTGGTGGTTTGCCGCTCCGGTAATCGTAGTCAACAAGGACGCGATATTTTGCTGGCGGCGGGTTACAATGCAACCAGCATGGCCGGCGGAATGAAGGATTGGTACGCCAAAGGCTATCCGATCGAAGGTGCGCCGTTGCAATAAAAATAAAGGAGAATCAGAATGTGTATTATCTGTGCAAGTATTCCCGCAGCCGCGGCGGTCGGCGCGAAATTGAATGTGAACCAACTCGCCAAGCCTGAAGAAAATCGTAAGCCGATCGGGAAGATCACAGCGGTGTTTATCGGTCTTCTAATGGCCGCGTCGATCGTATATCACACATTGCGCTGGCAAGGTTAGATATATGGCAGCTAAAACCGTCTACCTCACCTGGGATCCGCAAGAGCAGTTCAGTCTGCAGGATAATGATAATCATCAGATCATCATGAAAAAGCCGAAGGGCGTCAGCCCGTCAGACTTGCTGCCCATGGCGCTGATCGGATGCGCGTCGACCGATGTCGTCAGCATTCTTGAGAAACAAAAACAACAACTGCATGCGCTAAAAGTCACAGCGGTGGCGACTCAGGATGATAACCCACCCTGGCGTTTTCGAAAGATCCACATCCATTATCAGGTGACTGGCACAGGCATTGATGTGGAGAAAGTCCGCAAGGCGGTTTTACTCAGCGAAGAAAATTATTGCTCAGTCTACGCCACACTTCGTGATGCGATCGAGATCACGCATGACGTTGAGGTTGTGGAAGGATAATCTTGAGTGGAATTCCGTATATTCCATCGATCTGATCACTAATCCTTTCCCTGCCTGATTTTGAGTAATTAGACGGTTTAACTCTGGTTAAGCCGTCTTTTTATTCAGTTTGCCGGTGTCGCTTCAGGGTCGCATAACTTGCTATTCAGTTTTCAAAATGCCGCTTTGCCCTGTCAAAAAGTCTGAAAACACTCTTGAATTTGGTCCGTTGACGCTATTGAAAAGTATAGACAAATTTTTCAATAGCAAGTTATGCTCCATTGCGTTAATTGGTTTAACTTCAAAGTTACCTGGCTTAACTTCAAAGTTACCTGGTTGGTACCCTTACACCTTTATTCTCGGGACGCTGAAAAACGCAGACTAACGCAGATTTTTAAGCAAAAGGTCAACCAAAATCACGAAGAATCAGCGTTTTCAGCGTTCATCTGCGTCCAAGTTTTAAGAATGTAAGGTAATCAGGGTAAAACTGTGTGTCCCGTGGTAAAAGATTTTTTCGCCCTTTATCTGATGATTACAAATTGCTGATGCAATTGAGAATAACTTGCTATTTGACCGTCGTTCGTTACCCAAATCTCCGCTGCGAAATTAGAGGCAAAAGCCATTGTCCATGTTAACCTAACTCGGACAAGCCGAAAAAAAAATTACCGCAGAGTCGCAGAGAACGCAGAGTTTAAAAGATCTTCTCCGCGAACTCAGCATCTCTGCGGTTCAAAAATTCTTGTACGCCCCACCTTCCGGGAGCTTTGCTAATTCTTTTCTAACTTCTAAGGACAGGTAAAGTTAGCCCGCCCAAATTGCTGGTTATTGGGAGTATCTATGTAAATATCAATCCAATAAGTGCCTGGGGCAGATGCAGACCATGTTGTATTGACGGACTGTGTACCAGCCGAGGCGAAAACAACTGCTGGATGTGAAACAGAATCTATGCCTCCGTCGCTGCGAACCCAGTGATAGGTTACAGATCCCGCACCGTTCGTAGTGATATTAGCAGTGGCGATAAATGCCCCGCAAGTTCCTCCATTTGTAACTGGAGAACTGGTCACCGCGAACACGATCGCGGGTGGAAGCGTAAAAGTGGAAGTTACCGGAACTTGCACCTTAATATCCACATAAAAAGATCTCCCCTGACTGCCGTTAACAATAGGCACAAGAACCCCGCCATTGGTGTTGATACGGAAGTAACCGCGATAATTACCGGCGGGGGTCGGCGCGGTGAGAGCAACTTCGAGATCAATCTCCTGGCCGGGGCCCAGATCACTGATCGCTTTTGAGGCGGGAGCGCCCATCGAGTCTCCGCTGTCAAATATCAACGAAAAACCTGTCCAGACGCATGAGCCGATATTTTTGATGCGCCATTTTTTGGTGAAGGCTTGGGCGGGTGTCATTATGGTTCCATCTGGAATGGTAACATCTGCCATGAATTGCGCTACATTACAATTTGAAGTGGCTGTAACCAGCGGGGTATTTGTAATGATCGGCGTGGGGATAAGTGTAAGTGTGGCCGGCACTGGCGGAGGTGTGAAACCAGGTACTGTGGCAGCGCTTGATATTGGTGTTGCACTTAACAAAGCAGTCACTGTTTGCGCTGCCGCTGTAACACTGTTTATTTGTCCCTGATCACCGGATGGCAAGTTGCACGCGCTTAAAAACAAAGTGATTATGATTGCCATATTTAACAATCTGGTTATCTTTTTCATCTTTTTCTTCTCCTTCACTATTAAAGTATTTTACCGCAATACACAACAACCAATATTCCATGCATTTCAATCCATCTTTGAAATTTACACTTTGTCACAAACAAACGCCCGGGTTATGCCGGGCGTTTGTTTGTGCATGTTGATCTATTCAAACGTAACGATCAATTTGATCGTTCCAAGGCGGACCATATCTGCAACATTATTTCCATTCGTTGTGGGGGTGCGAAATTGCAAACGCAATTGCAATCGGGCTGAACCAACCGCGCCTTGAACTACGCTCTTCATACCGGCTTCTTCGAATGCGGAGTTAAGTTCAGCTTCACCGCACCAGCGAAAGAGTGCGCCGGTTGGATCACCGACAAAGAAATCTCCGGCATCCAAAGCGCCATAATTTTGTAAATATGCCCGCAGACAGCCATCTGCAATGCTCCACGGATTTCCGAGCGTGTCATGTCCTCCGCCAAAATCCACGACCACTTTGATGATATTTGCTCCAGCGGGTAAAACGGAAGTGTCAAAACTTACGAATGCTTCTGTTGTGGAATTCGCGGCAGTATCACCGACATTTGGATTTGTGTTAACAGTCCCGTCTGAGTTGACAAACCCATCCTCAGCGGATAAGTTCGTGAGAATTACCTGAGCAATTGCAGGGGGAAGCGCCGGCGGAAGGGGAATGACCAGCGAAGGAATGACGAGGGGAGGAATAACTACCGCGTTCTTGACTTTTATATCCACATAAAAGTTTTTTCCTTGATTTCCACCAACAATGGCTACTTGCACACCGCCGCTGGCATTGATGCGGAAGTAACCACGATAATTGCCGACAGCGGCCGGAGCTGTGAGCGGGAGCTCGAGATCGATCTCCTGACCAGCCCCCAAACTGCCAATCGCTGTTGAAGCTGGAGCGCCCATCGAGTCTCCGCTGTCAAACACCAAAGAAAAACCTGACCACGCACATGATCCTATATTTTTGAAGCGCCACTTTTTGGTAAAAGCTTGTCCGGGAGTCATAACAGTTCCATCTGGAACCGTCACATCTTTAATGAATTGCGCTGCATTGCAGTCTGATGTGGCAATAGCCAAAGCGGTATTTGTAAATACAGCCTGAGGGATTGGCGTCAGTGTGAGCGGCACAGGAGGCGTAAAACTTGACGTAACCTCTGCTTCTGCTACTTCTACTGGCATCGCGCTCAGTACAGACTCCACTGTTTGGGCTGCGGCAGTTAAGCTGAGTTTTTGACCATCAGCAATTGAAGGCAGGTTGCAAGCCCCCAAAAATAAAACGGCTATGATCAGTACATAAAACAGGCGTGTTATCTTTTTCATGATGTTCCACTCCTTGGATATAAAAACATTTTACCGCAATATATATTGGTTAATATCCCCAGAATTTCTTATCCTGATCTTCTTGCATAAGCAAACCTCAATTGATGCTCGAAGATACTGAGATGTAATAAAAATGGACTGGCCAAGCCGCCAGTCCATTTTTATTACATCTTATCTATTTGCATCTTCATCTTATATTTTTTTATCGCGCGCCACCCGACCAGCATTTTTTCCTTCTCATCCCACAGCCGAAAATACAAAGATTTCAAACTGTCGCGGAATGTGATCGGCTCGATCTGAAAGATCGGATTCTCTTTGTGGCATTGCTCCAATTTGTAATTGGGGATCTTCGGACTGAGATGGTGAATGTGATGAAATCCGATATTACCCGTGAACCATTGCAAAACTTTGGGAAGTTTGTAGAAGGAACTTCCATCCATACCGGCGTTGAAGAATTCCCAATTCTGATGACGTTCCCAATAAGTAGGTTCAAAATTATGCTGGACATAGAACAGCCAGACGCCCGCGCCACAGGCCATAAGCAAAATAGGCAGTTCGACCATAACATAAGCCTGCCAGCCAATCTGGTAGATCGTCCACCCGACAAAAGCGAACAGAGTCATATTCGTCCACGCCACGCTGTTACGTTCGCGCCTGCCGGATTTCGAAGTCCAAAAACGATGCGTGATGGTAAAAACAATTGTCGCCCCTATTGTGAATAAAATGATCGGGCTGCGCATGATCCGATAGCCGATTTTTTTATACCACGCGGCGGCCAGATATTCCTCCACGGTCATGGTGTATACATCGCCAACACCGCGGCGATCAAGATCTCCGGCGGTGGCGTGATGAATGGCGTGAGTGTGCTTCCACTCAAAGTATGGAGTCCAAACTGCCGCGCCGAGTAATAATCCCAAACGGTCATTGGCAAGTGCGGTTTTGAAGAACGACCCATGACAACAATCATGGAAGATAATGAACATACGCACCATGAATCCCGCGGCGGGGATGGTGATCAGCAGCGTCAGCCAATATCCGATCTCAAGGCTGCGATATGCCAGATACCAAAGTATAAAGAATGGAATAGCTGAATTAACAACCTGCCATATACTGCGCCATGTTTCTGGATAGGCATATTTGGAAACAATGGATTGCCACTTTACTTTTCCGATACTCATATTAAACTCCTTGTTAAATTTTCGCAGAATTCTCTTTCATCCGCAACCCTTGCCCTTAACGGGGAAGTGGCTAGGGTGAGGGTGCGTAATCTGAGTTAATCATACTCTGATATTCCAAATACGCTGTCACCCCATTGATCCAATGCTGAAGGCCGTCAATGCGGATCGAGGCATCGTCACAACTGCTGAAGATTCCGCCGCCATATCTTGTTATCATATCTTTACTGATCTCCCAGTTACAGTTGTTATCTGGAAGTTGGCGCGCCTGTACGAATGTAATAAAAGTGCGTATTTCGGGATCGAGCCATTCATGTTCCGCGCCTGAAAGATAAAATGCCTGAGCAAGCGCCGCAAGCGATTCCACTTTTGTGGCAGTAGCTATGCTGGTATTCTTCGGATCGAGCGAGCGTACCTGCCCGACAATGATCGTTTTTGCGATCTCAACTGCGTATTCTTTATCCGCCTTATTTAAATGATCCAGCCGCGCAAGCATACTAAAGAAATAGCTATGCCAATAATCTTCGGTAACCGGCTGTGTGATCATATATGCATTGACCTCACGCGCCTGCGCAAGCCAAAAAACATTATTTGTCATTTCATAAAGTTCTGTGAGCGCAAGTAAAGCCTCACTGGAAGCGAACGCTGAAAAATAATCAGGCTTTACTTCACCTACAAGATGCGGGTCGAATAAATGATAAAAGCCGCCTTCAGGTTTACGCATGGACACAATGAAATAGCCAAGCTCGCTGGCCGTCTCTAGCAAATTTTGGTCTGTCAGAAAAAATCCATCTGTTGCCTGCCAGCGTTTGTAAATAGTATCCACCGTCAGCGCGGAACCGCTTAACTGGCAACTGCCATCCGTGTAAAGACATGTCCCTTTAAATTTTTTGGGGTCACTTACAAGAAATTCAAGATAATGCTCAAGCGCAGAATCTCCTGCGATGCAATATTTAGGATCATCTGAAACACGACAGACCGTAAAAAGAGAACCCGTACCTGCAACCAAGCGAAGATAAGATGGCGAATACGCTCTTTCCCCCGTAAAAATATCAACTTGATATGACAATTCTCCATTCGTGAGTTGTTGGCGCACCAAATAATCGCCGGCAGCGATGACGGAATCTTTTAGTGGACCCTCGTCAATAGAAATTATTTTGGGAATATGGGTGGGAGTGATCGTTGGCACGACGGTTATTACTGCCAGCGTGGGAGTGACGGCAACCACGGGAGAAAAACTTTTTGTTCTAAATAAATATGCGCTTGCCAAGCCAAGCAGAATCGGCAAAAGGAAAATAAATATTTTACGGCCAGAAAACATTTTCATCCTTCCATATTTTCTATGAAATCTTGTCTAACAAATCCTGCAAAGATAATTCAGCCAACGATGAAACTGTGATATCGCCAGATACGCCCATTTTAGCGGTCAATGGATTTGGTACTGCCACCACAAAGATCTCTGCCCGATGAGCGGCCAATACTCCATTGAGAGAATCTTCGAACACGACAGCCGCATCATTCTTAACGTTGAGTTGACCCAGCGCCTTCAAATAAATATCGGGGTTGGGTTTTGTCCTGCCAGGCGCAACGTCATCCGCGCAGATGATGTGATCGAACAGCTCAAAAATTCCCAGCCGCTTCGCATGCGTATCCACCCAGGAATGCGGCGAACTTGAACCAATGGCGACCTTCAAACCAGCCGCTTTTGCCTGCTCGATCATGCCAAGCACGCCCGGCAAAATGGGACTGGCGTGGATGATGGCGTCCGATTCTTTTCGGTAGCGTGATCTCAAAGAAACAGGATCCAGCCGTCCCGAAGAAAGATGCGAGAGATGTTCCGCCGCATCAAAGTTTGAGAGTCCATATCCACCGATCGTCTTCTCCCATTCCTGCACAGGTAATTCAAATCCATATTCTTTATAAATGGATTGCCAAACAAAAACTTCTGGCGTTTCGGTATCGAGGATCAATCCATCAAAATCAAAGATCAGCGCTTTTAGCATTACTCGTCAACATCCATTCTGCTGATGCGCGAAGGCTGCACGTTAATGTTCGCGGGAACTGCACGCGCCAATTGACCTTCCTGTATCAAACGCGCCAAATGTTTCACCATCACTGCCTGACGCGGCGAAGCCTGCGCGCCGAGATCTTCCAAGGCGGGTTCAAGCCAGGTCTGATACGAACGCACACATAAATAAATTTTCCGTCCGCGGCGATCTGGCAGGTTCGCCACCAGCGACGTAATTTTTTCGCTGACATTATGTTCATCGGGATGAATGAGCGGCGTCAGCACAATGCCGTACATTCCCGAAGTTACACTCGCGTAAGATTTCATATTCTCTGAATGTACAAACCCGATCACCCGTTTTGGCGCAGGTTCAACTGGATGCATCAGCGGCGGGACAATTTGATAATGCAGACTCTGCACCGCCGGCAGATCGACTGACTGTACACGCCTCCAACTGAAACTGGAAGTTGCTTCGGTTTTCTCGATCTGACTCACATCCCACATCTTCTGCCACGCGTAGACGGAGAATCCTGTAGCGCGTAACGCTGGAAAAATATGACTCGATTCTTCCACCTCAGCCATCACGTGAAATGCTTTCCATTCGCCCGCTTGCACTACAAGATGTTCGAGCAAGGCGGGTAGTTTAAGATCATCCAAACGGGAGGATGGCGCAAGATATAACAATTTGGCAAATGTCTCTCCACGCGTGTGAATGACTCCGCCCAGCAGGGCAGAATCTCCGCCATTGGCAATAGCCGCATATAAATGCCGAGTTGGATTCACATACGCAAGCAGTCCCATCGCCCCGAGCGGATGCCCACGCGTAAGTGCACGCGCGCTATCGAGTGTGATGACGTCGTTTCGATAACGTGAAATAATTGGAATATCAAGGAGATCAAGAGGGCGAATGGACATTGGGTATTTACGTTGGCAAGTTAAAACGTTTTAACTTGCCAACGTAATAAAATATTGATGAAAGCGTGTGTCATTTGTCAACTCGGGATGAAACGAAGTTGCGAGCAAACGACCTTCCTGCGCCGCAACGATGCGTCCATCTTCAAGCGCGGAAAGTATCCTCGCTTTTCCGTGCACCGACTCGATCAATGGTGCGCGGATAAAAATTGCGTGATAAGGATGTTCGGTGCCAGTTGCTTTCATCAACTCGTCAATTTCAAGATCGGTCTCGAACGAATCCACTTGACGACCAAAGGCATTGCGCTGCACTTTGATATCCATTAAGCCAAGCAAAGGTTGCTCAGAGTTTGCGTTTTTTGAAAGAAAGATCGCACCCGCGCAGGTTCCCCAAATGGCATGACTCTTTCCGAATTGCTTCAATGGTTCCATCAAATCATACGCTACTGCGAGTTTGCCAATGGTAGTGGATTCGCCGCCAGGGATGATCAAACCATCCAAATCGTCGAGATGTTTTGGTAAACGTACTTCAACTGCATCCACGCCAATTTTTTTTAGCATGGAACTATGTTCTGAAAAATCACCTTGTAAGGCGAGCACGCCGATTTTCATAATTTTTTTTCAGCCAGTAAAAAGCAGTCGGTTATGAAACCACTGATCACTATTCACTGATTATTGATAAATTCTCTTACCACCCACGCCCCGCCATCTTTTCGCCTTCGGGCATTTGTGAAACGTTGCGTCCCACCATGGCCTCGCCGAGATTTTTGCTCACTTCCGCAAGAACAGATGCGTCCTGATAAAAAGTCACCGACTTCACAATGGCCGCGGCGCGTTTGGCTGGATCACCGCTCTTGAAGATACCAGAGCCGACGAAGACACCGTCCACGCCGAGCTGCATCATCAACGCCGCATCCGCAGGAGTTGCAACCCCGCCCGCGGCGAAATTTACAACGGGCATTCTACCCAGTTGTTTCACTTCTTTAACGAGTTCGTATGGCGCGCCATTATTCTTGGCGAAAGTCATCAACTCTTCATCGCCCATGGTTTGCAATTGGCGGATCGAACCCATCACACTGCGCGCATGGCGGACGGCTTCGACCACATCCCCTGTACCCGCTTCACCCTTGGTGCGGATCATAGCAGCGCCTTCGCCAATACGTCGTAACGCCTCACCAATATTGCGGCATCCGCAAACGAATGGGACTTTGAATTTATGCTTCAAGATATGATGTTCTTCATCCGCGGGAGTCAACACTTCAGATTCATCAATGTAATCCACGCCGAGTGATTCCAAAATTTGCGCTTCCACGAAATGCCCAATGCGGCACTTCGCCATGACGGGGATGCTGACCGCTTCCATGATCTTCAAGATCATATCAGGGTCAGACATGCGCGCCACGCCGCCATCCGCGCGAATATCCGCAGGGACGCGCTCCAATGCCATCACCGCGCACGCTCCCGCATCTTCTGCGATCCTGGCCTGCTCAACATTCACCACATCCATGATGACGCCGCCTTTTAACATTTGAGCCAAACCTTTTTTCTCGATCCACGTTCCAGTTTTTGTTTCCATTTTATAGACTCCTTTAATTAATGCGGATGAATTCTACCATGCAGATAATCTTTAAATCATATGAAGACGTAAACAGAAAGCGCTTCATCTCTTAATCTGAAAGTGGATTCTGCTCAACAAACAGAATCCACTTTGTGGAAAACCCTCTTGACAAAAAGCGCAAAAAGGATACAATTATTACAATGATACAATTAGTACAATAAACAGGAGATCTATGGCAGAAAACAAACTCACCCTTAATTTAGACATTCGCTCAGGTCTGCCGATCTATACACAGATCGTGAATCAAATCCAAAGCCAATTGGTGAATGGGATCATCAAGCCTGGCGACCAGCTGCCAACAGTCCGCGCATTGGCGCAGGATTTGAGAGTCAACTTCAACACAGTGGCTACATCACAGAAATACCTCCGCCAGAAGTCAGCGAAAGATTGCGGCGAGAATCGCTTGAGGCGCTTACTCAGAGATTCATCAACGAAGCTTTTCGGCTGGGATTCTCAGAGCGTGAAGTCAGCCGAATTGTGAGAGACAGTTTGAAGTTAAAGAAAGAAGCGGCTGTCAACGATAATGAATAATCATAAACCAGGAGAATGTAAAAATGAACACAAAATTTATTAAGTCAGCAATCGAAAAACGAAACATAAAAAAAGATGAGCAGCATATCTCTCCAATTGCAGGTGCATTGTTTGGTATATTTCTGGTCATCGCGATCCTAGGCGCGATCATGGGGGACGGTCGTATTTCTGAGGGGCTGCTCGGCTCCTGGGTGATTGGCTGTGCGTTGATCGGGACGTATTTTTTATTCGCAATGAAAGTCGCTTCGCAATGGGAAAAAGTTGTCGTGTTGCGTCTCGGCAAATTCATTGGTCTAAAAGGTCCAGGTCTATTCTGGGTCATTCCCATCATTGATACAGCCGTGATGTGGATCGATCACCGCGTGGCAGTGACTTCGTTCTCTGCGGAAAAGACGCTCACAAAAGATACAGTGCCTGTGGATGTGGATGCAGTTTTGTTCTGGGTGGTGTGGGATGCAGAGAAGGCCGCGCTCGAAGTGACCGATTACAACTCCGCGATCTCGTGGGCCGCGCAGACCGCGCTGCGCGAGATCATCGGTCAAATGACTCTGGCGGATATTTTGGTGGGCCGCGGAAAGATGGATGCCGATCTACAAAAGATCATTGACGAAAGAACAACTCCCTGGGGCGTGACCGTGCAATCCGTTGAGATCCGAGACGTGATCATTCCACCAGATCTGGAAAACGCAATGTCTCGCCAGGCGCAGGCCGAACGCGAAAGGCAATCTCGCGTGATCCTGGGAGAATCCGAACTTCAGATTGCAGCTTCGTTTGCAGAAGCGTCAAAAGCTTATATCAACAATCCGACCGCGTTACATCTGCGCGCCATGAACATGTTATTTGAAGGCTTGAAAGAAAAAGGCGCGCTAGTGATCGTACCATCCTCTGCCGTGGACTCAATGAACCTGGGCGCGATGAGCGGCATGGTCTCTCTGGCGCAGAACAATCTTCCCAAAGAATAACAGACTGGTTTCACGTTAACGAAAACAACAAGGAGAAATAAAATGTCTACTAAAACTACATTCATCATATCAACCTTCCTGATAGCCATTGCCATAATCGTTGGCGCGGTGTTATGGAATCAACTGCCCGATCAAATGGCCTCGCATTGGAATGTCAACGATCAAGTAGACGGGACTACGCCCAAGTTTTGGGGCGTGTTTATGATGCCGCTCGTCACACTGGGATTGATGGTACTGTTCCTGGTTATACCAAACATAGATCCGCTCAAGGCGAATATCGCACAGTTCCGCGACACCTTCAACGTTTTCATCGTACTGATCATTGCGTTTATGCTTTACATCCACGGACTGACTTTGGTCTGGAGCCTCGGATTTACGAACTTCAAGATGAGCACGGCAATGCTTCCATTCATGGGCGTGCTATTTATCGCCATTGGATTCTTGCTGCGAAAAGCGAAGCGCAACTTCTTCATCGGCATCCGCACACCGTGGACATTATCCAGCGACTATGTGTGGGACAAAACCCATCAACTTGGCGCAACCTTGTTCATGGCATCCGGCGCGCTTGCCATCATTGGCGGATTCTTTGGCGGCATGACTTCCTTTTGGTTTCTGTTTGTTCCATTGATGGGATCCTCTTTATTCCTCGTGATCTATTCGTACGTGTTATATCGGGATGAAACGAAGGCCTAAACTAAATTTACACACAGGCAGTTTCACGTGAAACATCACCAGAAATTGCCTGTGTAGAAGCTTCTGTTAAAAATAGCTCATGGTTTTCTGCCAATAAATAAGGAGACTAAAATGGCTGAAGAGTTCAAGCAATGGGAATATCGTGTACAGACCGTCGGTTCACTATGGTCTGGCGTTAAAGCAGATCAACTGGAACAACTCTTGAATGAATGGGGCGAAGAAGGCTGGGAAGTTGTATCCACTCATATTATTGAAAATGCGAACAAGATCAATGTGATCGCGAAACGTCTGTTGTCACCTGCAACAAAACGACTTAGATCCATGCCGTCACAAAATTAGGAGAAAAGAACAATGGACAAAAAATCAATAGGCTGGTTTTTAGGAATTACATTTTCAATTTCATGGCCTTTGTTTCTGACGCCTCTTTTATTCGGGGAGATGGAACCAGTCAATAAACAATTGATAACTCAAGGTTTATGGGCAATCGCCATGTGGGGACCGGGCATCGCAGCGATTATCACAACTGTATTGATCATGAAACAACCCTTCAAGAATCTACGCTTGAATACACTCGGTCCAAAACATTTTTATTTGTGGGCATGGCTTTTACCAATTGGATTAACCAGCATTGGCGGATTACTCTCTCTGTTTTTTGGTGTCGCAAAACTGGATTTGAATTTCACGTTGATCCGCGAATCAATGGCATCTGCTGCAAGTGGAAACTCTGTCCCTGTTGAATTAATAGTAGCAATTCAAATTTTACTTGCATTTACTCTTGCACCCTTAATCAATGTGCTTTTTGCGCTCGGGGAAGAATTAGGCTGGCGTGGATTTTTACTGCCACATCTTATGTCGCTTGGCCAATGGAAAGCGATTCTTATCAGCGGCGTCATTTGGGGCTTGTGGCATGCACCCGCAGTTATGCAGGGACTTAACTATCCAGGCTATCCGATCCTCGGTATGTTTATGATGATCATCTTTTGTGTTTTGCTTGGGACAATTTTCTCGTGGTTATATTTGAACACAAAGAGTCCCTGGGTCGCAGCATTGGCACATGGATCAATCAATGCAGTCGCCGGCTTACCTGTGTTATTTTTTCAACTAGCAGTCTGTCGGAGAGAGTAGAGTTTCTGCGAAACAAAAAGCAAAAACAGTCATAAGAGGTTTTGGAATTCGGTAAAAGCGACGTGAGTAGGCGTGTTTCATCTAAAAATTCTCTCAAAATTCGAAAAGCAGGCGCGC
>JAPLGS010000089.1 GCA_026390015.1 Chloroflexota bacterium | reverse complement strand
GCCCCAACTCAGTCCTTGCTGCAATCCGTGACGCTGCAGATGCTGGTCAATGACACCTGGAAGGCCCAGCCGCATCATGACTTCGAGCAACAGTGGAAAGTCGTCAACCCGTTCTGTGGTTATGTTGATCTCAGGGTTCATGCCCTGAGGGTATCAGAAAATTCGCGATTTTACCAAAATTTTCAGCGAAAGGTCAGAATTAACATAACATCTTCATAAAACATCCTCCTTTTCTTGAATCGGATTGACAAAATTTCCAGGATTAAAAACTATAAAGATGGAAACGCTGATATTTAGACTGTTTCTGGCTTATTTATCTATATTATCTAAAAGCCTGTTAAATCAATATGGGAAAAAGTAGTAACTCCTGCCCGACTTTGGTCTTTTTATTCTCAGACCTTAGTCGGAACGCCTGTTCAGACCTTTTCCCGCCTTTATTGGGTTTTAGGTGATTCTCTTTATCCACTCGTAATTTACTTTCCCAAAGGATCAAGCGAGTAATAAAGTTTGTAACTACTCACGGGTTTTGTAAACTGCCAGTTGATATGACTCTAATCATCGTATTTTATGGTTTGATGCCATATCTGGCGTTTTTCAACAAATTTGAACTATTTCGCCATATATACGGGCGAAGCGAGAATCCCGTGAGTTGTTACAATATTTCCAAGTCAAGTGATAATAATGAGCTAGCGGGCTATGAAAAAAACTTAAAAGAACAGACTCGTCTGGAAATTCCTGGAATTCCAAACGAGCCTGTTCTATTTTATTCTTGCGAATGTGACGATTCACCGTCGGTACTATTATTTCTGTGGAAATTAATTCAGGCTCGCCTGGAATACTTTCCAGACGAGCCTGAATATTCTTTTTATCCGTAAGCAGGGAAACTAACCGTTACCATTATCGCCGCCATGGCCGCCACCGCTATCGTCACTGCCGCCACTGTTGCCACCACCGCCACTATTGTCGTCGCTGCCACCACTATGGCTGGAATTACCGTTCGCATTTCCACTATTGGAATTGCTATCATTTCCATTATTATCATTGCCATTCTGAGAAGAATCCGACAATCCTAATTCGCGAACTGAGAATGTTCCATCGGCATTTTGTACAAGGTGGATCTTTACGAGATCTCCAATTTGAATGGTTCCTTTGATCTCTCCGCCAGGTTGAATGTCATAAGTCACGCCGTCAATTGTGACGGATGTGGATGTAATAGCTTCAACGACGCCGAATACCTCATTACTGCCATTAGAATTATCATCATTCCCATTACTACTGTTGGAGTTGCCGTCATTCCCATTACTATCGTTGGAATTGCTGCCATTGCCGTTGACATCATTGCCGTTGACTAAGTTGGAATTATCGTCATTGTTGTTGGCACTATTGGAATTGTCATCGCCAATCAGTGGCAGTTGAGACAGATCTACCTGTGAAGGAACCTCTACGCGAGTCACAGTTATTGAGCCATCCTGAGCGATCTGCACTTCAATTTTTACCATATCACCAACGTTGAACGGGCCATCGCTTATCACTGATGGGTCTACGGTAATTGTCTGTCCATTTACAACCCACTGGTTGCCATTGATGCTTTCGATCGTCCCTGTATAAGCGATGGAAGAAGCTTCGACTTTACCGCCGCCGGATTGTGATGGCGAGGCCCCAGCGCAAGCGTTCAATAACATGCTTGCGAGTACAAAAAACACTACTAGATATTTTGAAATTTTATTCATTTTTTCCTCATCAATATCAAATTTAGTATATACTACATCCTATTTGTCGCGCTACAAATGAAATAGTTACTGGTAAAACTGACCAGTATTGGAAAATTCAAAACTGGCGGATACTATTTATATTTGTAAATATTTTCTTCATTTTGTTGAAAATAATTTTTATAATAATGGAATACTAATTATCCTGAAATGGATGATGGTCTGATTCCCCTTCCGACTTTAGTATCATATCTTTCAGACGTTGGTATTCCGACCAAAGTCTGAATATATTAATAAAGCGCGGCCCTGATTCAGGCCGCGCCAAAATTAACTTCCATAAATTTAAACAGTCATAAAGAAGAAATCTGTTTCAGACGCAAAAAATTCTAACCCTGTATGACCGCCACCAACTCATCCTGTTTCGTGATATCGAATTGCTGGCGCTCAAAAGCCATATGCGTAACGGCCTGCTCAGGCTTCAGATACACATCGATCAAGTTATTTCCGAGCCGTGTGACAATAATACGCAGTCCCACCAGAGAAGGAATCGAAAAGAGCAGTTTGAATATATGAGACTTGTTTAATGGGGTGTTATCGTTCAACATGACCACATCCGGGCAACTGTGGACAATTTCAACCAGGAACGCAAGTTCATTTGTGTATCCACTGCAGGATACCTCCGCGTTTGCTCCGCGTGTAAGCAGCAGGTGCGCAATCCCCTCTTCAAAGATCGATGATCCAAAAATTAGAATTCGCTGGGGTGAAAGATTTGAGTGCAACATGGCAACATACCTATAATATGGGTTTTACGTCTGACTTGTTAAATTATTAGTCGCTGATAAATAACAAAAGTTACGGGTAAACAGAAAATGTACCCAAATGATCAGTGGTATATCTTGTTAAGTAGGATTTGAAAATTATTATCGTACATCCATGCCTGTCACTCTCGAAACGATGCGATGAGCCAGCATGCTTGGCAATAACAGCAAAACTTGTAAGGCCAAGCTTAATCCAAACAAGGTGGCTACGACGCTCAGGAAATTATTTATAGACGGGCCAAAATTTGCAAGCATCCATGAGCCTGCGCCTGCGAAGAGCGCCAATCCAAGCAGAGTTGCGGCCCAGATACCAAGCTGAAGCCAGGCGTGACGGTCTGATTCAGAAGGCATCATGGTGCTGGAAACTGCGAACGCGAGGTAGAACCATAAATAAAAATAGGGGGCAGCGGGGAGTAAACCAATGCCATGGATAAACAATTCAATATTTCCATATTTATAATACACATTCCAAAGCGAGTCCAAGTGCATATGATTTCCCACAAAAGCCACAAACAGACTTCCTGCGATCAAAGGCGCCAAACCTACGAGTGAATCACGAAACACATCTGTCCGTTCGGTTTCGACATAGCCCATTTGCAAACGTCCATTGGATAGCGTGGTGGGAATTAAAGAAAATTTCCCTGTGCGCACACGCAGCAGTTTCGCCATCAGAAAATGACTCAATTCATGCAGGAATACGCCGGGTAAAAATAGCACCGAAAAAAGAATAATCGTCACCCGCAGATTGCGGGTGACGATCAAGAAAACAGCCTGTATCTCACGATGCAAAAGCCGCTGGAGAAACACCAGCGGCACGAGCATTAAGAGAAACCAGAGGAAACCAGAGAAGGGCATGAAATGAAGTTATGCATTGCGGGCGAGTGTACTTCGAACGAAACAGCCACAATTATGTTAACTGGAAGTTGCTTCGGGAAGAACGCCTCGCAACATCTTAACTAGCAGCAGCTTTTGTGATCGCCGCAAACTCATCTATATTCAGGCTGGCACCACCGACGAGCGCGCCGTCAATATCTGGCTGACCAAAGAATTCGGCCGCATTGGAGGAGGTCACTGAGCCACCGTATAACACGCGGATGGCTTGCGCTGTTTCTTCTCCAAATAATTCAGCTAGCACGGGACGAATGACATCCTTCACCACTGCGTTCGCTTCGGGACCATTGGATGCTTTGCCTGTTCCGATTGCCCAGACAGGTTCATAAGCGACGACAATTCGCGCGGCGAAAGCAGGAGGTACATCACTAAGGCTCAAGCTCGTTTGACGGGAAACAATTTCACGGGTCAGTTTTGATTCGTACTGATCCAAAGTCTCGCCGACACAAACGATCGGGGTCAGGTGAAAGGCCTGGGCGGAGATCAACTTCCGATTCACAATCTGATCTGTTTCATTGAAGTATGCGCGTCGCTCCGAGTGGCCGAGGATGACATATCCACATAACTCTTTCACCATCGCCGGCGAGATTTCGCCGGTGAATGCACCTTTCTCTTCCCAGTGCATATTCTGGGCACCGAGACCAATGCCCGCGCCTTCCAGCAAAGCGGAGGCTGCCATCAGCGACATGAACGGCGGGCATAATACTTTTTCCACGCCATTGATCTCGCGCAATTTCAAGCTCATCTTAAAGATCAGGTCGCGCGTTTCTGCGACAGTCTTGTTCATCTTCCAATTTCCAGCAACAAATGGTTTTCGCATGAATGAATCCTATGGTATTGTTTTGAGTGTATTTTCGGCCATGAAACGCAGCCATTCAGGTGCGCCGAGGTCTGAGGAAAGGGATAATAAAATATTTTTGGCGGTTGCCTGACTGCCTGCTTTCAACTCGAGTTCTGCTTTTAGAAAGATCACTTCGTACATAGCAGGTTTTAATTTTTCAGCATTAGCCAATTGTGTTTTTGCATCGGCAACATCGCCGTTAAATAATGCGTAACGCCCGCGCGCCACATAGCCAAGCGTCAGATCAATATTGTCGATGCGTTCAAAGAACACAAAGAGCGGCATGTCTTTCTGCTCAGTAGATTTATAAATGGCCTCATGGAAATCAATTTCTATTTCTTTCGGCACATCTTGAACACGATAGCTTTGAACCAAACGCAAATACATACCTGCGGCTGGCACCCAAGCCTCGCGCTTTTTAAACTGCTGGGCAGCGTTTTCGAAAAATTCTTTATTCTTTGGGCCGGCTAAATTCGCGGCTTGCGCCAGTTCCTCCAGCGCAGGGCGGACTTCTTTCGCATCCCAAAGAGCAAGCGCAAGCTGCATGTGCGCGTTCGGATCGCCTGGATTCTTGCTAACCAGTTCCTGCGCAGCGGCTATTTCAGGTGAAATAGTTAATGGCGTGGGAGCAATATTTTGTGTGGGCGGTGGCAAAGTAGGCTGTTTTGTGGATGGGGGAATGTTCGTTACTGCTATGATACTCGCCACAGCAGTTGGTGCCTCGGGAGGGTTGGCATTGAAACTGCGGAGCGCTGCAAGGAATACACAACCGCACAGCACGACGATCAAGCCGGCCCCGACCCACATCCACAGGGAACGTTTCTTGGCTGTCGCAGGTTTGGCTGGAATTGTTTCATCGGCAGGTGCTGTCTTTTTTGTTTTCAAAACCGTCGGCACACCATTAAGGTTGGTGGCGCGCATGGTAATGGATGTTCCCTTCATCGGTACACCGGATTCCGTCCACGCATCTTTGAAGGCACTCATCATGTCTTCGACAGATTCAAAACGGTCGAGTCGATCTTTGGCAAGCGACTTCAACAAAACACGTTGAACCAGCTCCGGCACATTTGGATTGACCTTCATCGGCAAAGGCAGTGGCGTATAAATATGATCGTGGATGATCGAGAACGGGGTATCCGCGCTAAATGGAACTTGTCCCACCACCATTTCATATAGCATGACTCCGAAAGAATAAATATCGGTACCGGCGTCAAGATCTTTTTTGCCCATGGCTTGTTCCGGCGAAATATATTGCGGCGTGCCCATGATCGAATCAGAAGACATGGTAGATTCGCCGGCCTGCGCGATGCGCGCGAGTCCAAAATCTGCGAGATACATAAAACCATCCAATGCGATCATCACATTAGATGGCTTGATATCACGATGCAAGATGCCCTGTCGATGCGCATACCCCAGCGCAGAGCCAATCGAATTTACAACATCTTCAATTTCCTTTGAAGTCAGCGGCCCCTGATTCAAACGGGCTTTAAGCGTATCGCCCTCGATGTATTTCATTACAAGATAAGGCCGCGCCTCATGTTCGGAATAATCATAAATAGGAACAATATTGGGGTGTTCAAGTTTTGCGACCACACGCGCTTCCCGTTGAAAACGGGCGGTGAATGTCGAGTCTTCGTGAAAGGCAAGATGCAAAACTTTCAAAGCGACATAACGGTCAAGCGCGGCGTGGTAGGCTTTATAAACAGTGGCCATACCACCCTGCCCCAATTGCTCAATGATCCGATACGGCCCAATATTTTCACCAATACTGAAAGACATTCATGATCTCCATTCGCTATTTTTCCCGATTATAGCCGACTGTTATTAATTTCGGTTACTGTGTGGTATTTTGTTTGCAAACTGAAATGGTTAGGAAATATCCCGTTTCACGCGTAACCGAAAGTTGATTTTGTTTTGATGGAATTTTTTCTCGCTGAAAGTCCGCTCAACAAACAGCGCGGGTTTTCGCCCGCGCTGTTTGTTTATTTATCCAACAAAGCCGCCACCCCAGGCAACTCTTTTCCTTCAAGAAATTCAAGTGATGCCCCGCCGCCTGTGGAG
This sequence comes from Chloroflexota bacterium, assembly GCA_026390015.1. Taxonomy (GTDB): domain Bacteria; phylum Chloroflexota; class Anaerolineae; order Anaerolineales; family Villigracilaceae; genus Villigracilis. The sequence goes on along the minus strand of JAPLGS010000089.1, from coordinate 27,913 downwards.
ACGTGTGTCATTTTTTTGGCAACGCCCGCCTTCTTCACCGCGCTGGCTGAGTCGCCGCCGCCGATGACGGTGATCGCGCCAGAGTCAGCCAACATGCGCGCCAGGGCGAATGTACCTTCGGCAAATTTCGGCATCTCGAAGACGCCCACGGGACCGTTCCAAACAACGAGCTTGACTCCGTTCAATGAAGTTTTATATAGTTCCAGAGTCTTCGGTCCTACATCGAGCATACGCCAGCCTGCGGGGATCTTGTCCACGTCCACGATCTGAGTGTTTGCTTCCGCATCAAATTTATCGGCGATGATCGCATCTACTGGAAGAATTATTTTTTCGCTTGATTTCGCCATAATGGTTTTCGCCAATTCCAATGACTCGGCTTCCACAAGACTGTCTTGCATATTAAGTCCCTGCGCGGAGAGGAATGTATTTGCCATGCCGCCGCCGATGATCAACTTGTCACATTTGGAAAGCAAAGTTTCAACAACCAAAATCTTGTCGCTGATCTTTGCGCCGCCGAGTATGGCGATGTATGGATGTTCAGGATTTGCAACTGCACGTCCGAGATATTCGAGTTCCTGTTCCATCAGGAAACCAGAGACAGCCGGCAGAAAACGCGCAATCCCTTCAGTGGATGAATGTGCGCGATGCGCAGAACCAAACGCATCATTGACGTACACGTCACCGAGTGCTGCCATTTGCTTGGCTAGATCGAGATCATTTTTTTCCTCACCTGCGTGGAAGCGTGTATTCTCAAGCATCAGCACGTCGCCGGGTTTCATTTCCTGCGCGAGCTTTTCAACTTCAGGGCCAACGCAATCAGGCGCCATTTTGACAGGAGTCTCTAACAACGCGGCTAAAACTTCAGAAGCAGCTCGCAGGCTAAAGGCAGAATCTGATGCGGATTTTGGCCGCCCCAGATGACTCATCAAGATCAAAGATGCACCTTGTTCCAAAACATATTTAATCGTCGGCAGTGCGGCTTTGATGCGTTTGTCATCGCTGACTTTGCCATCAGCCATCGGCACGTTGAAATCCACGCGCATGAGTACGCGTTTGTTTTTGATGTCAATATCTTTGACTGTCTTCTTCATTGCTGCTCCTTAAAAACGTAAACAGGTAGACACGAAAACAGGTACACAAGTTGAACGTGTCTACTTGTGTACCTGTCTACTTGTTTACTCCTACAGACTTTTTCCCATCAATGCGACGAGGTCGGCAGTGCGGCAGGCGTAGCCCCATTCGTTATCGTACCAGGCCACAACTTTGATGAGGTTGCCGAGAACGATCGTGTCGATGGCGCTGAAGACGCTGGAGAAAGTGGTGCCGCGCAGATCGGTGGAGACGAGCGGCTCATCGGTGACATCGAGAATGCCTTTCATGGAGCCGTTGGCATATTCAAGCATCGCGGCACGAATCTCTTCGATGGAGGCTTCTTTGTTTAAGATGGCGGTAAAGTCGACGACTGAAACTGTGGGCGTGGGAATGCGGAAAGCCATGCCGCCAAATTTACCTTTGAGCTCGGGGATGACGAGACCGACAGCCTTGGCCGCACCCGTTGAAGAAGGCACAATATTTTGCGCGGCGGCGCGGGCATCACGCAAATCTTTTGCGCCAACATCCTGTAATTTCTGTGAGCCTGTGTAAGCGTGGACTGTGGTGAGCAGACCTCTGTCAATGCCAAATTTATCATTGAGCACTTTTGCAACAGGCGCGAGTCCATTGGTGGTACAAGATGCGTTGGAGACAATGTTGTGTTTCTTCGGATCATACTTATCGTCATTTACGCCAAGCACGATGGTAATGTCTTCATTTTTGGCAGGTGCGGAAATGATAACTTTCTTCGCACCGCCTGATTCGATATGAGCTTTGGCTTTGGTGGCATCTGTGAAAAAGCCCGTAGACTCGATGACAATGTCCACACCCATTTCACTCCACTTGATGGCAGCCGGATCTTTCTCAGCCGTGACCTTAACCGTTTTACCATCAACAACCAAATTGCCATCCTTTACTTCAACGCTCTTATCAAAATTTCCATAGGTTGAATCATACTTTAGAAGATGCGCATTTGTTGCAGGGTCGAACAGATCATTAACCGCGACAACTTCGATCTCCGGGAAACGAGCTTTTAGGGTGCGAAAGACAAGGCGCCCAATACGGCCAAAACCGTTAATACCAACTTTTACTGTCATTTGAATTCTCCTAATGAAATTAATTAGTGTTTGTGAATTTTAACACAAACTATATTCTAACATGCAATCTTTGAAATTATACCCCGTGCTCACTCAATGGCCCGGTACGTTCGCTGAAAATATCCATGATTACTTGCGCGAGCTTGAGCGAGTCGTGCCGCCAGGGGTGTCCATCATCCACGAGATCGGTACAATAGGAGCGTGAATCTGAAAGGGTTTTTTCGTCAGCACGCACCCATTGGGATGAACCGATCTCGCCCGTGTAATTATCATTGCATAAAAAAATATCAAACAAGTGCTCGCCAACGTGATTTTCCAATGCGCGGATGTGATCATAACAAGTGTACGCATCTGTTTCGCCGGCTTGCGTGGCAATGTTACACACGTATATTTTAATCGCTCGGCTGATCTGCATGGCAGAAAGCAGATCGTGTACAAGCAGGTTTGGCAGAATGCTTGTGTACAAGCTGCCAGGCCCGGCCACGATCACATCTGCATTTAGTATGGCTTTGATGACGGGCGGAAAAGCTGAAGCATTATCAGGTTCCAGCCATACGCGGCGGACTCGTCCCGCCATTGTGGGAATCTTGCTCTCGCCTTCCACACGGACTTCATTTAGGGAATGCGGCAATTCCATACTGGCGACCAGATTTACATCATGCAAGGTGGAAGGAAGCACACGTCCATTTACAGAAAGTACGCGGCCTGACTCTACAACAGCATCTTCAAAGCTACCGGTAATATCCACGAGAGCCGTGATGAATAGATTTCCGAACGAGTGGCCATCCAGATCCGGTGAACCACTAAAGCGATATTGAAAGAGTTGCGTCAACATGGCTTCATCGTTGGAGAGTGCGGCGAGACAATTACGAATATCGCCGGGCGGAAGGATGCCGTGGCTTTCGCGTAAACGGCCCGATGAACCGCCATCATCCGCAACGGTGACGACGGCTGTCAGGTTGCCCGTGTGGATTTTCAGGCCGCGTAATAAAGTAGCCAGTCCATGCCCGCCGCCGATGGCTACGATGCGCGGTCCACGTTCGCGGCGGCGATAATCTGTCAGCTGATCAAACACATTGGAGCCGGGACGCAGAAAGGGTTGAAGGAGAGAACGGTTGAGTCGAAAGATCCCATAGCCGACGATGCCAATGCCCAATCCCCCAAAAATGATGGCGCGCCATATACGCGGGATAAATCGCAGGGATGCGTACGAAAGAAATGTGAGTAAGGTTGGGTTGGCCGAGTCTGTGCGATATAAGTCAATGATGATCACGGCGAAGCCCAATCCCAACAATGTGATGCCGATCATGACAAATAAAAACCATCGCTTAATGCCCAAGCCTGGACGAAACCAACGAGAAAGGTCACGCAGGGTTTGCCAGAGATTTGTGAAAAAATCATTGCTCATAAAAAGATGATAGCAGGATTGAAAGGATGAGTCAAATAAAAAAATATACACTCAAAACATGTGGAAACTCCGTGATGCAGGCCATGGAATTGGAGTGTCGATAGTGTATACTGACATGAAGATTTTTCAGAAACCATGTCAAAATTAACTCAAACAAACTGGGACGTGATTATTGTTGGCGGAGGGCCTGCGGGATTTTTCGCGGGGATTCGTTGTGCAGAAACAAACCCCACTCTAAATGTGCTGATCATTGAAAAGGCGCAACAAACCCTTGGCAAAGTGCTCATCTCCGGCGGCGGACGCTGCAATGTGACTCATGCGTGTTTTGACCCAGCGCAGTTGATCACCTATTATCCACGCGGAGGTGCGGCATTACGCGGCGCTTTCACACGCTTTCAACCTGAAGATACGATCAAGTGGTTTGAAAAACACGGCGTTAAATTAAAAGCCGAATCTGATGGGCGCATGTTCCCTGTCACGGATTCGTCAGAGACGATCGCGGAATGTCTGCGTGAGAGCGCAAAGAAAGCGGGCGTGTTCGTGCAGGCGGGGATGAGTCTGCAAAAGGTGGAGTCACTTTCAGAAAACGGATTCAGGCTTGAAGTTCAGAGTGAAGCGAAGCTTCTTCATCTGCAAGTAAAAAAATTATTGCTTGCAACAGGCAGTGATCCAAAAACACGAGAGATCGTCAAATCGCTTGGCCATTCCATTGAAGAACCAGTGCCATCCCTGTTCACGTTCAACATTTCAGATAAACGGCTGGAAGGCTTGGCAGGCGTGTCGATCGAATCGGTGACAGTGAAAATGGATTTATTCACGCAGCGCGGACCGTTGTTGATCACTCATTGGGGATTAAGCGGCCCCGCGGTGCTGCGGCTTTCTGCATGGGGCGCACGAATTTTATTTGAAAAAAAATATCACGCGACGTTATTTATAAACTGGCTTGGCGATACCTCGTTTGAAAAAACACTCGACGTTTTACAAAAACATAAAGCATGGCACGAGAACGCACGCAAAAAAGTTTTGACCGAGCCCGCCTTCACGCAGCTGCCTGCGCGTTTATGGAAACAACTTGCTTATTTTATCGGCGAAAAAAATTGGGGCGATATTACAAAAGCAGAAATAAGAAAACTTGCCGAAGAATTAACTGCCGGACAATTTGAAATAAAAGGCAAGGGACAATTCAAAGAAGAATTCGTCACCTGCGGCGGCGTGCGTTTGGATGAGGTAAATTTCAAGACCATGCAAAGCCGTGTAGTTGAAAATTTATTTTTCGCGGGTGAAGTGTTGGATATTGACGGGATCACCGGCGGTTTCAATTTTCAATCCTCCTGGACGACGGGCTGGCTGGCGGGGAATTTCATGGCCTCTACAGGTTGAGTTTTTCCATTGACCAACAGCCAATCCTCCCGTAAAATCTCCCATCGAAAATTATATATAATTTCAAAGAGGATTTCCCATGGCAAAATACCGAATTTTTTACTGGAAACACATCCCCTCCTCCATCGTCGTTGAAGGTGATGGAAAAACTGTCAAGAAACAACTTTCGCAAAAGATCCAAAACGCAATCGATGCATACGCGATGGCGGAAGGATTAACTGGAACGACTGAATATGCATCGCAATACAAACGCGGAGCGTGGATCGAACGTGACGGCTCACCCGAAGAAGTTGCTGACGCGCTTCTTTCTAAACTGGAAATTGAATTTGCGAAAATAGAAATTCCACGCCCAGAGAGATCGTAGTGCGCAGACCAGTACGGTCTACCGTCAATTGTCCATGATCTCATTATTATTGGTTCCTCAAATAAAAAGCAAAATATAAAAATGTATGACAAAACATAACATCATCCTGCAACCCTCTGGCTCGCGCGGACAAGTGGAGGAAGGCCAATCCATTCGTTCAGCCGCGCGTGACTTGGGCGTTGAGATCGAATCCATTTGCGCAGAGAATGCTACTTGCGGCAAGTGTATGGTTCTAATTGAACAAGGCCGCTTCGAGAAGTACAACATCGATTCAAGGCGCGAAAACGTTTCACCTGTGACCGCTGAAGAAGCCGCCTATTTTGGCCGCAGACCCAAGTTTTTAAAAGACAAAGGCTGGGAAGTTGGACAGGTGCGGCTTTCCTGTCAGTGCAAAATACAGGGCGATGTATTGATCAACGTTCCTGAAGAGAGCCGCGGCAATAAGCAAATCGTCCGCAAGAGCGCAACACAGCGCGAGATCGAGATCAAACCGTCAATTCGGAAATATCTTGTTACGATGAATCCGCCAACTTTGGAACGTCCAATCGCAGATTGGGAACGTCTCGCAAAAGGATTGGAAACTTCGATGGGACTCGTCCGCCGTGGCGAGGAGAATCTTCCGCGCTGGTCAGATTTCACGGTAGATTATCAATGCCTGCGGACATTAGCATCCACCTTGCGTGAAGCAAAATGGAATGTGACCGTTTCAGTCTGGCAGGATAAAGAAATTGTGCAAGTACAATCTGGATATCACGAAGAAAGTTACGGCGCGGCTGTAGATATTGGCTCAACGACGGTCGCTTTGTATTTGTGCAATTTACGCACGGGCGAAATGCTCGCGGCGGAATCAGAAATGAATCCACAAATTGTGTATGGCGAAGATGTGATGTCTCGCATTCAATATACGATCGAGCACAAAGATGGCCTGGAGAAATTACATAAAGCTATTATCTCGACGCTGAATAAATTACTCAAGCAGGCTGCAAAAACCGCAAAAATAAAAGTGGATGACATTCTTGAAATGGTATTGGTTGGAAATTCCACGATGCACCATTTATTATTAAACCTGCCTCCCAAAGATCTGGGACTTGCGCCGTTCGTACCCGCCATTCATAAGTCAGTGGATGTGAAGGCGCGCGAACTGGGACTGCAGATCAACTCCGCTGGAAATATCCACGTGCTGCCAACGATCGCATCATTTGTGGGAGCGGATACCAGCGCAATGATCGTCGCGGAAGAACCCCATAAACAGGATGAGAATTGGTTGTTGATCGATGTCGGTACGAATGCAGAACTCGTTTTGGGAAATCGCAAACGATTAGTTTGTACATCCACGCCGACGGGGCCAGCCCTTGAAGGCGCGCACGTGGAATATGGAATGCGCGCCGCACCGGGCGCAATGGAACGAATCTCAATTGACGAAACAACACTTGAGCCAAAATATAAAGTCATCGGTGTAGATGGTTGGAATACAGATCACGCTGAATTCAAAGGACTGGTCAAAGGAATTTGTGGATCCGCCATCATCGACGGAGTGGCAGAATTATTCCGGGCGGGGATTGTTGATTCTCGGGGCAAGTTCAAGAAAGAGTTAAAGTCGGAACGTATTCGTCAGGGTGAGAGCGGTTGGGAGTATGTCATTGCATGGGCCGAGGAAACTTCCATAGGCCGCGACATCCCCATGACTCAGCAGGATGTGAGACAAATTCAACTTGCAAAGGCAGCGCTGTTCACCGCGGCTCGCACATTATTAAAGCGCTCTGGATTGGAATCTCCTGATAAAATTATTTTGGCGGGCGGCTTTGGAAGTTATATTGACAAGGAAAAAGCCATGCTGATCGGGCTGATCCCTGATTGTGTTTTGGATAATGTGTACGCGGTTGGAAACGCCGCGGGTGATGGTGCGCGAATTGCTTTGCTAAATATTGAGAAGCGTAAAGAAATCGAATCGGTGACGCGCAAGGTTGAAAGATTCGAACTGCCAACCGATCCTGAATTCCAAAATCAATTTATGCTTGCGACGAGTTTTCCGCACATGAGCGAGCCGTTCCCACATATCGCGCATTTGATTCCAAATCGTGTAGCGGATCCGCTGGCGAAAAAATTTATGGAAAAATAATTTGAGGTGCGACGGCTTTCTGTCACATGCGGGAGCAAACTCCTGCACGCCAAAGTTTAGGAGAACATATGAATAAATTTTTGGAAAGATTGAGTGGCGGGGGAATTCTTGTTGCGGATGGAGCGACAGGATCGAATTTGCAAAAGATGGGGCTCAAGCCGGGCAAGCCGCCGGAGGATTTGATCATTGATGACCCCGATACACTTTTGAAACTGGCCAGTTCATTTGCCAACGCTGGCGCTGATATTATTCTCACCTGCACTTTCGGGGGTACGCGTACGAGAATGAAGGATTCAAAATATCAGGATCGCTGTCCCGAAGTAAATATGCGAGCGGCAGAGATCGCACGCAAAGCTGCTTCACTCAACGGAGGATTGGTCGCTGGTTCGATGGGACCCGTCGGCGCGATCCTTAAGCCTTACGGTCCGCTGGAAGCTGAGGATGTCAAAGCCACATTTGCAGAACAAGCAAAAGCATTGGCCGAAGGCGGCGTGGATTTGTTATTGATCGAGACCATGTTCTCGTTCGAAGAAACCAATGCCGCATTTGAAGGTGCTCGTTCTGTAACAGATCTACCCATCGTAGTCTCATTTAGTTATGACCGCGGCACACGCACGATGATGGGCGTGAAACCAAAGGATGTGATGAAACGCTACACCGAAATGGGCGCGGCGCTCATCGGCGCAAATTGCGGAACCACGCTTGAAAATATGGAAGCCATTATCAAAGAATACGCAGCGACTGTGCCGAACTTTTCGTTGTGGGTCAAACCCAATGCCGGCGTCCCGCACATGGATATCGAAACCGAACAAGGCGTTTATGATATGGGACCCGAAGACATGGCAACTTACGCAAAGAAATATGTTGAATTGGGAGCGAAGGTTGTGGGCGGTTGCTGTGGAAATACTCCAGAGCATATCGCGGCGATTGCGAAAGCGGTAAAACAGTGAACAGTGATTAGCGAACAGTAATCAGTGACGGATTATGAAACGCGGAATTAGCAATCCGTATTTCGTAGTCCGTGATTATTTAAAAGGTGAACCATGCGAGAACAGATTCTCGATTTATTATCCGACAAAAAGATCGACACGCAGCCTGCATTCAGCGGGCTGATCCATATCACTGCGCAGGGATTGCAGAGCGAGGGATTGAATTTTCACGAAACACACCAAGATGCTCAAAAAATGGCAAAGGCTGCGGCGAGCACATTTAAGTTAAGCGGATTATGCTCAGCTGTTTTGCCACTGGATATGTATGTGGAAGCCGAAGCCCTGGGCGCGGAGATCAACTTCCGCGAGAATAGAGAGTTTGAGTTTCCACAGGTGAAGAAAGCCGGGCTTTTTGAATCGGTAAAAGATTTAACCACAGAGATCACGAAAAACACTGAGTTTTTAAATAAGGGGAGAATCAAATTAGTTTGCAATGCTATCGAATTATTAAAAAAAGATATTGGAAATGAAGTGGTCATCGGCGGAATGATCCCTGGGCCATATACCTTGCTATTACTCGTCGGGGATGTGGCGAAAATGTTCATTGAAATGAAGAAGGAACCGCAAGCCGTCACCGATGCGCTTATTCATCTTTCATCATTCCTCGCCCAAGTTGGCACCGCCTACCGCAACGCAGGCGCAGACTTTATCACCATCCACGATATGGGCGGCTCCCCAGCTTTCATTGGACCTGCTAAATATGAGCAGTTCGTTCTCCCAGCCGAGCAATTGTTAATTGAGAAATTGCCCAAGCCGCGCGTTTTGTCAGTATGCGGAAATGTGACCAAGTCTCTGCATTTGCTGGCGCAAGCTGGCGCGGATGCGATCTCGCTAGATCAGACCGTTGATCTCGTGGTGGCGCGGCTGGTTCTGAAAGATACACTACTATTTGGGAACATTAACCCCGTGGAGACTCTTTCAATGGGAGATTCTGCCCAAATCGCTGAATCAGTTGTCAGGGCGAAAGAAGCGGGCGTGGATGCGATCTGGCCAGGCTGTGACCTGGTCATCCAAACACCAATCCAAAACATCAAGGCAATGAGTGAAATTGTCTAGTTGACTTGTAATTTAGGCGGGATTGTGCTATTACTAATCAGAATAAATTCATAAAATAAGGTTGTCGTATGCATCGTGAGCGAGTGTCTGAAAATGTTTTTTGGTTCCAGAGTGAAGTCTATGCGCAAGTGACGGCTGGAGTGATCGTTGGCCCGCAATGGGCAGTGGTGATCGACACGCTAGCGCTGCCCGAAGAAACGCTCGGGATGCGCGAGTTCGTTGAGCACGAGTTGGGTGTACAGGTGCGTTATGTTATCAACACGCATTATCACGCCGACCATACTTGGGGAAATTGTTTTTTCCCCGGCGCAACAGTGATCGGTCACGCCAAATGCCGCGAACTTTTGATCGAACATGGCGTGTCATCATTGGAGGGAGCCAAAAAGCAAAATCCAAGTTTGCGACAAGTGAAGATCGTTCCTCCTCAGCTGACGTTTGCCTCCGGTGAGTTGACCATGCGCGTCGGGAAGAAGAATCTGGTCTTCTCTCAAACATTCGGCCACAGCGAAGACAGCATTTCCGTACTGGTGGAGGAAGACCGCGTGCTCTTCGCCAGTGACGCCTTCATGCCCCTGCCCTACATCGTAGATGGTGACGTGGACGAACTGGTCGCCTCCATCAAAAAGATCGGAAAAATGGGACTGGAAAATATCATCCAGGGCCACGGCGACATCATCCTGCGCGGTGAAATTGATGCGGCAGTGAAAGAAAATTTGAATTATCTGAACAATATCAAGAAGGCGGTAAAATCCGCGGGCAAGCGCAAGAACGTGGATGAATATTTGGATGGCATCACAATTGAATCTTGCGGAAAGAGCCGCGTGTATCTTGGCGGACTCGCCGAGACCCTGCATCGGCGAAATCTGCGAACGTTATATCGTCAAGTCAATGGTGAATAATATTTTTTGAAATAAATGTAAACAATAGATGTTGCAAGCTCGTAATGTGAGCCTGCAACATCTTGTATAATAGGACAAATTGGGAAAGGAGAAAGTAAATTGAAAACTATTCTTGAAAAATCAAAGTATCTTGCCATCATAGGGGTGATCTCGCTTTTGATCGCGTCGCTGGCCGCCTTTGTTTGGGGAACGCTAAAAACAGTGACGGCTACCCTATTGGTGATCCAATCCGCAGGCAGGGATGCGGGTATCACGATCGAACTGATCGAGGTCGTGGATAGTTTTCTGATCGCCACTGCTATTTTGATCTTTGCTACAAGCCTTTATGAATTGTTCATTGGCACATTGGAACTTCCAGGCTGGATGCTTGCACATGACCTATACGAATTAAAATCCAAGTTGAGCAGCATGATCGTATTGGTTATGGCAGTAAAATTTTTAGAAAAATTACTTGAATTAAAAGATGCAGAAGCTTTGTTGCAAACAGGCATCGCCACGGCTTTAGTCTCTGCGGTGTTAATCGCGTTTGGGTATTTTGGAAAGAAGGATTAATTTAACGAAATTCCCATGTCTCGATATTACCGAACATTATCTGGTTTGACTCCCTTTCAGCAGGGCGGCCTGGATTCGCTCTGCGGCTTATATAGCATTATCAATGCCGAGCGGATCATCAACCATTCATCGGATGAAGAAACCCAGCAATTATTTGACGACCTGATCCATTATCTCTCGCGGCGCGGGTTGCTGACCAAATTCCTGATCGGCGGAATTATTCATACTGAAATGCTGGTCATCTTAAACAAAGTGGTGGGAAAAAAACGCATTTCGAATGTGGAAATCCCATGGCGCGGCGTGCAAAACCCCGACCTGACCGCATTTTGGAAATCCATTCAATATTTTTTAGATGGCACTCCCGGGCGCGCTGTCATCCTCGGATTGCAAGGCTATCATGATCATTGGACGGTGATCGAAAGCATCACAAACCGATCGATCAAGTTATATGATTCAGCGTTGATACAACGTCTGCCGCGCTCATCTTGCACCACGGCCTATGGCACTTGGAAACGCAAGCACCTGCTTCTTCCCGCACAAACATATTTCCTATCGAGTGAGGTCTTGGACATTAATCAGTTTGATTATTAAAAGCAATCGCAATAACCATCGGCGATCTAACTTAGAGGTGCTATGAAAAATAATAATTCTGACCTGGCAAAACTCCTCTCCCAACTCTCAAAAGAAGATTACTGTTATCTGACCACAACCGGCCGCAAAAGTGGACTTCCGCACGAGATCGAGATCTGGTTTGGAGTCAATGGAAACTCGATATATCTTCTCTCTGGCGGCGGGGACAAATCGCATTGGGTTATGAATCTGCGGGCAAATCCAAATGTGACTGTGCGAATTGCAAAGATAACTTTCAATGGCATTGCCAGAATTGTGACTGAAGAAAAAGAAGAGATAATGGCGCGTCACAGGCTAGCAGGGAAATATCAAGGCTGGAAGGCAGATCAACCGCTGAGTGACTGGGGCAGAACTGCTCTTGTAGTTGGAATTGAATTATCAAAAAATTGGATTGAAAACTGAGAGTGAATTTTAGTCCGCATTCTCAGTAAGGAGAAAACTCATGGGCGTCATGATGCAAACTTTTCACTGGGATTGTCCACGTGAAGATAAAAAAGAATTCCAGTGGTGGAACTATATTCGCGAGAACATTCCCGCGCTGGCAAAAGTTGGATTCACCTCTTTGTGGCTTCCCCCAATTCACAAAGCCGCGAATCTTTTTGGACCTTCGATGGGATACGATCCATATGATTTTTATGATCTCGGTGAGTTCGATCAGAAGGGCAGCATTCCAACCTGGTTTGGCACACGCCCGGAATTGGAGTCGCTCATTGAAAGCGCACACAAGCATCAGTTAAGTCTGATCGCGGATATTGTCATCAATCATAACTCTGGCGCAGATGCTCAGGAAGCGAATCCCATCACCGGGCAATCACGCTGGACGTTGTTCAACCCCAAGAGTGGAAAATTCCCGCGCAATTGGGAATGTTTTCATCCAAGCATGTATGAATCATGGGATGAGATGGCGTTCGGCGACATGCCCGATCTCTCGCATCGTAATCCGTATGTGTATGCCGAGCTATTAAAATTTACACGCTGGCTGGTCGAAGAGGTCGGCTTCGATGGTTTTCGTTATGATTTTGTCAAAGGCTATGGCGCAAACACCATCACCGCCATTCAGGAATATCGTTACATGCGCGCGGGAAGAGCATTTATTCCCTATGGTGTTGCGGAATTTTGGGACTCTACCAGCAACACTCTCCATTGGGTAAACGAAGCCAACTTCTCAAATTCGAATCCGGTGGATGCGTTTGATTTTCCCCTGCGTGAATTACTTAAGGGCATGTGCGATCAATATGGATTTAGTTTAAAAAATTTGGTCAACGGCGAATCCATTTTGCGCGCACAGCCGCAGTCCACGGTGACCTTTGTGGAAAATCACGATCTGCGCGATGCAGGCCGTCCGATCACAAACGATAAATTATTGGCGTATTCATACATTCTTACGCACGAGGGATATCCCTGCATTTTTTGGAAGGATTACTTTAACTACAATCTGGCACTAAAAGATTCTCCTAACGGAATTGATGCGCTTGTTCAGGCACATGAAACCCATGCAGCAGGTTCAACCGATATTCTTTATCTCGACGATAATCTTTACATCATGCAGCGCAACGGAGAAGGCAATCAACGCGGACTCATTTATGTGCTCAACAACAATGGTGACGACTGGCAAGGTCAGTGGGTTTCCACGAAATGGACAAACGCATCCTTTCGACCTGTTGCATGGTGGGGGAAAAATGATATTTCCCGCCCCGCAGACCAATCCACTGGCCCCGATGGACGAGGTCAATTCTTCGCACCCGCGCGCGGATATGCAGTCTATGCGTTTCAATAATTATCATGCATAAATTAAAAGTTAAATTTCCCCTTGACCAATCCTCTCCTCTCGCATAAAATAGCGCCCAATATGCAAAACAATTGTCTCGCTACCATGTCCATGACTACAACTACCTCCCGGTCTCACCGTGAGAATTTTGTGCTTAGACAGAAGTAACCGAAACAAAGGTACTCTCAAAACAACACAACGCCTCACGCTTACAACAACGTGGGGCGTTTTTGTTTACATCAAGGAGAAGAAGATGCCAGAAAAACAAACGCTCGTTATGAAATTTGGAGGGACCTCTGTCGGCTCAGTGGATGCGCTGATGAAAGTAACGCAGATCGTGAAGGATGCGCGCATAGAATATGCACGCGTCGTGGTGATCACTTCCGCGATGTCGGGAGTCACCAATTTATTATTGGACTCTGCCGCGCTCGCTTCACAAGGGAAAGTTGATTCGCTTCCGAAAGCAGAATCCACGCTCAGGGAAAAACACTTCGCCGCCGCAGACGCACTCATCATGGGTGAGGAATTGCGCGAAGCAACGAAATCCGAAATCAATTCACTGATCTTCTCGCTCATTGATCTATGCAAAGCGATCGCAGTTCTCGGTGAAGCCAGTCCGCGAGTGCTGGATACAGTGGCCTCCATCGGCGAGCGGATGTGTATCCGCTTACTTGGAGCAATCTTAGAAAGCGCGGGCGTCAACGCGAAAGCAATCGAATCAACTGGGTTTATAGTTACCAACGCACACTTCCAGCATGCGCACCCCGACTTCAAAGCCACGACAGAAAAGACAAGAAAATTATTAAATCCACTTCTTGAAAAAAATATCGTTCCTGTGACGACTGGATTTATTGGCGCAACCCCCGAAGGAGTGATCACAACCCTCGGGCGTGGCGGAAGTGATTACTCAGCGGCGATCATTGGCGCAGTCCTGCCTGCTGACGATGTCTGGATCTGGACAGACGTGGACGGCATCATGACCACCGATCCGCGCATTGTGAAAGGAGCGCGCACATTATCTGAAATCACATATAGCGAAGTTGCGGAATTAGCCTATTACGGCGCGAATGTGCTGCATCCAAAAACGATCCGCCCTGTTGTAGATGCAGGCATTGGACTTCGCATCTGCAATACGTTCAACCCGTCCCATCCTGGCACACGGCTGATCGCAAATGTGCCGTCGGATTCACAGGCGCGAAATGGTCAAGTTGTCAAAGCCGTGACCGCCATCCGCAACCAACGATTGGTAACCATTGAAGGACGTGGTATGCTGGGCGTGCCTGGTGTGGCAGCGCGCGCTTTTGGTGCGGTGGCATCCACAAAAACCAGCGTGCCGTTAATTACACAAGCATCATCGGAGCAATCCATTTGTTTTGCTGTTCCATCTGATTCCGCGATATCTGTGATCAACGCGCTGCAGGCTGTCTTTGCCAGCGAGATCGAAGATGAAGACATTGACCGCGTCTGGATGACCGATGACGTTTCGATCATCACTGTCGTTGGCGTGGGAATGCGCCATACGCCTGGCGTGGCGGGGCAGGTATTTACTCAACTTGGAAATAACAAAGCTAATGTTTTAGCTATTGCTCAAGGTTCATCGGAAGTATCCATTAGTATGGTCGTCGCCGCAGTGGACACGGAATTAGCCGTGCGGTCATTGCATGAATTGATCGTCAAATAAATTATTTTCAGAGGAGCTTTTATGAAACCCATCCCCGTGGCAGTACTCGGCGCGACAGGTTCTGTCGGTCAGCGATTTATCTCTTTGCTCGATAACCATCCGTGGTTCACGGTGGTTGCACTGGCCGCATCTGATCGTTCGGTTGGACAAAAATTTCCAGACGCGTGCCGCTGGGTTCTCAATGAGCCCATGCCCGAATATGCGCGTGATATGGTTGTCGTTTCTGCGTCGCCTGATTCAGTTCAAGCAAAAATTGTTTTCTCTGCTTTGCATAACGAAATCGCAAAAGACCTTGAACCTCAATTTGCGAAAGCTGGCGCGGCAGTTTGTTCAAACGCTTCATCCTATCGCCGCGAAGAGGATGTGCCGCTTCTGCTGCCCGAAGTTAACGCGGAGCATATTCAACTCGTGAAGATTCAACGCCAGCAGCGCGGTTGGAGCGGATGCATTCTCACGAATCCAAATTGCACGAGCACGGGTCTGACCGTTGCGCTTAAGGCGCTTGATGATTCATTCGGTGTAAAAATAGTTTTTGCGGTTTCGCTGCAAGCACTTTCGGGCGCGGGGTATCCTGGCGTTTCATCTCTCGACATCATTGACAACATCATTCCTAACATTGGCGGCGAAGAAGAAAAAGTGGAATGGGAACCGCGCAAAATGCTGGGCAAGTTGGCTGATTCAAAAATTCAACTGTCAGATATACGATTCAGCGCGCATACGAATCGTGTGGCTGTGATCGATGGACATACTGTCTGCGTCAGCGTGGAATTTGCGCAGCGTGTTTCACCCGAAGATGCGATTCAAGTCATGAGGAGTTATCAAGCTCCTGCATCAGCGCGAGACCTGCCATCGAGTCCACGGCCAGCGATCAGCGTCAGAGAAGAAGCGGATCGTCCCCAGCCAAGACTCGACCGATTAACAGGAAAAGGCATGACGACCGTTGTCGGCCGCATAAGGCGGGATCCACTTTTAGATCTTAAATTTGTTGTGCTTTCACACAACACCATTCGCGGCGCGGCAGGCGGATCCATTTACAATGCCGAATTATTAGTCAACGAAAATTTGCTGTAACCCTTGACGCAACTTCAATCGCTGTGATATAAACGACGAAATTAAATATTCGCTCTTATCCAGAGAGACTGAGGGATCGGCCCTTTGAAGTCTCGGCAACCAAACCATTTCATGAGTTATGGTGCCAAATCCGACAAATAAGAATGACGTTAGTCATTCATATCTGGAAGATGAGAGGACGGTATAGACGTATACCTCTTCTTGTACTTTCAGAAGAGGTTTTTTTTATCTCTTCTGAAGGGCGGGTAAACATTATTCAAGAGGAGAAAATTCATGTCCACGATCAAAGATCGCAAGTTAGGTTTCGCCACCCGTGAGCTACATGCGGGCTATTCCCCAGACCCCACTACGGGCAGCCGCGCGGTGCCGTTGTATCAAACAACGAGCTATCAATTTAAGAGCACAGAACACGCCGCCAATTTGTTCGCGCTCAAAGAACTTGGAAATATTTACACACGCTTGATGAACCCGACGACCGATGTGCTCGAACAGCGCATTGCTTCGCTCGAAGGCGGCGTGGCCGCGCTGGCGGCAAGTTCGGGTCATGCGGCGCAGGCACAGGCGATCTTTACCTTATGCAGCGCAGGCGACCATATCGTTTCATCATCACGATTGTATGGTGGCACATACAATCAATTCAAGTACACGCTTCCCAGACTCGGTATAAATGTTACCTTCGTTGACCCAAGCGACCCGAAGAATTTTGAGGCGGCGATCCAACCTAATACAAAAATTATCTACGGCGAGACCTTGGGCAACCCCGATATTTCCGTATTCCCGTTCGAAGAAGTTGCGGAGATCGCGAATAAACATAAACTTATTTTGTTGATTGACAACACCTTCGCAACGCCTTACCTCTTCCGCCCGTTTGAATGGGGCGCGCATGTCATCACCCACTCGACCACTAAGTTCATCACAGGCAATGGAACCTCCATCGGCGGCATCATGGTGGATGGCGGCAATTATGATTGGAGCAATGGCAAGTTCGAGAATTTCAACACGCCCGATCCCTCATATCATGGATTGGTTTATTCCTCCATTGCCGCCGCGGGACTTCCGCCGTTTGCGATCAAGGCGCGTGTACAAGTGCTGCGTGATATCGGCGCGTGCCAGTCACCGTTCAATTCGTGGCAGACACTGCTCGGGCTTGAAACCCTCAACCTGCGCATGGATCGTCATGTCCAAAATGCACAAGCTGTTGCGGAATATCTTGAGAGCCATCCCAAAGTCAGCTGGGTCAAATATCCAGGACTCAAGAGTCATCCCGATTATGAGCGCGCCAGGAAATATTTACCCAAAGGCGCAGGCGCAATTCTCGGTTTCGGAATCAAAGGTGACGTGGAAGCGAGCAAGAAATTCATCGAAAGCCTGCAACTCTTTAGTCACCTGGCCAACGTGGGCGATGCGCGCAGTTTGGCCATTCATCCCGCCACTACCACACACAGCCAGCTAAATTCTGAAGATCTGATCGCAGCTGGTGTCAGTCCCGATTTTATCCGCTTGAGCATTGGTCTCGAAGATTTCGAAGACATCAAGTGGGATCTGGATCAAGCGCTAAATTCATAAAGACGTAAATAGGTAGACAGGTACACACGTAAACACGTTGTATACTTGTCTACTTGTTTACCTGGTTACATACCCCATGCCAGTAAAAATTCCATCCACCCTTCCCGCGCGCGCCATTTTGGAAAACGAAAATGTTTTCATCATGGATGAAGACCGCGCACAACACCAGGATATCCGTCCGCTGCAAGTGGCGATCTTGAATCTGATGCCGACCAAGATCGCAACTGAAACGCAAATCCTGCGATTACTTTCCAACTCTGCGCTGCAGGTGGAGATCACACTGCTGCATACAGCTACCCATGAATCAAAGAACACAGACGCCGAACATTTGCTTAATCACTACGTCACCTTTGATGAAATAAAAGATAAAAAATTCGACGGTCTCATCATCACAGGCGCGCCCATCGAGCAAATGCCTTTTGAAGAAGTTGATTATTGGAAAGAATTGACCGAGATCATGGATTGGGCCGAGACCAATGTGGAATCAAATTTCCATATTTGCTGGGGAGCGCAAGCCGCGCTTTATCACAAATATGGCATTCCAAAATATGATCTACCTCATAAGATGTTTGGCGTCTACAAGCACCGCATTCTTTCTTCCGCTGTTGGCGCCGCTCCCCTGTTGCGCGGATTTGACGATATTTTTCTGGCCCCACATTCCCGTCACACCGAGATCCGTCGCGCAGACATTGAAAAAGTTGACGAGTTGAACATCCTCGCCGAATCAGATGAAGCGGGCGTGTACATTGTCGGCACAAAAGATGGGAGACATATTTTCATCACAGGTCATTCAGAATATGATCCGCTCACATTGAAGTCTGAATATGACCGTGATGTGAACAAGGGCTTGCCGATCCAGATCCCGCAAAATTATTATCCCAAAGATGATCCTGCGCAGGATCCGCAAGTTCTCTGGCGCGGGCATGCGAATCTGTTATATGCGAACTGGCTGAATTACTATGTCTATCAAGTCACGCCGTATGATGTGAATAAGATTCCACAGGTAGGTCATGTTTGAAGTCTGACCTGTGTTGTTAATTTCAGCAATGCCGCGCTCAATACATCAACTGCTTTTGTGTACTCATCCAAATTGATATGTTCATTCGGCGTATGATCCAACGCGGAATCACCTGGCCCATACACCACTACCGGGCATTTCCAGACAGGCGCGACGATGTTCAGATCGGCTGTTCCTGTTTTGTAGACGAAGCGCGGCTCGCCGCCCTGTGACCTGATTCCGCTTAAGAAAGCGCGCACCAGCGGAGTATTTTTCTCGCATCCCCAGGCAGAAATGGCGAATCCCACAGGTTCGACAATTTCCCCATCCGCAATTTCATTTAATTTTCCATACCATTCTTCTGGCGAAATTTCCACAGGCAGGCGCGCTCCAATTTTCATTTGCACCCGCTGTTGAAAATCATCTGAACTTGATTCTATTTCGCGCAGAGTCAGCAATAATTTATCGAACATCTTTTGCTTATCGGCATTAAATGAATCAACATACATTTTTATTTTTAACCAAATTTCAACCGCCGCCTCCGCCGCGGTGACTTCCCCGCTCGCCGAGTGGACTTGCCCGCGCTTGACTGTCACATTTGCCCAGGCGCTGCCTTTATATCCAAGCGCAATTCTGTCCCATTGATTCGGCTCACCAATGATCGCAAAATCTGGTTTGTAATTTTCGGCGACAAAACGCGCGCCTTCCGAATCACGCTCCTCTTCCACCGCGCCAATGAGCACGAATTGCCAGCCATCCTTCGCTCCGACTTGCACCACCGCGTCGGCAAAACATGCCAGCGGACCTTTCGCATCCACCGATCCGCGGCCGTACAAAATGCCGTCATCCACGCGGACGGGTATCTCGCCCGGCACCGTATCAATGTGACCCAGGAACACCACCTGCTTCGCGCCCTTCCCCATCACACCAACAGCGTTGCCTGCTTCATCTATGAAAGCATCATCATATCCCAGCGATTTCATCCGCGCCACCAGCCACTCCACCGCGCCGCGTTCCTGCCCCGACGGGCTGTATTGTGAGACGAGTCCGATAAGCGTTTCGGGGTTTTGGTAATTGGTAATTGGAGATTGGTCAGTCATTTGCTTCTTGAGTCAAAACTTCGGTAAACACATCCACCAGATGATCGATCTGCTCGTAGGTTATCACCAGTGGAGGCAACAGACGGATCACCGTCATGCCCGCATTCAAAGCGATGATCTTTTTCTCCTGCAGAATCTTAATATATGGTGCAACTTTCTGTTTCATTTCAATGCCGATCATCAATCCCATTCCGCGCACTTCACGGATGTTGGGAGATTCGATCTTCTTCAACTTATCCATCAAGTATTTGCCTTTCGCCGCGGCTTGACCTGGCAGGTCTTCCTCCTCCATCACGCCCAACGCCGCGACTGCCGCAGCACACGAAAGCGGATTCCCGCCAAAGGTTGAGCCGTGTACACCTGGAGTTAGATTTTTCACGCTGTGACCAATCAAGACCGCGCCCATCGGCACGCCTCCAGCAAGCGACTTGGCACAAACCAACAGATCAGGCGTGACGCCGAAATGTTGAATCGCGAACATCCTGCCTGTGCGGCCAAATCCTGTTTGGATCTCGTCCACGATCAATAACGCGCCGCGCTCATCGCAGATCCGCCGCGCGGCCTGAATGTATTCCGCTGTTGCGGGATACACGCCGCCTTCGCCTTGCATAACTTCTAAAATCACGGCGGCGGTTTCTTCATTGACAGCTTTGTCCAATGCTTCAACATTGTTGTACGCCACATGACTAAACCCAGGCACCAGCGGTTCAAAACCTTCCCGATATTTTTTATTGTATGTCGCAGAGAGTGAACCATAAGTTCTGCCATGAAAAGCCCGCATGGCCGCGACGATATTTTTTCGTCCCGTTGAAATTCGCGCAAATTTGAACGCGGCTTCAACAGATTCTGTCCCTGAGTTGCAAAGGAAAACTTTATCCAAGCCAGCCACCAGCGAAGTGATCTTCTTCATTAACTCTGCGCGTTTGTCATTCGGAAAAGTCTCGAACAAAGTTATCAGCGTATTCGCCTGCTTATAGATCGCCTCCGCAATTTTTTGGTGAGCGTGACCGAGATTGGCAACGCCATGTCCAGAAGAGCAATCCAAATATTCCACACCGTCCACGTCAAACAACGACGCGCCTTGTCCGCGTACGATAGTCAGCGTTTGCTTGGCATACACGCCAGAAGTGTGCTTTGTTTCGATATCAATAATTTCCTGTTTGTTCATTCGATCACCGTTCCGTTTCCTGCCAAAGCATTTGAGATTGGATTTTGAATTCGTCCGTCCGCGATGATGACGCGACTGACACCGCCCTGAAGCGCTTCCTGCGCGCCTAAAACTTTTTTCTTCATGCGACCGAGCGCCGCTTCGCTCGCCGCCGAAAGTTGACTCTGCGGCAGCTGCCGAATGAGCGTTGACTCGTCTGGGAAATTTTTCATCAGCCCCGACACCGCTGTCAGCAATAGCAAAGTCTCCGCCTTGAGCGCGGATGCCACCATCGCCGCCGCGCGATCTGCATCCACGTTGAGAGCCTCACCTTTTTCACTGACCGCCACAGGCGCTATGACTGGCAAATATCCCGCGTTCAACAACATCAAAAGTAGCTCACTGTTTACTGTATCGATCTTGCCTGTGTAATCGTCACGGATAATTTTGCGCTTGCCATGCTCCACACTCTGAACAGATTCTTTTCGTGTGGCTTGTAAAAGTTTTCCATCGAGTCCGCACAACCCAAACGCGTTGATTCCCAACATTTGCAATTGCTCTGTCAGCAGCGAATTGATCTTACCATTGACCGCCATCAAAAATATTTCCAGCGTCTTACGATCGGTGTAACGTGACGTGTATCCCGAAGGCGAAGTGATCATCTTCGGCGGCGCGCCCAGGGCTTCTCCGAGCGCATTTGCTTCGGCAGATCCGCCATGCACAAAAACAAGATGTCTGCCTTGCTTCAATAATTCGGCGGCATCGGCGCAGATCGCGGAGAAATCCACGCCTTCCGTTCCGCCAAGTTTTACAACAATAATTTCATCCTTCATAATTCATCCTTAAATTGGATGTAAGCCCGCGAACTCCAACCCAAGAGTCTCATCCCAGCCCATCATCAAATTCATACACTGCAGCGCTGTACCAGCCGCGCCCTTCATCAAGTTATCGATCGCGCACATAGAAACAACATGACCGTTGTTCTCGTCCAAATCAAAACCGAGGTCGGCATAATTTGATCCAGCCAAAATTTTCGGCTCGGGCACACGGTAAATTCCACGCTGTTCCTTGACCACACGCACGAACGGATTTTCATTCGCCACTGCGCGATAGGCTTTCCACAAGTCTTTAGTGACAACACCAGTTTTCACTTTCGCATGAGCCGTCGCCAATACCCCGCGGACTAAATCCACAGCGGTCATCGTTAATGAAACGTCTTGCACTCCCATTTCCTGAATCACTTCCGCGGTGTGACGATGCCCAAACGCGGAGAATGTTCGAATCACATTCGCGCGTTCCGCGTGGTGCGAACCAGAATTTACTTCGGCGCCGCCTTCTGATGAACCAACTTTTATTTCAATAATCACAGACGCCGATAAATCGATCAAATCCGCTTTGACCAATGGCAACAGCGCGAGGTTGCCCGCCGTGGCATTGCACCCGACGCCACTGATATAACTGGCCTTGGATATCTCGTCGCGATGAAGTTCGGGAAGACCGTATACAAACTTGCTCAGCCACTCAGGCGCAGAATGTTTTTCGCCGTACCATTTCTCATATAACGCCGCATCTCGCAGGCGGAAATCTGCGGCGAGGTCAATGATCTTCGTTCCCAATTTTACATATTGCTCGATGTTATGCTGAGCCTGTCCATGCGGCTGGGCGAGGAACAAAACATCCACAGGTTCCAGCACGGCAGGATCGCTGAACTTGAGTTGAGTCCGCTTTCGTAGATTTGGGTGGACTTGATAGACATACTCACCCAAATGCGAGCGTGACGTGACTTGCTTCACTTCCAGATTGGGATGACCCAACAGTAAGCGCAACAGTTCCCCGCCGCCATATCCCGAACCGCCGATAATGGAAACCGTTAATTTTAATTCACGCGAAGCGTTCATCATTCATCCCTCATGTTTGTATTTGCTATTACGTATTCCACGATCTCACCTGCGATATCGATTCCGCTGACAGGCTGCATTGTATGAAATTCCATCGTGTGATTGATCTCATTGACAACCAATCCCTTTTGAGGATGTTCGACCAGGTCGACGGCTAAAACGCCGCCGCCGACAGCGGCGGTCGCTTTCAAACACAGCTCTTCAATCTCAGGTGTGATGGGACACAACTCGCCTTCGCCTCCGCGCGCTGTGTTCGTGATCCAATGCTCAGATTTACGATACATGGCCGTCACCACGCGTTCACCGATCACGATCGCGCGGATGTCTCGGCCTGGCTTCTCGATAAATTCCTGAATATAAAAAACTGAATGTTGTACCGAACCGAGCGTGGCCTTGTGTTCAAGCACCGCTTCCGCCGCGTCACGGTCATTGATCTTTGCCAGCAATCGTCCCCACGAACCGACAACGGGTTTCAAAACAACGGGATAACCAAACGCTTCGATCGCTTCCAACGCGGCCTCAGGCGTGAATGCCACCACATTGCGCGGTTGCGCCACGCCCGCCTTCGCCAGCATCGCGGAGGTGGTCAATTTGTCCCCGCAAATTTCAGCCACCAGCGCAGTGTTGACCGTCGGCACGCCGAATGCGTTCAACAATCGCAGGGCATATAATCCGCTTGTGTAGCTGATGCTGCGCTCGAGCACAGCGTCAAACGCGCGCCACGGTTCAGGATTTTCCAGGTCAAATGAAATCACGCGGTCATCGAGTCTTTCATAATCAATGCCGCGTTTTTCCATCGCCGCGAAAATCCATTTTTCTTCCACACGCACACGTGAATATAAAACGCCGATCTTCAATCTCTTTTGCATAATGACCATCCAAGAGAATGCAGAAAACAGAAGGCAGATTTTTTTCTGCATTCCGCCCTCCGCTTTCTGCTATTCTCCCCAATCTTCCTGTTCCATGGGCGCGAGTTGCACAGCGGCGGGCTCAAGCGCAATTATTTCGAGATCAACACCGCAATCAGAACAGATAATGATCTCACCAACTTCGGTCCCATCATCCAATCCAACTTGGGCTTCACATTCAGGGCAGGTTATAGTAGACATTTTTTAATCTCCTTTGATTTGTTGTATTTGATTTTTTACAGATTGGAGACTCGTACCGCCAATCGCATTTCTTTTTTCGATGGATTTCAGCGGGTCGAAAACCTGATACACATCCGCTTCAAATGCAAGACTGAGCGCCTGATACGCTTCGAGTGACAGTTCCTCCAACTGAATATTTTTCTCGCCAGCCACGCGGACAGCTTTTCCAGCAATGACATGAGTCTCTCGAAACGGGATTCCCTTGCTGACGAGATAATCCGCCAGATCGGTCGCCATCATGAACGAGTCGATCGCGTTTCGCATTCGTTCAGGTTTCGTAGTGATCGTCCGCAGCGCGCCAGCGATAACTGGAAGGACTGCAAGCAATGTATCGATTGCCGCAAAAACAGGCGCTTTATCTTCCTGTAAATCTTTATCATAGGCGGAGGGCAAACCTTTGAGTGTTGCGAGCAGCCCTGTCAACAAACCGATCAACGTGCCAGCCTTGCCGCGTGTGAGTTCAAATACATCTGGATTTTTTTTCTGCGGCATTAGACTCGAACCCGTTGAGAATGCATCAGAAAGTTCGAAGAAACCGAATTCAGCGCTGGTGTACAAAACAATTTGCTCCGAAAGTTTACTCAGATGAATACCTGTCATTGTGGCGCAGAATAAGAACTCAGCGGCGAAATCTCTATCTGAAACAGAGTCGAGGCTATTGGGCGAAGCGACTGCAAATCCAAGTGACTCAGCCAGCGCGGCGCGATCCACGGGGATGGGCGTGCCAGCGAGCGCTCCGCTTCCAAGAGGCAATATCGAAACACGTTTAATTAAATCGGTTAGTCGTTCGCGGTCACGTTGAAGTGGATGATAATGACTCAGCCACCAATGTGAAAGCAGGATCGGTTGGGCGCGTTGCAGATGAGTGTAACCAGGCATGAGAGTCTCGCCTGCAAGTTCGGCTTGTTCCAAGAGCGTAGCTTGCAGAAGACTGAATGCAGAAAGCAGATGAGGGATGGCTTGCAGCATCCACAACCTGAAATCGGTGGCGACTTGATCGTTACGGCTGCGTCCTGTGTGGAGTTTTCCTGCGGTCACGCCAATCAGTTCCGTGAGGCGGCGCTCGACGGCGGTGTGAATATCTTCATCGGAGGGGACGAAGAGAAACTTGCCCGAAGCGAATTCTCCTTTGACAGTATCAAGCCCGAGCGAGATCGAAGTGTATTCTTCATCCGAAAGAATATTTGCCTTGTGCAAAGCACTCGCCCACGCAAGCGAACCATCCACATCTTGAATTGCCATGCGCTGATCGACGGGCAGGGATGAATTGAGATCCCAGGCTTGATCGTTTAATTTTGTTGAAAAGCGTCCGCCCCAGAGGGTCATCTGAACTCCTTGTGTACGTGTTTACCTAATCTCGTTTGAATTTCGAATAATCAGGTTTGGGCATATCGAGACCAGAAACGGGCAGTCCGTTCATCGCGCGAACTTTTAGGCTAAGGCCAAATAGGCGAATGAAACCCTCGGCGTGACTTTGGTCGTAGACATCCTCTTCGCCAAAAGTTGCAAAATCTTCGCGATACAAACTAAACGGCGACTTGCGGCCCGCGGTGATGATGTTGCCTTTGTAAAGTTTGAGGCGCACGAGCCCCGTGACAGGGCCCTGGATGGAATTAACAAAGGCGTCAATTGCTTCGCGAAGAGGCGTGAACCACAATCCGTTGTATGTGACCTCGGCATATTTCACCGCGACCATTTCCTTGAAGTGCATTGTTTCGCGGTCGATGACAAGTGACTCAAGTTCGCGATGCGCGTAAAGCAGAATGGTGCCGCCAGGAGTTTCATAGACGCCATGCGACTTCATGCCGACGAGTCGATTCTCAACCAGGTCAACGCGGCCAATGCCGTGCGCGCCGCCAATGACATTCAGCGTTTCAACAATTTTTGCAGCTGAAAGTTTCTCGCCATTCACCGCGATCGGGTTGCCGCTTTCAAATTCGATCTCGACATACGCGCCTTCTTCTGGAGCATTCTCTGGTGAAGTGGAAAGTTGGAACATCGCTTCTTCAGGTTCATTCCACGGGTCTTCGAGCAAACCGCCCTCATGCGAAAGATGCCAGAGATTTGAGTCGCGGCTGTAAATGGATTTGATGGTGGCGGTGACGGGCACATTATGTTTCGCGGCATACGCGATCGCATCTTCACGCGAGCGGATATCCCACTCGCGCCATGGAGCAATGATCTTGAGACGTGGGTCAAGCGCCATGACAGTTAACTCGAAACGAACCTGATCATTACCCTTGCCTGTCGCGCCGTGCGCGATCGCATCTGCGCCGACTTCGTGAGCCACATCAACGAGATGTTTTGCAATTAATGGGCGGGCCACTGATGTGCCCAATAAATACTTGTGTTCATAGACCGCCCCCGCTTTGAGCATTGGAAAAAGATATTCGGCAGCGAACTCTTCCTTCATGTCGTGGATGATGCATTGACTCGCGCCGCTGTTGATGGCTTTCTGTTCTAGACCGCGCATGTCCTCATCAACCTGCCCCACATCGGCGCAAAAGCAGATTACTTCACAGCCATAGTTCTCTTTGAGCCACGGCACGATCACGGATGTATCCAGTCCGCCTGAATAAGCGAGGACGACTTTCTTAACTTGCGGCTTCGGTTTGGAATTCATTTGTTTCTCCTGGTATTTGATTTCCTCTGCCTCTGGGAGAGGAAAAGGGGAAAATAAAAACAGCCCTCCGAGAAGGAGGGCTGTTTGGGTTGACTTGTGACCGTCTGTTAGCTCACTGTTGCGTTACTCATCGCACAATCAAAACAAAAAAATCCCGACCTTCTCGGAGAGTTGATTTCGGACGACGTGTACGCGGGAGAGCAAAAAGCATAAACATGATGGGCGGTATTCTACTCGAAAAATGAAATGAGTCAATGATTTTATCTGGGCAATTTTCCACTCTGAAGGTTTTAAATACCACTCGCAAAACACACGGAGGGAAATCACGCCGTAATATTAAATGAACTGCTGAGGCACACTCTATCTCTTAAATCGCGGATAGGAACCCAACACACGCAGCATCAACGCATATTCTCCCAAATGGTCCAGGGCACGTTTGGATGTTTCCTCGTGCATAGCGCCAATGAAATCAATATAAAATAAATATTCCCAAGGCTTGCCTTGCAAAGGACGAGATTCGATCTTTGTCAAGTCAATATCACGCAATGCAAAGACACTCAATGCTTTGAACAATGCGCCAGGGACATTCTTGAGCGTAAAAACAATCGAAGTTTTCGCTTTGCCTTCAGGGATGGTTGCTTCCCGTTGGATGGCGAGAAAACGCGTATAGTTTTCAGGGTTATCCTCAATGCTTTCCTCCAGAATTTGCATTCCGTATAACTCAGCCGCCCGCTTCGACGCAATTGCGGCAACATCAAGCGCACCAGACTCTTTGAGCATTTTTACACTTCCGGCTGTATCGTAAACCTGTTCCGCTTTGATTCTACGAGTCCGCAAATAAACGGCGCACTGTCCCAGCGCCTGCGGATGACTGATCGCTTTTTTGATATCTTCCATTTTTACCCCCGGCATGGTGATCAAACAATGCTGCACACGCAGAAAGTACTCCCCCACGATGTGAAGATTATGATGCAGAAGCAGATCATAATTCTGGTGAATGCTGCCAGCCAGTGAATTTTCAATGGGAGCCAGCGCCGCATCGCTTTTGCCAGCCATCACTGAATCAAACATCACATCAAAAGATTCGCATGGAACGGTTTCCACACTTCCATAATAATTGAATACAGCCTGCTCACTGTACGCGCCTGATTCGCCTTGGAAAGATACTTTCATGATTAACTCCTTTTTGTGACTACTCCCCACGCCTAAAGGCGGGGGCTTCCAGGGCAAAGCCCAGGCTCTCTAGTCCGAGAGCTTCTATGTTTAGCGAAGCGTTCAAATCACGATCAAGAACCAAGCCGCACGAAGGACAATCATGGACACGAACT
>JAPLGS010000054.1:561-7884 GCA_026390015.1 Chloroflexota bacterium | reverse complement strand
TCCGCCTAAAATCCCCAAAAAAACTGGCCGATGAGTGAAGTAGCCAGCACAGGGGAAACGGAGACTGTCAAGCATTTGATGGCGGACTCGTTAAAAGTCGAGACAAATGTCCACTTCTGTCCACTCGTGTCACTCAGAGAATTGTTTTCCTTCATATATATTATATATGCCTATGAGCCAAGGAGCCAGTACAGGGCGACAGCGACAGCCCACACCTATCCGGTACACAACATACTGGAGTTTTTTTGCCTTCGCCTACGTTCTTTGCTGGGCTAACCTGATTTGAAGATTTGCACCAACTGCTTCGGCATATCGCCGAAGCGTAGATAACCTGACATCATCTGCGTGATTTTCAATCCGCGAGATAGCAGATTTTTTAGTTTGTAGCCTTTGCGCTACTTCATTTTGAGTCAAGCCAGCCGCTTCTCTCGCCTGGCGCAAAACAACACCAATCTTGAAATCAGCATAACCAACTTCATAGTTTTCTGTAAATTCTGGGTCATATTCAGTTCGATTTTGGACATACCGTTTAACATCACTCATGGCTTTTTACTCCTTGCCAAATACTCATTTTTACGGCGAATAGCAAGCGCGATTTCTTGTGGGGGCGTTTTTTGCGTTTTCTTGGAAAAACCGTTTGTCAAAATTAGCAAAGAACCGCTCTAAAAGAACCCCAACAACCGGAAAATATCATTCCCAAATTGGATGCGAACCTCCCAAATTCCTTCGCTATCCACCAGTTTTTTGAAATATTGGCGAGGAACTGACTCTAACTCCTCGATGATTTGCAAGACCCATAAAACTTTCTGCGCTTGCTTGTCCTTCAGAGAGTCTAAAAATGACTCGATTGGGCTTTGGCCAGTAGAGAGGCGATAAAAAATGACTGTCCGCATATACCCATGTTATCACAAATGTGAACTTGGTGCAAAAGGTTTTCACTTGTTAGGTGCAGTAGTAGAAGCGTGAGGATACCTTACTGAACGCCGCAAGCAAATGGGATTTGTGAAAGGTTCAGCAGTCTGCGATGAGAATGTATAGATCACATTCTGATTCATGACGACAAGCATTTACGACGGGTGGTCACGGAATACACGACATACTTCAATCAGGAGCGACCTCATCAAAGGATCGAACAATGAATCACATTCTGATTCATGACGACAAGCATTTACGACGGGTGGTCACGGATTACGCGGCATACTTCAATCAGGAGCGACCTCATCAAGGGATCGAACAGCGGATCCCCGATCAGTATGATCAGACAAGATCAAAGCCAACAAGCGGACGCACCACATCGAAGGCGATTCTTGGCGGACTGCATCACAGTTATGCGCGTGCAACGTATCTGAACTGACCTATTTCTTAGCAGGTCAAGAATTTAACGACCAAGGGTGAATACTATTTATCGAAGATCAATTTATGAAATTGAAATTTGTTTTGTTGCTTGTGATCGGCATGTTTGCCAAAATATATCTTTCAGATGATCCCCGTATGTTATTTTGAAGTATAAACCGAGCTCGCCTTGGAAGAAAAGGACAATCCCTTGTTCGAAATTCCATCTAAAAAACCAAAAAATCTAATGGATGAGTAAGTAGCCAGTACACCCAGCCAGTTCCTTAACTTGCGACTTAAGCTCTTCTCCACTATAATGAAATGTAGGTATTTGTTGTTCTGATGCACCATTTCCTGAAATGGGGAAATATCACTGAAATGGGCGTTCCCAAAAAGAAAATTTGGAGATCAAATATGTCTGCAAATTCCTCCCAAAAGCTCAAACCCCAGCGTCGTATATGGTTGTTTGTGTTAATTCTTCTTCTACTGTTTGTGTTAGTCGGATTATGGTTGTATACCGGCCGTTCTGTTCAGACACGCGACCCGAGTCCGGCTGTCACGATCTCAAAGCCGGTCACCGGCGATGTTCTTGAGCTTGGGAGACCGTTCATGGTCACTGCCAAAGGATTCGACCCCCTGGGGGTCACGCGGCTCGAGTTATACGTCAACGGTACCCTGACTGCAGTCCAGAAAAACACGGTACCGGAAAGATATTACCTGGAAGGTTTCGACGATGCCTGGATGCCAACCTCTGCCGGCCGATACATGCTGATGATACGCGGTTATCGCAGTGACGGCCGGTTTGCAGATTCCAGAATCGTGCTGGTGGATGTGGTTGTTCCGGCGGCATTTATCACGGGCACACTGGTGGATATCTTGCCTGCATCGACCGACCGGCCCTGCCCCAGCCTCAACCAGCTTGCCACCATGCTGGGCATTTCCATCGAAGACCTGCTGACCCTCAACCCCGGCTTAGTTGGCACAGATGCCGACCTGCCACTAGATTGTAAGGCCAATATCTCCCTGCCGCGCCCGATCACTCCTCCGCCCGGCATCGATGGGGGAACGAGCGCGGGTACGGGCGATACAGGTGGCGATACCGGCACCCCGCCTGAAACCAACACCGATACCGGCATTCCCCCGGCTTTCCAGCCCGGCTCGCCCACCCAACCCGCCTGGGTTGCAGTTGACCCGAGCGCTTGTACCAGCGTGCTCCTGACCTGGACTGGCAGCCCCGATGCAGAAGGCTATACCCTCTACCGCAATGCTCCTGGTGACACGTTCATGAACAGCGTTGCCCACTTACCTGCCAGCCAGACCACCTACACCGATACGATCACTCTGGCTGGAGGCTATATCTACCAAGTGGCGGCAGTGAGCGCCGAGTTGGAAGCCTTAAGTGTCACATTTTCCTTCAACACCGGCGATACCCCTGCCTGCGCCTCGCTTCTGCGCTCCACCGAACCACCGGCCGGGAGCAGCTTGTACTTGATCGTTCCTAGCCTGCAAACAGATACCATCTTTGAAGGTGTGTATTGCTATTTATCTGTGGATGGCGGCGCGCAGGGCCGCCTGCCTGAGGCGGATTTCTCAAGCCTTTTCCCACTCAAAGACGGTCTAAGCTATGACCTGCGTACCCCACCAAGTCGCGGCCATTACCTGCTGACCCGCACTGGCAGCGACCCGGTCACCCTGGAAATGCGCTGCATGGGCCGCCAGGGCGCCTTCAGCGACTCATTGGGCGGCTTTCTTGTTAGTGTTCCCAGCAGCAAATGGTACGGGCGCGAACTCAAATCAAGAAGTACCGGCGGAACAGGATCGTTCACTGTTCATTCCTGCATCACATCTGATCCAACCCAGGTTGACTGCATCAGCACCTCTACAAGCTTGGCTCCAAACCGTTTTACGCCTTCACTTCCTCCGAGGCTGATCGCTCTGAACCTGCCTGCCCCTACCAATCTACGCTTTGAAAATAATCTCATGTGGGGCAGTGTCACCCATTTGGCGTGGGATTGGTCTGGGGCAGGATCGTATACCGAAGGCACGCTCACCGGCTATCATATTGTCGCAACTGCAAATGGCAGCCCGTGGCGTGAATGGGACGTTAATACCGCCAGTACGAAAGATATACCCTTCTCGCCTCCCGAAGGGTATTGCGGTAATACCTACTCTTTTTCTGTCACTGCCGTTCAGGATGATCAAAGCTCCCCAGCCAGCGCACCCGTGGAATATTCCTCCCAGGATTGCGTACTCCGGCATGTGCAGGTGATTTTTGAAAGCCTGGCCTTGGGTCCAGACCCAGCAACCGGCAGGATTTTTGACTCCGGCGATTTATGCATTATCTGCCGGGACAACGAATTCGAGTTGCAAGGCTCTTTTGAGGTTCATTTTGGTCCATATGATAATTACTATTCGTACCTGAGGTGGTCTGGTACGAGCGGCCGCTACGAAGATCTGACGGTGCTGCCCGTACCTTTTGTTTACGACCTCTCTTATCAGCCGCTCTTCCAATATCCTGAAACTCCCCGGACCAACAACAACTCAGTCGAGGTCACCTTCTATGCAACAAACCCAGTCTTGCACATTAGAGCGGACATATGGGACACAGATTACCCAGGGTGGTCCTATGAAGACTGTCAGATCAACATATATTCGACCCACTCAAGCGCTGACTGGCCTACTGTAGATGAAACCCTAACTATGTCGAGTGAGCCGGGTTTTGTTGGGCGCCCAGGGGAACAGATCGGATGCAGGCTTACTGTGAGATTGATCGGCATACCGACTCCGTAATCCGGCCCGGAGACAATGAAAATGAAAACAAGACAAAAAAACCTGAGCCTGTCTATACTGCTGGTAGTGCTGTTGCTGGCGGCCTGTGCGCCAGCAACAAATGGGACAACTTCCGGTAGTGCACGTGCCTGGGTGGACCAGCCGGTAACAAACACACTCCTGCCGCTGGCGCCCTTCACTATCCGGGGGCATGCCAGCCGACCCGGAGGCGGGATCGTCAAAATGGCCATCCTGGTCAATTCGATCGAGGTTGGTAATGCGGGCACCGATGACTCCGCGGCAATCATCACCGCCGAAGTGGATTGGACACCATCTGCACCCGGAGAGTACACCATCCAGGTGCAGGCATTCTCCACAGATGGCACCAGTCTCTCGAAGGCGGCTCGCGTATGTGTCTCTGCCTTTGCCAGCGAGCCGCAAATAAGTTACGTCGCAGATTGTAGCTCCTATCGGATGCCGGTACTCCCGATCCAACCGGAATTCACATTTACACCGACCAAAGAACCATCTATAACCCCTAAAGTCCCATCACTTACCCCTTTCGTGCCGTCAGTAACGCCGTTGAAAACAAACGTCACGATGCTCAAAAACGCTTTTTGCCGTAAGGGACCAAGCGTACTTTATAAAGATGTGACAGCTGTACCGAAAGATGAAATTGTTCAAGCCCAAGGTCGTAATGAAGACGCGACCTGGCTGTATGTCTATTGGAAGAAATTCGATGTGCACTGTTGGATTGCTGGATCCACCGGCATAGCCGACAGCGATATCAAGTCCCTGCCCATTCAATCCGCCCCACCCGAACCGACCATCATTGATTTTGATGGCGACGGATATTCACCGCCCGTTGATTGCAACGATAAAAATGCCAGTATTCATCCCGATGCTTTGGATTCGCCCAAGGATGGTATCGACCAGAACTGCAACGGCGACCCCGATAAATAATAACAAAAGGAGCAATCGCAAATAGCGTGTGCTCGACTCTTTAACAACAAAGGTGGGTTTTAGAAAATTGATAAGAAGATGAGCTTCTTATAATATATTAGTGCTTGAAGCCAATGTCGAAGAAGCTCATCATCTTGATTTTCGTACTAAAATTGTCGGGTGTCAATCGGCAGATAGTGATTCGAATAAAAAAAATGTGAGTATTGTGAATGGATTTCCTTCCAGCTCTTGGGCAAGTATGGACTATGCTTGGGAGCAGGAAAAACTCGAAGCCAGAAAAACAATCCGAGACCTACGGTCAAATCTCAGCGCGGACAAAGTCCCGAGCCGAGCGAGGGGTTTTATCCCGACTTCCCACACTTCTTCCGAATCTCAGGCAGGAAATAATTGTGTCCAACCTCATTTCGTCTTCAGGAAGCGGATTTGATCAATTTGGACCTTCGTTCCAGCCTGACCATCCAAATAAATATTCAATCCGCCGATCAGTGAATTTTCTGGTGCCAAGACCGAGATGGGGATAAGTACTCTTTGCCACTTCCCAGCCTGTCTTTGACCTCCTTCAATATAGGCAGGGTCAAAAATCAAAGGCTTCCAATAGTAGGAAATACCACCAGTGGTGAGCAATTCAACCCGCAACGTAGTGTGGGCATCATTTTCAGACCAGATATAAAATTCCAGCCAGTCGTATCCGCTTAGATCAATGGGCTGGATATGATGCAAAGACAAAGTATCCCATTGGTTATCAAAAAAGATCAGGGACATTGAATGAACGCCCTTATAAGGTTGTTCTGTAAACTCCAACTTCCTAAATACACCCCACGACCAGTCCCCCCAGCCTGGGAGAAGTTTATCATCATAAACAAGTACGCTGTCCTCAATCACTAATGCATCATTTGACATGGATGGCGCAGGCTGTGAGTGGACAGGTGCGCCAAAATACTGACGCAAAACATCTTCTGCTGGCTTGCCTAAAGGTGGAAACTCGTTGTCGTATATGCCTCCTTGCGCGGCATTGGTATCCAAGCCCCACCAAAATACGCCCCGCCACCAGGGTTTGTCAGAAAAGACTCGGAAGACCGCTTCGTAGCAGTCTGCCTGCTCTTGCATATCCAGTTGATTTGACAGCGACGCTCCGATGCCACTCATGGCGACCCCATCCAAACTTTGATAGCCGACTTCTGTAAAAATGATTGGCTTGTCAAAACGTTTTGACAGCGCCTCCAACTTCGCGACAAGCGGTTTCCAACCCGCAACCAGTTGATCGGGCGTGGGCGAAGCGGAATTGGCTATAGAGTAGTAGGCATCCACGCCGATCATATCAAGCGCGTCCCACCAAGTCATGGAGAATTCATTTCCGAAACCTGCATACGTGAGTGGACCAGAATATTGTGCGCGGACAGCCTTCACAATATCTCGCCATTCCTGATCGTGGGTGCTTGGGGTTACCATTTCTGTGCCGACCACGAACGCCTCTACACCTTGATCTTGGGCAAGGCTGGCGAAGTGGGTGATATAGTCGGCGTAGCTCTTGAACCATAGTTGCCATTGATCCTTATTGAAGTTCAGACCTATCTCACCGCGCCAGTGACTGGGATCGTCGGACAGGTCAAGGTGTGGTTTAAGCATGACACGTAACCCAGCGGCGTGAGCAGTTTGGATGGCGTAGATTGTTTCATCGTCAGTGGGACCATTGGCGCAGAATATGTCTGTGGAGTCGATGGTTTTCTGGTTGCAAGTGACGATGAGGGCAATCCAGGTTGCTCCCATTTGGGGAATGGATCGTTGCAAAAGGGCGTCAGAGCCTTTGCTAGTGAATCCGCCTCGATCCCATTGGACATAAGAAATACCTTTCATAAAATCATCCATTGGCACGCGGGTGGGAAGCGGGACTGACGTGGGCGGAATCAGAGTCGGCGTCAATGTTTCGGTTGGCAATGGTATCTTTGTATACGAAGGCGTTTTCGTCAATGTTGATGGGGCTAGCGACTGACAGGCGACCAGTGTTATCAACAAGACAAGATTGAGAAGAGTTGAATATCTATTTGTATATTTCATGTTCATCCTCCAACTTCATGTATAACAATAATAGACATTATCGGAAATAATCCACAGATTTCGCAGAGTACACAGATTGGATGATGTTCAAGAGAAAATTCTGCGAAAATTTGTGTATTCTGCGGATAAAAAAACTAAGATACTTATTACCAAATGTTCCGTAAAGCTCCCTGCTTTAGCAGTGGAGATGTAAGGAACGGTTTT
>JAPLGS010000054.1:0-549 GCA_026390015.1 Chloroflexota bacterium | reverse complement strand
TTACCAAATGTTCCGTAAAGCTCCCTGCTTTAGCAGTGGAGATGTAAGGAACGGTTTTGCTTGTAGTATACTAATCATAGAAGCTCTCGGACTAAAGAGCCTGGGCTTTGCCTTAGAAGCCCCCGCCTTTAGGCGTGGGGAGTAGTCACCGATAAAGTCTAATATGTTTGCCAGCCGCCGCAACTACTGTTCTAGTTGCGGATCTGCAATCCAACGGGCTATGAGTTACGTACCATCTAAACACCTATTTCCATATTGGAATATAACCTGCAACAGATTAATCACCGATCGTCCTTATCTTATCTCCCAATTATAGCCCTCCCCACCAAAAGCACCTGTGCTGGCTACTTGGCTCATCCGCCCGGGTTTGGGAGGTAAAAGAGAATTATGGCACGGTTCAGAAAAGCTAAAAAAATGGATATAGGACCTTTACAAATTATGCAACGGATTATCATCCGGTGCTAACGAAACAATCCCGGCAGAGCGGATAGGATGTATTTACTTGGCAGTAAAAACGACTTGCAAAACCAGGTTAGCCGGAATCCTTTG
>JAPLGS010000172.1:1517-2262 GCA_026390015.1 Chloroflexota bacterium | reverse complement strand
GGCGAAAACGAAAATTATTCCTGTGATCCAACTGGGAGCTCGCACTCAGGAAATGGCACACTCGGTCGTGCATGAGTTGAAGAGGAGATTGAAAGCAGACTGCGTGCCGATCTTCAGTTCAGACGGGCTCAATCATTATTTTTATGCATTGACAGCACACTTTGGAGAATGGGTCGTAGTGGAGGGGGAGAAGAAACTGGTCTGGCTGATCGTATCTATGTTTCTGTACGCACAAGTCATCAAACACCAGAGAGGGTTTCGCCTGGTGGGAGTGGAACATCGAATGCTCTGGGGTGATGCAGAAGAATATCGCTCGCGTCTGAAAGCGAATGGCTTGAGCGGGAACATCAATACTTCTTTTGTTGAGCGCGCGAACCTGACGATTCGGCAATCTGTCTCGAAGTTGACGCGGCGCACATGGGGACCAGCTAAGCTGAAATCAGAACTGGAGGATCATCTTTACTGGTGGCTGGCTTATTATCACTTCGCTCGTCCACACGAGAACTTGCGGATCACATTGCCTGAACCTTTCCTTAGAAAAGGAAAGCAGAGACCGAGGCTATATAAGAAGATGACCCCGGCAACACTTGCACCGCGCTGGAGCGCAGCGCCAGTGCAGGTGTGGCGGCCGGGCTTACGTCACGACGCTGGTCAGTGATGGAGCTGATCAGTTACCCGCTGCCATAAAGATAGGAAGGGGTAAAGATTAATGGGGTGTCTAAGCTTTTCTCTATGGAAGCTTTCA
>JAPLGS010000172.1:0-1475 GCA_026390015.1 Chloroflexota bacterium | reverse complement strand
GGCGGCCGGGCTTACGTCACGACGCTGGTCAGTGATGGAGCTGATCAGTTACCCGCTGCCATAAAGATAGGAAGGGGTAAAGATTAATGGGGTGTCTAAGCTTTTCTCTATGGAAGCTTTCATAGACTCTACCCAATCCTCCCACTGATGATGCATATTAAACAAAAACGCGCTCAAAAGAGCACGTTTTAATTACCAACTACCGATTGTGGCTGTACCAAAAGTCGAGACAAGTGTCCACTTCTGTCCACTCGTGTCACTCAGAGAATTGTTTTCCTTCATATGTATGGATGAGCCAAGTAGTCAGCAACAGGGGAAAGGACGATACTCTGATCGAAATTTCTGCAAAAAATCCCAAAAAATCAGACGAATGAACCAAGTAGCCAGCACAACAGGAGAGTTTTGAGTTAAGGTTTAATCAGCGTTTCGATTTCTTTCAACACAGATTCCAAATCTGGGGCGTTTGCCGAAACAACTTCGTTTTCCCCAATGTGTTTGTGATGCGGCGCAGTAGGTAGGTTTGGAAAGTGTTTCGTGTCATCGTAACGAAAAATCAATATACCGTCTGAGTCCATGTATTGAAAGGCATACATGTAGCGATGAACGGGATGCCCACTCTTTGCCTGAACGAACTCGCGGAAGTGCAAGCGTGAGCCGTCCTTCAAAACCAAATCCCCCTTGAGGAAGCCTGTCTCTCTATCGCGGTAGTCATAGTCAACTTCAGGCGATTGGGAAAGGGATAGGCTTTGTAGTAACGCTTTGACGCTTTCAAAATATTCTTCGATCATTTTATTTTGGCTTCTTTGAAGGCGTTGAGTTTTTCTTCCAGCAGGTGCAAGGTTTTGATCTCGCCTTCCCATTCGATGAAGTCGAGCGTTTCTTCCAAATCGCCAGGCTTGAAACGACGCTCGAACTCGGCGGTGCTCATGCCAAATTGTTTCTCGAAGGCTTCCAGTTTGGCGCGTGTCTTTTTGACGCCATGTTCGACATCATAAACTGCGTTTTCGATGACCGAGCGAATCAGTGGTTTAAGCCGTTTGGCGTTTGGCGTTTGAATGGTAATTTGTTGTAACATTTCGATCTCCTTGCCAGTAAAGGCATTGACTAATGATATTATAGCAAACAAATGATTGACCTGTTCCTGTGTTGGCTACTTACTTCATCCGTGTTCTGGCTACTTTGTGTACTGCCATAATCGGTGGTTATTAGTAGAAGGGGAGGGAAAAGTATAGTAGGATGTTTGTCTTCATATATACTGATCTTGTTTGTGCTCGTGCTGATGCTGGAACTTCCCCGCTTGAAAGCGTTCTGGAAATCTCTCACCAAGAGAAAAGTCTCTGCCAAATCCACAACTCCCCGCGTGCTAAAAGTAAAAACAGAAAATGACTGTCCATGTTGCCAGACAGGGCACACGCTCACCATACCGCCACCAGAAACAACTCATATACCATACAGTGAAACCAAGAGTAAACGAG
>JAPLGS010000010.1 GCA_026390015.1 Chloroflexota bacterium | reverse complement strand
AGCCCATCGGCATAACTTGCCTGCTCGGCATCCACCCAAAACACTTTTTCGTAGATCTGCTTGAGCCGCTCCCAATGACAGCGCACCAGACTCAGCGCGAGTGTTCGCTTGCCAGCGCCAGGAACACCGGTGATCCAGATCACCTGCACCTGCTTATTGGTCAGGAGCAAGTCCACAATTTCGGCCTCTTCTTTTTTTCGGGGAATATGATCTTTCGGGAACACGCCCACTTGCGGGATCTGACGGGCGAGGTCAAGCATGTCATACAGCCCGCCCAAATATTTTGCCGAGAGATCGAGCAATTCCGCAGGCCAGTTCTTTTTTATCCAGGCGCGCATTTGTTCGCCAGCTTGAAAGTTCTCGGCCATGCGATCCAGGATATGTTGGTGGACTTTGGCGGAGATCCCGCGCATGGGTTTCCCCTCCTTGTGGGCTGGATACAACCTCTGAGCTTTGGACAACGTTCCCTGCTGGAGTTGCAATGCCGTTTCGAGTTCGCTAATGCCGCGCTTCAAGTGAAACAAATCATACAAAGCATCCCATGGCAGACGGCGCGCGAGTTGATACGGAATGCGTGGCACCAGAGAGGACATTATTGGATCAAGTGAGGACATTTTTACGATTGTCCCCAGTCTTATGAGTGACAATAAAGGAAGTAAGGGACGGTTGGTATTTTACTGATATTTATCGTTCTTTACAACCTAAAAAAACTCCCAGCCCATGCGCAACCGGTAGCGACATAAGGGAGTTTTGAGAGCAACTTATGCCAGAACCTGAAGATGATCTCGACTTTTCGCACAAACAGAAGCGGTCTCATACAATAGAGAAACCGCACTCTGCACCGATGCCAGCTTCTTTGTTAGATTGGCTGATCCAAATCCTACGGCGTCTGAGGTACACCAAAGCGCCGTTAACGAGTTCTGAGGAGAATAATGTAGAGGATAAAAAAGAAGAATAACCCCCGTCTTTCATAAAGGTCTACTCTGACCCGACGCCTTCCTTCATATTTATTTATTTGTTCCCGCTACTGGTGTGGAACTCAACACCCGTAGCGGGTTTCAACTTGCTCGGAACCGCTATCACGAGGATATTTTCATGGACAAATTGAACTTTGATCCTAAAAAATTGGGGGCGGCTTACATCCGCTACTCTTCCACTATGCAGGATGATTCCTTCAGCCTGGATGCGCAGCTGCGTCAGATCAAGTCGCGCGCGATTTCGGATGGGATCGAGATCGTTAAGATATATTCCGACCCGGCTACCTCGGCGTACAAGAATAAATATCGTCCTGGGATTGCTCAAATGTTGGAGGACTCCAGGCGGGGTATGTTCGGAATTCTGTATGTTCACAAGGTAGACCGTCTGGCGAGGCGGTTGGAATGGGCGATCGAGATCGTGAAGCAGCTGCAAAAGGAGGAAGTGACTCTCAACGCGGTGGAGCAGAATTTCAATCTGGATACGCCTGAGGGTAAGTTGACCTTTCATCTGCTCGGGTCACTCGGCGAATTTTATTCAGATAATTTGAGCAAGGAAACTCACAAGGGTAAGTATGAACGCGCGATGCAGGGCTACCACAATGGCTGGGTACCCTGGGGGTACAACAGTGAGAAGGTCGGTGATCGCAAGATGGCAGTTCAGGATCCGATTAATGCCTCGATTGCCGAGGAAATGTTTGAGCGCTATTCCAAAGGTTTTTATTACGATCAACAGATTGCCGACTGGTTGAATCTGCAGGGGGTGCGGACATTCAGGAAGCATCCCTTTACGAAGGATAGCGTGCGCGTGATGCTGCAAAATCCTTTTTATACTGGATATGTGACTTATCGGGGTGCTTTTATTCAGGGCAAGTCTCATCGCGGAAAGGGGGAGATGATAAAAGGAGCGCACCAGCCCATCATCAGTGAGGATCTGTTCGTGCGCTGCCAAAAAGTTCGTTCCTTGAGGCGGCGCACTTTAGATACAAAACCCTACACTCGGCATGCCTATCTGCTCAGCGGGATCATCACATGCAAACTCTGTGAAAAGAAAATGCGCGCTCAAAGCGCCAAGGCGGGCAGATATTATCGTGACGCTTCGCGGTTCTCTGGACTGCACTGCTCATTTTCAGGCAAGAGTGTCCGCGCGGATGTCGTGGAGGAGCAGATTGGCCGTCTGATGGAAAGCCTTGTTCTGCCTGATAACTGGCAGATCCGCCGAATGCGCGAGGCGTATAAGCGCGGGCTATATGAAGGCGACGAACATTCTTTTTGGCGGGATGTTGAAGCGCTTCAAATGCAGCTGGAAGTGATCGAGCAGATCACGCCGCATGAGGTGCGTCAGGCTGCCGTGACTTTACTCGGGTTGCAGGAGGCTTGGAATGGTGCGACCCCGGACGAGAGAAAAGTTTTGTGTCAGATCCTGCTCCAGGATGTAGTCTTTGATTTTGTAACGAACACGATCGTATCCATTCGCCCGAAGTCGGAATATGCTGTGTTGTTCCAGATGGTGACGTCCCTACAAGCCATTGGGGATGGGTCGTATGTATTTCATTCTGGATGAGTATCAGAAATGTTATTGAATCTGAAGCAACAAAAGTTTTATCTCGCAAAACTTGGACGGATGAGCCAAGTAACCTACACACCGGATAATATCGCATTAAGAGAGGGGAAAGCGAAATTGAGAGGGTTTGTCCTCTAAGCTATTGATAACACCTATCGGGGAGTCTCTGCCTCAACGACACTTCTCCTTATGTTTCAGTGCCGATAATTATTATTTTGCTTTTTATTGGGTAAACATACTGGGCAGGAATAATCATATCAATTTCATTTTTGTCCAATTGTTTAGACCTGTTATAATCATTGCTCAGAAGAAAAATTTGTCATTTAGTTAAATAAAGGCTTAATATTGGTGGGATTAGAAAGCCTACCCATCATCAGAAAGATGGTAGATTCCAATTATCAAAAAGCTTACCCGTTCCAGATTACTTGGATGGTTTTCTCTGGTCTTCCGGCTTTTACATTTCATAATGCCGACAAGGATTGGCACGAATCTCTAAAGTATTAAATGTTCTAAACTTTAGCCTGGTGAAACCACAATATCTAATAAAACATTGTTTAGGACTTTCCTATGGCCACAAAAAATACAACCATCGATGATAACAAAAATCTGGAACGTGACAATCAAGGTTTCTCTGGAGTCCAAGCTGAAAACCAAGCATATGATTACATCACGAATCAGCCAATGATTTATTGCAAATATAAGGCTTGATAATGGCAAAACTCATCAACCTCCCCGGAACACGTCCAGCCAATGAGGGTGAAACTCTGGTTGTTTCTTACTTGGTGGATCACCTTCCTGGTACATATACAATCATCCCCAATGTTGAGATCATCCAACGCGGCAGGTCTCCTTTTGAGTACGACATTATTGTCATTGCGCCGCATGCGATTTATGTAGTTGAGATCAAACGATGGCTGGGCGGTATTCAGGGTGATGATTTCACATGGTTGGTGGATGGTATTCATAACCGACCCAATCCATGGATTACTGCGAACAACAAGTCCAGGGTGCTTAAGAGCGCTCTTGAGTCCCGTATGCCCGGTTTTAAGAGCACATGGACTGAAGCGGTGATAGCAATAGCGGACAGCGATGGTCAGATCAACTTGCGAGGCAATTGTCGTGAACGTGTTTTTCGCTACACAGACTTGCCTGCTTTTTTAATGGATGCAGCGGCTCTTGAAGGAAAAAATGGAGATCTACGACCACAGCGTGCCAATCTGGAAAATGCAGT
>JAPLGS010000125.1 GCA_026390015.1 Chloroflexota bacterium | reverse complement strand
TGGCAACTTTGCCAGCGTAGAAAGGCGCGTCGGGCGAACCGTATTCGCCAAAGCCTGAGGAGAAAGCTTGAACATTGTCCACGCCGTATTTGGTGAAGAATTGTTGCTGCCACGTGAACGCATCGATCATTGGTTGGCTGTTGACAGTCAGTTTCGAGCCGTCATCGTTGTACCAGAATCCACCATGCATACGTACATAAAGATCGGAATGACTCCATGAGTGATTCGGGATAAAACCGATCTGTTCGATGGTTCCATCTATACCGACGACAGTGAGTTTGTCAGCAAATTCGACCAGTTCTTCCATGGTTGAAGGGGGTTTCTCAGGGTCAAGTCCGGCGGCCTCAAACATATCTTTGTTCCAGAACAAAGCGTATGCATCTGTGCCCCAGGGGAGGCACAAGATCTTGTCCCCTTGCAGGCACTGCGACAGCGGAGCTGCGTACATATCTGCCATATCAATATTACCTAATTTGATCGCACTAGAAAGTTCATCCACCAAGCCTTCTTTATAAAAAGACTTAGCCAGATCACCGCCGCTCAAGACGAGCACATCGGGCGGCTCGGAGCCAGTCAGCGCAGGCAGGATCTTGTCATCGGCAAGCGGGGCTGTTACTTCAACTTTGATGCCTGTCTCGGCCGTATATTTGTCAAAGAGAGTTTGGATCTGGGTAGGGTTGTCGCCCCATTGAACCCACACGCGCAAAACTTTTACATCTGTTGCGGCATTGGAGCCGCCGCAGGCAGAGATCAACATACTTAGGGTCATAAGAACGCTGAGCAAGCCAAACACTTTTTTCATCTTCTATCTCCTTTTTCTTTGGTCATTAGATCGGGCAAATGGAAAATTGATTGGCAATATAAATTTATGGGTTGACCTCCTTTGGACTACATCCGCACGATTCGCGGATGACCAATTCTGTGCGCATTAATGTCAGACTTTGGGCCTGCTCGCCGTTCAACAAGTGGATCAACTGGCGGACAGCTTCACGGCCTACTTCTTCGATCGGCGCGCGGATCGTCGTCAGCGCGGGGGAAATGTATCGGGAAAATTGAACATCGTCGAAACCGACAACAGCTACATCGTCAGGAATGCTGCGGTTGGCCATCTTCAGCGCGCGATATACGCCGATGGCGGCGTCATCGTCACCGGAAAAGACAGCGTCAAATTCGATCCCATCCAAAAGAAGTTGCCGCATTGACGCAAATGCCTGCTCTTCATCAAATTCACCAGAGACAACAAGCCCGGGGTCAAATGATATTCCGTGTGATTCGAGCGCTTCGCGATAACCGCGTTCGCGCCATTGAGAATCTTCATGCCCCTCGGGGCCTTGCATATAAACAATTCGGCGCCGAGCATGTTTCTCAATCAAATGACTGACAAGCATTTCAGCGCCATCTTTATTTTCAATCGTGATAACAGGGGTATTCATTTCATCGGGCGGTGTTTGATGCATGAGCACCAACGGGAAATTAATTTGACTCAATCTGCAAAGTTCTTCAATTTCAAGGCTGGATGTAAAAACCAACAAGCCATCGGTGTTGTGCTCGCCAAGCGGTCTGCGTTTTTGAGCATGAGCAGCTTGCGTGGAGTGGATAAGCAATTCATATCCCGCGCTGCGTGTTTCAGCCTCAATCCCCTTAAGTAAGAGCGGAAAAAACGCGCCGCCAATTTCAGAGAAGATCAATCCAATGGTGTTCGTTCTACGGCTGGCAAGTGTACGAGCTGCGGCACGGGGAACAAATTTTAATTCACTGATCGCGTCCTTGATCACCCGGCTGACCGTGGCAATGGATACACCAGCGAGCCTAGCTACATCTGCAATTGTTGAAGATCGGTTTCTATGAATCATTGTATGTAAGCGTTATCAGAAAGCGTTTACATAGTATACAAAGGATTGGGTGGAGTGTCAATATATTGAAAATTAACCAACGTTTTGTTGATTTCTACTTACGTAGAGTTATGACATGTCGCTTTTTGACTATGGACATATGAAGGCAGAAAAATTGCAAAGATATGCCGCATAATAATTTTACAGCCAAACATATAAATTACCAATTCAACCCAGATCGATTTCCCGACTTTTCGTTCAATCGGTTGTACAATCCCTGCTACTGCTCATCAATGATATCCTTTGGTAGTTAGTCAACCAAACTTTACCTTTCTTTGTGCGCAATAGCCTTTTCTCTTTTTATTAAGTAGACAGATAGCTCCTCATTGCCTAAAAAAATATCGTCTATCAGGATGCCAAATGAACGATAAAGTGTCTCTCGATTTTGAAATCATCTCACATGCATTAAAGCGTATCAACCTGCCACAAGTGGATTGTATAGTAGGCATCGCCAATGGCGGTACAATTCCCGCCGTTTTACTAGCACATCAGTACGATCTTCCTTTGCGCCTGTTGCAAATTAATTTCCGCGCCCTGGATAATTCACCACAGCGCCCCGCCCCAACACTGTTGGTGGATGTTCCATCCGTGCCTGTGGGTGCGCGCATCTTGCTGGTAGATGATGTCAGTGTAAGTGGGCAGACCCTTTCGTTGGCCCGCGATCTGCTTTGGGAAAACGAAGTGATCACCTTTACACTCAAAGGTCACGCAGATATTGTATTGTTTCCAGAAATCGAATCTTGTGTAAACTGGCCCTGGAAAATATGGTGATGACTTTTATGTGACGGATGTTTTAGTCCCTGTAATAAAAGCCAACGACCCAGCCCCGGCCAATGTTAACCCTGCGCTCAAAATAAAAACCGCCCCATATTTCCACCCGATCGAGATCAGGACTGAACCAATCAACGGCCCCAACAAACCGCGAAAACCTGAGATAGTGGAGTTGAGTGCGGCATAATCAGGTACATGTTCCGGCCCTGCCAGTTTGGATACAGTGTATAGAATCGCCAGATCAGCTCCTGCCGTCACCAGGCCAGCCGCGATGAATGAAGGCAGCAACATCCAACCTTGTGTTGCCCAAATATATGGAA
Source organism: Chloroflexota bacterium (assembly GCA_026390015.1). Classification (GTDB taxonomy): domain Bacteria; phylum Chloroflexota; class Anaerolineae; order Anaerolineales; family Villigracilaceae; genus Villigracilis. The sequence continues at coordinate 36,573 of JAPLGS010000125.1, read as the reverse complement.
GTATTACCATTGCATTGACAGCGAATACGATTTGCAAGCTTCGCATACCGCCGATTCGATCCAATATCCGCCCGCCGAACAAATATCCTAAAAACCAAAACACGCTTTGCACAAAGCCAAGCAACCCAACAACTGTATAGGATAAATTGAGTTGATCGACCTGTATGATCGAATATAAGGGCGATGCCATTAACCCTCCCAACCCAAATAAGAACACTCCACCCAGATAGAACGGCATTCGGCGATCAATCTGCAAAATATGCAAAGGCGACATGATTTGGTGGGACAATTCAACCACTTTATCTGGAAGTTTTCGCATCAAGGAGAAGAAAGTTAGGGTTGAGCCGATACCAGACAACCCCGCAAGCGGAAGCAATGCGCGATACCCTAAATGATCCAGCATCCAGCCAGCCAGCGGCGTGAAGAAAAGGATAAGCGCCACAAATCCAACCCGCACTGCCGCGAGGATGCGTCCCCGCTGTTGGATGGGATAGATGGCTTGGATGGTTTGAACATAAGCCGGCGAAGGCCAGGCTTCCAACAGCCAGAAGAAGGTAAAGATGACCAGCAGGCTGGTAGCGTTGAAGGCGATTGCGGTCAACAAAAAAGAGCCGCGCCCCAACAGCCAGCAAATCAACGCAACGCGCTTCATCCCCCAGCGGCGCATGAGCCAGACACTGACATTGGTGGTAAGCAGACCCAGAGCAGTGATCGCAAAATAGTATGCTATTTGTTGAGTTGACGCACCCGACCGCCGCAGGATGATAGGAAGGAAAGTGATGATGGTAGCCATTACGCTATGAGTACAGGCGGCTCGCACATCCACATACATATTGGCTCGCACTTCGGGATCCAATGGGCCGACGAGCCACATTTCAAGGTGCATTTGTAATCTGGTAATAATAGAGGGTTGCTTCATAGAGATTTCAAAGAAAGCACCTGACGGGGTGATCTATAGCGAGGGTTTTTCAAACTAACGTTCTGGTTTCTATGGCGTCCAAATCGTGCCATCCGGCCAGCGGCTTTGTGTCCACTCGATTGGCGGAATGCTAATCGGATATTTAGCGGCTTTCTTTTCGTCAATATCAATACCCAGGCCAGGCTTATCATTTGGCCACAAATAGCCGTTATGGAGTTCAGGGATGCCGGGGAAAACTTCCTTTAACGCATCACCAAAATAGATCATTTCCTGAATTCCAAAATTGTGACATGCCAGATCAAGATGAAGATTGGCGGCATGACCAACAGGAGATGTATCACCGGGGCCATGCCAGGCTGTGCGTACGCCAAACGATTCACATAGGGAGGCAAGTTTGCGAGCTGGGGTGATCCCGCCCAATTGCGAGATGTGAGAGCGGATGAAATCGATCAACTGCTCGGCGATGAGGGGCCGCCATTCCAACGGATTGTTGTGCAGCTCGCCCATTGCGATTGGAGTAGCGCTTTGGGCACGCAGACGGCGGAACCATTCGATCTGGTCTGGGGCGAGCGGGTCTTCAAGGAAGAACAAACGATAGGGTTCCAAATCCTTTGCCATACGAATGGCATCTATAGGAGCAAGTCGTTCATGAATGTCATGCAAAAGAAATAGATCGAAGCCAATTTTATTGCGGACATAATCAAACAATGGTGGAATTGAACGCGCATACCAATCCGGGTCATAATACGCACCGGGAAAATTCCCCTGCGGATTATCCATCGTTTTCATACGATGTGTGGCTTGCGGCGCTTTTTTGCTCGGTCGCGAGTTCTTCTTGTTGAGGTCTTTCACCCGCCCACCATACCCACCCATTTGCAGACGCACAGCCAGCGCACCCTCGGCTTGATATTTGAGAACGTTGTCTAGCACCTCCTTTGGATCTCGTCCATCAGCATGGCGATAAACCATCGCGGCATCTCGGCACTTACCACCTAGCAGATCATAGACAGGCATGTTCGCAACTTTGCCTTTGATATCCCATAATGCCTCGTCTACGCCACTGATGGCATTATTAAGTACAGGCCCGTTACGCCAATATGAATTGACATACATCATATGCCACAGGTCTTCGATGTTTGCCGGGTCTCGGCCTTTCAACAACGGGGCCAGGTATTCTTCCACAGCTTTTGCAACCAGTGTCGGGCGCTGGGTGAACGTGGCGCAGCCAATCCCATACAGACCCGGCTGGTCAGTTTCCACTTTAACGATAACCAGCGCAATGCCATCCGGTGCAGTAAGAATGGGTCTTACATTTGTGATTTTCACAGGCTTATCCTTTTTAAATTTTTTTTTCACCAGGCTTTATCGAGTCATCAATTGCAAACAAAACAGCTTAATCAAAAAAGTCTTGATCTTCAGAGGCAAGATACTGGCGCGCCTTGTCTTCATTAAAATCCACGCCCAAACCGGGAGTGTCCCAAACTTCTATAAGGCCGCCTTTGACGATGGGATTCGGCAGGCCCTTGATGATTTCGTACCACCATTCAGGTTTGGCAACTGGATATTCAAAGGCAATGTAATTCTGTGGCAGGGTGGCGCACACTTGGACAAGTGCGGCCAGACCGATCAGTCCATCAAAAACACCATGCGGGGCCATCATGATTCCATGCAAGTCGGCATATTCTGTAACCCACTTTAATTCGGCGAGGCCGCCGATATCTTCAGGGTCCGGACCGATGACGCGCACGGCGTACCGCTCAATGAGATCCTTGAAATTTTGCCGCAGATATATCTGTTCGCCGGTGTGAATCGGAGTGGATGTCGCCTGTGTCACTTCACGATAATTATCCGCGAGAGTGTAAGGTGTGTAATCGCCTGTGAGCAAATCTTCCATCCACATGATGTTGAACGGTTCAAGGGCGCGTGCGACTCGGATTGCATCCGTCACCATCCAGCCGGGACCGCAATCGAGTGCCAGACCAATTTCATCGCCGAGCACGGACTTCATCGCTTCCACACAGGCGATGACATGCTTCATGCTTTTTTCGGTCAGCAATCCGCGATTGGCATGCGGCGCATCGAACATTGCAATCATGTTCCCTTTCGGCTGAAAATACGGGTTGCCTTGCGGCGCAACTCCACGCGGTTCATCATAAGAAAAGTTTGGGATTTGATAAGGCATGGCGCTATGAAAACTGATTGGCGACTTAATGATGGTGAATCCTTCTGCCGCCGCTTTCATCTTGCGCATGTCTTCAGCGTAATCTTCCGGGTTGTAACCTTTCATCGAGAAGCGCACGCCGCCATTGTACACACGTACTTTGTCGCGGATCTTGCCTCCGAGTAGTTTATAGACTGGTATTCCAGCAGCCTTCCCGGCAATATCCCACAGCGCCATCTCAATCGCGCTGACAGCTGCACCCCACGGCTTGTAACTTCCCATGCGACGGATCTTCATCATCACCCGCTCGACATTGGTAGGGTCTTCGCCAATTAAGTAGTTTTTATAAAACAGTACATGCGGTTTGAGATATGGCTTGGTGTTTTCAGCTTGACCGTAGCCATAAATCCCCTCATCGGTGTTGATGCGAATGACAGGGTTTTGACCGATAACTGCGCATTTGAGATCAGTGATTTTCATGGAGGACTATCCTTTGCTTCTGCATTGACTCGTTCAAGCATGGCTTTCATGTAACCAATAGTGTAAGCCGTGCCTATCCGCGGATGATTGCCCATCGTGGGAATGTGATCGGCGATAAAGACACCGTCAAAATCCACAGCACGCATGGCTTTCATGACCTGATACATATCCATATAGCCATCGTCAATGAAGGTTTCGACAAAATATGGCAAGGGTTTATCCACATTACGGAAATGTACTTTGAAAAGTTTCTTGCGCTCGCCGAAATAACGGATCGTCTCGAACACATCCTTGCCCATTTTAGAACCACCCTCAAGCCAACAGCCAACGCACAGACACATCCCGACATTTGGGCTGTCGGCGATTTCGAGAGCGCGTTTGTAGCCGTCGAAATTACTAAATATACAGCGCGGAATTCCGCCTAATTCATCAACAGGTGGATCATCGGGATGGATGCCAATTCTGACATTCGCCTCCTCTGCCACTGGCGCAACTTGCTTTATGAAATAGACAAAGTTTTCCCAAATTTCATCCTCACTATACTTACGCTCGTGTGTCAGCGGGCCTTCGTATGTCTGTTCAATCCACCAACCTTTTCCACCTTTTTCGAGATTGAAAGCGCGCGCCGGCGCATTGCCGCGCGTTAATTCCCCTGCGCTGCTCCAGATGCCATTCGCCATATGGGCGTAGGTGGTGTAGGGAATGCCGGCCTTGCCTAAATTTCGCAAATGGGTTTTATATTCTTCGATCTTCTCGTCGCGGCCGGGCAAGCCGAGCGTGATGACATCCTGATTATGAACACTGAAACTGCCGAAGCCGTAAACCTTCAATCCAGCGGATTCAAAAAGTTGTTTACGGCTGGCGTAATAATCATAGCTGGCTTTGTCTCCGCCAGTCCACAAGACGACATATTCGACGCCCATCTGGCAAATGAAATCCATCTCTTCCTGATTTGGTTCGGGTGTGATTTGAGCCGCGATTTTCATTCCGGGGGCTAAAGGTATAAGCGCCATAACTTTCTCCTATGACCAGAGTCGATCCCAACTGAGTTCTCTATCCCATTGCGAAGTCGGCTCGAAGAAGCCTTGATCTTCAGGAATAAGATGTTCCTTGACTGCGTCTTCATTGAGAGTAAATCCAAGACCGGGCGCATTGGGAACGGAGATATATCCATTTTGGATAATAGGCTTTGAACCACTATCAATGAAGTCATTCCAGAATGGAATATCTGTGAAGTGATGTTCGAGAGCGATAAAGTTTTCAGTGGCGGCGGCACATTGCACGGCGGCCATTGTACTGATCGGTGTACCTGCCATGTGGAGCGCCATACTGTTCGAGAATCCCGCCGCTTGTGGCAAGGTCAGGATGAATAACATTGACTGCATGCGCTTGCAGAAGAGGTAGAAATCCTTCTTTGAGATAAATATCTTCACCGGTGCAAACGGGGGTTTTGAGCGCGCGTTCCATCTTCGCCCACTGATCGGTAAATTGCCAAGGCACCATATCTTCAAGCCAGGCGAGATTGAACGGTTCCAATGCTTCACCCAAACGAATACAATCATCCACGCCGATGTGACCAAAGTGGTCGGCGGCGATGGGGACTTCATATCCCACCACAGCACGCACCTGCTCCACATATTCGCACAACATCTCGATGCCCTTGGGCGTAAGACGCACATGCGTGAACGGATGTTGAATACTGTTGATATCCAGCATACGATCCAATTCAGTGCCGTCATCTGTTTTTAGAATCCCGGCTGGATAGGTAAGAGTGTTTTTCTCTCCAATAAGCGGTTGAATCCCAATGTCCATTTTGAGCATCGTAAAGCCATGCGACATTCGTTCCTTGAGTTTATGCCCCATCGCTTCGCCGGTCGGTTCGTTGGGAGTGTCACAATACATGCGGATCGCATCTCGGAATTTCCCGCCCGCGAGAACATATGCAGGAACGCCGTACGCCTTGCCAGCCAAATCCATCAACGCCATCTCGACTCCGCACACACCTCCGCCCTGTCTTGCGTGGTGACCGAACTGCTTGATCTTGCGGAAAACCTTATCCACATTACATGGATTTTCTCCAAGCAAACGGCTTTTGAGCATTAGCGCATAATTCTTGCTCGCGCCATCGCGCACCTCGCCGTAACCACTTAAACCTTGATTGGTATCAATTCGGATGATAGGAAAACGCCACCCCTCCCAGCCGACAGTTGCTGTGCGAATGTCTGTGATCTTTAACTCACTGGGACGTGAATGCTGGCTGGCATGATCTTCGGGTCGTGTGCTCATTTTTTATTCGCCTTTTTCAAGAGCCATGACTGAAAGTCAGCCTCAATATCTTCGCGCCAGGTTGGCACATCGATTTCGCCGCTGGTATATTTACCTTCATCCAAACGCATCTTGCCAAATTCATCGCGCACACGGACGGCTTCACTGGATTCAACAACTTCCTGCACAAGGTGCGGCGGGATGAATATGATACCGGTCGGTGTGCCCAACATCACATCACCCGGTAACACGGTCACACCTCCGATGCGGATGGGAATGTTGATTCCTGCCAGCGTCACATCGGCAATCGCGGTAGGGTCAACACCGCGCACATAGAAATTTACATCGGTCAATTGAACCAGTCCTTGATAGTCGCGGATACCGCCCTCAATGACGGCACCCACGCGGGTGCGGCTGCGTGTCGCAGTGCCGAGGTTATCGCCTATCACAGTGCCATCCTTGACCTTGCCAAAAATATCCACGATCATCACATCATTTAACTGTAATGACTCGATGATCCATGAGTTTTGTCCACCAATCTTGCCGCGGCCTTCGCTCACGCCTGCCTGCTGAATGGCATCATGGTAATCGGGTCGATGCGGCAGAAACTGCGCCGTGATCGCCCGCCCGACAGTGATGACACCCGGATGTGTTTCCATCCAATTGCCCTCAAATTGACGGTCATACCCGTGATTGCGCAGCACGCCCCAGGCCTCTTCGGTGGTGACCAGTTTCATACGTTCCAGGTAATCTTCAGGCACGCATGGTCGCCCATCGGAGAATCGGTCAAAGGGATTGAGTTTAGTCAGTTCGATCAGGTCTTCTTTGGAAGGTTGAATATGCATATCATTATTCCTTTTTTAGTTAGTTATGTTTCCAGCCGAGCAAACGTTCTGCCTTGCTGGAGTTGAAAAAGCTCTTATGCCCGCTCAGATCGCCGCGCACGGGCACATCGGGAAAATATTTTTGCTTCAATTCAAGTGAGGGGATATCGGTAATGGTCGCGGGCGCAACGATATAAAACACTTCGTGCCCTTTAAATTCTGCGGTTAGAGAAAGCAGACAGGCTCGCGCAGCAGAATCGTGAAGAGTATATGCCCACAGGTTTTTCGCGGCTGCTTCTGTCTGACTATAGCCTTTAGCCTGCACAGCCGTGGCGCGTTCCGGTACGACCCAGTGAAAGCGCATACTTGAGATAACCATCTGTTCATAACGCCGCGCAAACGAGTTGCCCTGTTCTTCGCAAATCCATTTGGAGAGACTGTACGGGTCTTCGTTGTATGTGGGATGTTCCTCATCGAGCGGAAAATAATCGAAGCGCGGCCAGCGGCTGTAGGCGAGGCCGGTTGCGTTAACACTGGAAGCTTGACACACTCTGTTAATGCCCACTTCAACCGCGGCGCGCAAAATGTTGTAGCTTCCCACAACATTGTTATTATGTACTATATGATCAGGATGATGTCCGGGTGCCGGAATAGCCGCCATATGAACCGCGGCATCGCATCCACGAAAAGCATTTTCCATTGCGGCGTAATCTGCGATATCCGCTTGAATATAGACGACGCCGGGTTTTCGCGCATCATCACCCGGAATCACGCGGTCGATACAGACAACATTATGTCCTTGCGCCAAAGCCATATCGATAATGACTTTGCCAATACTGCCAATTCCACCTGTCACTGCAATTTTCATAAAGCCTGTCCTTTATCGGCATAAACAGCTTGTCGAAGACCGCGGATGTACCCAATTGCGTAAAGCCTTCCAAATGATGAATAGCCGGCATTATCGTTGCTGTCACCTTCCACGGTTGGGACGTGATCGGGACGCAGTACACCTTCAAAATTGATATCCCGATAAGCCTGCATGCAAGCCAGCATGTCGGTCTTGCCTTCGTCATGCCAGGTCTCTTCATATTTTTCCACTGTGCCACGCACATCACGGAAGTGAACGAAAAATATTTTGTCCTGTCTGCCAAATTTGTGTATCACGCTTGGGAGATCGTTTGTCATGAGCGTGAAATTTCCCTGACACATGGTGATGCCATTCATTGGGCTGGGAATGATTTCAAGCAGACGCTGGTAGTTTTCAATACTGCTCATAATTCGCCCCACCCCGCGAATAGGCGAAAGTGGAGGATCATCCGGATGCATCGCAAGTTTGACTTTCCATTTCTCTGCCACAGGCAATACAATTTTTAGAAAGTGTTCGAGTGTTTCCCAAAGTTTCTCCTCGCTGATTGGACCGTTCTCAGTGGGTGGCGCATCCTTCATTAGCGCATTGTCAAAACTGGTAACCACCGATCCGCCGCGTGAAATCGTGTTGGTGCTGGTGCGAAGCCAATTGAAATCGGTCATCCATTCGTAACACCAGACCGGAATACCCAAACGTCCCATGTTCTCGATCAACGTACAAACTGTAGCTATTTCCTCGTCGCCGCCCGGCAAGCCGCGCTTCGCTTTGTTTAACGGCGGGCGGACTTCAATAACGGCGAGATTGAAACCGCCGCTTTCATAGCGTTGCTTCATCCGCAGGAGGGGCAAATAATCCCACGGAGCGTCCGTGCCATTGGAAGGTTCATTGAACGGCAAGCCGCCGACAGCGAAATCTACGCCAGCTTGTTTGGAAAGTTTCCACAAGGACGAAGGGGTTGGTGGTAAAAATTCAGCAATTTGAAGCATGGTTAATCTCCTTTCAAAATAGTTTCCATCGACTGAAGTTCTGTATCACTAAGCGATAGGTTATTCAACGTGCCAACAGCATCGTCAATTTGAGAAATCCGACTCGCTCCGACCAGCACCGAGGTCATACCTGTGTGGCGTAGCACCCACGCAAGCGCCAATTGAGCGAGAATCTGCCCGCGCGCTTTCGCCAGATCATTCAAACGTTTTACTTTGGCGAGTTTTTCATCTGTAATATTTTCGGGTTTCAAGAAACCATGCGGCTTGGAAGCGCGCGAACCTTCGGGAATACCGTCAAGATATTTGTCAGTTAGCAAACCCTGCGCAAGCGGGGAAAAAGCGATGCAGCCTATCCCTTCATCTTCCAAAACCGGTAGAAGACCGTCTTCTATCCAGCGGTTGAACATACTATAGGATGGCTGATGGATGAGACAGGGTGTGCCCAATGACTTCAAAATTTGTACGGCCTGTCGGGTTTGCTCAGGCTTGTAGTTGGAAAGACCCACATACAGGGCGCGTCCGCTCCGCACAATGTAATCAAGCGCGGACATTGTTTCTTCCAAGGGCGTGTCCGGATCGGGGCGATGATGGTAGAAAATATCCACGTAATCCAATCCCATGCGCTTGAGGCTTTGGTCAAGGCTTGAGACAAGATACTTGCGTGAGCCCCATTCACCGTATGGGCCGGGCCACATATAGTAGCCCGCCTTGGATGAAATAATTAATTCATCGCGATAAGGTTTCAAATCGGATTGTATGATCTGCCCAAAACTTTCCTCAGCTGAACCAGCAGGCGGACCATAATTGTTCGCCAGATCAAAGTGAGTGATACCCAGATCAAAGGCGCGTCGAACCATTGCGCGGCTGTTCTCGAATACATCCACTCCGCCGAAGTTGTGCCAGAGGCCGAGCGAGACTGCGGGCAATCGCAGACCACTCCTGCCACTTCGGTTGTAGCGCATTGAATCGTAACGTGCATCAATTGGTAAATATGTCATTGTTTACTCCATTCATGATTAAGTATCCTGCATGACAGCGCTGCGTCCGCCGTCGATCAGAATCGTTGTTCCTGAAATATAACCTGCCAATGGATTACAGAGAAATGTACATAAAACGCCTACTTCTTCTGATGTACCCAAACGCCCAACCGGATGCAATCCTATCACCTGGGCACGTTTGGCAGCCGGGTCTGGAAATTGACCAAACCATTCGATATTCATTGGGGTGTCAATAAACCCGGGGGCAATTCCAATAGTTCGAATGTGCGGTCCCCACTCGATCGCAAGAGATTGAACCATCGCCAGCAAGCCCGCTTTGGCAACATTGTATGGAAAGCAATTGGGCAAAGTATAAAAGGCGTGATTGGAAGCCATGATGATCACGACCGGGGCAGGCGCCTGATCAAGATACGGTTTGGCAGCTTGCGTCACGCGCCAGTGCGCAGCCAGGTTAAGATCGATGTTTGCCTGCCAATCGGATTCGCTCAATTGCGATGCGCCAATATGAAAATTACGTCCGGCATTTGAAACAACAATATCCAGACCGCCAAGTTGATCGGCCGCCCATTCGACAAAGACCCGCGCTGCAACTCCATCCGATAAATCAACGGATTGATAAAATGCGCGTCGCCCATGACTTTCCACCGTGGATATAAAACGCTTCGCGCCCTCGCTGTCTTCTGCTTCAAATCCACAGCCTGCGATGTCGCTGCCAGCTTGGGCTAGTACCTCCGCGATGCCCGCGCCGATGCCACTGCTTACACCGGTAACAAGAGTGCGATAATTATTGAGATCAATATTTATGCTCATAATGCTAATGCCTCATTTACAGCTTGCTCCAACGAGATGGATTGATTTTCAGCCCATAACGATTTAAATTCAGCCTCGCCAAGTATTATGCGAGATTTTGTTTTGAGATCTTCATGTAAACTTTTAAGGGTGGGGGCATCGCGCACTCCCTTCGTTTCTCGCAAAGAATCAGCCATCCCTAAAAATTTAGCAGCCAGTTCATGGTCATTTTTTAAAGCCATCACACCTGCCAGACTTTCAAAGCACCAGACAATTCCTGCACGATTTTTATACGCATTGTAATATTTGATCGCTGTTTTTAAATGAGCTATTGCCGATGCGGATTCCTTTTGTGCCAGCGCTGTTTCTCCGAGACCAAAATATGCCATGGCCGCGCCCCATTTATGCGGACCGATTGATTCAAAAACAGCCCCGCTTTCCTTATAGAATTTTTCTGCCTCGCCAAATTCATTTTGCAGGAGCGCGTTATAACCAAGATGGATGAGGCCCCAGCCAATCGCCTGTGCCTCATTTTGCTGACGAGCCAGCATTACACCTTCATCCAGCATCTCTCTCGCATTGTTAAGTTCTCCCTGCATATTCAAGACTTCGCCGAGGGTTACGGTTGTCCATGCAATCCCAAGCTTGTCGTCCAATTCGCGGTAGATCGAGAGACTTTGTTCCAGCAAGGCCCGGGCAGTTGTTGTATCTCCGTGTTCGCGAGCCAGCCAACCCAGTCGGTTGAGCGCCCAGGCGCTAACGCGGATGCCACCTTTTTGATCCATGCGCATTTCTACTGCTTCGTTGTTCATGGCAGAAATACTCCATGCCAATGCAGCGCGAATATTATCGATCTCGAGTTCCATATTATCGAGCCAGTTTTTTTGAAGATAATCATTGAGCGCTCTCGGAGCCCCTGCTTCAGCGAAAGTGAAATAATATTCAGCGTGCCGTCGCCTTATGGTGTCTGCCTCGCCGCTTTCGATCAATTTAGTTAGCGCATATTGTCTGATCGAGTCCAGTAATCTATAACGGATTACGCCCCGAACTACCGTACTTCTCTTCAACGCCAATGATTTTTCAATCAGCCGCCCCAACAATTCAAGAACCTCGCCAGAATCGACTCCGTCTCCGGCGCAGATCGACTCGCAGGCTTCGAGTGTCCAATGTCTGGCGAACACGGTCAATCGGCGAAAAAGCGCCTTTTCAGGTTCGGTCAGAAGATCGTAACTCCAATCGATTAGCGCTTGCAGTGTTTGGTGCCGGGGTAATGCTGTGCGACTCCCTCCGGTTAGCAGACGGAAGACATCGTCCAAGCGGGATGCGATCTGCTCCACCGGCAGCATACGCAGCCGGGCAGCCGCAAGCTCAATTGCTAGGGGAATTCCATCCAAGCGTTGACAAATTTGCGCGACTGCAGATTCGTTTTCTGGATTTAGGCTGAATCCGGGAATAACATTGGCGGCGCGGTCAACAAAAAGTTGAATAGATTCAAATTGGTCAAATTTGCCGGGTTGAGGAGGATTGCGTCGATCTGGCATGGAGAGGGAAGGAACATAAATTGCCCTCTCGCCATTGACACCTAACAGTTCCCTGCTTGTGGCGAGAATATAGACCGTTGAACAAGCTTGAAGAATGGATTCGGCCAGTTCAGCGCTGGCTTGAATGACATGTTCACAATTATCGAAAATCAGCAAAATGGTTCTACCGCGCAAATGCTCGGTGATGGCGGTGATCAGATCGCCATCTGGTTCTTCTGCTACACCTAAAACAGCCGCAAGCGTGGTTGTTAAATGCCCAGGATCGGCAAGCGGCCCAAACTCAGCGAGCCAGATGCCATCCGGAAAATTATCAAGCATGCTTGATGCTGCATGTAATGCAAGTCGGGTTTTCCCACTGCCCCCGTGTCCCGAAAGGGTCAGCAGCCGGACGTTTCCTTCCTCAACAGCGTTGGGAGTAAGAGCGCGTTTGATCTCTATTATTTCCTTCTCCCTTCCAATAAAGCTGGTCAATCGGATGGGAAGATTATGGCTTGCAGTTTTTATTTCATCAACAACGATCTGTGAGTCATTTTGGCGTGATGAAGAATGTGAGCTGGAACCAAGATCTAAAAATCTGGATACCCACTCATTTTGCTCCTCAATATACAAAGCGGGCACAAACCGGGCTGCAAGAGTGGAATCATCCGGAGTGCGCTCATTTTTTTCAAGGCGGCTTATTTGAGATTCGCTATACCCCACCGCAATAGCTAGCTCCCGCTGAGTGAGTCCGGCTTTTCGCCTGAGAAATCGAAGTAATTCACCAAAGGTGGTGAAGTTTTCAGGTTTTATAACTAAAATACGAGGCATGGGTATATCTATATCCTAAAGGAAAATTGACAAAATTCCATGAAATGGGCTGATTGTCAATATTTTTCGGCCAAACTGTCAAGAAACCGCATATTTGTCAAGCCGCTTTACTGTATGCTCCATAACGAACTCAATAACAAGAAAAGGAGATAACATGAGTACAAAAATCGATAACCAATTGGTCCAAGTTTATATCCAGGAAGCCATGCAAAATGCCGCTCGATCCAGAGCCGACAGAAGCTCACAGCCTGCTCGCACAAAAATCAATGGACGGGAGTCCCTATTAGCGCTGATCGCCGCAGGAGTCCCTATCGCGATCTGGTTGGTCCAGGTCTTTAAAACCAGGTAATTTCACTACTCAACTGGTTTCCGCTTTTCCCAGCCCGATCGAAACAATGGGAGATAATTGTTCGGGTTATAGGGATGCCTCGTGATCTCATCGTAATTTAAATCAGCACCCCAGCCTATGCGGTCTTCTTCAAGTTCAAGGTAGCCATTTTTCACCGTGACTGGGTTCGTCAAAATAATATTGGCCCAATCTTCATTGAAGTCATCAAAGATCTCGTGGATGAAGAAGTTGGGAGTGGCGGTGTTTAGGTGGGCACAGACGAGCGAACATAAGGGGCCTTGCGCGCTATGCGGAGCCGTTACTCCATTGTGCGCATGAACCATTCCGCATACCTGCTTGGATGCTGTCAAACCAAGATACTGCGGCTCAAGTTGAATGATATGAACCGCATCGTGGCTGAGCAATTCAGAAAACTGTTGGGGGCTGTAATAATCCTCGCCGCATGCGATCGGCACTGGGCTGCGCTTTGCAACTTCAACCATCTGTGAGATATATTGAGGCGGAACAGGGGCTTCGAACCAGGTTGGCTGATACTTCGCCATCGCATCCGCGAATTGCAAAGCAGTATGTGGACTGAAACGGTTGTGAGCTTCAATCATGATATCCACATTCGGGCCGACCGCGTCACGAACAGAAGCGATGAGTTCCAACGCTAATGCAAAATCTGCAAGCTCAACATAACGCCAGGCTGCGCCAAACGGGTCAAACTTCAAGGCTGTATATCCGCGTGCAACTACACTCTTCGCCTTGTCATGAAAACTTTGCGGCTCACGCGGACCGCGATACCAGCCGTTGGCGTAGACGCGCAAGCGGTCATGACAGCGCCCGCCGATGAGTTTGTACACAGGTTGTTTTGTGACTTTGCCCATGATGTCCCAGCAGGCGAATTCAATGCCGGAGAGCGCAGCGCCTTGAATCTGCCCGCCGTCCGAGTAGACTTCGCGGAAAAGTTTCAGGGTGTGATTCTCCACATCAAATGGATCTTCTCCGATGACGAAGCGTTTTAATTCCTGAATGGCAGCCTCGACGGTTTTTGCGAAGCCGTTCAATGTCGCTTCGCCGATACCGTGAATGCCTTCGTCTGTATCCACCCGTGTGAAGACCCAATTCTTCCACGGGTTGCCGACAATGTAAGTGCTGCCATCTGTGATTTTCATGCAGTTAACTCGATCTCCTGCCACCATGATTTAATTCCACGCGGGGGCACGGTTGCAAACAAATTGTATTTGTTTACAGCATCAGCAAGAGAATCCTGTGCGCCGATGCAAGGTTCCAAGCCCATGTTGAAATATGGCGAGCCGCCATCCATACCCAATGCGCCGAGATTCATCCAGACTGCTACTTGCGGAAGAAGATTTACATCCCAGCGCATTTGAAATTCGCCGTTATTTGCAAGTAATGAGACCCAACCCTCATTGGCCGGCAACGGATCGCTCCAGAGTTTGATCGCGCGCGCGGCCTTGGTCTCAGGCAGAAATGGGAAATTCAAACCAGAAACATCAAAGGGGTACTGTATTTTTTTATCAAACGAAATCAGCCCTTCAGGATATGCGCTATCGATGTTGAAACGCGCAGATGCGGGCAGGCGCAGTTCCATTCCAGGTTCAATGGCAAGCAATGGGTGAATGCACCAAACATAATTTATCGGCTGATCTGAGTTGCTTATTACCTCATAGTTCACACGGATGATGGCAGAGTTGGCGGCGAGGGTAATAGAGCGGATGAAGGTATAAGGCAGGAAGATACCTTGCGAGCGAGTACGTAAAGTAACGCTCCCTTCTTGTTCATCCAGTTCAAATTCAGCAGGATGTGACCAGAGTTCACCGTGATCTTGTATCGCCGCACCCTGCCACGGTGCGGATGGATACGCACATTCCGCCACGCTTGGAAAACATTCATCCCATCCACCAGTGTCTGCTTTGGCTACATATGAACTTCCATGAGGCACGCGTTTGTATGCAAAGCGCGGATGTCTCCAAAGCCATTCACGTCCGGTGCGCACATCGCGCAGGCTGTTGACTTTGCCACCCAATTCAGGAATTAGGTTTAATTCGACAACGCCAGTATTAACATGAATACTGTCAAAACCTTCAATGGCGGCGCGGGTAACAGAGAGAGTCACCTAAGCCACTCCGAAAATTCAATCATAAATTTTTGAATTTGTTCCTGCTCTAGTCCGTCAAGCGCATAAGAGGGACTGCGGCAATAGTCGCTGGCAATGATGCCGCGCTGTTTCAAAATTACTTTCTCAACTTTTATAATGAGTTCAACACCCTGCATCCAATAGTTAATATAAGGCAGGAGTTTATTGTGAAGAATCTGGAAAGCGTTCTTGTCTGTTCCCCAGAGTTGCCACAGTTCAATATAGATTTCGGTAAACGAACAGCCGGGTTGGATGCCAACTGCGCCGCGAGCCAAAACGTCAGGCATTTGAACACCTGCGTAGCCGACAAGCGATTTCAACTTGCCCTCTGATTGTTCAACGAGCTTCGAAACATACCGTCCCGGCGGCTGGGTTTCCACTTTGACAAATTCAGCGTTCGGCAGGGTATCGCGCAATTTAAGAAAAACTTCGGGGGCGATTCTCACTCCCGTCTGTACGGGTGCGTACTGCACAATGACTGGGATTTTTACACTGCCGACAACGCGCTTGAGATGTTCAAGGATCGCATCTTCGCTCGGACTTAGAAAAAATGGCGGCAGGATCATCAGCGCATCTGCCCCTTGAGATTCGGCATCCCGTGCACGTCGGCTGGCTACTTCCCAACTGTGGTCGGTGATGGATATGATTCCCGCGACAGTTTCTGAACGGGATGTCTCATCCAAAAGGAGAGCTTGCATCCGCAAGCGGTCATTGTCAGCTAGTTTATAGAATTCTGTAGCGAGTCCAAATAGGGTCAGGGCTGAAGCGCCTGTCTTAATCAGATGGCGGATAAGAGACTTGAAACTGTCCTCATCCAGAGAGCCTGAATTAGTAAACGAGGCTGCAACAATAGGAACGATACCGGCAATATGTTTTGACATAAATAATTTAGCCGCCAAATTCCGTATGAAAATTGAGAGGGATTACCACCCGGTAAAGAACCACATACCCATACAGGCAAAAGGCAGGGCAAATATAATGCCCATAATAGCAGCCATGATATATTGCTCGGTTTGACCACCTTCCCTTGGAATTCGGCCGCCAATAAGGCCACCTACCAATGCGGCTGGTGATGCAATTACCATTGCCAAACCAATGATGATGAGTAGGCTTGGCCCAATACCGTAGTAATGTTGATTTTCCAAAATCGCCGGGAATATGGTGGGCCAATAAAGCCCTACACTTATCGTTGCGATAGCGCCTACCACCCATCCGGTTAAGGCAAACGCCAGGGGTCGCGAAATCTTCATTTGTCCATCCAATCCAAAAAAATAGTGGGAATTTTAAACAGGCAACAATTCCGACAGCTTTTCAGGATCAATTGCCGGGTTTTGCTCGTAAAGATAACAGGATGCAGCTTGATGTTCACTCAACCGAAAGAGTGGCGGAGATTGTTTGCACTTCTCCATCACCAATGGACAGCGTGAAGAAAACCGGCAGCCTACGCTGGGATGGTCAGACAGGTCAGATTCCCTGACCTTGATTGCAGTTTCGCCCCAGCGCCGGTTGATGTCTGGCCAGGGGATCGAGTCAATCAGCAAACGAGTGTAAGGATGCTGCGGGGTTTTTATAACAGTGTCCACCGCGCCCGCCTCCATCACTGCGCCGCGATAAAGCACCACGATGGAATTAGCGATGTGGTAGGCGGTGGTGAGATCGTGGGTGATGTAAATGATGGAGACCCCGTAGTTCTTCTGTAAACCGCGTAAAGTCTCTAAAATGTTGGCGCGAAGCGAAGCATCAACCATGGAGACAGGCTCATCAGCCACTAACAACTTTGGGCGAAGTACCAAGGCGCGCGCAACGTTGATGCGCTGGCGTTGCCCGCCCGAGAGTTGATGCGGGAAGCGCCCCAATACATCCCCCGGACGCAAACCGACAGCTGTGAGTGCTTCATACATTTTATCCCGCGCTTCGTTCTTCGATTTAGCCAGTTTGAAACGCGCTATGGGCACTGTGAGCAAATGGTCAACCGTATAAAAGGGGTTGAACACTGCGAACGGATCCTGGAATACTGCCTGGACCTCGCGTCGGAACATCATCCGTTCTTCGCCGCGCAAAGCATGGATATTTTTGCCTTTGTACAAGATCTGGCCAGAGGTGGGTTCAATGAAACCCAGCAGCAACATTGCCAGAGTGGTTTTGCCGCTGCCACTTTCTCCAGCCACGGTCATGATGGTTGGTTGTTCGGTCTCCAGCTTTAGAGATACGTTATTCAACGCGGTAGTGGAAACACGCGAAAGCAATCCATGCGAATAAGTTTTTGTGACGTTTTTGAATTCCAATAGATCGGACATAGGTTAGGCTTTCTCCGAGTAAAGGTGGCATTCGAGGATTCTTCCACCGGATATGGTGGTGGAGGGGGGACGTTGTGTCTTACAGTTTTCCATCACTTTTGAACAACGAGGATGAAAGGCACAACCGCCGGGTAGTTGTAAAAGAGCCGGAGCCATGCCAGGAATCCCATTGAACACGCCTTTGTTTTCAAGGTTGGGCAGACTGCGAATGAGTGCCTGGGCATACGGATGCTTGGGGTCAGTAAACATATCCCGTACACTGCTTAACTCCATGATCCGTCCGGTATACATCACCGCAACCTTGTCTACAAATTGCGCCATCAAGCCCATATCGTGTCCAATCAAGATTACGGCTGCGCCAATCTGTTTTTGCACCCGGTCGATGGTTTCCATTACCTGTCGTTGCGTAACCACATCCAATGCGCTGGTGGGTTCGTCGGCAATGATGACTTTTGGTTTAAGCAAAATACTGATGGCAATACAGGCACGTTGTTTCATACCGCCGCTTAGTTCATGGGCATACATTTTGAAAACACTGCTACTGAGGTCTACAGACTCAAGCGCAAGTTTGCAGCGTCGATCAATATCGGCACGGCTCGAACCTTCATCATGAGCCTTGATCGCATCCACCATTTGAGCACCGATGCGTGTTACAGGATTCAGTGAGTTCATTGCGCCTTGCGGGATGTAAGCAATTTTGCTGAGGCGCGCTTTAAGCATCGTTTGCTCCGAAAGCGTCATCAGATCGGTGCCATCGACGATCACTTGACCACCCTCGATCCGGCCTGGGGGTTTGATCATGCGCATCATGGCTAATGCCATGGTGCTTTTGCCTGAACCTGATTCGCCGACCAAACCTAATTTTTCGCCCGCAGTGAGTGTTAAATCGACTCCATCCAGCGCACGCGCGCGGCCAGCATCTGTATAATAACTTACCTGCAAATTCTTGATTTGAAGAACAGGGGTCATAGGTCCACCTTGAAGTGATCTGTTTTTCGCACAATATGTGTATTAGTCATAGATTATTCCGTTTTACGAACGCGGGGGTTGGCAAGTTCGTCCATGCCCATATTGATGAGAGCCAACGACCCAAGGACAAGCACCAGCGCCAAAGCCGGGAACAAAGGCCACCACCACCAATTATTGAAAAATGCGCTCTGGCCTTGCGCCGCCCAAATGGTATTACCCAACAATGGCTCACGCAGCGGGCCAAGACCCAGCACTGCCAGATAGAAAGAGGCAAACACGGCATAAAAGACCTGATTCACAAAAGAAGCCGCGATGAACGGCAACAGGTTTGGGAGGATTTCACTAAAGATGATACCCAGATCACCCATCCCCGAAAGTTTGGCGACCGAAACAAACTGGCGCTCCTTCATCGTGAGAACTTGCGCTCGAATCACCAGCGTTGGCCCCATCCAAGCCAGCAGTACCACCACAAACGCCATGGTGTAAATGGTGACATCACGTTTGTCAAGTGAACCGGCTATGATGATCTGAATTAATAAGGCTGGAATAGGCGTCAAAATTTGGCAGATACCTTTGATAATCATATCCAGCCAACCGCCAAAGTAGGCAGAGATGAATCCCAACACTACACCCACCATTGTGCCCAATCCTCCAGCGAGAAGGCCGATCAGGGCGGTTTCCTTCAAGCCGACTACCATCGCCACATACAAATCACGGCCAAAGAAATCGGTTCCGAGCGGAAATTCCCAACTGGGGGGCTGTTTGCTTTTAACCGTTATAGGGTAGGCATGTTTGAGGTCGGCTGTAGCTGTACCATAAATAGTGAAGATGACGAGCAGGAGCAGAATGAACAGGCCAACCGCCAGTCCCTTGTTGCGGCGCATGTAGCGGA
This sequence comes from Chloroflexota bacterium, assembly GCA_026390015.1. Taxonomy (GTDB): domain Bacteria; phylum Chloroflexota; class Anaerolineae; order Anaerolineales; family Villigracilaceae; genus Villigracilis. The sequence goes on along the minus strand of JAPLGS010000125.1, from coordinate 17,285 downwards.
AAATCAAAATTAATCGGCTTGGTTGGATTATTTCAGGTTGAGCCAGAGATACAGTTGTCATTGGTGAGTCTCCTTACTCATTACGAATGCGTGGGTCCAACAGAGGATAAATAAATTCCATCAGCACCATCAAGGTAGCAACGGCAATGGTGACAAATAATACGACACCGTAAATGACCAGGAAATCGTTGGAGCGGATGGCAGCGTCAAGCACCCGTCCAATCCCAGGTAATCCAAATTGTGATTCAATAACAATCGCTGAGACAACCACACTACCCAAGGCCAATGCCAACCCGGTTGCCTGTGGTAAAAGGGCATTCCGCAGGTAATAATCCTTAAATATGGTGTACCCTCCCAGTCCCTTGTGTTCGGCAAAATTAACATAATCTTCGCCTTGAATGGTAATCCCCATGCCTCGCATGCTCAGAGTCCACCCCCCCACCGAGCCTAACAGGAGCGCCAAGCCAGGCAGGATTTGATGCCAGACCACATCCCAAATAAAAGTGAGGGAAGACCAGTCGGGGACAACTCCGGTGGAATAAGCTCCTCCCAAAGGAGCCAACTTAAGTTTAAATCCAATAAAGAATAAGAGCAGTACCCCCATCAATACCGGTGGGACACCCTGAAGCAGGATAAAGGGTGTGGCAAAAGTACGCAACCATTGAGGAGCGCGCGGCCAGGCGGCGATCGCGCCGAGCAGGTTGCCAATAACGAAAGACAAGACCGTCGTCACAAGCAAGAGTACGATCGTCCAGGGGAGCGAATCCATGATCAGTTCCAACACGGTGCGGGGATACTTGTTATATGACACCCCCAAGTCAAAGCGAGCGATGCTGGAGATGTAATCTGTATATTGTTCCAACAAAGGTTTATCAAGACCAAATTTAGTATTGTATGAGGCGATGATCACCTCCAAATCTTTGGGCGAAAAACCGCCCGAGATAGCCAGTGCGGCAAAACGCTCACGCACAGGGTTCTTTTGAGAAATACGTGGGATGAAGAACACTATGGTCGAGGCAGCCCAAATCACCGTAATTAAAAAAAGCAGGCGGCGAATGATTAGTTTGATCATAACGTTTCTCCTTGAATGAGATTAAGAACACGCGCAGGAGCTAAATGGTTCATATATCTTAAATTGCAAGGATGCTGCCAACATCCTTACGGTTTTCAATATTATTGATTTTGTTACGTGGCGCGCTTGAGGCGCGCCACGTAACTTGGAATGGAAAAAACTTATTTGGCTTTCTTGAGATTGGTGATGACCAACATGCCGGTCTCTGCCCAGAAGGCGCCGTTCATGCCCATAGCTGGGTTAGCGGCAGTGGGCCAATTGCTCCAATAGGTCTGATTGTAAGGGATGCGGTGCAACCATTGGATGACAGGGATGTCAATCGTGTCGCGCCAGTAGATTCCGAGCGCCTTGGCGGCTGCATCCTGGAAAGCAGGATCATCCGCTGGCAAAGGAGCCATGATGTCAAGCAACGCATCGAACTCCGGATTGCTGTAGCGGGCAAAACTGTTATTGCCAGCAGTGGTGCCGATCGGTTTGGCATTGCGGCTGGAGTACAAGTCGAGCGCTGCGTATGGGTCGATCGTGCTAGCGCCGTGTCCGAACATATACATGCCGGGCTTGCCGTCGGCCATATTCTGGTAGGCATCGGTACCAAAGTTGATACTGGCATCGAAACCACCAGTCTTGAGCATTTCCACGAGCACGGGGACGATATCACTGTGGATGCCCTCGAAGCCGTTAATCACGGCAGAGATGGTCTTGCCATCTTTGTCAGCCCACAAGCCATCAGCATTTAAGGTAAAGCCAGCTGCCTTCATTAAGGTTGCGGATTTTTCCAGATTGAATTCAGATGGGTTGTACTGTGCTTCCAATGCCTTGACGGCCGGGCTATCGGCGAATTTCTGCAAAGCCGGATAGAGCGGGAATGGGTAGATCGACGCAATCTTGGCGCCATCATACACGATGTCGTTAATCGTATTGCGGTCGATAGTGAGACTCATCGCCTTGCGGACATTGGGATCGCTATAAGGAGCGATTGCTGTGTTCACCCACAATGAATTTGGCCACCAATCGAGGTAACCATAAGGAGGATTACTACCAGAATGTGTGGTGATCTTTGGGTTGCCATCGAGCAGGCTCTTGGCTACTGATGCACGAACATCAAGGATGGCGTCGAATTCATTGTTCACTTCGCGCTGGACGACAACATCCATATTCTGGCCAACCTGACCGCCGATGTTGACCATGACGATGCGTTTGGCTTCCGGCATGGCAATGCGACCAGCCTTGACTGCCCACCAATCTGCACGCAGATCATAAATTTTTTGGTTGGCATCCCACTGAACAAGAGTGTACGGGCCTGAGTGCGGCATATCCAAACCACCTTGGAAGGCGTTCACATCTGCCTCTTTGCCCAAGATGTGCTCAGGTACGATCGGGATACCAGTATCGAACTTGAAGGTCAGCACTTCATACTTGAAGCGCGGGGCCGGAATACTAAAGTTGACGATCACGGTCTGAGCATCGGGAGCAGACATATCTTTCACATACTGCACGAAGGAAGCGTGATAGGGCAACTTTTCGTTGTTCATCTGTCCATTGAACGTGAAGAGAACATCCTTCGAAGTCAGGGGCGTCCCATCACTCCAAGCGGCATCCTTGTTCATTTTGATGGTCAGCTGGGTGAAATCAGCATTGTAATCCATGCTGTCGGCCAACCATGGGATTTCTTTACCGGAGAAGATGCCGTAATACGACAGTGCTTCCCACAGGAACACGTTGCCTTCCTGATGAGTATAACCAGGTACGGCCCATGGGCTGGTAACGCCAATGGGTGAAGCAATACTCCAGCCTAGGATAACGGTGTCTTCGCGTGCGACATCCGGCAAGCTAGCAACAGGGGCTTCGGTTGCTGCTACTACAGGGGCTTCGGTTGCTGCTACTACAGGGGCTTCGGTTGCTATAGGGGCAGCAGTTGCTTTACCACCGCAGGCCGTTAACACAATCGCGATTAGCACGAGTATGCTAAATAACTTGAACTTATTCATATGATTTGATCTCCTCAATAAAAATTTGATTTGTTTTCACAACACAGACAAACACAAGAGATACGATGAGTTATTAAGTTTTGGACACCTCCTTTGTCAGGATGTTGCATTTTTTAGGATGAACGACTAAAATTATAGGCGAATGATGATATTATGTCAATTGTTATGAAACTGTAAACTCTAACTATTACAAGAGATAGGATGAGTCTTCCAAACTTCGTATTCCTCCAAGGGAGAATATATGGACGAGATATTAAAAAAACTACTCATCGAAGAGGATGAACTTCAGTTTACAAAATTCAACGAAGAAATTGCATGGGAAATTGGAAGTGAACTTGTAAAACAAGCCGTTACTAAAAGCCTTCCCATCACCATTGATATTACCCGCGGCGACCATCAAATTTTTCATGCCAGTCAGCCTGGCACGTCCGCGGATAATGATGAATGGGTCAAACGAAAAACCCGCCTTGTATATAGGTTTGGACATAGTTCATATTATATTGGACAACTTCTAAAAAGCAAGGGACAGAACCTAGAAGATGCTTATTTGATATCTGAAAATCATTTTGCTCCGCATGGCGGCTGCTTCCCCATCATTGTACGTGGCACCGGTATGGTAGGCACGATCACGGTTTCCGGCCTTGCACAGGAAGAGGATCATCAATTAGTTGTTCAGGCAATTAGGAAATACTTGAGCCATGAAAAATAACATGGGACTAAATCCGGTTATATCAATGTTGGGGCGCAGACTTCGGTTGGCAGTTATTGGTGGGGGCCCCGCATCTTTTATCGGTGCGATGCATCGACAGGCAGCCAGGCTTGATGATCGCTATGAGCTGGTCACTGGAATTCTTTCCTCTGACTCTGCCCGGGCGAAGAAAGCCGCGCTGGAAATTGGTCTGGCTTCTGATCGCTTTTATGCAAATGTTCAGGAAATGCTCAGTTCAGAATCTGCACGCAAAGATGGCGCAGATGTGGTTGCCATCATGACGCCCAATGACAGTCATTATGAATATGCAGTCGCTGCATTAGAACATGGCTTTGATGTGATCTGTGACAAGCCCATGACAAATACACTTCAGGAAGCTGAAGCCCTGCATAAGAAAGTGCAAGAGTCAGGATTGATATTTTGTCTGACCCATAATTACACAGGCTATCCCATGGTTCGTCAGGCAAGAGCCATGGTTGAAGATGGGCAAATTGGAACGATTCGTTTAATTCAGGTCGAATATGTTCAAGGCGGAAAGGCCGATGAAACTAAATCAATTCCCACTGATGCGATTCCCTGGCGTTACGATCCGATCCGCGGAGGACCGTCTCTGGTAATGGGAGATATCGGAACTCACGCGCATAATCTCATCCGTTTTATTAGCGGCCTTGAAGTAGCCGAAGTAGCGGCTGAAGTTGGGAACATTGTACCCGGACGGCTGATACATGATTTCGCCGGAGCCTTGCTTCGATTTGAAAATGGCGCGCGCGGAAGTTTTTGGGTTACCCAAGCCGCGGCCGGGGTGGAGAATTGCCTGCGCATCCGAGTCAGCGGCACCAAAGGCAGTCTAGAGTGGATGCAGGAGATCCCGCAGGTTTTAACTTACAAGCCCATTCATGGTCCATCTGAAAACCGTACGCCCAATGGACCGGGCACCCTGCCGTTTGCCGCACGCTCCAGCAGAATTGTCGCCGGTCACCCGGAAGGATTTCATGAAGGATTTGCAAATATTTATTCCGATGCGGCCGAAGCGATCAGTGCCCGAAGGTCGGGAAAAAAAGTTAACTCACTGGCACTCCACTTCCCTAACTCGTGGGATGGTTTGATGGGCGTACGGTTCGTAAATAGTGTAATTAAATCAAGTAAAGCCAATGGCAAATGGACCAAATGTTAACCTTGAATAGTCTAATAGATTATTCAAAACTGGAGATCCTATGATCAAGCCAGATTCAAAAAAGACCCCTGCTAAAAAAATAAAAAAAGCCGCCGTCCGCGGAAAGCTCGTATACCATAATGTCATTGAAAAATTACAGCAACGCATCCGTCAGGCAGATTGGCTGCCGGGGGACCGCCTGCCCAGCATCGCGCAATTGGCAAAGGAAATGCACGTAGGCGCAGGATCCATACGTGAAGCCTTGCGCTCCCTGCAATCGATTGGCCTGATAAAGATCGAGCATGGCAGCGGTGTTTATGTTACTGGCACGCGCCCAGCCACTGAATTGTCCAGCCATTTTGAAAATCTTGGCGATGGCCTGCTGATTTCGCTGGCTGAGACACGCCGCATAATGGAACCAGAGATTGCATTCCTAGCTGCCGAACGCGGCACCGATCAGGAGCTGATTGAAATCGAAACACTTGTACGGCAAATGGAAGAGGAAGGAAAAAACGGCAATGATTTTGCCGAACTTGATGTTTTATTTCATCGCAAGATTGCCTACGCCGCTCGTAACGAGATATTATTTCAGACTATGGAAGGCGTCAGCGATCTACTTCTGGATAGTCGGCGGGCAATTCTTCTTGACCCAAACTCATTACTGCGGGCGTTACGCTATCATGCACTCATCTCTGAAGCACTAATATCAAGAAACCCTCCTCAAGCTCGTTTATTAATGCAAGGCCATATGAATTCCATGTTAGATGAAGTCCTGGCATCCGAAGCACAAAAACAATCAAAGGAAAAACTATGAAAATTGCAGTTACAGGCGGCAGTGGCGACATGGGGCGCAACTTGATCCCATACCTGCTCGAGCAAACCCATACAGTTGTAAGTATTGACCGGGCATTGCCCACAACACACACGCACGGTGTTAATTTTATTGTCGCTGATGTGCGCGATTTCGGTCAACTTGTCGCAAGCATTCGGGGTTGTGATGCTCTTATTCACCTGGCTGCCATTCGTGCTCCGGTCAACCATCCCGACCCGGTAGTATATGCCGATAATACAATCAGCAGTTACAACGCGTTGAGCGCGGCTTCGGCACTCGGAATCAAACGGGTATGTATGGCCTCCTCCATCAATGCAATTGGCGGTGCCTTCAGCCGCTCGCCTCGTTACGATTACTTCCCTGTGGATGAGCAACATCCCACATACGCGGAAGATCCATACAGCCTATCCAAATGGGTGCTGGAGCAACAAGGCGATGCCTTCGCCCGTCGATTCGAATGGATGAAGATTGCCAGCCTGCGCCTGCACTGGTTGCTGGATGAACGAACAAAAGCGGTTCAGATCACGGCGACGATGGGTGATGTCGCGAGAAAACACCTCTGGGCTTATACATTGCTCAGTGAAGCCAGCCGCGCCTGCTTGCTTTCGCTCACCGCAGACTTCACCGGCCACGAAGTTTTCTACATCGCAGCACCGCAAACAGCGGCTGAACAACCGTCAATGGAACTGGCTCGCGAACATTATCCGCAGACAGAAATTCGAACGGATGTTTGGGTGGGAAGCCGCAATCAGCTCGTTGTCAAAGTTGAAACTGATGAAGGGATTTACGGCCTCGGCGAATCAGGCTTGAGCGGACGTGAACTGGCTGTCATCGGCGCGCTTAAACATTTCCGCGAATTTCTGATCGGCAAAGACCCAATGCAAATTGGGCGCATCTGGCAGGAACTTTATCGCGGACAGTATTTCGAAGGCGGACGCGTCCTGCTTGCCGCGCAAAGCGCCATTGATATTGCGCTCTACGATATCGCTGGCAAGGCGCTCAATGTTCCTGTGTATCAACTGTTGGGCGGCAAACAGCGTGAGGTGATTCCCTGCTTCGCAACAGCAACAGGCGCGGGCGCGGCTCTGATCGATGATGTCAAACTTCTGATGAAACATGGCTGGAACGTCATCCGCACCGGACCAATGATGCTCGATCATCAAGGCGGCTTCACCGGGGAATCTGATATTTTTGAACCGCGCGAGAGCATCCCTATGACCGCCAAGTGGTTGACGAAAGTGCGCGAGGAGTGCGGTAGTGAGGTTGTGCTGGGCATTGATTATCATCACCGTCTTAGCATCGCCGAGACCGCATCTTTTTGTCAGCGTATGCCGATGGGCACACTTGATTTTATTGAAGAACCAATTCGTGATGAAAGCCCGGAAGCTTATGAAGCATTACGTAAGTTGACTGACGTACCGTTTGCTGTCGGTGAGGAGTTTGCCAGTAAATGGCAGTTCCTGCCCTTCATTGAAAAGCACCTCACCGATTTTGCGCGCGTGGATCTTTGCAATGTCGGCGGCTTTACCGAAGCCATGAAAGTAGCAGGCTGGGCTGAAGCGCACTATATTGATCTGATGCCGCACAATCCGCTTGGCCCGATCTGTACTGCAGCGACAATTCAAATGGCTGCGGCAGTACCCAACTTCGCCTGGCTTGAAGTTCGTGTGACTCAGACTGAGAATTTATATTATGGGCAATCAGGCGTGAACGATGCAGAAGCGCTATTCCCGATTCAGCCGCAGCTCGTCGGAAATTCATTCCCCGTACCAACTGCGCCCGGCTTGGGTATTGAGATTGATGAAAAATTAGCAGAATCACAATCGTGGAAATTTTGGGAAGCCCCGCATTGGAAACGGCGCGATGGTTCCGTGACGAATTGGTAAAAGAGAATTTATGATACTGTCAACTCGATCTTTTTTCTTTGCGGGTGGTTATGCTTCCGCCGAACAGCCCGGTATTCAATCTTTTCTGTTTGACGAAGTCACGGGAAAATTAACAGCGCAGGGTTCATTGATGGGCATCCTCAACCCTTCCTTTATTATCGCGCACCCAAACGGTCGTTGGCTGTATGCGGTTAGTGAAACAGGACAAGACAGCCATGGCGCTTTCGGTGAAGTTTGGGCATTTCAATTTCAGCGTGAACCATTTAGCATCCAGCCGATCAATCATCAATCAAGTCGCGGCGATTGGCCCTGTCATCTTCAGCTAGATGCTACCGGTCAATGGTTACTCGCCACCAACTATGGTACTGGCAACGCGGGCATCTATCCATTTCAACCTGATGGCTCACTCGGTGAGATGACCGATTTTGTTCAGCATCACGGCAAGGGACCGAATACTGCGCGACAGGAAGGTGCACATGCGCACTCATCCGTTTTCACACCGGATAATCGCTTTGCCATTATCGCTGACCTGGGAATTGATCAACTCGTCATTTATCAACTTGACTCATCAACAGGCAAACTACTTCCTCACTCATCGGTGAACGCGAGACCTGGTGCAGGACCGCGACATCTTGCCTTTCATCAAAACGGCAAATGGATGTATGCGGCAAATGAACTTGACAACACAGTGACGCATTATGATTATGATTCAACAAAGGGTTCATTGACCGAAAAGCAAAGCATCCCCACCATCCCGTCAGACTCTCCAGAAAGTACAGTTGCTGATATTCATATTTCAGCGACAGGCAAACGATTATATGTATCCAACCGCGGACATGACAGCGTTGCGGTTTACAATATCGGCAGCGACGGAAGTTTGGAAATGGTTTCCATCCAATCATCCGGCGGAAATTGTCCGCGCAACTTTGCACTCGCGCCCGGCGGAAAATTCCTATTGGCGGCAAATCAAAACAGCAATGAAGTTTGTATCCTGCCAATTCTTGAAGGCACGCAAGCACTCGGCGCACCAGTTGATCGCGCGGTTGTGACTGGTGCCTCGTGCATTCAATTTGTATAAACCAATGAACGAATCAACCCGCACACCTCGTTTTGATTTTGTCAGCCTCGGCGAATCCATGCTGCGCTTGAGCGTGCCAACGGGACGAAGGCTCGATGACACCCGCAGACTCGATATGGAACTTGCCGGGGCGGAAAGCAACGTCAGTGTTGCTCTGGCGCGTCTTGGATGGCGCACTGGCTGGGTCAGTCGTATGCCCGACCATTCATTAAGCCAGGCAATTCTGCGCGCTCTGCGTTCCGACGGCGTGGATGTTTCCGCAGTAAAATGTGTTCCAGACGAACGGCTTGGCACATACTTCATCGAATACGCCACGCCGCCACGTTCCACTCAAGTCATCTATGACCGCGCGAATTCTGCGGCTTCACACATGACATCGGCTGATATTGATTGGGATTACCTGCTTGATACGCGTGTGCTTCATTTGACCGGTATCACTGCGGCGTTGAGCGAAAGTTGTTACAGCCTGCTTGTGGAGGCGATTCTGCGCGCTCATACTGCGGGAGTCATGGTCAGCTTTGATGTAAACTATCGCGCCAAATTATGGTCCGCCGAAACCGCTGGAGAAAAACTCCGCCCCCTAATCGCTGAAGCCGACCTGCTATTATGCAAAGGTGCTGATGCCGAATCACTATTTGGATGTCAGGGAGAGCCTCGTCAATTGATGAGCGAACTGCGATCGCTTACGCGTGCGCCTACGATCATCTGTACTTTTGGCGAGCAGGGAGCTGCGGCGTTGAGCAGTGATGAGTTTGTGACTCAACCAGCACTGCCTGTTCAAATTGTGGATCGAATTGGCAGCGGCGATGCCTTCGCAGCGGGTGTGCTCGATGGCTGGTTATCGGGCGACGGTTCCGTGAGTAATGGTTCTACTTTGCGTGAAGGTTTACATCGCGGCGTGGCTTTGGCGGCTATTGCACTATCACAATATGGTGACCGGGTACTTTCATCGCGCTCCGAATTAAACGCGGCGTTAGCATCAGAGCGGCTCGATATTTCACGTTAGGAGAAAAAGGCATGTCTGCCATTCAACAAATTCTTGAAAAAAAAGTGGTCGCAGTGGTGCGGCTGGATAACTACAACCGTGCAGTGGATGTAGCCCGGGCACTCGCGGCAGGCGGCGTCAACGTATTGGAATTTACCCTCACGGGTCAAGGCGCACTGGAAGCTGTCTCTGCGACTCGAAAAGCCTTGGGTGACGCTGTCTGTGTGGGCGTGGGAACTGTCCTGTCGCCCGAGCAGGCCGAAGCGGCGATTGATGCAGGTGCAGAATTTCTGGTCACACCCGCCCTGCGTCGACAAGTCATCACAACCTGCGTCAAACGTCAGACATTGGTTTTGTGCGGCGGGCTGACCCCCACCGAATTATTGGAAGCACATGAAGCGGGAGCGGAATTGCTCAAAGTATTTCCCGCGCAATTGGGCGGACCAAAATTTATCAAGGATGTGCTTGCGCCCATGCCCTTCCTGAAGCTGGTACCAACGGGCGGAGTGAGTCCCGAGAATGCGCGAGACTATCTTGCCGCTGGTGCGGTGGCAGTTGGCATCGGCGGAAACTTGGTATCCAACAAACTTGTGGCGGCTGAAGCATTCGATCAAATTACAGCAACAGCGCAGGCATGCATGGATGCGATCCATAAGCAGAGTTAATTGTAAAATGTAACCGAAGAAATTTTATTTGTAGCGTGTTGTTAAAAATCAAACTCCAACGGAGGCTTCAAATGAATTCTCGTGAACGTGTTTTAACCGCATTGAATCACAAGGAACCTGATCGCGTTCCTTATGATATGGGAGGTACAGTGGTAACCGGCATTCAGGCCAAAGCGTATGCACGCCTACGTAAATATCTGGGACTGCCTGATAAGGAAGTCGTAATTATTGACATCCTGCAACAGCTTGCCCAGGTGGATGATGATGTGATGGAGCGGTTGGGTGTAGACCTTCGCAATATCTCACCCCGCTCCACCGCCAGTTTCAAAATTGAACTCAAGTTGACTCCCGATGGCAGATACAGCTACTTCCATGATGAATATCAGATTGGCTGGCGCATGCCAACAGATGGCGGCATGTACTACGACATGTTCGAACATCCGCTCAGCGGGGAGGTCACACCAGGTATGGTGGATCAATATACTTTGCCCGATCCACTCGACCCATCCCGTTTTGATGGTCTGCGCGCGGCAGCGACCAAAGTGCTCGAAGAAGAAAAACGTGCACTCGTGGTCGGCAACATCTCCGCTGGGATTTTCGAGTTGTATTTATGGACACGCGGATTCAAAGACGGCTATACCGATTGGGCGGGAAATCCTGAGCTTGCAAAAAAAATCCTGCGCAAATATACCGACCTGCAGCTTGCCTATTGGGAAAGAATGTTTGAAGTAATGGAAGGCATTCCTATTGATGTAGTTCAAATGGCTGATGATCTCGCCGGGCAAAACAGCGTACTAATCTCCCCCATCTCATACCGCAAACTACTCAAGCCATTCCACAAGGAAATGTTTGATTACATCCACTCAAAATCGGATGCGAAGATATTCTTCCATTCCTGCGGAGCCGTCCGCAAACTTATCCCTGACCTGATCGAAGTTGGCGTGGATATTTTGAACCCGGTACAGGTTAACGCTGCAAACATGGACTCTGCGGAACTCAAGCGCGAGTTTGGCAAGGATATATGTTTCTGGGGCGGCGGCGTGGATACTCAAAGTGCATTCGATGAATCGCACACGCCGGATGAAGTGCGCGCAGATGTAAGGAAGCGCGTCGAAGACCTCATGCCGGGCGGCGGATTTGTATTCAACACGGTCCATAATATTCAGGGGAATGTTCCCCCAGAAAATATCATGGCGATGTGGGAAACACTGCAAGAGTATGGCGTTTATAACAAGTAAAAGGAGAACCTATGGACCCCAAGAAAATTTTCGATGCCGTGGTTAATGGCGATGTTCAGGAAACTCAGGCGGGTGTAAACGAAGCCCTCGCCGCAAATGTGCCCGCAGAACAAATACTAAACGAAGCATTGATCCCGGCAATGACGGAAGTAGGCTGTCTATTCGAAGCGCAGGAGTTTTATGTGCCTGAGATGCTGGTCTCAGCCAAGGCGATGCAATCTGGTTTGAAGATGCTCAAACCGTTACTGGCAAGTCAGGCAGATCCATCGAGCAAAAAGACCAACCCCAAGGCAGTGCTCGGCACGGTGAAGGGAGACCTGCACGATATCGGCAAAGATCTGGTGGTCATGATGCTTGAAGGCGCTGGCTTTCAAGTCACCGATCTTGGTGTGGATGTTCCTCCCGAAAAATTTATTGAAGCTGTCAATGACGGCGCGCAGATGATCGGCATGTCTGCCATGCTGACAACAACCATGCTAAATATGAAAGTAACCATCGAGGCGCTAAAAGATGCCGGCGTGCGCGACAAGGTCAAGGTGATCGTTGGCGGCGCTCCGTTGACTCAGTCTTTTGCCGATAGCATCGGCGCAGATGGATTTGCAAAAGATGCCAGTTCCGCTGTGCGTAAAGCCAAAGAACTAATCACTACACAGGAGACTACATGAAAAAACTTCGTTGGGGTTTACTGAGCACCGCACGCATTAACAAAGTATTGTTGCCGCCGCTTCGAGCATCAGAGCGAAATGAGTTGACCGCTGTCGCGAGCCGTGATACGGCGCGGGCGCAGGCATACGCCAAAGAAAGGAACATTCCACGAGTATTCGGCAGTTATGAATCCATGCTCGCCGACCCCGATATCGATGTCATCTACAATCCCCTGCCCAACAGCCTGCATGCGGAGTGGACGATCAAGGCGGCACAGGCAGGTAAACACATTCTTTGCGAAAAGCCTTTAGCAAATACAGTTGAGGATGTGGATGCGATGACGGAGGCCGCGAAGAAAGCAGGTGTGGTTCTCATGGAAGCGTTCATGTATCGCCATCATCCGCAAACACTTAAAGTGAAGGAACTGGTTGATAGCGGAGCGATTGGCAAACTTCAAGTCATTCACGGGGCGTTCACTTTCAAACTCGGAAATGAAGATGATGTACGTCTCAATGCATCACTTGGGGGCGGCGGCATCTGGGATGTGGGATGTTACCCGATCAGCTACGCGCGCTTGATCGTCGGCGCTGAACCTGTCGAAGTATTTGGCTGGCAGGTTACGGGTCAGGCAAGCGGCGTGGATGAAACGTTCGCCGGCCAGATGCGATTCCCAAATAACGTTTATGCTCAATTCGACAGCGGCCTTCGCACTCCTCGCCGATCTTACATCGAGCTGGCGGGAGACGAAGGCACGCTCTCGATCCCGCAGCCATTCCAACCGTATGAAAACGAGAAGATCGCGCTGACGCGTGGCGACAAAGAAGAAGTCATTTCAATCCCCGGGGAAGACCTTTATCGCGGCGAAGTCGAGAATATGGCTGATGCGATTTTGGATGGCAAAGCCACACGCATGAGTCTCGCTGACACCGTGTAAATTTGTAGGCATATGTTTTGGAAAGGAACATTATGAACAAACAAATAAAAAAATCGAGATTATCCCGCCGTGATTTTTTACGCGTTGGCGGAATTGTGGCAGCGAGTCTGCTTACGAGCAGATGTCAATCTCTTAATCCTACTCCGGCGGAGAGCATGCCGCTTAGCATATCAAAAGCCTCGGTGGCGATCGGTAAAGTGCGGACCTATGATCGTGCCGCCATCGAAAGTCAGATGCAAACACTGATAGATCAACTAGGCGGATTGGGAGATGTGGTCAAACCTGGTGACAGCGTTGCCATCAAACCCAATCTGACTGGGGGAGTATCTTCAGGATTGCTCAACGGCATTCCCGCTGAAGAGAGTTACGTCACTCACCCAGAGGTGGTGCGCGCATTGGTCAAGCAAGTACAAGCGGCAGGCGCAAAGGAAGTATTCATCGTTGAGGCGGTCTATGAATGGGAATCCTATTCCATGTGGGGCTATGAGGAAATTGCCAAAGACCTTGGCGTGACATTGATCGATTTGAACGACACCAAGCCTTATTCTGATTTCGCGGAAATATCCGTGGGAGCTAACAGCCACATCTACAAGACTTTTACAGTGAACCGAATTTTGAAGGATGTAGATGTCTTCATGTCGGTCTCCAAGATGAAGAACCACGATCTTGCGGGCATAACACATACCATGAAAAATTTGTACGGTCTTGTGCCCTACCGCCTCTATCGTTTGAGCGATCAGGACAAATACCGCTCCGAATTCCACGGCACTGGATCCGAAACCCGGGCGCGTCTGCCGCGCATCATTGTTGATATCAACCGTGCGCGCCCCATCAACTTCAGTTTGATCGATGGAATCAAGACCACGCAAGGCGGCGAGGGTCCGTGGATCAAATCCCTCGCCCCGATCGAGCCGGGAATTTTGATCGCTGGAAAGAATCCAGTCGCAACGGACTCAGTCGCCACTGCTGTCATGGGACATGACCCAACAGGTGATTATCCCAACTCCCCCTTTGTGCGCGCCGACAATCACATCAAGCTTGCCGCGCAAGCCGGGCTGGGAACCAATCGATTGGAAGAAATTGAAGTGCTTGGATCGCAGATCAGCGAAGTTAAAACCAAATTCGTTCCAGCGCCATAATTTGTGGAGATCTTATGAGCAACCCATTTACTCTAGGCGTTAACTACTGGCCGCGCCGAAAGGCCATGTATTGGTGGAGCAATTTTGACGCAGGCGAAGTGCGCGAAGAATTCAATGTCATTAAAGAGATTGGCTTGAATGTCGTCCGCTTATTTTTATTATGGGATGATTTCCAACCCGAGCCTGATTCGGTGAATAAGGACGCGCTTGCCAATCTGATAAAGGTCGCGGACATCGCCGCCGAAAACGGACTCGGTCTCGACGTCACCTTCTTCACCGGTCACATGAGCGGACCGAATTGGAGTCCGCGCTGGTTGCTGGGCGGGGATTTGCCTCCGCAGGCGCACAGACATTGGCTGCATGATGTTGTCAGCAACGGCAAAATAACCGACAAAGGTTATCGTAACATGTTCCACGATGACATGGCATTGAAGGCAACCCGTTTGCTTTTGAAAACAGTTATCAGCGCGCTCAAAGATCACCCCGCCATTTGGATGTGGAATCTCGGCAACGAACCCGATCTATTTGCATGGCCCAATACTTCTGAGGATGGAGCGGCATGGGTAAAGGAAATGGTCGGGTTGATCAAATCCATTGACCCGCATCATCCCGTCACCATAGGCTTGCACGGTGACGGTTTGCATCGCGACAACGGTCTGCGAATTGACAAAGTTTACGCGCACACAGATGTGGCGGTGATGCATTCCTATCCCATGTACACAACCTGGGCGCGTAAACCGCTTGACCCTGACTTCGTCCCGTTCACCTGCGCACTTACATCTGCGTTGAGCGGCAAGCCCGTGCTGATGGAAGAGTTCGGCGGCTGTACCGCACTTCCCAACGAAGCGACATATACTATGAAATGGATAGAAACGAATGGGCGTGAACATGAACAGTTCATGGCCAGCGAAGATGATTTCGCCGAATTCCTGAGTCTGACGATTCCCAAATTACAAGACAGCGGCGCGACAGGCGCGATGCTCTGGTGCTTTGCCGATTACGTTCCCGAATTATGGAATTTACCTCCATGCCAGAACGCCCGTCATGAACGTTTCTTTGGGATGGTGCGGCCAGACGGCTCGCTCAAACCTCATGCAAAAGTCATTCAGGAATTTGCGAAGACAAAACCGCAGGTGAAACCGATCCCTGATTATGCAAAGATGATCGTCAATCCCGATGAATTTTATAAAGAACCGTTGAGTCATCTGGTGGATTTGTATAAACACTATCTGACAGGCGTTGAAAAAGAAGAAGCATTTGCCAAAGAAATCTTGAATTAATAAACTCACCCATCAGAAATCAATAAACACAAAAAGGAAAACATGCCAAAAAATATTAACAACTTTCCGAAAGAATTTGTCTGGGGCGCCGCAACCGCTTCGTATCAGATCGAAGGCGCGTGGAATGAACACGGCAAAGGCGAATCCATTTGGGATCGCTTCTCGCACACGCCGGGTAAAGTCAACAACAATGACAATGGCGATACAGCCAACGATCATTATCACCTGTGGCGTAAAGATATCAAGTTGATGAAACAACTTGGTCTTAAAGCCTATCGTTTCTCAATATCCTGGCCGCGCATTCTGCCAAAAGGACGTGGCAAGATAAATCAAAAAGGAATTAACTTCTACAGCAAACTTGTAGATGGTTTGCTGGCTGCGGGCATTACCCCTTATGCCACCCTTTATCACTGGGATCTCCCGCAAGCCTTACAGGATGAAGGCGGCTGGGAAGTACGCTCAACAGCCGAGGCTTTTAAGGAATACACCGAAGCCATCACACAGGCGCTCGGTGACCGTGTAAAGAATTGGATCACCATCAACGAACCTGCCTGCGTCGCATGGGTCTCAAACGATATGGGTGAACATGCTCCGGGCTATCATGATATGAAACGCGCCATCCCCGTTAGTTTCCACGTGATGCTTGCGCACGGCTGGGCTGTGCCGATCATCCGCAAGAACAGTCCAAATTCGGAAGTGGGGATTGTGCTCAATGTAGGATGGAGAATGGCCGCTTCAAACTCGACCTTTGACCTGGATGCCGTCCGAGTAGGAGACGGCAAGTGGACGCGCTGGTTTGCCGATCCACTATACGGACGCGGCTATCCCGCCGATGTGATCACGAACTTTGAGAAAGAGGGCTTCCTGCCAAATGGAATGAACTTCATCAAAGATGGCGATCTCAAAGCCATTGCCGCGCCGACTGATTTCCTTGGTATCAATTATTACAACCGCGAAGTAGTCCGTTCAAATGCCGCGGGTAATGATCCGCAAACCGTTTTTCCCAAACCAAAGTCCCCCGAAAACTGGACCGAAATGAATTGGGAAAATTACCCCGATGGCTTGGCGGGTGTGCTTGGCATGATGTACTTTAATTATCAGCCGCTCAAATTATATGTCACTGAGAACGGAGCGAGTTATTCCACCGCCCCCGATGAAAATGGCGAAGTACATGATACGCTTCGCTTAGATTATTATAAAACTCACCTCGCTGCTGTTCACCGCATCATGCAGGCGGGCGTGCCCATGGCTGGTTACTTCGCCTGGTCGCTCATGGATAATTTCGAATGGGCAAAGGGCTACGCCCAACGCTTCGGTATCGTGTGGGTTAATTTTGAAACACAGGAACGCATCCTGAAAGACAGCGCCAAATGGTATAAGGCAGTCATCAGAAAAGGTGGATTTTAAAAATATAGGGTTTACACAAGACCACAAGAACGCCACGAATTTCCCGAAAATTCGTGGCGTTCTTAAATATACAGCGGGACGATGTGTCACTCGCTGAAAAAGCTCACAGTTAAAATATTTTGAACTGTGTAAATCCTAACTCGGACAAGCCGAAACCAAAAAGGGAAAGTCGCACAAGGTATGTCATGCCAGAGGCAAGAGAAATGGGATAAGCACGAGGCTGTTCCCGACGGCGACTTTCCCTCGTGCATATTTTAGCAGAGTGTGGTTAGAT
>JAPLGS010000166.1 GCA_026390015.1 Chloroflexota bacterium | reverse complement strand
CTTCATCTGTTCAAGCGGATTCCGCTGGCGCCGCAATATTTTCATCCGCGCCAAAACCTGCTTCCGCTCAAGCGGTAGCTGTTGAACCTGTGGTTGAAATTCAAAGCTCAACTGTGAAGATGACTGCTTCTGTTCAAGCGGATTCTGCTGGTGCCGCAATATTTTCATCCGCGCCAAAACCTGCTTCCGCTCAAGCGGTAGCTGTTGAACCTGTGGTTGAAATTCAAAGCTCAACTGTGAAGATGACTTCTTCCGTTCAAGCGGATTCCGCTGGCGCCGCAATATTTTCATCCGCGCCAAAACCTGCTTTCGCTCAAGCTGTAGCTGTTGAACCTGTGGTTGAAATTCAAAGCTCAACTGTGAAGATGACTTCTTCCGTTCAAGCGGATTCCGCTGGCGCCGCATCGCTTTCATCGCCGGCCGTAGGAAGGACAACCTCTGTTGAAAATCAGCAACAGGCAGCCCAAAATATAAAACAATCTGATGTTGAAACCCCAATGCCATTAACAACTGTTCTCTCTGGTAGTGATAGTGAAAAAGTTGTTACGCAAACTCCTAACCAAACAAACCTGAACGGCGAAAAGATCGTCGCGACTGGTTCCCGCGCATCTGAAATTAATTTGAAAATTGATGAGAGTCAAAGTCAGATGCAATTGGATGTTAACAAGGCAATAAAAGAAACCCGCGTGGGAACTGTTGAACAACCGTCGCTGGCTGTTCGATCTGCTTCTTCTGAATTAGTGGCTGCCCAGGAAGGTTTGCGAGTCAGTCAAGCCCAGCCTGCAGATGAGAAAATAAAACTGGAAGCCAAAGCAGACATTGACCCGACGGTTGTCGCCACTGGCGCAGCCAAAGAAACAGTTGTCATCAAGGAGCCCGGGAAATTATCTAGCGCGCAGGTTAATGCCCTGGCCGCGGATGTGATCCAGCAAGTCACAAGTCAGATGAAGGTTAGGATTAAAAGCGGAAACACAACGATGCACCTGCAGTTGAATCCCAGGGATCTAGGCACGATCGATGTGCAGATGATCAAAAATACGCAGGGCGTCAGTGTGACTTTTTTTGCAGAACAGGCCGCGACCGGGCAATTGCTTGAAACTCAAATAAACCAATTGCGTCAGTCATTGAAAGATGCTGGCGTAAACCTCACAGGCTTAAATATCAGCCAGTACGATCAACCCAAACAGGAAGGAGGATTCTTAAAGCAAGGCCCGCATTTCAGCCAATATTCTCAACGCGGTGCTCAACAGGCTGAATCGGTAATTGTGGAAAGAGAGCGCCCGCAACGAATTGGCGGATCATCCAGCGAAATTGACTATTTGATCTGACCGAAGGCAATATCAATTCAATAAAAAAGGAGAAAACAAATGCAAGTAACCAGTATTTCAAGCCTCAACCAGCTGCCTGCGGCCAGTGTAGCCAAAGCGGGCGGCACTGCCGGCAACGCGCTTGATGCCGCCCAGTTTATGCAGATCTTGATGGCGCAGTTAACTCATCAGAATCCATTGGAGCCGATGGATAACAATGAGATGATGAGTCAATTTTCTCAACTCAATTCGCTTCAAGAGCTGCGCTACATCCATACTTCCATGGATAAAGCATCCGTTTCGAACCAGACCACTTATCTGGCGAGCCTGATCGGTAAAAGGGTCAAGGTTAACCGTCCTGATGGAAAACTTCTCGAAGGCGTAGTGGATGGAGTTATTGCCGATAAAGACAATCCTCAAATTCTCATCGGCGACGAAAGAGTGGATCTGAGTAATGTTCTCGAGATAAAAGGAAATTAATTATGGCAGATCCATTTCATGTTCAGCTTGGACGGGTAAATGGCGGCGGCGCACAACCTGCAAAACCGGCCAGCTCAGTCAGTTCGGTACAAGGGACGAGTTTCCTGCAGACGCTTGAAAACGTTCAGGGCGTTCGATTTTCCAACCATGCGCAAAGCCGCTTACAAAGCCGCGATATTAATATGAGCAGCGAAAACGTAAGCCGTCTTTCAAATGCCATTGATAAGGCTGAAAAACGCGGTGGAAAATCTTCGCTGGTCATGGTCGATGATCTGGCTTTCATTGTGAATATCCAGAGTCGGACAGTTGTCACAGCACTGGATAAGGACCAGCGCGGTGAAGGAGTGTTTACCCAAATTGACAGCGTCGTCTTTGCCGATCCGGCAGATGACAGCCAAAAGTCTTCGATCGATCTAAAAGGATAATTCCTTTTCAAAATTCAACAGGCTGGCCCTCCTGGAGGAAGCCTGAAGATCAACCTATAGGAGAAAATAAAATGATTCGCTCTATGTTCACCGCAATTAGTTCTTTAAGTCTTCAACAGAAATATCTGGATGTCGTTTCCAACAATCTCGCGAACGCCAATACGATGGGCTTTAAAGCCAGTCGCGTACTTTCTCAGGACCAGTTCTCTCAAATGATGAGCCCGGGCTCGGCTCCTACTGCAACTCAAGGCGGCGTCAATCCCACTCAGATCGGTCTCGGTGTGAATCTGGGATACATCTCCGCTAACTTCACCCAGGGTGTACTGCAAAGTACCGGCCGCAATATGGATTTGGGTGTGCAAGGCGACGGCTTTTTCATCTACGGCAATGAAAACCGCCGCTATTCGCGTGAAGGTTCCATGAGTCTCGATATGGAAGGTAACCTCGTCAATTCCGCTTCAGGTTTAAGAACTCAAGGTTGGATGGCGGATGCAAACGGGAAAATCGATACGGGTCTTCCGGTAGATGATATCAACATTGTTACCGACAGAACTTTGGCCAAGGCTACGACAGATGTTGTACTGGGTGGTAATCTTAGCTCAGACGCTGTGACGTCAGCCACTCCGACTACCATTTCAATGGGTGTTTACGACTCTTTAGGTAAACTACAAATGGCTTCGATTACATTCACTCGAACGGCAGCTCCTTTGACTTGGGGATGGGCGATCACCTCCTCGCCTGCCGGTGCGGCGGGCGCTGGCTCGATCACTTTTGATGGTAATGGCCAGATCGTTTCGCCCATAGCAGGGCCAACCACACCTATTTCAATTCCGGCCTCAGCTGGTGCAAAAACTCCGTTTTCGCCCAAAATCGATTTTTCCAAACTAACACAGTTGGCAGCTGCGAACAGCGCAACAGTCACCAGTCAGGATGGTTTGTCCGCGGGAAACGTAACGGATGTTTACATCTCTCCCAATGACGGCATAATTTCCCTGATGTATTCGAATGGATTGTCGGAG
Organism: Chloroflexota bacterium; assembly: GCA_026390015.1. Lineage (GTDB taxonomy): Bacteria > Chloroflexota > Anaerolineae > Anaerolineales > Villigracilaceae > Villigracilis. Next base: position 38,036 of record JAPLGS010000166.1, on the reverse strand, counting down.
CAGGTTGGTCAGGTGGCGCTCGCCCGCTTTAACAATCCTACTGGTTTAATGAAAGGTGAAGATACCAGCTTCCTGGCGGGACTGAACTCAGGTGACGCTCAAATTGGCGCCGCCTCCACCGGTGGGCGCGGATCAATCGCCGCCAGCTATCTCGAAGCCTCAAATGTGGACATGGCTCAGGAGTTCACCAATATGATCCTGGCTCAGCGTGGTTTTCAAGCTTCATCCCGTGTGATCACCACCTCGGATGAGATCCTGCAAGAGTTGGTCAATTTGAAGCGCTAGTATAGTATAAGGAAAAAAATAATCCGACGCAACTTTCAGCGTCGGATTATTTTTTTAAGTTCAGAATTATTATTTGAAACGGAATGGGAGTTTCGTTCAAAGTCTAAAACATCGGCCAGCGCTGATCATTTGTCACAATTATCGGTGACCCGGTAAATGTAGGCCAATACTTCGGCCACCACTCGGTAAAGTTCAGCGGGTATTTCTTCACCCAAATTAACGCTGGATAGTGCGGCAGTGAGCGCGGGGTCTTCAAAGATCGAAATGTTGTGTTTTCTGGCTTCTTCCAGTATTTTTTCCGCGACCTTTCGTTGACCACTCGCGATCACCCTCGGAGCGCCGCCTTTTTCAGGATCATACCGCAAAGCGGCTGCCATCAAAGGCCTGGCTTCGTTTTCTATATGACGTGTAAATTTAAGATGTTTGGAGTCCATGTCAGATCTCGATATTTACGGCCGTCAAATTCGTGCTTCCAGCGGCCATCGTGATCCCATTCACGGGCTGTGGCTCCCCGATCCCGATCTGCATATCTTTAAGTGTAAAACCAAGCGATTGAAGAGCCGCCTCAAAAGAAGCTAATTCATTCTGAGCCTGATCACACCACGCCGGATCCGGTGCGATCACCGAACTTCGGATCTGCTTTCCCACCAGTGAAAGATCCACTTCCACTGTTTCGCCGGGTTTCAAATCCACCTGAATGACCAGACGGGTATAAGCCGGGTTAATTCCATTTGAATCTGCTCTGGCTTCGTGTGCGACCCGCAGGCGCGCGGATGAAAACTTTTCTTCCGCTTTTTGCTGCGTGCTCTGGATCATAAAACCGATCTCAGACCAGACACCGCTCCCGGGGATTGGGTCTGGTTTAACGTTCATGAACTGGCTTTGATGAATATCCGTAAGAAATTCTTTCACCGCCTGGGCGTTTTCTTTTTTTCCAAACTGTTCGAGCATTTGTTGTAACCGCACCAGGCTTGTCAGGCTTTTTTCGGGAAGAAGAGAATTGGGATTTTGTGATTGCTCCAATAATATGTTTTCCAATGATCTGCCCAATAACTCGACTGAAGCCTTGAGCTGTTCGGCCAACTGGGAAGTATCTCCATCGCCTTTCAAAACCACTGTGTTCAGGATCTGTAAATTCTGATTGATCTGCCTCATTAAGTCAGCCGGCAGCTCCTGCCGGCTCGATTGGGAAAGCATGGCGATCAGCTGAGACAGGCTGTTGCCTGTCTGAACCGTCTGGCGGGATGCCAGCTTTAGGCTTTCTGCAGTTACGGGAAGACCGGCGGCTTTCAGGGCTGCCGCCAATTCCGCCTCGCCTTCGCCCCATGGGCCGTATTCTGAAAGGGCGCCCAGCAGTTCATTGAGTAAAGCGGATGTAACCGGCAAATGCTGCTTTAGAATGGATCGCGCCATCATTAAGGTGTTCGCTGTTGCGGGTATATTATTTTGCTGGAGAAGGCGCGTCGCCAATTCGGGGCCATTGAAAACATTGCCAGGTTGCGCAGATTGAGCTTGCTCGTTCTTTACCAACTTGAGCGTGATCCCCTGATCGGTCAATTGTGTAACAATAAATTGCGCGCTGCGTTGTGAGAGCAGGTTAGCCGCTTGATCTGCGGATGTGAGTTGAGCAACCACGGGATGCCCATCGATCGACAGAATAGCAGTGGTGCCCGCCACTGAAAGGATCTGGGCTGTGACTCGCTGAAGAACACGAAGGCCGATATCCTGGCCAGCTGTAGGGGTGATCGGTAAAACTGGAAGGGGACCGGAAAAACTCATGGATCACTATCTTTTGAGGTTATACAACTCGTCGGATAATATTCGCAGATCCTGAATGATCTCTGACTGGCGTTGTGATATGTATTGTAAGACCACGATGCGGCTCAGATCTTTGAAATATAATTTAACACTTACCCGGTAACGTTTCAATTGAAACTCAGGTTGCACGGCGATAACTTTTCCGCGGGCGGTAATGACAATTTTGCCATCCTGCCCTTCAGTCGAATTAGTACGGGAATACGGGTTTAATTTCCTGCTATCGATCGCCGGCTTCTGTGAAAGTTTTTTAAATTTATCCGGAAGTGAAATGGTCATGGTTAGGTCATTTCCTGGCTGGCACAACCTGGTGGGGAACATGTAAGCTTCAAAAATGACACTGGCTCCGCCCGCTGAAATATTAGTTAGGGGCGCAAAAATATCGGCCGCAGATCCATTAAACTGGATGGTAACCACCAGTTGTTCATCGGGCTCAACTCGTATTTCTGTTCTGTTTCCGATATTATTTTTTACCGCCTCAAAATTTGAAAATATTACATTTTCCTTGGACAGATTCAGGCTGATGACTTGCGACCGAATAATGTAAGGTAATTCTTCTGCCTGCAGGTAGGATTCGCCCTGATAATAAAGACAGGCAAGCTGATGTTTATTGCCATGGATTTGAATCTCAGAATCGTCCACAAAATCAATGCTGGCATCATAAGAGATCGGCAATCCCTTATAGATATTCAACAGTCTGATCTCAGATTTGTCTTTGGCGATTTGCCTTAATACTTGGATTAAATCTGGACTGGATATCAACATGTCTCTCGTGGCTTAGCAGCTGAATACATTTAATTGGCGCATCTCTACGCGCCTAAAGTCATTGAAGTGGGATCGATGGGGACATTATCCTTGCGGATCTCATAATGAAGATGCGGACCGGTTGAATTCCCGGTGTTCCCTGATAAACCAATCGTAGTTCCGCTGGTCACGGTGTCACCAACTGAGACTGGGATACTCGAAAGATGTGCGTAGTAGGTTCGATAGGATCCGTTCTCTACAATGACCAGGTTCCCATAACCCTGATTATTCCAGCCTGCATGCACAACCTTGCCGCTCATGGTGGCCTCGATCGGTGTGCCCACCGCAACGCCAAAGTCCAGACCATTATGTCCCGGGTGGTAATTTTGAGTTAATACCCCTCCCACCGGTCGGTCGGATGGTTCTTGATTCGATAAAATATCATTTTGAAGGGAGCCGTCCGGAGTCGCTTGTTCCATCTGTGCTGCCACTAATTTTTCGAGCAGCATCATCATCAGGGGCGCCATCAGATCATTCATGCCAGAGCTGGTGGATTGGTCAGTGGACGATTCGTCGCTCGTTAGCATCATGGCTGATAGGATCTCTTTGAAAGAGGAGAGAAGATCCGCCGTCGATGACTCCGCCGTTTTTGGCTGAGTGTTTATTCCTGAAATGCCATAGGCCGAAGGAATTTGGCTGAGATTATTTATCATAGTGCATCAATTTTATAGTTGATGCCTGAAATTGTAAGTAAATGGCGCATAAAATCGATATGATTTGCGCATAAATTGTTTTACCCCATATTTACGCAATTTTCAGAAAGGCTTTATAGGATATATTTTATTAATAAACTATACTATTTGAAAAAATAAGCCCCGAATATGTTGACTAAAAATGTATATGCCGGCCTTGCGATCGATCACCATAAATAACGGGCAACTGTTCAGGCAATCATTCCGCATTTAAGATGATTGGATTTGGAATTTCAATTCGGTTTGCGAATAACATGTGTGTTTGAAGAGTCGTTTTGAGTGATACCTTTTGGTGAGTCTGTACAGGTGATTAAAAGTTTGTGGTTAATAATTCACGATCATGAACTCGAACGGCAACGGGCTAAATTGGTGAAGCTGATGCAACCAGAATTAAAAGTCAGAAAAATTTTAGGCAAAACGTATCTAAATGAAAACCGTCTCGCTGATGCGCTGGATGTTTTCAGCAAGATCCTTGTCGATTACCCGGATGACCTTGAGACCCTTCAAACTCTTGGTAATTTTTACCTGGCAAGTGGAGATGGGAAAACCGCCAAAAATATTTATTTGCAGGCTCAAAAACTGGATCCGGAAAATAAAACCATTCAGCACCAGATCGGCCTGGCTGAAGAAATTGAGGACCCCTTAGGGTTTGGAGAACCTATCCCGACTGACCTTCCAGCCGTGGCGCGATTGCTTCAGCGCTTGATTGGTAAAACACAAATAATTAATGAGAATGATATTCTGCGGGCCGCGTTGTTGCTTGAAAAGATCATTAATAGTGAAAGTCCGGCGGAGTTGGTTTCCAAGCATTTGGATGAGATCGATGAACTGCTGCCTGCGTTAATCGAATTAAATATTCGACAGGCGTATGTCGATGGACGGTCTGATCTGGCAGACTCTTTGCGCAGCCTTCAGGTTAATATTGATTATCAGTTGGGGTCAAAAGAATCAGCGAACCCCATGAAGAATGTTGATGATTTGCCGCAGCTTCAATTTAGTGGCGACATCTTTTTGCTTTTACCGGACTTGGAGAAAAAGTCGAATCGGATGACGTTATTAAGATCGACCTTGGAATCTTTAGGCTGCCGCGTTACCGAAAAGGGCGAGTATGTTTCTGGAAGAGACGCCAGGCCGGATGTTGTGATCACTAGTAATCCGCATACAAATCCGATGCTTCTTGAAAGCATGTCCGCTTTGTCGGTTGATGATGTTCCGATCATCATGGATTTGGATACAGATTTTGAGAAACAGCCCGTCTCTCATCATGAATATAATTCCAAGGGTTTGGGGAATCAAGCCAGAAGCGATGACTATACTTCGGCGGTCTCAATGGCCAGTATCGTCACAGCTCCATCTGAGATACAAGTTGCGTTTTTGCATAATTCGTCCGAAACTGTCTGCGTTATACCGGATGGCTGGTCTCAACAGAATAAACTCTGGGAAAAAAGCTCGCATCCCCGCAAAACCATTAATATTGGCTGGGTGGGTACAAGCGGTCAATTGGAAGATCTGTTGTTCATTCGCCGTTTTATCATACGGATCGTCCGTGAGTTTTCCAATACGCGGATCGTTATTATTGGTAACCCGCAGGCTTATCGTTTGTTTGAGAATTTGCCGGAAAATCGGCGTCAGTATTTGCCTGTGGTGGCCCATGAAGAATTTCCTTATCTGCTCAGCCAGATCGATGTCTTATTGGTGCCGTTGCGAACCCTGCCTTTCAACTCCTCGCTTCCCGACACTATATTGGTTGAAGCGGGGGCAAAGGGAATTCCCTGGATCGCATCTCCAATTTCATCATTTCGCAGCTGGCAGGCGGGTGGAATAATCTCAGAGTCGCTTGATGAATGGCATCTCAACTTGAGACAGCTGATCATGGATGATGAATTCCGCCGTAATCTTGGAGAGGCGGGGAAACACGCCGCCAGAGCCAGGGAAATGAATTGTTTGGGAAGATTGTGGCTGGATGTGATTCGCCAGGTAACTGACTCAAAAAATTAATAGTAGTTTTTCTGAACTCGGAGCCATAAAGTGATCGTTACATATATTTATTCAAGTTATTCCGCTGACCAAATCAGAGCTCAATTTCGGTGCCGAAATTTGGTGGATGCGATTAACAGGACTGGCCTTCATCGCGCGAATTCGCTGGGTATGAATTCGTTTATCCAGAATACAGCAGACGCGCAAAAGGTCTGCAGTGAATCGGATATTCTTGTTATTTATCGTTATTTATACGGTCCGATCCTTGCTGCTGTTCAATATTGGAAAGCGCGTGACAAGAAGGTGATCGTCGATTTCGATCAGGCTGTAAATTTTCTGACGAAGGATCAGCCAGAATATTCATTTTGGTTTGAGGGAGTGCCTTTGGAAGATCATACACTTGGAAACGAGAGCCTGATTGACCCGATCCCGTTAGATCAATTTAAGTGGGGGCTTGGCATGGTGGATGCGGCCACTGTGCCGTCTGGCCGCCTGGCCGACGACTGGTCGCAAATAACAGATATTTATCAGGTGCCGGATTATATAAATACATACCAGTACCCTGGCTTGAACCAAAATCTTGAAAATGAAGTCTGGATAGGTTTGGGGAGTAATGTAAATTATGATGGTTTAAAAAAGAGTGGTTTACTTGCCGCGCTGGAAAATATTTGTCAGAGGCATGCGCGGGTAAAGTTAATATTATGCAATTTGGAAAATCATTTGGATGTGAGTTTGGATATTGATCCGTCTCAATTGAAGATTTATACTCCGCGCTTTTTTGAGGAGTGGGTAAGTATTCTACTTAAATTGGATATTGGACTTGCGCCAACCTATGGGAATTTCGATCTTCGCCTGGGATCGGGCAGGTTGCTTGAATATATGATATCAAAAATCCCATTGATCGCCAGCGAACAACCGGCTTTTCAAGAATGGTCACAATATGGGCAATGGGTGAAAAATACATCAAATGAATGGGAAACGGCTATTCTAAATACCGTGGATCAACTGGATGTATATAAAAATAAGGCGGCCAAGGATCCATTTCTATTTGCAATAAGCAAGGATGTAAGTGCAAATATTGACAAAGTGATTAAGATATACGCTTCCATCATTAATCTATCATAGGAAAAGGTGTAGCATGACAGACTCGAAAATGAATGCTGAAGGATGGGAGACCGCCCCTCGAACTCCGCATAAGATCAAACCTTCCGTGTTGATCGCCGTCCCCGCAGGAAATTTCTTGATGGGCACCAGCGATGAAAATATCAAACAGCTCCAGTTAAAAGAATCAGACTGGGCTTATGAATGGTCGGATAATGATCTGTTTATAGCCGAACAGCCGCAGCATCTTGTCAGCCTGCCTGCCTTTGAAATTTCTCAATATCTTGTAACAAACGCGGAATACTATACATTTATCTGGGATCTGGGCCACCGCCTTCCTCGCAATTGGCCCGGTTATACCTTCCCCGAAGGGACGGATGATCATCCAGTGGTCGGAGTATCTAAAATTGATGTCGATGCTTACATCCAATGGTACAACACGAAAACCGAAATGAATTACAGGCTTCCCACCGAAGCGGAATGGGAACGGGCTGCGCGTGGAGAGGATGGCAGGATCTATCCCTGGGGAAACACCTTCGACCCCTGGCGGTGTAACACATCCGAGAGTGCCAAGAAAGGGACAACCTCAGTTGGCTTTTATTCCCCCAGCGGTGACAGTGTGTATGGTGCGGCAGATATGGTTGGCAATGTTTGGGAATGGACACAATCTCTATTCATGCCATACCCTTACCGTCCTAATACGAATCGAGAGGAAATAAAACCCAAAGGACGCTATGTGGTACGGGGCGGGGCCTGGTACTACACACGTAAATTGGCTCGTTGCGCAGTGCGAGAGGGGGTCTTGCCTGACCATCTCTCGCCTTCCATCGGATTTCGTCTGGCGCGATCCTTGTAGCTGACAAGCACAAATAAGCTCATTCTTCATTCCGTTCGATATCGGGCAGGATGATAATAAACTTTGTGCCTTTGTCTGCTTTTGTCTCAAAGTGCATTTCCCCATGGTGTTCTTTGATAACCTGAAGGCTGACATATAGACCTAAACCAGTTCCTTTGCCGATTCCTTTTGTGGTAAAGAAAGGTTTGAAAATTTGCTCCTGGTGTTCAGGAGCAATACCTTTTCCGTTATCAGAAAAAGCAATACGATATTCGTTCTTTTCGTGGCGAGTTGAAATCGTTATTACTCCGGTGGATGTTTCTATCGCCCCCAGGGCGTTGTTTATCAAGTTGATCCAAATCCCCATTAATTTATTTTTGTGGGCAAAAATGTTCGGCATATCGTTGTCTAATTCGAGATTGAGGGTGATGGAACGATTTTTGATCTCAAAGTTAACCATTGAAATCGCATTTTGAATGGTTTCGTTTAATGAGATCTCTTCGAACTCTTCACGTTTTTCCCGGCGTGCGCTTTCCAAAAGCCCGCCCACTATTTTTGCAGCGCGGATGCCGGCTGTTTCTATCAGCTTAAGCGCCTCTACCGTATCCTCATCAGCGTTGGGAAGGTCGCGCAGCATCAATTGCGCATTGGCAATAATTGCTGACAGCGGATTGTTGATCTCATGCGCGACATTGGCGGCCAACTGTCCGATGGAGGCCATTTTTTCTGATTGGATCAGCCCCGCTTCCAGCAACCACTTTTCAGTGATGTCTTCATCAAAGACGATGGCTCGATTGATTAAGTTGGTGTTCTCTCGAATTGGAATAGTAGTTATTTCCCAGTGGATGAATGTTTCCTTCGGACCCCATTCCCTTAAATTACGAACGGCGGGTACCCCGTTAAATGCCTCTGTAACCTTGCAAAGAGCGCATGGTGCGGAACTTCCAAACAGTTTTTCATAGCATTTCCCCCCGACAAGTTCATTCGGCGCCTTATTGATGCGGTCACTGCGACGGCTGTTGATCGCCAGGATGGTGTACGAACGGTCTACGATGTACACACAGGATGGAATATTGTCAAAAAAAGTTCGCAGCGTATTACGTGAATTCAGGATCTCCCACTGACTAGCCTCGAGATCTGCCTTGCTGACTATCAATTGGCGGTTATGTTCCACTGCAAATATTGCATTTGACAACCCCTTAACCATAAGTTGTAAAAATTTACTTCGCCGTTCATCATTAAAGTTAAATGAAGGATTGGTAAAAATCATGGCGCCTAAAATGGTTTTATCAATACTTATGGGAGTCAGAATAATGTTCCTGATCGGCCTGGTGAAGATGTCAAAAATGGCGGGATCAAGTTCAAGCACAGACCGGTTATCGTAGTCGATCGTTGATATCGTCTCCGGCAATGTGCTGCAGAGGTTGCTGCTATTTGCTAAAAAAGTAGTTTCTGATTTCCAGGAAAGGTCTGAACCAAGTAGTTTTTTTGTTGCGAGATCGGGGTTTTCAAAATCAAACAGAACAAACAGGGCTTCGTCAGCTTCGACGTATTCGCTGATGCTGTTGATGGCGTCCAGTTGTATCGTGTTTTGATCACTCTGCCTGTTCTCTTCATTGATCAAAGTTTCAAGGAATGTGAGCTCAATTGAATCATATAAAATCTCTTGCATTGCGATTCTCCACGAATAAAATTAGCGCGTTATTGCAATATTTGTTGTCTGTTCTTGTGGACAAGTAGGAACAGACATTTGATTTTATGCATCCTTGAAAAAAATGGCATCAAGGAATAAATGCGTTGGTAAGAATAATAAACAAGTGGTGATGGATACCCCTTAATCGCAGACCGGCTCCGAATTGCTGTTCAATGGAACCTCAATTATTTATGCGTAATATGTTTTTACTTCCGGCTGATTAGCTGCTTGAAAAAATTCATGTCAATCTGTTCTGCATGATTAAAAGATGCGCGAGGGAGTGATGCCCTATTCATCTGTTTGAATGGTGTATCCATATCCCTGGACGGTTTTTATAAATACCGGGTTCTTGGGATCTTCTTCAATGCTTTCGCGAATATTTTTTATATGGACCCGGACCAAATCCGCGCTGCCGGTGTCAGACGGGTAATCCCAAACTTCATCGAGGAGAAGGGAAGGTGAGAAAATTTTATTGGGGTGTGTCATTAAATGATATAGCAAAGTATATTGGACTGGAGTTAGGCGGAATTTTCCCTTCTTTGGGCTGGTAAACACATACGTGCGTGTGTTTAGCGAATATTCACCAATCCGAATAACCGGATCAACTTCAGACTGTGGAATTAGGTGGGATTTATGATCAGTGCCGGAGATGACAGATCCTGCTTGTTCTGACTGCTTATTGAAATGCACACTTCGGCGCAAAATTGCCTTTACGCGCAGGAGTAACTCATCAAGATTAAAAGGTTTTCCCAAATAATCGTCCGCGCCCACGCTTAAGCCGATGATTTTATCTTCGACTTTGTTCTTTGCCGTTAAGAAAATAATGGGGACTTCTTTAAGAAACGCGTCCTCCCTCATTTCCTTGCACACTGTATAACCGTCCATTCCAGGCATCATCACATCCAGCAACACCAGGTCTGGTAGTTTGCGGCGGGCAGCCCGCAGCCCGGCTACTCCAGTATTCGTTACTTGTACGCGGTACTCGTTCCCGCGCAGGCAGCGCTCAATTGTTCTTGCGACGATAGTATCATCTTCAATAATTAATATATTGTATGGTTGCATAGTTTCTGACCTTCTCTGTTTGACACATGATACCACAAAGGGTATTCCAGAGAGATGGAATTGAACGACGCACCAGCAATTTTCAACATGACTTTCTCAATGCTGGGGCTTTTCACTTGTAGCTCAAAAGACGCGAAAATTTGAGCAATTCGCTTTGAGGCTATTCCTTGAAAGGTTAAAAGAAGCGGCTGAATCAAATTTTTCAAAGCGGATGAGGGCGCCCGGTTCGCATTTTAGACAAGATTCACGGGCATTAATATCTTTTGCCGGCCAGTTGACTGAAGCCTTGATTTATATAGAAGCCAGCGCGCGTTCGACGCTCTCAACGATTTTTCCGTTCGCAACCAATAAGCGCGATTGTTCAATGAATCCCGACATAATTGTGTCCGAATCAATGAAGGGAATATGCTTACGCATTAGCGTGTATGCTCCACGCGTGCCCCGGCCAAGCTGTTTTTCGGCGCCGATGGCCTGTCTGCGGAAGTCAATTCCCTGGGCGGCAGACATCAACTCGATGGCGAGAATCCGTTCCACGTTGTCTAGGATGTCTCGCAGCTTGAGTCCGGAAGTCACGCCCATGCTGACATGATCCTCCACGTTTGCGGATGTGGGGATCGTATCCACGCTGGCCGGGTGTGAAAGGACTTTGTTTTCGGTGGCGAGCGCCGCTGCGGTGTATTGCATGATCATAAAACCTGAGTTCAATCCGCCGTCAGAGGTGAGAAAGGCGGGTAATGTGTGAGTGTTGGAACATTCATCCGTCAAGCGCATGATACGCCGTTCGGAGATATTGCCCAATTCGCTTACAGCAAAAGCCATGTAATCCATCGCAATGGCCAGCGGCTCACCGTGGAAGTTGCCGCCAGACAGCACGGAAATTTCGCCCGTCGCATCATCTATAAATATTAATGGATTGTCCGTGACCGCATTCAACTCGATCTCGAAGACCCAGCGTGAGTATGCAATTGCATCCCGCACCGCGCCATGCACCTGTGGAATACAGCGCAAAGTATATGCATCCTGAACATTGAGCGAGCTATGCTCGCGCGTAAATTGACTGTCCTTTAGCACACTGCGCAAATACCCGGCACATTCCTTCTGGCGTGGATAGGGCCGCAGGTTGTGAATTCGCTCATCGAAGGCGAGGTCAGTCCCGTTCAAGGCCTCGAGGCTCAGGCATCCGGCAATATCGGCGGTCTGGCTGTAACGCTCGGCGCGCAGGGTTTCCAGCACGCCAAGCGCGGTCATCACGGAAGTCCCATTTGTTAGCGCCAGACCTTCCTTTGCGGCCAGTTTGATCGGAGCTAGCCCTGCGCGTTTGAATGCCTCATCGCCAGATAAAACATTACCCTCATATTCCACAAGGCCTTCACCAATAATAGGCAGGCTCATGTGCGCGAGGGGGGCGAGGTCGCCGCTTGCTCCCAGTGAACCTTTTTCTGGGATCACAGGATGAATGCCCGCATTCAGCATATCGATCAATAATTGTAAAGTGGAGGGGCGAATGCCTGAATGTCCGCGTGCAAGTGTATTGGCGCGAATGAGCATGATGGCGCGAGTCGTGGGGATATCAAAAGGATCGCCAACGCCCACTGCATGACTCACCAGAATATTGTGCTGGAGTCGTTCCACCTGATCGGGGGGGATGATGCGGTCTTTGAATGCACCAAAACCAGTTGTGATTCCATAGGCGATGACTCCGCGTTTGAGCAGAGTCTGGACCGCATCCGCCGCTCGTGCGACCCGTTGGGTGGCCTCCGCTCCGATCTGCACATGTGGTGTGTTGGGCTGACCATAGGCCACGGCTTGAACCTGATCGAAAGTCAGGCTGGCTCCGTCCAATTGGATAATATTTAACTCAGTCATAGTTGATCCTTTCTGTGGCAGTGTACCATATTAGGCGCGTGTAATATAATCTACCCCATGCTTAGCCTCACTGCCCAACTCCTCGACAACTTCCCTTACTCCCAGTACGCCGACGCTCAATCCATCCAACGTGGACATATTTATTATAAAGAAGGCCGCGTGCTGGATGTGATCTTATCCCAAAATAATAGCAAAGCTGTCTGTGAAGTGGAAGGTCAATCAGCCTTCTACACAGTCGAGATCGAAGTGGATCAGAATTCCGGCAGACTCGGCTTTGATTGTGACTGCCCGTATGCTGAAGATCATTTTTGTAAACACATTGTCGCCGCCGCGCTGGAAGTGAGGGAGATCCTTAAAGAAGAAGCTGACTTTGAAGAGGAGGAAGAAGAGGAGGTCTCCATTATTCCTCAAAATCCACCGCCCACTGGCAGCTGGCAAAACAAACTCAAAGAAACATTCTCATTAATTCCGCGTCGTGCGCCTGCCTCTGTGTCTAATTACAATCGTTATGTTGCGCTTGTGATCATGGAGCGCTCCCTGCAGTATGGGTATGGGTATGGAAGCGCAAACCGGGTTTCTTACTCTTATTCGCTTGAGCCATTCATGATCAAAACAAATGAATGGGATCTTCTTCAGGGAGACAAACTGCCCGCTACTCCCCAGGAGATCAACAAACTATTGAATTCAACCTCAAAATGGATCAAGGCGGGCAATAAAATATATCAGCAGGTAAACCCGCTCGGCTGCCTTAATCTCAACAAAGATGCCATAGCCTTTCTCAATATCCTGCAAAATATTACCCGCATTTATGGAAGCGTCACCAGCGGCATGCCCATGTATCTTTCCTTGCTTGCAAAACTGGATATCCCCGTTTTTCTTGGAAAAAGTTCCTACCCCGAGAATATTGAACGCCGCCTGCATATTCTGCCGGACCCGGTCGATATAAAGATCGACCTGCAAAGCGACGAAAACAAACTCATGTTACAGGCGGGTTTTGAAAATAAAAGCGAATTTACGATCATCAAGAAAAAAATTGAAGTTGTTTCAAGCAACCCAACCTGGGTACTATTGGATGATCATATCGCTCAAATTAACAACACACAGGCGCTTACCATTCTGCCATCTTTTCCGATCATGATCCCCGCTCAACAGGTGGATATTTTCCGTGAACAATATTTCGCGCAGATCGCGCAAATACTCCCGATCAGAAGTGACATTATTCACTGGCATGATGTAAACGCTGACCCGGCTCCACGCCTGTATCTTCACGACGATAAAGACAAAACCCTGCGCGCCGATCTGTACTTCGGCTATGGAGAATACGAACTGCCGCTTGCAAAAGATGAACCATTCGCGATTCAAACCGTCCCAGAATCATGGGACTTGATCCGCGTTCATCGTCAACTTGAGCGTGAACAATATTTTTATCAACTGCTTACCGATCCAAGTTATCGCCTCAAACGCGCAGGACCAAATTTTCCATATGGCACGCTTGAATTGAGAGCCCGCGCTCATCCCTTTGATTTTCTTTTGCACTCCATCCCACAACTCACGCAGGCGGGTTTTGAAATTTACGGCGAAGACACCCTCAAGCTTGGCAAGATCAATCGCAACACCGCCACCCTGCGCGTCAGCATCACTTCAGGCATTGATTGGTTCGATCTCAAAACTTTTGTTGAATTTGGCGATCAGCAAATTTCATTTCACGCGGTCCGCAAGGCACTCAGACGCAAGGAGCATTACATCAAACTTGCCGACGGCTCCATCGGGCAGATCCCCTCAGAGTGGATGGAGAAATATAAACATCTATGGAATCTGGCGGATGAAACGGAAGATGGATTTCGCATCAGCGACTTTCATCTGCCCCTGCTGGATAAACTTCTCGAAGAAGATGAAACACTTCAACCGCCCTCGGACCTGGATCAGCGCCGAGAGCGGCTGCGTGCCTTCGAGCGGATCGCGCCACATGCGCTTCCCACAGGTTTCATCGGCGAACTGCGCCCCTACCAAAAACACGGATTTGACTGGCTGCACTTTCTGCGTGAATATAATTTCGGCGGCATCCTCGCCGACGACATGGGCTTGGGAAAAACTGTCCAAGTGTTAACCTATCTCCAGTCATTGCAGGAGCAGGCTAACGCGGAGTCAGCCACGCTGCTCGTCGTCCCCAAAAGTTTAATTACCAACTGGCAAAGAGAATCTGAAAAATTTACACCCACGCTGCGCTTTCTTGAATATATGGGAAATCTCCGCAGCAAAGATACCGCCCTCTTCGATGACTATGATATTGTGCTGACCACCTATGGCACCATGCTGCGCGACATTGAAACTTTGCACGGTTATCATTTCAGCCACATCATTCTGGATGAATCGCAGGCCATCAAAAATCCGCTTGCGAAGAGCGCGAAGGCGGCGCGTTTGTTGAAGGCAGATCACCGCCTCGTGATGACCGGCACGCCCGTTGAGAATAATACCTTCGAGTTATGGTCGCAGTTCGCGTTTTTAAATCCTGGTTTGCTCGGGAACATGGATTATTTTAAGCACGCGTTTGCCACGCCCATCGAAAGCGGTGGAGATGAAAAAGCAATGACCACATTGAAAAGTTTGGTGTACCCGTTCATCCTGCGCCGCACAAAGGAACAGGTTGCGCCCGAGTTGCCGCCGCGCACCGAGCGCATCGTCTACACCGACATGATCCCTGCGCAGAAAAAGTTATACACACAAACCCGCGAAAAATTCCGCGCCGAACTGCTCGGCCTGATCGAAAGCGAAGGTATGAACGATGCGCGCTTTAAGATTTTGGAAGGTTTGCTGCGCCTGCGGCAGATCGCCATTCATCCCGCGCTGGTGGATAAAAACTATACAGGCGAAGCGCCCAAGTTTGAGATCCTGCTCGAAACGCTGGAGACTTTGCAGGCCGAGAATCACAAAGCGCTCATCTTCTCACAATTTGTAGAGACTCTCAGGCTTGTCAGATTTGATCTCGATAAACGTAACATCAAATATGTTTATCTCGATGGGCGCACCCCCAACCGCCAATCCCGCGTAGATTTGTTCCAGAATGATCCATCATTTCCATTCTTCCTGATCAGCTTGAAAGCGGGCGGCGTAGGGCTGAATCTGACCGCCGCTGAATATGTCATCCATCTCGACCCGTGGTGGAATCCTGCAGTGGAGATGCAAGCCAGCGACCGCGCCCATCGCATCGGACAGACGAAGCCCGTCTTCATATATAAGATCATTGCGCGAGACACCGTGGAAGAGAAAATTTTACAATTACAAGAGAAGAAACGCGCGCTGGTGAAAAGTATCATCTCCGATGAATCCAGTTTCTTTAAGTCTCTGACCAGGGATGATGTGAAGGCGCTCTTTAGTTAATTGAAGTTTTTTCAAAACACTGCAACTATGATTTTGCGTGATGAACTTCAGCCTTCGCTGGAAAATCCGCTTTTATAAACAGAATTCTTATTGGAATACAAGGCTGAATCCTGCGAATCTTGAATCATTGCAAAACGAATCACAGGAACTCGAGTCTCATTTAATATGAATCGAAAGCATAGTGTGTCATGATTTATTAAGATAGATATATGCCATTTGCTCCAAAATGGTCGTTTGTACCCATATATGGGGGGTGCGTAGCGGGGGGAAGGTGTACTTGGCTGAAACGCCTGTTCTATCTCTAAGCCTGAATATCAATGACTGCGGGATGTTTCTTTAACAAAAGTCAACCTTAAAAAAACAAATCTTTTTAACCTACCGTAGGGCTGGCGACTGTTATCTAATGCAAGTATCTGCTAGAATGTATCCACGCTGATATAACGGATGTGCATTTCACGCCCCCACATCCAAAACCCTGCAGGAAATTATTAAAAATATAATACCAAGATTACTGAGCCGCGAGAAGAAGGCGGGCTATTGAATGCACTCTATCATCCAAACCGAGGAATTTTTATGAACGCAGAACAGGCCTGGAACTCTGTGCTTGCACAACTTCAAATGGAAATGCCACGCGCATCCTACGATACCTGGGTGCGTGATACACGTCCCATATCTTACGATAATGGTTTGATCACTGTTGGTGTTCGCAACGCTTATGCGCGCGACTGGTTGGAAAGCCGCCTTGCAAACACAGTCAGCCGAATGCTGATCGGAATACTGAATTCCAACGTAGCTGTCAGTTTCGTTGTCACTCAAACAGATAATAATGATTCACAAGCCGACTCCGATGCGGAGCATGATTCAGCGCCAATTGAAATTATCACGCCCGAATCAAAACCCCGCCACGTAAATCTCAATCCGCGTTACACCTTTGATACCTACGTTGTCGGTTCTGGCAATCGGCTGGCGCACGCGGCTTGTCAGGCTGTGGCAGAAAAACCAGCGCGTGCCTATAATCCGCTTTTCTTGTATGGAGGCGTAGGACTTGGCAAGACACATCTGTTACATGCCATTGGAAACGCTTGTTACGCCGATGGCTTGAATGTTTTATACGTTTCGTCTGAAGAATTTACGAATGACATGATCAGCGCCATTCGGACTCATACGACACAAGCCTTCCGAGAGAAATATCGTTCCGCAGATGTACTTCTGGTTGATGACATCCAATTCATCGCGGGCAAAGAATCTACCCAAGAGGAATTCTTCCACACTTTCAACACTCTGCATGGGCAAGATAAACAGATCATCGTTTCATCTGATCGTCCGCCCAAGTCATTGGTCACACTGGAAGAACGCCTGCGCTCGCGTTTTGAGTGGGGCTTAACTGCAGATATTCAGGCGCCTGATTTTGAAACCCGTCTCGCGATCCTGCGCTCTAAAGCTGAACGAACAGGCAGGCATATATCAGATGAAATTTTGGAAAGTGTTGCCAAGCAGGTGAATTCCAATATCCGCGAACTGGAAGGCGCTCTAAATCGAATCATCGCGTTTGCTGATCTAAGCGGCTCGCCGCTCACGCCGAGACTTGTGGAAATGGCATTGTCAGACCTTTTGCCTGTGCATGGTGAAGTTGAACCTGCGCGTGTAGTAGATCTAGTTGCCCGCAAATTCAACCTTACTGTTGAAAAACTTTTAGGCCGTGACCGAACAAAAGAAGTGGCTCATCCGCGCCAGATCGCGATGTATTTACTGCGTGAAGAAGCAAAAATATCATTCCCTCAAATTGGTGAAGTATTGGGCGGGCGGGATCACTCAACGGTCATGTCTGCGATAGAAAAGATAAAACAACAGATCAGGAGCGGCGATGGTCGTTTGCAAAAAGATATTGATTTACTTAGACATCAATTGTATGATCAGGTAGCAGTAGTATAAAAACAAACAGCTCCGAAAAACGGGGCTGTTTGTTTTCTTGACAGTATATTCAAGATGGAGTTCAGTCGGGCGGAGCTGACTTTTGTTTTTGCAACCAGTTTGCGGGTCAGAAAAGTAGCGTAAAATTTTCCGTCAAAATTCCTGTGATATAATCGCGTCGCTTTGAAACCCTTCGATAATACTCAGGGCTTGAAAGCACATCTTGCCCGGGACGGGCAATAAGCGTCCCTGAGCGGGTTAGGTCGAAAGACCATATCCCCGCTAAACTCATTCCGTTCCACGTCGGTTTTTGCTGTGCGTTGGAGAACGGCGCAAGTTAAGGAGTAATAATGGCTGTAGTATCTATGAAGGCCCTGCTTGAGAGCGGCGTACATTTTGGGCATCGTACGAATAAGTGGGATCCGCGCATGAAACCGTACATCTTCACTGAGCGAAACGGTATTCATATTATTGATTTGCAACAGACTGTCAAGTTGTTGAATCAGGGCTATAACGTTATTCGCGACACAGTTGTCAATGGCGGCAATATTCTTTTCGTTGGCACCAAGCGTCAGGCCCAGGAAACGGTGGCTGAAGAAGCTGCCCGCTGCGGCATGCCCTACGTCACCGAGCGTTGGATGGGTGGTATGCTCACGAACTGGGCAACCATGTATAAGCGTATCCAGGAATTGGAACGCCTCGAAAAGTTGCGTGACACTGATGAAATTAGCCGCCTCACCAAAAAGGAAGGTTTGCTCATTGAACGGGAAATCCTGCGATTGACGACCCGTTTATCGGGTGCGCGTATCATGAAGCGCCGCCCCGATATGCTTTTCATCATTGACGTGGGACGCGAAGACGCCGCAGTGAAAGAAGCCAATCTGCTCAAGATCCCGATCGTCGCTTTGGTGGATACGAATTGCAATCCGCTCAACGTGGATTATGTCATCCCTTCCAACGATGACGCCATTCGCGCCATCAAGTTGCTCGTTGCCAAAGTCGCGGATGCTGTCCTTGAAGGCAAGGCGATGCGCAAAGAAGAAGAACCCGAACAAGTTGATGATGCCAAAACTGAAGCCAAACCCAGAACTCGCGGACCTCGCAAACCTGTTGTTGATACCGACCAGGATGAAGGCGAATCTTCCTTACTGGGAGAATCCACGCTGGCGAAGTTGAGTGTCAGTCGTAAAGTGGAAGAAGCTCCGGTTGTAAGCGATGCGCCTGCCGCAAAAGCAGAAGATGATTCTGCTGAGGCATCCGCAAACGCGGAATAGTCGATCAGAAAAAAAAGTTAAGGATATTGAAATGGAAATAACAACACAGATGATCAAGGAATTGCGTGCCGCGACCAGCGCTCCCATGTTGGATTGCCGCAAAGCCTTGCAGGAAGCCGATGGAGATTATCAAAAGGCTGTCGATTGGCTGCGCGAAAAAGGCATGGCAACAGCCGCCAAGCGCGCTGACCGTACCGCCTCCAACGGTATCGTGGAAATGTATTCGCACGGCGGCGGACGCGTGGGCGTGATGGTGGAAGTGAATTGCGAAACCGATTTTGTAGCTCGCGCTGAAAAATTCCGTACTCTCGCGCATGAGATCGCCTTACAGATCGCAGCTAGCGCACCTAAATACGTCTCTGCAGATGATATTCCTGCAGCAGAGCTAGAGCACGAAGCTGAGATCGCGCGCGCGCGCGCGATCGAAGAAGGCAAGCCCGAAAAAATGATGGACAAGATCGTGGAAGGCCGCGTTGAGAAATTCAAAGATGAAGCCTGCCTTCTGCGCCAGACCTACATCCGCGACGAAACGCTCACGATCGAAAAGCTGATCCTGCAAAATATTGCAGCCATTGGCGAGAGCGTGATCGTGCGCCGCTTCCAGCGCTGGGAACTGGGCGAAAGCACAAATCAGTAATTAGTTTTAAAAGCCAGCCTTCGGGTTGGCTTTTTTTATAAACGGCAGAGAATTAATTTGGAGGCATAAATGGCTGAATTGAAATATAAACGGATCCTGCTCAAGCTAAGTGGTGAAGCACTCGGTGGTAAATCTGGATTTGGCATTGATGTAGATGAAGCCGAATCGATCGCCAGCCGCATCAAAGAAGTCCGCGAGATGGGCGTGGATGTGGCGGTCGTGATCGGCGCGGGTAATTTGTGGCGCGGCAAGCAGGGACTCGAACGCGGCATGGATCGTTCCACCGCAGATTACATGGGCATGCTCGCAACGGTCATGAATGCAATGGCATTGATGGATGCTTTGGAACGTCAGGGCGTATTCACGCGGGTCATGTCTGCCATTGAAATGCGCGCCATCGCAGAACCCTACATCCGCCGCCGCGCGATACGTCATCTTGAAAAGGGACGTGTGGTGCTCTTTGGCGCGGGAACGGGAAATCCATTTTTCTCCACCGATACAGCCGCGGCCTTACGAGCGACCGAAATAGATGCCGAAGTTGTTATCAAGGCCACGAAAGTGGATGGCGTCTACGATTCAGATCCAAAGAAGAATCCCGACGCCAAAAAATTCGATCAATTAAGTTATATTGAAGTACTCAACCGTCGTCTCGAAGTCATGGATGGCACTGCCATTACCTTATGCATGGAAAACAACATGCCAATCCTTGTTCTTAATCTTTGGGATACAAACGCCTTGCTGAGCGCACTACGCGGTGAGCATGTCGGAACATTAGTGACTGCGTAGGTTTTCGGTTTAACATTGATCCTCTTTCGTCTAGTTTTCAGGACAGAAAGAGGATTTTTTGTTGAGAGCCTCTCAACTTTTTCCATTTTCTATCATATCGATGTGCTCCCATAGCATAAATTCTTGTTTTAAGGTATCCTTGAAGCGTAATCATTTTTCACGAAGAGCCAAGTAAACAACCAAACCAAAATTATGTTCGTATTTTCGTAATTTCAGCTGGTAAGTTTGGTAATTTATTTAACAAGCGGTAGGAGGAATACAGTGAGTGCCGATGAAATTAAAGATCTTTTGAAAGATGCAGACTCGCGGATGCGTGGAGCGATCCAATCCCTTTCGGAGGATCTTGCTGGCGTCCGTACTGGGCGGGCCAGTCCTGCGCTGGTGGAAAGACTCTCTGTAGATTATTACGGGACGCCTACTCACCTTATACAGCTAGCCACCATCAGCGCGCCTGAACCGCGCTCGTTGATGATCAAGCCGTTCGATTTAGGATCCATCAAAGATATAGAAAAAGCGATCCGCGCCTCTAACCTTGGGTTGAATCCAAATTCTGACGGCAAAGTCATCCATTTGAATCTGCCTCCCCTGGATGAAGAACGCCGCCGTGAACTGGTCAAGCACATGCACCACCGTCTTGAGGAAGCCCGTGTTGCAGTACGAAATATTCGGCGCGACCTGCACAATGATATCCGTGATTATGAAAAAGAAAAATTGATTACCGAAGATGATCTCAAACGCGGCGAAGAAGACCTGCAAAAGTTGACCGATAAATTTATTGAAGATATTGGAAAACATGGATACAACAAAGAATTGGAAATCATGGAAGTGTAGTTGTATTTTCTTTTGAGATGTCGCGCGCGGCATTAAAAGAGTACTTAACACATGGCTGAAACCCCCTCTGCAATTCCTCTTGAAAAATTTCCTCAACACGTTGCCATGATCATGGATGGTAACGGACGCTGGGCTTTGCAGCGTGGTTTGCCGCGTCTGGCTGGGCATAAAGCGGGGACTGAAAACTTGCGCCGCGTGATCCGCGCCAGTGTTGAATTTGGGGTTAAATATCTCACCATCTATGCTTTTTCCACCGAGAATTGGGGACGCCCGCCCGAGGAAGTAAAAGGGCTGATGTATATTCTCGAAGATGTGATAGACCGTGAGCTTAATGAATTAAATAAGGAAGGCGTACAGTTACGTCACATTGGACGCCTGGAGCGGCTCGCTCCTTCTCTTCAGAAAAAAGTGCTGGATGCTATTGAAGTCACCAGAAACAACGACCGTTTGATCTTGAACATCGCCTTCAACTATGGCGGGCGTGACGAAATTGTGCAGGCCATCCAGCGCATCATGAAAGATGGCGTGCCTCCTGAAAAAGTGACAGATGAAATGGTTAGTAAATATCTATATACTGCGGGTGTCCCTGACCCTGATCTCATCATCCGCACATCAGGTGAATTGCGCGTGAGTAATTTTCTGATCTGGCAGGCTGCCTATTCTGAATGGTATGTCACGCCGACCTTTTGGCCTGATTTTAATAAGGAAGAATATCGCCAGGCGTTGGAGTCGTTTGCCCATCGCGACAGGCGCTACGGGAAGGTAGCCTCGGGGGAACTTCAGGAATCAAATGCGTAAAAGACTGATCACTTCTCTCGGACTTGCTTTAATTGGAGTGCCCGCCATCCTATTAGGCGGCATCTTTTATTATTTATTATTGGGTACATTCCTGATAGGCGCGGCTTGGGAATATGTTCATCTTTTTCAGGCAGTGAAATTCGAACCGCAGATGCATATCACCGTGGGAGGCGTGGCGTTGGTCACCATCACGCGCATGTTCTTTCCCGCATTTGCACAGCCTGTATTTGCTGCAAGCATACTCGCAGCATTGGCATATCATCTAATTATTTATGAGCGCGGCCGTGATCAAGCTGCGCTTGATTTTGCCATCACCGTGACAGGCATTACCTACATCGGTTGGATCGGATCATACCTTTTCGAACTGCGAAACCTGCCTGAAGGCGGCTGGTGGTTCATGCTGGTGATGTTTTGCGTCTGGGCAGCGGATTCGGGCGCGTACTCCATTGGCAGGGCGTATGGCAAACATAAAATGGCGCCGCGCCTCAGCCCAAAGAAAAGCTGGGAGGGCTATGCCGCCAGTGTTTTCACGGGGTTGATCACAGGCGGATTTTATGTCTGGGTATTTAAAACCTTTGGAAACCTGACAAGCGATATTACCATCTGGCAGGGCGCGATCCTTGGATTATTGCTCGGCACTCTGCCCACCCTGGGCGATCTTGGCGAAAGTATGATCAAACGTCAATCGGGAATCAAAGATTCAAGCGACATTATTCCCGGTCACGGTGGTTTCTTCGACCGCGTTGATTCGTGGTTATGGGGCGCGCTGATCGGTTATTATTTTCTCGTGTTCTTCATTCTATAAATTCGGAGATTCAAATGGTCGTTCTTGGCGCTACTCCTACTCGAAATCTCGCGCTAGAATTGGCGCGTGTCACCGAAGCCGCGGCCATGCTGGCGGGTCGCTTTATGGGGCGCGGTGATAAAGAAGGGGCTGATCAAGCCGCAGTCAACGCGATGCGCTTAGTCCTCGGCACAGTCGATATGAACGGCGTCATCGTCATCGGGGAAGGGGAAAAGGATAAGGCGCCGATGTTATTCAATGGCGAAATAGTGGGCAACGGCTCACAACCTGACGTGGACGTTGCAGTGGACCCGATTGATGGGACCCGTCCTCTGGCATTTGGCCGCTCAAATTCGCTCGCGATGGTGGCGGTCGCTCCACGCGGGACGATGTTCGACCCCGGTCCATTTTTATATATGAACAAGATCGCGGTCGGCCCCGAAGCCAAAGGCGTCATTAATATTGAAAAGTCGATCACCGAAAATCTGATCGCCATTGCCAGAGCAAAAGGCAGGGCGGTGGAAGATCTAACCACGATCATCCTTGACCGCCCAAGACATGATGACATGATCGCAGAGATTCGCAAAGCCGGCGCGCGCATCCGCGAAATTCCTGATGGTGATGTAGCCGCGGCCTTAATGACTGCCCAGCCAAACTCAGGTGTAGACGTTTTATTCGGTATCGGCGGCACACCGGAAGGCGTGATCACAGCCTGCGCGTTACGCGCAATGGGCGGAGAAATTCAAGGCAAGTTGTTTGCGCGCGATGAAGATGAATTAAGGCGCGGCCGTGAAGCAGGTTATGATTTCGACAAGATCCTTACCATGAACGATCTCGTCTCGTCTGAAGACGTGTTCTTTGCAACAACCGGCATCACAGATGGCGAACTGCTGCAAGGAGTCCGTTATTACGGCGATCACATCACAACCGAAAGTCTCGTGGTGCGCGGACTCACCGGCACCATCCGCCGCATCAACGCCACCCACAGCACCGACAAGCTGGATAATCTAAGCTCGATCCATTATTAAATTCTGGATCGCATCAGCTTGCTGAAGCAATTGTCTTTCGCATCAAAATATTCCCGCTGTGTGCAGGAATATTTTTTATAAACTCTTACACTCCTCTTATTGACGCTCTTCATTTTTGCATGTTAGACTATGAGCCGTCATGCCTGAACTTACCGAAAGACAGCGTACCATTCTATTGCTTCTCATTCGCGATTATATTGAGACGGCGCAGCCCGTTGGCTCAAAGCGACTCGTGGACCGCTTTCACCTTGACTTGAGTACGGCCACCGTCCGAAATGAAATGTCCGCGCTGACAGAGATGGGCTACCTCAGGCAGCCACACACATCCGCCGGTCGTGTGCCAGCCGAAGAAGGCTATCGCGTCTTCGTCGGGCAAATGATGCAAAAAGCGGAATTGCCAGCCTCGGTACAAAATACCATCTCACATCAATTCTTTCAGGTGCGCCCTGATGTTGAACAATGGATGACTCTGGCCGCTTCAGTTCTTGCGCATCAATCACAGGGTGTATCACTGGTCACAGCACCGCACGCCGAAACGATCCGCTTCAAACATATTGAGCTGATCTCCACGCAGGGACGGCAAGTCTTAATGGTATTGGTCCTGGATGGCGGTGAAGTTGACCAGCAAGTTTTGACATTGGCCGAACCCGTTACTCAAGACCGGCTTAGTCAGGCCGCAACACATCTCAACTCGCTATTGGTCGGTCTTTCTGTAGAAGCGATCGCGGCTCAAGCATCCCGCGCTGACGCGCTCGAGCAGGATATCATCACGCTTTTGATGCAGGATATGAAGCGCACGTCCGAAAGCGCTTCGGGCGAAATCTACACAGACGGATTGACCAATGTTTTGAGTGAACCTGAATTCGCAGAATCTTCAGATGACGCGCGTTGGGCCATGCGGCTATTTGAAGAAAGGTCAACTCTGCAGGATTTTCTCGCGCGCGCATCCACCCACAGCAGTGTCGGCGGATTGCAGGTTCTGATCGGAGGCGCGGGCGGGTGGCAGGAACTCCGTCAATGTTCAATGGTCATCGCAAGATATGGCGCGCCCGGTCTGGCAACAGGCACCTTGGGCGTTTTTGGCCCCATGCGCATGTCTTACGCGCGCACGATCCCAACGGTTCGATATGTCGCAGGCCTATTAAGTAATCTGGTGAATGATAGTATCGCGGGCGAGTAAATAATAAATTTGGGAACATGGACTTATGTCCGCATTCCCTGAAAAAAATTTTTGAGAGTGAGAGCATGACTGAAAAAAAGAAAGACATCTACGAAGAAGAAATGGATGCAACTCAACCCACTCTAGCGGAAGAAACGCCAGTTGTGGATGAGCAGCCTGTCGTTAAGTTGGATGCGTTGCAAAATCAATTGGCAGAAGCACACTCCAAGGCATCTGAATATAAAGATGGCTGGCAAAGATCTCAGGCTGAGTTTCAGAATTATAAAAACCGTGTGGCACGCGATAACGAAATGATGTACGCTTCGATGAAAGGCGACATCATCAAAAAAGTTTTGCCCGCACTCGACGACCTGGAACGCGCGTTGCAAAACCGCCCAGCGGATGACGCCTGGGCCAGCGGCATTGAACTCATCGCACGTAAACTCCAAAACATTTTGGATGCTGAAGGCGTGAAACGCATTGCGGCGGAAGGCGCAGCGTTTGACCCGAACTTCCACGAAGCGATCTCGCACGAACCGAATGCTGATGTTGAAAGCGAACACGTGATCGCGATTGTGCAAAATGGATACATGCTTGGGGAACGTGTGATACGACCTGCCCTCGTGAGGGTGGCACAGTAACGTCTGAATGTTTGTACGTTCGAACATGCAAATGTTAAAAATTACGAGGAACTCATGGGCAAAATTATTGGAATAGATCTGGGCACAACCAATTCAGTGGCCGCCGTTATGTCGGGCGGCGAACCGATCGTGATCCCATCTGCGGAAGGAGAACGACTCGTCCCTTCTGTGGTGGCGGTAAATAAAAACCACGAACGTTTGGTGGGGCGTGTGGCGCGCAATCAAGCCATCACGAATCCGAACAACACCATTTTTTCAGTCAAACGTTTTATGGGACGCAAAGCCGATGACGCGCAAGTGGTGCATACCAAGAAACGCGTGCCGTACGCCGTGACGGCCGCTGATAACGGCGATGTGCGAGTGACACTCGATGAAAAAGATTATTCGCCGCCCGAAGTTTCAGCGATGATCCTCGCGAAAATAAAAGCCGACGCGGAAGCTTATCTCGGCGAACCCGTCACACAAGCCGTCATCACCGTCCCCGCCTATTTCAATGACGCACAGCGCAACGCCACGAAAGATGCGGGCAAGATCGCGG
Organism: Chloroflexota bacterium; assembly: GCA_026390015.1. Taxonomy (GTDB): domain Bacteria; phylum Chloroflexota; class Anaerolineae; order Anaerolineales; family Villigracilaceae; genus Villigracilis. The sequence goes on along the minus strand of JAPLGS010000166.1, from coordinate 12,141 downwards.
GTCTTGAAGTTTTGCGTATTATCAATGAACCAACCGCTTCATCCCTCGCGTATGGTTTGGATAAAAAGAAGAATGAAGTCATCGTCGTATATGACCTGGGCGGAGGCACCTTCGATGTCTCCATTTTGGATGTAGGCGATGGAGTCTTTCAGGTACGCGCCACAAGCGGAGATACCTTCCTCGGCGGTGACGATTTTGATCTGCGCATCATGGATCATTTGATCGAGACATTCAAAAAAGATAATGGCATTGATCTGCAAAATGACCGTCAGGCATTACAGCGTTTGAAAGAAGCTTCTGAAAAAGCCAAGATCGAACTTTCAACCATGATGCAGACCGAGATCAACCTGCCTTATCTGACTGCGAACACAAGCGGTCCCAAACATTTGGTGATGACCATGTCCCGCGCCAAGTTGGAGCAACTAACAGCGGACCTGGTCGACCGAACCATTGCCCCTGTCAAGCAGGCATTATCTGACGCTGGATTAAATGCAGGCAACATTGATGAAATAGTTCTGGTGGGTGGCATGACTCGTATGCCCGCAATTCAAGACCGCGTCCGCGCATTTTTTGGCAAAGACCCGCACAAAGGAGTCAACCCCGATGAAGTGGTCGCCATTGGCGCGGCGATCCAGGCTGGTGTACTCGGCGGAGAAGTAAAAGATATTCTACTTTTGGATGTTACCCCGTTGACACTTTCCATTGAAACCATGGGCGGCGTTGCCACTGCTCAAATTGAACGAAATACAACCATCCCTACACGCCGCTCACAGGTGTTTTCCACCGCGTCTGATAATCAAACGCAGGTCGAGATCCATGTTCTGCAGGGTGAACGATCCATGGCGAGTGACAACAAATCATTAGGCAGATTTACTTTGGATGGAATCCCTCCGTCACCGCGCGGTGTTCCGCAGGTTGAAGTGACCTTTGATGTGGACGCGAACGGCATCATGAAAGTCAGCGCGAAAGACAAAGCTTCGGGGAATACACAACACATCACCATCACCGCTTCCTCTGGTTTGAGCGATGGCGAAATTGAAAAAATGCGCAAAGACGCGGAAACACACGCTGACGAAGACCGCAAGCGCAAGGAATTGATCGAGACGCGCAACAACGCCGATAATATGGTTTATGCTGGAGAGAAAGCTTTGCGTGAATTTGGCGATAAAATCCCCGCTGAAGTTCGCAGTGACGTTGAAGCAAAGATCGCGGAGGCAAAGTCTGCCGCGTTGAGTGAGGATGTGGACAAGATCAAAGCCGCCACGGAAGCGTTGGGGCTGGTCATTCAAAAGATAGGCGCATCTGTCTATGAGCAAGGTCAAGCCGCGGGAGCGGGCGAAGCGGCCGAAGGTTCTTCATCCAATAATGAGGGTGCGGGTCCTGACGTTGTTGATGGTGAAGTGCAGGAGTAACGTCCGCAAGTTGACAGGTTCGAACGTTAACCTGCAAACCTGTAAACGTATAAACGAATGAGTAACCGCGATTATTACGAAATTCTTGGTGTTGGCAAAGGCGCGTCGGATGATGAACTTAAAGGCGCATTCCGTAAACTTGCGCGTCAGTTTCATCCTGATGTAAGCAAGGAGACTGACGCCGAGGAAAAATTTAAAGAGATCAATGAAGCCTACGGCGTGCTTTCCGATTCTGATAAGCGCGCGCGCTATGACCGCTTTGGTAAGGAAGGGCTTGGCGGCATGGGCAGCGGCGGCTTCCACGATTACTCTACCGATTTCGGCGACTTGTTCGAGGAGATTCTCGGCGGATTTGGATTCTCCACTGGCCGCCGCTCACGCAATGCTCCACGCCGCGGTCGTGACTTGCAAATGCAGGTTTCTTTGAAGTTTGAAGAAGCAGTCTTCGGTGTTGAAAAGGAGATTGAATTTCAACGTGAAGAGACTTGTTCCACGTGTAAAGGAAACGGCGCACAGCCTGGTACAACGCCTACAAAATGTTCCACTTGTAATGGGCAGGGTGAAGTTCGCCAGGTGCGTCAGACCTTTTTAGGTCAGATGGTGCAGACTGGGGCTTGCCCAACCTGCAATGGGCGCGGTCAAATAATTTCGTCACCATGTAAAACTTGTCGTGGCGCTGGTTTGGAACGCAAGAATATAAAGAAGAAAGTGCAGATCCCGGCTGGCGTGGACGTGGGCACACAGATCCGCTTGAATAACGAAGGCGGTCCCGGTGTATTCGGCGGACCGAATGGAAGTTTGTTTGTTGTACTGGATGTGAAACCACATCAATTCTTCAAACGCCGTGAGAACGATATTTTGTTAAACCTTGATATCAATGTGGCGCAGGCTGTGCTCGGTGCAGAAGTACAGGTGCCAACGATCGATGGCGATGAAAAATTGAAGATCCCAGCTGGCACACAGCCTGGAAAAATTTTTCATCTTAGAGGCAAGGGCGTACCGCACGTCCGCAGTAAAAACCGCGGTGATCAAATGGTGATGATCAATGTTGCCATCCCAGCCAAGTTGACAAAGGAACAGCACGAGCTGTTCGAGAAGCTGGCGGAGAGTCTGGGAACATCGGTCAAGCCGCAGGAAAAAGGATTTCTTGATTGGCTGAATGATGCATTTGGGGGATAGTGGCAGTGAATAGATATTAGTGATCAGTGACGAGTGGATGAGAGCCTGCTCGTTTTTGATTCGGCGCGGTTGATTGCTTTATAATGTTCCAACCTTATGAAGAGAATTTTTTTAAGAATCTGGCGCACGCTCCCTATGTGGATGCACGTTCTTGTCATGCGCATGTTCCGTCCCAAATTTCGAGCGGCAGTTGCCGCGATGATCTTTGATGAGTATGGACGCATTCTGTTGTTCAAACATACGTATCGAAAATTGGAATGGGGCATCCCGGCCGGCGGCCTTGAATATAATGAACAACCAGAGAATGCGATTGTCCGCGAATTCTTTGAAGAGACAAGCCTGCAGATAAAAGTTGAAAAAATACTGCTGGCCGAAAGCTCAAAGGAAGACCACAACATTAGTTTGATTTATCTGTGCAAGATCACCAGCGGAATCTTCAAGGAAAGCTCAGAGGTTTCCGAAATGAAATACTTTGACGTGAGCGATTTACCGTCCATGTTATTTGCTGAAAAAAATCTAATTCATCTGGTCGCGAAAAACTTGAAAGAAAAATAGTCTGAAACATTTTATGGAGTTGCTTTGACGAACATCCTTCTCGTCGGCGCTGGCGGATTTATCGGCTCGATCCTGCGCTATCTCGTTAGCGGATACATCCAACAGTCCACGAAAAGTATAGATTTCCCCTATGGCACACTGGCCGTCAATCTGATCGGATGCTTTGTGATCGGTTTCCTCGCCCAATTGGCGGAAGCGCGCGGCATGTTTACCAGTGAATCAAGATCGTTTGTGTTTGTTGGTATATTGGGCGGCTTCACAACTTTCTCATCGTTTGGAAATGAAACGCTCAACCTGGCGCGTGACAGCCAAATAATGAATGCGCTCGCGAATGTCGGCGCGAATGTGATCCTTGGTCTGTTCGCTGTTTGGCTTGGCCGCACCGTTTCATATTTGATCTGGAGATAAAATATGCACCTGCCTAAAGAAGGATATTTACTTCGTATTTTCATCGGCGAGTCAGATCGCCATGACGGTAAACCGTTTTATGAATGGCTTGTACTGCAAGCCCGTGAACATGAACTTGCAGGCGCGACGGTTTTACGCAGCATCATGGGCTTTGGCGCAAACACGCGCGTCATTCATACTTTCAAGATCGAGCGCCTCTCCGAAGATATGCCGATCGTGGTTGAGATCGTGGATACAAAAGAAAAACTCGAAGCCTTTCTTGAGGCAATCGATGAACATCTTCAAGCGGGTTTGGTCACGCTGGAGAAGGCGCAAATCCGGTTTTATAAGGCAGATAAAAAATGAATTGGCTTGAAGTTTCACTGACAGTAAATGGCGAACTCGCCGAATCCGTTGCGGATGTTTTTGCCCGTTTCGCGCCCAATGGTGTGATGACCGAGCAGGGCGTAAAGTTTTTGGATGACGAAGACGAAGGCACGGCAACGGGTCCGATCACCGTCCGTGCTTATTTGGAAGTCAACGAGCAATTGGAAGAAACGCGACAAAAACTCGAAGAGTCGCTTTTCTATTTGGGAATGATCACGCCCGTGCCGACTCCTGCCTACAAGCAGATCGCGGATCAAAACTGGATGGAAGCCTGGAAACAACACTATAAGCCGATTCTGATCGGACAGAGACTCCTCATCCTGCCCGTGTGGCTGGAGTCGCCAGAGCCAGAAAGGATCCCGATCAAAATTGACCCTGGCATGGCGTTCGGCACAGGCACACATCCGACAACACAGTTATGTTTGGAGTTGATGGAAGTTTATTTTGACCAATCACAAATCACAAATCGTAAAGCGGATATCGTAATAGATGTTGGCTGCGGTTCTGGAATTCTTTCCATCGCCGCACTGAAACTTGGCGCAACAAAAGTTCTCGGTGTGGATATAGACATTGAGTCTGTCAAAAACTCGCGCGAGAATGCGGATACGAACGGAGTGGGGGCGGAATTAATGCTCGGGCAGGGTTCAGTGACTGAGGTTTTGAGTGGCAGCTTCCAGATTAAGTCCGCGCCGCTGGTCGTTGCGAATATTCTTGCGCCCATCATCATCCGCTTGTTTGACGCGGGACTCGCAGACTTGGTTGATCCTACTGGCGAGATCATTCTGAGTGGAATCCTTGCTCATCAGGCGGAACATGTCATCGAGGCTGGACAGGCGAAAGGAATGAAGAAAATCGATCAACGTCAGATCGGTGATTGGGTTGTGTTGGCGCTTCAAAAAGCTGAATAGTAGAACTGTATTCGTGATACAATTTTTATGAATAAAGATGACTTCCATACTCGTTTCCCTTCCGTCGAAAGAAATATTAAAGCCGATTGTCCAAAAATTTGGTATTCGGTTGATTGTGCTGTTTGGCTCGGTTGCTGGTGGCACGGCAAATGCAGACAGCGACGTTGATCTGGGAGTATTGATAAATCACCCTCTAAGCTTCAATCAGCGATTGAAGCTGTGGGGTGCATTGTCTCCATTATTTAATACTGAAGTTGATCTTGTGATTTTGAACCATGCGAATCCAGTCCTCGCATTTGAAGTTGCTTCGACGGGGAATCTGTTGTTTGAAGATAAGTCGAATACTTGGGATACCTGGAAATCATTTAGCTTTCGGCAATATTGGGATACGGAAAAATTTCGTAATGACTTAAGAAGGTTTATCACACGCCGCGCTAAGGAGATGCCTCATGTTGCGGTTGAATAAAGCTGTGATTTTCTTGAAAATGAAAAACCTGGCTCAATACCTTGGCGAACTTGAGCCTTTGACGTCTGTTGGAGTTGCCGAATATCAAAAAGATTATGTAAAACGTCATGCAGTAGAGAAATTGGTTGAATTGATCGTTGAAATTGCAAGCGATATAAACAGAGACATTATTGAAGCGGAGCAAGGCGAACCAGCCACGTCTTATTTCAGCACGTTCTCGCAATTGGGAGAATTGAAAATTCTTTCAAAGGGTTTATCCGACCGTCTTGCTTCCACTGCGGGTTTACGAAATCGCCTGGTACATCATTATGAAGACATTGAGCATAAAATTGTTTATCTTAGCGCCGGTAAAATGTTAAAGGATTATCACCAGTATTTTCAGCTGATCGAAAAATATTTACAGGCGCATTAGCACATGGATCGTCGCAAACTGTTTTTTTACCTGCTCTTGAATGTCTTCGTCTCAGCCTGTGTGACTGGGACAATTCTGTTTTGGTATGACCGCAACTATCGTGCCGTGAATCAGTCTTCGGTACAGCAGTTTGCAAACGGTGATACGGCAGTATCTACAGTCAATCCGCAGACAGATATCGCCGTGAAGATCAGCAGCGTGGTGGGGGCCGGCTCAAAAGACGCCGAGATCGTGGTTGTGAAATTTGAAGGCGAAGGTCAGTTGGATCTGGCAAACTGGCAATTGAAAGATGAAAACGGAAATACGTTCAAGTTTCCAAAACTTATACTTTACCCGAGCGGCGCAGCGCAGATACATACCGCTACAGGAACCGATACCGTCATTGACCTGTACTGGGGCATAAGCGACGCCGTCTGGAGTTCTGGCGAGAATGCCCGCTTATTTGATTCGCAAGGCAATTTGAGAGCGGTGTATCGAGTTCCGTAATTAATCGAACCGCAAAGAGTGCGAAGGTCGCTAAGGTTTTTAAAAATATAATTGCGTGCTTTGCCTCCTTGGCGGTTCAAAAAAAACTGTTTACTGTTCACTGGTAACTAAAAATGACTCAAGCACTCTACCGTAAATATCGCCCCAAAGGATGGGATACCGTCATCGGACAAGATCACGTCGTCCAGACGCTGACCAATTCCATCAAAGCGGACCGTGTCGGTCACGCCTATCTTTTCGCGGGTCCGCGCGGAACGGGTAAAACGACCGTCGCGCGTTTGCTGGCGAAAGCGGTTAACTGTCTCAACGAAGACCCCGCGCGAAGACCCGATAATACTTGTGATCATTGTGAATCCGTCAACCAGAATCGATTTATGGATCTCATAGAAATAGACGCGGCTTCCAACAACGGAGTTGACGATGTCCGAGAGTTACGTGAAAAAATAAATTTTTCGCCGTCGCAAGGCAAATATAAAATCTATATCATTGACGAAGTCCATATGCTTTCGACCCCGGCATTCAACGCGCTGCTCAAAACACTCGAAGAGCCGCCGCCGCATGCCATCTTCATATTAGCTACGACTGAAATTCATAAAATTCCCGCCACTGTTTTATCCCGCTGTCAACGACACGAATTCCGCCGTGTGCCAGTGGATGAGATCGTCGCCAACCTCAAGCATATCGTCGCCGCTGAAAATCTCTCCGCCGATGATGAAGCGCTCGTACTCATTGCGCGTCAGTCTGCGGGCGGGATGCGCGACGCGCAATCTTTGCTCGATCAACTTTCTTCAACAGGCACGAAGATCACACTGACCCTCACGCAAACCGTGCTTGGCACCGCCACAAGCAAAACTGTCCTCGACATCATCGCGTCCATTCTCGATCATCAGACTGCACGCGGACTCGAAACCATTCACCGCGCCCTCGACTCTGGCGCCGACCCGCGCTCGCTTGCCCGTCAGATCGTCGAATATCTGCGCGGTCTCATGCTCATTCAAATGGGCAACATCGATCAAGTCGAAGCTACGCGCGAAGTCAAGCAGCAAATGGATGAGCACGCGAAATCATTCAACACATCTGAAGTCCTGCGTATGATGAAAATATTTAACAACGCTGCTGTAGATTTACGTGGCAGCTGGCAGCCATCCTTGAGCATTGAACTCGCTTTAGCAGAAGTGCTGGATTCTCCAACAGAATCGCCGCAAATCGCCGCGCCGCGTCAGACTCTGCCCAAGCTTGCTCTAACTCAACAAGCAGAATCCAAGCCCGAGGGTAAGATTGAAGTATCCGCATCCGATGATAAATCCATCATCAACGCAGGTGACATCACCAAATCATGGAAACATCTGGCGGCATCTCTCCCGAAGTCACAGGCGAATCTTTCCGCGTTATTAAACTCGGTCAAGATGGTCGACGTGCAGGGCAAAACGCTCGTGCTTGGATTAGCCAGTGACGTGCTTGTCTCAAAGCTCGATAAGCCCGATCAGATTGAAGCGATCCGAAAAATGATCAAGGATAATTTTGGCGCGGATGTATCCGTCCGTTGTATCGTCACCAACGCCAAAGGCAAGATCCCTGCGAATGTGCCGCAAGATGGCATGGTCGCCGCAGCTATTCAACATGGCGGCGAAATCGTGGATATGTAAGTGCAAACCGATATTCGTTAATCGAATATCGAATCTCGATTTTAAAATATAGAGGTTATTATGGCAAAAGGATTTAACAAAGGATCATCGATGGGCGGCGGACAATCACAATCAGGCATGATGCAGCAATTGCAGCGCGTGCAAAAGCAAATGGAAGAAGCGCAAGTCAAACTTGCTGACGAGACAGTCACCGTAACGGCTGGCGGTGGCGCGATCAAAGTCACCATGACCGGCGACCAGAAATGCCGTGAAGTGATCATTGACCCTGAGTTGTTAAAAGATGCAGATGCCGAGATGCTACAAGACCTTGTTCTCTCTGTTGTAAATATGGCGCTTGATCAATCACGCGAACTCGCCAACCAGAGATTGGGCCCGCTCTCGAGCGGTTTGCCTTTCTAGGTTACAGGTTGAAGGTTAGAGCTTCAACCCCCAACTTTTCTTATGTTACTTCCTGAATCAATTCAAAGTTTAATCACCGCCCTCGAACGCCTGCCAGGCATTGGGCCAAAATCTGCTTCACGGCTGGCTTTTTATTTATTGCGTGCATCTGAAGACATCTCGCAAGATTTGTCCACGGCGCTGGCGAACTTAAAGGTCAACACAGCTTTTTGCCAGGAATGTTTTAACATCACTAAGGCAGGTCGTGAACGCTGCGAAATTTGCGAATCTCCCAAACGTGAAGACTCAATAGTCTGCGTTGTAGAAGAAGCGTTGGATGTAGTGGCGCTTGAACGAACCGCTGGTTTTCATGGCAAGTATCATGTCTTGCAGGGAGTCTTATCTCCCATCGAAGGCATTGGTCCTGATGACTTGAAGATTAAACAGTTGGTTGAGCGCGTCGCGCGCGGAGGTATTCAGGAAGTGATCCTCGCGACCAATCCAAGTATGGAAGGGGATGCGACCGCCATTTATTTGAGTCAACAGTTGGAACCGATGGGCGTGAAGGTTACGCGTCTGGCGCGCGGTCTGCCTGTTGGAGGCGACCTTGAATACGCAGATCAAAATACATTGTTGCGTGCTTTATCTGGAAGACAGGCAATGAACTAACGCTGAGACAATGAGAATATTATTCGTAAGCGAATCAAATTAGCAATAAGAGAAAAAAATCGAAAATTAGGTCAACTTGAATTTGAGGCAGTTGTAGTGCCTGTTCTCTAAAAAAAAGAAAATAAACTGAGGCAATATTTTAAGGTTGACATGTCTTTTAGCCTATTGACAAAGATAAAGAAATACATATAATTGCCCTTCGCCAGTAGAAACTAAAAAGATTTCGTCGTAAAGACAAATCGATTACAACTGAGTAACCGTCTCCCGTCAGAGACCCAGAGCAAAAGTTTTGAAGTCTGACAGCCGATGCAAAAAGAAAAGCATCGGTATTTTAGTCTGTAAAAAGACTTGACGGCGGTTATGGAAGCGGGTAGAATATCGCTCGCTCAAATGGCAAGCACCTTAACAACTGAAAAGTGATAGGAAACAAAATTTTTGTTGAACCAGTAAATCCGTAACTTTTACACTCCGCTCTGCGAGAGTGAAGTTTTTTGCGGAGAGTTTGATCCTGGCTCAGGATGAACGCTGGCGGCGTGCCTAATACATGCAAGTCGAACGAGGTGCTTTTGTAGTAATACGAGAGTATCCTAGTGGCGAACGGGTGAGTAACGCGTTGGTGACCTACCCCAAAGTGTGGGATAACAGTTCGAAAGGATTGCTAATACCGCATGTGGTTATCGGATTTAGAAACTGATAACTAAAGGAGTAATCCGCTTTGGGAGGGACCTGCGTCCCATCAGCTAGTTGGTGAGGTAATGGCTCACCAAGGCTACGACGGGTAGGGGACCTGAGAGGGTGACCCCCCACAATGGAACTGAAACACGGTCCATACACCTACGGGTGGCAGCAGTAGGGAATATTGCACAATGGGCGAAAGCCTGATGCAGCAACGCCGCGTGTGCGATGAAGGCCTTCGGGTCGTAAAGCACTTTTCTGAGAGATGAGCAAGGACAGTATCTCAGGAATAAGTCTCGGCTAACTACGTGCCAGCAGCCGCGGTAAAACGTAGGAGGCAAGCGTTATCCGGATTTACTGGGCGTAAAGCGCGTGCAGGTGGTTTGGTAAGTTGGATGTGAAAGCTCCTGGCTCAACTGGGAGAGGTCGTTCAATACTACCAGACTTGAGAGCAGTAGAGGGAGGTGGAATTCCCGGTGTAGTGGTGAAATGCGTAGATATCGGGAGGAACACCAGTGGCGAAAGCGATCTTCTGGATCATTTCTGACGCTCAGACGCGAAAGCTAGGGTAGTAAACGGGATTAGAGACCCCGGTAATCCTAGCCGTAAACGATGTAAACTTGGCGTCGGTGGCTTAAACTCCATCGGTGCCGCAGCTAACGCGATAAGTTTACCGCCTGGGGACTACGATCGCAAGATTAAAACTCAAAGGAATTGACGGGGGCCCGCACAAGCAGCGGAGCGTGTGGTTTAATTCGATGCTACACGAAGAACCTTACCCGGGTTTGACATGCAAGTGGTAGTGATCCGAAAGGTGAACGACCCGCAAGGGAGCTTGCACAGGTGTTGCATGGCTGTCGTCAGCTCGTGTCGTGAGATGTTCGGTTAAGTCCGCTAACGAGCGCAACCCTCGCTGTATGTTACAAGTGTCATACAGGACCGCCGGTATCAAGCCGGAGGAAGGTGGGGATGACGTCAAGTCCGCATGGCCTTTATGTCCGGGGCTACACACACGCTACAATGGTCGGTACAATGGGTTGCTAAGTCGCGAGATGGAGCCAATCCCCCAAAGCCGGCCTCAGTTCAGATTGCAGGCTGCAACTCGCCTGCATGAAGCTGGAGTTGCTAGTAAACGCGCGTCAGCTATAGTGCGTTGAATACGTTCTCGGGCCTTGTACACACCGCCCGTCACGTCATGGGAGTTGGTAACACCTGAAGCCGGTAGCCTAACCGCAAGGAGGGCGCCGTCGAAGGTGGTGCTGGTGACTAGGACGAAGTCGTAACAAGGTAGGTGTACCGGAAGGTGCGCCTGGATCACCTCCTTTCTAGAGTTCTTGAGCAAATCTCCAAGGAGATGCGCTCTACTCAATATGTAATAAGCCCATACGGTGAGCTTGGGCGCTGGAACGCAGAGATGCGTTTCCTATCACTTCTCAGTTGCTAAGGAAAAATCCCGGGCTTGTAGCTCAGTTGGTTAGAGCACTGTGCTGATAACGCAGGGGTCACAGGTTCGAATCCTGTCAAGCCCACTAACCAGGCAAGTCCTGGGGATGTAGCTCAGTGGGAGAGCAGCGCGTTTGCAACGCGAAGGTCGCGGGTTCAAATCCCGCCATCTCCACTGAATTAGATGCAATACTGGAGTGAAATAAAAGTTTGTTGGATAGCAAGAAGACATAGTTTCGGAAATCCACCGCATGATAAAGGTTGTTTTTGCGACCTGGCGGTGAGCGCTGGGTCTTTTTGTCTCTAAAACCAGCGAAGCACCTTGTAAAATTATGAAGCGCTTTGAAGGGTGACCAATATTCTTGATCTACATCAAGGATATTAGTCACCGGTCAAATGGTGAATGCACCTTAAAAACTGAATAGCAATTGATGTAAAGCCGATAAAGTAAAATTTATCAAAAAGTAATATATCAAAAGAAAAGTATCAACTTCTCCGTATCACTGGAGAAGCTATTAAGAGCTTATGGTGAATGCCTTGGCGTCAAGTGCCGATGAAGGACGTGGGACACTGCGATAAGCCTCGGGAAGCCGTGTACAGGCGTTGATCCGAGGATTTCCGAATAGGGAAACCAACTGTTGCGAACCAACAGTATCCCTGGTTGAATATATAGACCAGGCGAAGGGAACCTGGGGAACTGAAACATCTAAGTACCCAGAGGAAAAGAAATGATTCCGCTAGTAGTGGCGAGCGAACGCGGAAAAGCCCAAACCGAGTCTGCTTGCAGATTCGGGGTTGTAGGACCGGTAATACGGAAGTTACAAAACAATCAGTTAGCGGAAAGGTGTGGGACAGCCTGCCAAAGAGGGTAATAGCCCCGTATGCGAAAACTGATCGTCTTCCACCGTGTTCCTGAGTACTGCCGGGCACGCTAATCCGGCAGGAATCTAGGGAGTCCACTCTCTAAGGCTAAATACACTTGACGACCGATAGTGAACTAGTACCGTGAGGGAAAGGTGAAAAGTCCCCCTGTTAGGGGAGTGAAATAGAACCTGAAACCATAAGCTTACAAGCAGTTGAAGGGCTACGGCAAGTTGAGCCCCCTAGAAATAGGGACGTTCCTTGTCATGCCTAACAG
>JAPLGS010000022.1 GCA_026390015.1 Chloroflexota bacterium | reverse complement strand
TTGCTCCTTTTGTTTGAATCAATTATCACAGTGAAAGACCGCTTTACAAACAGCCATATTACTCAATCTACTATGGGCATTATTGCCTATATTCATTTCTCAATTTCATTTCCAGCTTGCTCCCAGGCGACCATGCCGCCGTCAAGATTCCAGATATTGGTATACCCGAGAGAAACAAGCTCCTCTGCGGCCATTGCACTCATGCGTCCGCCGCGACAGTACAAGAGGATCTTCGCATTCTTATCAACGGGTATTTGTGCAAGATAGTTTGGTTCAGAGATCTGGTCATACGGTATGGAAATATCCGTTCCCGCAATATTCCCCTCAAAGGGAATATGAACATTGATGAACACAAAGTCCCTGGTCTTCAACATTGTATTTAACTCAGCAGGAGATACGTTTTTGTAAAAACCTCCATCCAGTGTGATGGTTTCTCCCGTTATGGATTTGGATTGGCAGCCCGCAATCACGAGGAAAGCCAAAAGAATAAAGGTCAGCTTTTTCATGAGTTATGACTTTTGGAAAGTGTGTCCACTCAAATAACCAAGATATGCAGGCACGAGGGGCAATACGCAAGGCGAAAGGAAGGATAGAAGCCCGGCGATTATGGCTGTTAGATACGTGGGGGCGGCGGCGTACCTCGTAAATGATTCTATATATAAACCATTTTTAAGCCCCCAGATCGCGATCAGGTTCATTGTATTTGTCAACAGGAGCAGCCCGATCGTGATGATGAAAATACCGCTGACGATCTTGAAATATTTTTGGTACGGCCGCATCCGACTGAGCCAGCCAGAGGCGCGCTCCAATCCGAGCGCCATCGCCAAAAAAGGGATGCCCAATCCAAGCGAATACCCCGACGAAAGCCACATCGCCTGTCCGACTGTTTGCTGGCTGAGTCCCATCGTCAGGATCGCGCCAAGCGTTGCGCCAATACAAGGACTCCAACCTGCCGCGAAGAAAATACCCATCAGCGCAGACCCGCCATACGTTCCACGCTGACCCGAGTATTGGGCGCGCGTATCCGCGTAAAACCAGGGAACGCGGATCACTTCGAGGGTCGCCAGCCCGAACAGGATCACGACCGCCCCGCCAACCTGTGCAATGACTCGCTTGTACGTTCCAAAGATCTGCCCGAGTACGGTCGCCGATCCGCCCCAGCCAATTATGAATACCATCGAAAAACCTGCTACGAACAAAAGTGCGTGCAAGAGTATTCTTAGTCGATCGTTTTTTGCTGAAGTAAATTGAGGCGCTGTATTTGTTGTCATTCTTCCTCATATACGGATTAAAAATATAAAGGCAGGAAAAAGTTATCCTGCCTTTATTGATTATCTCTACCCTTACATTCTCATTGCCATCGGCAGTGTGAATAGGACAACATTCAGGATGGTAAGGACAACCATTAGCACCGCGTAAGGGATAAATGTTCCCCATACTTTTCCGTTGGCGCTGTTCATTTTTGCGATGCGATAAGCAACGTAGAGCGAGCCGAGGAAACCAAGTGCGAGCAAACCAAATTGCAGGAATTGAATGGTAGCCATACCCACAACCGCGGTGGATGCACCGTGGAACGTCATGCCGAACAATCCCATTGCTGTGTAGTAAATGGATTTGCCTTCGGCCAGCAAGTGGAACAGGTTGTGGGCGATGTGACCCGCCATGTCCAATGCGATGATGGCATACCCGAAGCGGGTAAAGTTTTCAACCAGTGAGGCTTTATTGAACTTGCCTGCCACCCATGAAGTGAGACCGAGCAGCCCAACGGGGATGGCAAGCGAGATCAAAAAGGTGATACTGAAAGTGATCGCGTAATTGGTTGTGCCTGTAAGATTCTCCAACCACTTCAACATCGAGCCCCACACTTCGAGCATGGTCACATTTTGCGCAAACACAATGCCCATGATGACGGCTGAAAGGAAAGCCTCTTCGAGTTTTGGCTTGCTGATGAACCAGAGTTCTTTCGTGGGAGGACGGACGGTCAATTGAATGGAATTGTTGGGGCAGCCCTTGATACATTCCGCGCACAAAACACAATTGGCGCTGGAAGTCATGGTCTTGGGAAATTCAAACAAGGGACAAGGCGCGGAATTATCTGTGCCTTTATAGCAGGCGGCAATGGTGCAGGTCGCGCAGATCTCAGGAGTTCCGCGCAGGCTCAACATGCCGTTGCGGGCATAGTTACCAGACAGCCCGCCGAGGAAACAAACATAGCGGCAGAAAGTACGGCGTTCGTAAAATGCGCCGGAGACGATCACACCGGTTGTCAGGGTCAACATCAGAATACCCGATCCAAGCGGATTTTCCACGACGCCCCAGACATGATCGCTCCAGGTGATGAAGATGAAAAGCGCGTCAATGATCCAAATGCCGTATTTCTTCAAGAACTTCGGAACTGGGCGGTTATTACCCACAAAGTTTTGAACCAGATCATTGATCTTCGCGAATGGGCAAATGGCGCACCAGAAGCGTCCCAGGAACAGGAAAATGATCGGGATCAGCGGCCACCACAACACCCAGGTCAGGGCGGTGCCGAAGTTGTCGTGTGCGGATTCGGGTCCGAGAATCAGCTCGAACATGATCACCATGAAAATGATCAGGGTCGGCCATTGGATGATGCCGGGATACCAGCGACTGCGCAGGAAGCGGTCGATCCATTTGTTGTTGAGCAGGTTGCCGCCCTTCAGCCAGGAATTGTTTTGAGTGTTGATCGGAGTTGTCATGGGAATTTGCCTCTAAAAAATATTACTTGCGAATAACAGGGGATTTGCGTTTGAGAACAGCAGCTGCGGCAAGAACGGTTGCGTTAATGCCGAAGAAACCGCCCAGGACTGCATAGTTCGTTCTGAGGGCACGGGTAACATTGATCGGAAAGTCTACTTCTGTGGTTTCGCCGTTGACCGTGAAATGCACACTGAACATCCATTCGCCAGATTTTTCAACATGTACTTCACCCGCATATTCACCGGATTCGGTCGTAGGTTCGAGCATCACAGTAACATTTTCTTCGCCATGCCCATCTGCTGCGGGTGCGTTTGGTTTCATGACGCCAGTGGCTGGAGCTTCCGTTGCCATTTCCATTGAGTCCATGCTGTTATTACTGGTCATGACGCCAACGGAAGGAGCTTCTGTTTCCATTTCCATTCCTTCGAGCGGCATGGCGGAGACTTCCACTTCCGCATTCGTGACAGGCATCCCCATCGCGTCTGTGATCTGAATATGGAATTGATTCTCGCCAACCTTTGCCTTCTCGACAAAGTTCAATGCGATGTGATACCCATTAACTTCCTGCTCACTCACGCCTTCGCCGCCATCGGCAAATGCTGTTTTAGGCAATGCCAATAATATTGTTGCGACGATCAGCCATATCGCGATAAATCCATGCAGTTTTTTGCTCATTATGTGTGAGTCTCCTTTTCCAGCGAACTTGCTCAATCTTATACGTGGGAAGCTGAACTTATAAGCGTGGAATGGCGTAATGCTATATAAGCGAAATGGCGTATGTCGAATGTCATGCACAGCTTGTGATTAAAAGTAAAGAGGTTGTTGAGCAATTCTCAACAACCTCTTTGAAATATAAAATGCGTTTTCGCTATATCATTGGAACCCGCACGGATAATCTCGTTCCCTTATCTGTCTCGCTTTGGATCTCGAGCCTGCCCCCGATCAACTCAGCACGTTCCTTCATTCCAAGCAGACCAAAATGCCCGCTCGGCGCAAAATCTGTCGGGCTTGAGGGAAGATCGAAGCCAATCCCGTTATCGCTAACTTCCAAAACAAATTCCATCTCACTGAAAATGATCTTGAGCGTCACCTGGCTGGCTTTGGAATGGCGTGCCACGTTGCTCAAGGCTTCCTGGGCAATGCGATATAAGGCAAGTTCAACTTCATGATCCAGCCGTTTTTCCTGACCTGCCCGCTGAAAATCAACGTGTATGGTTTTGGACTCGCGCGCCAGCATTTCCAGCGCAGTGACCAGTCCGAGATCCTCAAGATAGATCGGGCGCAAGGCGCGGATGATGCGCCGCAGGTTTTCCACAGTTTGCTCTGCGAGACCTTCCAACTCCCGCAGGGATTGTTTTCCTTTTTGATCTTTCACCAATCGTTCCGCCAGCTGAACACGCTGCTTCAACGCGATCACAGATTGAATGGTGTCATCATGTAATTCGCGCGCCAGCCTTAGCCGTTCCTCTTCCTGCGCGGAAGTGATCGCAC
>JAPLGS010000004.1 GCA_026390015.1 Chloroflexota bacterium | reverse complement strand
TCCTGGCTAGAGTGGCTTATCGGGATTGAGCATAATTAAAGAGATGGTGGATGGTTTTGAGCCAGCCACCATCCATGACGACCTAGCAGCTTTTCTTCTTCATCGACGGTTTCGGGAGTTGCTTCTTCGGGGAACCTTTCTTTTTTGCGGCCATTGTGACCACCTCCTTTCGTGCAGGTTATCCTTGAAATGAATTGCGGCTTTCCGAGTGAGACAGGATCGGCACATCAAATTTCTTGATGATCTCGTAAGCGGCCTGCCCGGTGCCAAGCTGGAACATATAACCGGTAATAAATAATCCAACTGTGGCGATCTGCCCGGCGATCCCATCCAGAAAAGCCAGGCTGTACTGCGGAGCGAAGATGCGTGTTCCGGCCAGAACAATAAAAGCCAGCAAGTTCAGCGCCGCGAAGACACGCCCGCCCGTGCCTTCCGGGATCAGCTTGAAATATTTCAAGATATTGACGATCACCGAGATCAGGCTGGACACACCGGTAAGCGTTGCCAGGACTGCGCCAACATCGATGATCGTCTGCAGAACATTTATGGTGCCGATTTCCTGTACATGTGAAAGCGCGAGAACGGGATAAGCGAATAAGCTCATGGCAGTAACCAGAACGATCGTGAACAACAATTTGTATTTCATGTATTACTCCTTTGAATGATTAGATTTTCCAGCTTGTTAGATTGGCGTCCTTGAAGCGCAAGGCGATATAGCCATCCGAGGTTTTGCCCCAGATACCACCTTCTGCAACCAGCACCCGTGTCACAACGACTGACACGCCAGTATTTCTGCGTCCCAGAATGGCGGATGTTGCGGACGGCTTTTCGCGCACGTTGATGTACGGATTTGCCGTGATGCGTACCGTTTTCGGCAGTTGCTCATCCACGCAGATCAAATTGCTCATTTGAACCCACCACGGGCCGCCCAGGATGGGTACGTAGACAGGTTTGGCTCGTTCCCCGTAGCCATTGGCCTTGTTGTAGTCATAGACTTTGTGAACAAGAGTCGGATTGCTGTTGACATCCAGCGAGCCGGCTGTGATCAAGGAACAGCCTTCAATGCGGCCCCAGCCATCCACGATTTCTTCGATCTTGACGATGTTTCGCCCAGGCCACAGCAAGCCAATCCAGCGGATGGCATCACCGTCCAGTCCTTTGCTGGGATCCCAATCCGGTGCAGAGATCAGCCCTTCTGCGGCAGGATTGGATTTATTGAGCCGGCGAATAACAGTGGACAGGGTTGGCCAATGGTAGCGGCACATATTGTCGCCAAGCTTTCGATTGAATGAAACCGGCAGCGTCAGCGGACCACCACCCGGACGGGCCCAATAATTCGCGCTGGAAAACGTATAAAGACCGGATGATGCGGGTGTAACCGCAGGCACCTGAGTCTCAACGGACTGCGAAAGGACAGGAGCAGGTTTGCCAAAATAATCAGCCAGTTCCTGTTCGCTACCATAAAAGACATTCAGGTCCATATCCCGGTTACTACCCGGTAACAGCAAATAATCGCCGCTCATCTGCCACATCTTGAGGGTGCCTGGAATCTGATTGGCGTTGAATGGCCTGTCCAGGTTGGCAATACGCCGTTTGAAGTCGTCCCAGGTTGTGCATTTTCCAAAATATGTGCTTTGTGATGGGTACTGCGCCCACCAGTAATCGGTTTTGGGCCACTTCGAGAGCAGGTCGATATAACCGGCACCGGTGTAGATGATCGTCTTGATTCTTTTGGCCTTGCAGCCCTGCAGGAACAGCTCAACTTCACCGGCGTACTTGCTGGATTGATACCCCGGAAAGCGAACTTCAATATCGATCGCCACTGCCTTACACTCCGTAGGGATGTTTTCGATCAGCCATGCCAGGTTGCCAGCCCCGTTTACCCAGGGGTTGTACACAAAGTATGGAAAGCGCACCAGCTGGCTGGCGGCGGCCCAGGATTTGTTGAACTCCGTATCGAGGTGGTGACCGCCGTTCATGTCGTTCAGTCTGATACCCACTCCTGCCACGCCGTTCGCTTTCAATACTTCAAAATCCAGCTGGCTTTGCCCTTCCCAGATGTCAATAACAATACACGTGTTTGCGTCCATATATTTATCCTTTTGTGTGATTGATGGTTTTCTTGGTGTAAACCGGAATACCGCCATCGCTGCGGATCTGTTCAATCAACAGGTCGACGCCACGGGAGTATTCCTCGACGACCGCGGTAAGGTGTTCGATCTTCTGGTTGGCCAGTAGCAATTTCTCATTCATCATGTTCAGTTCCCCACGCAGAGATTCGACAACAGTAGACAGCACATCGCTCAAATCCTTGGCGGCCCTGGCGTCTCGTTCGATTTCCCCGTCTTTTCGCTCCTGGTCGTCATTCTTTTCCTTGAGAGATAGTTCCATTTTCAGCTTCTTCATCTGTGTCCAGGTTGAATAGAAGTTGATCGCAAGCGTGATAAATCCACCGATCAGGGCAATCAGGACAGCATCAGTCATTTTCGCCCCGCTTTTATTGCCTGATTCATTCGAATGAAAATCGCCCAGGAAAAGTTTTGAATTGAAATATTGGCGAATAAGAATATCAGCCCAATTCGGACGATCACCATATTGGTTTGAGTAAGAGGGGATACGGATATATAGGCATAAATAACGGCGAAGTAGATCAGGATTATGATCATGGGTACGCGAACATACCAGCTGGTTGATTTCTTGACTAAAAAACTAACCGCAGCCAGCGCCGAAAGCAGAACGATCAGATTTGGATTTACTTCCATGTGCCCCCACCAGAAACAAAAATATCACCCATATGGCACCACCAGAATAAGGATTGTGACTTTCCAAAATCTAGTGATATCTAGGGTGATACTGGTTGTTACTCGATCATTATACCTTAATCAGACGATAATTAGAACCTACATTCTAATTTGCCGAGATTTACCGAGCAGAAAGAATTAGTCCAAAGCTTCCCACCCCCCATCCGAGATGATGTTCTCAATGAACATGACAAACCCCAGGTAGATAAAGTCCATGTCGTTGATGAGCAGTTCCCCAGATCATTTAACGTCGTAGCTGTAATCTTTTACTGTGATCTCGTACATAGTTGTGTCCTCTCTTGTGAGTAATGTGCAGCCAAAGCGTAGCGCGTATGTTCTAATTATTACAAGAAGGATTATTTTTCAGAAGACCGCCCTGGGGGAAAAGATGTACAATATATTTAAGAATAATTGTAGTAATGGGGTAATTCTTTTTCAATAAGAAAGGTATTAACGTGAACGAGACAGGGCCGGAGTTTAAATACTATTGGAAATTCCACAGTGATACTGGAAATTCAGAATTAAGGTTGAAATTTACAACCAAGGGAATTGAACAAGAGTTTAGAGTGATGACGTACACCAAGATGGAAAATGCACTGCAAATCAATGATGCCTTGGCGACTCTTGGGCGTCTCGAAGATGACCAACAGCTCAGACGAATTATAGACACGGATTATTTATCTTATATATGTCATGAAGCACACATACCTTCGATGGAACTTTATTAGTGGCTTAGGCCGCTCGCCCATAATTCCATTGATGGAAATAAGG
>JAPLGS010000131.1 GCA_026390015.1 Chloroflexota bacterium | reverse complement strand
ATTTCCGTTAATAACTGTGCGCGGATCAGATCCGTGTTCAATGCAAACATGAAGGCATGGGTCACGTCAAATTTTGTGGGGTGAACCTTCCAGTACGGATGTGCCAGCGACGACAAAATTAGCAGGGACTGGCTGCCAGCCTCGTCGCGTAATGAGCGCGATGGGCGGTGAGTGCGGGATGGAATTCCAGCCTGATCCAGACGGTGTGTGATCGAGAATCGCAGTGCATCTGAAAGATATGGCGCAAGTATGACAATCTCGGCTGGGGGAACGCCCTCCTGCTCGATCAACAATTTTATTCTCGCTACGATTTTATCCAGCATTTCAGGATAATAATGCGCGAGGATAAATTCCAATGGGTTATTTGGATTTTCGTTTTCAGATACCTGATGTGTGATTGCTGAAACAAGGGTATCGGAAAGCTGGATGATGTTTTTAGAGGAGACAAAACTTTCCGCGAACTCGATTCTTTCATCACAAGCCTCGCTCAGCGCGTGGCCTGTAACTGCATCGCCTCCGAGGAAGTAGCGATACCCTGCGTCAGTGTCGTAGATCAACAACGCTGAGTCGAAGTCTGGCAGCCACTCGCCTATGATGTCGTGTGCGCGCGGCGCATCTTCTTCCACGTTATCGTAAATGAGGTGGCGATAGGTTTGCTTCAGGAAATTTTGGACTTGTTCCTGGGGCCAAAGGATGTTCGCGAATATCTCAAGTTGCAGGGAAAAATCAAGCAGGTTATGGTTAAGACAAAATTCACGAAATAAAGTTGCACATTCCTGCGCATCTTGATAGATACGGCGTTGACCAGGGTCGCCGAACCAGGCCGCGTCCATGCGCGAACCGATCTCAGTATATGGAAAGCCGACGATTGCGGCTTTGTTTAAGTTATCGAGGATCTGCGAA
Organism: Chloroflexota bacterium; assembly: GCA_026390015.1. Lineage (GTDB taxonomy): Bacteria > Chloroflexota > Anaerolineae > Anaerolineales > Villigracilaceae > Villigracilis. The sequence goes on along the minus strand of JAPLGS010000131.1, from coordinate 22,384 downwards.
TACAAACGATTGCGGTCAATGGTTAGTGATTGAAAATATCCCTGTTCCAATAATGGACGCACAAGATATGCCATGTAATATTGCGCGGTTTCGAGTGTTAGAAAAACTGGTGGCTGATCTGGATTCTTGAAACCCGCTGCTTCCACGGCCATTGGCCAAAATAGGTCACACATGCGTTTGGCGAGGCCGCCAATGGTCGCGGATGTGACTTCTCCGCCCGCGTGCCGCTCTGGGCTGAACAACAGATCGAGATATGGTTCCTGCATTGTTCGTTGTGGAGTGAGCATGAGGATCGAGTCTGCGGAGACGCCTTGTTCGAGCAAATAGCGCAGGCGTTCGATGCCCGTAGTTGTTTTCCCCGTCCCTGCGGAACCAGAGACGAAGAGTCGAGTGTCGAGGGGCGATTCAATTATTTGACGCTGGATCAGGCTGAGGTTTGTCATGAAGCGAGGGGCACACTCGTGTTAATTCAAATGTTTTGCAAAGAATTTTTTCGTTCGCATCCAGGCATCTTCTGATGCTTCTGGAATATAAACATTTGGATCGCTGTCGCGGAAGAAAGCGTGGCCTGAATTTGGATACATAATAACTTCATGTTCAACGCCAATATGATTCAGCAGTTTTTCAAATTCTTCCACTGTGCCGGCGGGAATGGAAACATCCGCATCACCGAAAAAACCGAGGACAGGTGCTTTAAGGTTTGCACGCAGTTGATCAAAGATGGTTTGCATTCCGCCGCCGTAAAATGTGCAGATGGCGTTTACGGGTCGGCTTGTGCCAAGAGTGAGTGACATGCGTCCACCGAAACAAAAACCAACGCTTCCAATCTTGCCATTGCAATCGGGATGTGATTGAAGTGCACCAAAAAGAGATTGCAAGTCAAGATGTGCGTTGGGGCCGTATTTTTGCACAAGTTTCATCGCTGTATCGCCATCGCCAAGTTGCGCGAGTTCGCCGTGATATAGATCGGGCGCGAAAGCGAGATAGCCTTCCTGTGCAAAACGGTCCGCGATGGATTTTGTTTGCGCGTCAAGTCCCCACCACTCCTGAATGACGATCATGGCGGGGAAAGGTCCATCGCCTGCGGGTTTTGCGAGATAGCCGGGCGCAGAGCCGAGTTGAGTTGATTCGATCATTTACTTATCCTCCGGGTGTGGGTGTGGTTTCGCTGCCAGGTTTCGGCGTGGCGTCACCGTTGATGGGTTCTTGAGTTGCGTCACCTGTGTCTTCTGAAAAACTTCCGCCAAAGCCGACACTGCAAACTCCGATATCATTCTGCAATACACAGTTTGATAATGAGCCGCTGGTTATAGTATTGAGTAGTGAGAGCAGGTCTTCAGGAGTATCAGCAAGTAAGGTGAGTGTATTGCCTTTTTTGCTTTTTTCAAACAACACCAATCCATTTCCGGCGCGGCCGATCTCGCCAAAATTTTTCACGTTGATAGTTTCGCTTGCCTCGTTCAATTCAATATGAAATGGGTCTGTGAAATTCAATAGCTCATCGATGGTAGCGAATGTGCCGAGGATAAGAGTATCGCCTTCGCGCGGAGCTTCGTCCACGATCTGGATGGCCATCCCCACTTTGATCAGCGAGGATTGCAATCCGCTGATCGCAGCGATGGTTTCTGCGGTCAGTTGTACTTCGGTTGATGGGTAGAGTTGTACGGTCGATTGCGTGAAGATGTATGGGAAATTTTCAAGAGAGACGGTTTGTTTTCCGCCCAGCGCAAAGTCTGCGATGTTGGCGATCAGCGTGGAGTTGTCGGCCACGTTGTGATAAGGGAATGTCAGGAATGTGAAATCGCCGAATGCGAGAACATTTCCATTCTTGCTGAGCGCTGCGCCGCCTTCGGTTGGATCATGCGCATCGTTGATCGACGACAGGGTGGATTCTGTTCCTCGAAGCAGAGTCAACCCTGAGGGCGATTTGACCGAGTGCGTCCCGTAGAGGGCAACCTGTTTGAGTCCAAAGGTTAATTCGTTTTTGCCGAAGTCTTCAAAGAATACATTGCGGAAGTTGCCTTCGTTCTTTTCCACGTTATAGAGATAATCGTTGTTGACTGTGATCTCAAACAGCGAGAGCAATGGGTTGACTGAGGATGCGTCAGAATAGTTGACAGCTGAACCGGTGAAGGAATCAAAATAAACCACGCCGCGCGTGGCATCGGCGAATACGAGCAGTCTTCCGCCGCGATTTACAAAGCCCTGCACAATTTTCGATTCTTCCTCAGAAAATGCATTCGCTGGCGAAATGACAACATACGTACTCGCGTATTTCAATTTGTACGATAATGATGAGGTGTCTGTGAGTGACTCCACTTTTCCGCCGCGTTTTTCAATTGCTTCTTTGAAGAATTGAATTTCAGAAGCTTGATACTGATTGCTATGAGCCAAGTCAAATAATACAACGCCGCTGGTTTGTTTAATATTTTCATCCACTGATTGGGTTTCCAATGGTGGTTGTGATATGGTGAGCGATTGGTAATCTGGTGTGGAGATCTTGGGCTGGTTGGGAATGCCGCGATAGAACCATAATCCGCGCGCAAATGCGGGGATTATCAAGGCGGCCAATGCGATCCAGAGCATATTTTTCTTCATGGCTGCCTCCTATTATTTTATGGGTAATTGCGGGATGAAAAGCATATACATGCCAGACTCAGTTGGGTAAGGCAGGTTGACTCCATCCGGGCTTTGAAGGAAAAAGGGATAGGGCGAAGTGCTGGTTTCTGCTAGATTTCGCAGGTCAATTGTTTTAAAGTGCGCGACCCGTGCCAACTCAGCGGCTTTGTTAAAGGCGTCTGTTTCTGTGCCGAGTTCATCTGCGATCCCGATGCGAACCGCTTCGGTTCCGATCCAAATTTGTCCACTCAAGATTACTTCAGGGCCGACTTTAACCCGGTCACCCCGGCCAAGTTTGACGGCCTGAAAGAATCCTTCTTTGATCATGTCGATCTGGCGCATATCAGAATCACGTGGTGCGCCAAAGAGTTTGTAAGGCCCGGTGGAAATGATCTCTTCATAAATAAATGGAGTGGGGGGCAGGTAGCCGATCACACCGATATTGCCAACCATGGATGTGGGTTTGGCGTAGATGTAATCTGTGTTCACTGAAAGATAATACGCGCCACTGGCGGCCATACCGTTTACCGCAGTGACAACCGGTTTCTTCGCGCGAAGCCGTGAGAGTTCCATGTACACGGCTTCAGTGTCGACCACGGTTCCGCCGGGGCTGTCAAATGCCAGAACCACTGCGCGAATTTCAGGACGGTCAATCGCATAATTGATCTGCGCGATCATACTTCGCGCTGTAGATGAATAAATGGCGTCATCTAGGCGTATGATTCCTACCACAGGCTGCGGGATTACAGCCGCGGTCAATATCCCGATCACCAGCGGAATCGCGAGCCATAATAACCAGTTACGAACATGTTCCCATTTCCAATTAGCTTGGTTCATTGCAACTCCTTTGTTTTGGTGTCGACCTGTTCAGGATATACGAGATGGAGATGTTTGTCAATAAGGTTGAGATAAAGATGGAATACATCAGCTTTATCTGAAACCTGCGGAGCCATCTTTGACATTTTCAACCCTTTTGCCGTCCCATACTGGGCAGGCTGTGTTTGAAATTTGTACCAAAAAATCGTTGACAGGTGCGCCAACCCGCATGTATAATACCGTCCGCTAAATAACCCAGCTTCCCCGTGACCAGGCGTAGAGTGTAAGTTCTCCGCAGGGTACGCGGCGAAGTGATGACTGGAGAAAATAATGAGAATTGCAATCGTTGAAAGCGGCGGCAAGCAATACCGCGTCGTCGAAGGGTCTACTATTGATGTGGACCGTCTCGCCTATGAAATAGGTAAAAAGTTTGACTTTGAACGCGTTCTGCTCATGGCAGACGGAGAAGTCATAATGGTCGGTACTCCCACAGTTGGTGAGATTATAGTTTCTGCCACAGTGGTTGATCATGTAAAAGGCCCCAAGGTTACCTCCTTCAAATATCGTCCCAAGAAGCGCATCCGTGTGAAGGGTGGCCATCGCCATTTCTACACTCGCTTGATGATCAATTTCATCGGCCAAACTGGTGAAGAGCGCAAGGTTGAGTCTAAGGAAGAAATCGTTCTCGAGGTTTGACGCGAAGCGTTTCGAGGCGATGGAAGAGCCAAAGGTTTAGTACCAGGTGACGGTTTAGACAAAGGAAGCGGGTAAGAAATCCGCTTCCAGGAAGATCGATGAAATATAGTGAGAGGTAGAAATGGCACATAAAACAGGTGGCGGATCAACCCGCAACGGTCGTGACAGCAACTCCCAGCGTTTGGGTGTAAAGCGTTACGCCGGTCAATTTGTCCTTTCTGGTAATATTCTTGTTCGCCAACGCGGCACCAAGATCAAACCAGGCATTAATGTATTGGTTGGTAAAGATGATACTTTGTTCGCGATCGCGGACGGGATCGTAATGTTCGACATAGTGCATGGACGAAAGCGCGTAAACATCGTCCCAGCTGAGGTAGTTTAACATGCAAGCAGAAATTCATCCTGTAGTTTACGACGCCAAGGTAACTTGCGCTTCCTGCGGAAAAACATGGGTAACCACATCCACCAAGAAAGAATTGCGCATTGACGTATGCTCCAATTGTCATCCGTTCTTCACTGGTGAATCTGCCCGTATTATGGACATCGAAGGTCAGGTGGATCGCTTCTATAAGAAGCTTTCAGCGCGCCAGACTTATGTTGAACAGCAGAAAGCCAAGGAAGAAACTTCGAACTCCCCTGATCGCTCAATTGACGATCTTGAGCTTTCTCCCCGCGCAACTGACGCTCTTAAGAAAGCCGGCATTTTGAGCATTGGTCAAATCCTCGCAAAACTTAGCGAAGGCAATGCCTCCATGTTGGAGATCGCTGGCTTCGGTCAATCTTCACTCACGGCTGTCAAGAAGAAGTTGCGTTCGTTGGATTTTGAAGTTCCTGAAGTTCCCGATCCTCCTAAAGCGGTTAAGGCTCCTAAAGTTGTAGAACCAGAAGCCGCTACCGATGCTCTTGAAGCCGACGCTCCCGCAGCTGAAGCAAGCGAATAGGATTCGTTTTCCCAATACTTTGTCAGGCAGCGATTTCTCAGGTAAACTAGACAGGCAGATGCGCAAGCGTCTGCCTGTTTTCATAATCCCAATACAACCCTTTCCAGTTTCGGGAGAGTTTGAATGAGACATACACACGGTTCCATTGAAGTTGTCTGCGGGTCCATGTTCAGCGGCAAGACCGATGAACTCATCCGCAGGCTTGTACGCGCCACGATCGCAAAACAAAAAGTTCAAGTGTTCAAGCCCGCCATAGATATTCGTTACGCGGTCGAGAAAGTGGCTTCGCATACCGGCTCAACCTTTGATGCGACCCCGGTTGAGAAAGCTGCCGAGATCCGCGCGAAGTTGGATGAAGATACTACCGTCGTCGGCATTGACGAGGCTCAATTCTTCGACGCGGAAGTTGTATCCGTTGCCCAGGAATTGGCGTCACGCGGCGTGCGTGTACTCGTTGCCGGGCTTGATACAGATTTTCGCGGCGAGCCTTTTGGCTCCATGCCCATCCTCATGGCAGAAGCGGAGAATGTTACAAAACTTCATGCGATCTGCATGGTCTGTGGCGACGATGCCTCGCGCACACAAAGATTGGTCAATGGCAACCCCGCTCATTATGATGATCCTGTCGTCATCGTAGGCGCGTCAGAAATGTACGAAGCGCGCTGCAGACAACATCACGAAGTGCCGCGTTAAAATCCGCTGTGGATAAAAAAAACTCATTGGTGAATTATGCAAAACTATAAAGATATTCTCTCCGAAATATTGATCGATTCAGACTCCTTGCAGGCGCGTATAAAAGAACTTGGCGCACAGATCAGCCTGGATTATCCCGATGGCGACCTTTTGCTGATCTGCATCTTACGCGGCGGCGTACCTTTCATGGTCGATCTCAGCCGAAGCATCACTTCGCCGCATATGATGGATTTTATGGCTGTCTCCTCTTATGGCATAGGCAAACGCGAATCGACTGGTTCGGCGCGTGTGACGCTTGATCTGCAAACCGACATTCGCGGCAAGAACGTTCTTCTGATCGAAGACATTGTGGATAGCGGCCACACGATTTCGTCTGTCCTTCAAATGCTTGAAACGCGCCAACCTAAAAGTCTAAAAGTCTGCGCGTTACTTGATAAACCCGAACGCCGCGAAGCGCAGGTACTCATTCATTATCTTGGTTTTACCATTCCCAATAAATTTGTGTTTGGCTACGGTCTTGATCTTGATGAATATTATCGCAACTTAACCTTTGTAGGCGTTGTTGATCTGGATAAATATAAACCGTCCGCTTGAGTTGTGATCGAAATGAATGACGAATCATCCCACCAGCATTCGCCATACGCGGGTCGTTGGGTTGCCCTTGTTAATGGAAAAGTAGTGGCGCAGGGTGGCACGCCCGATCAGGTTTTGCGCGCTTCACAGCATAGCCGTCATAAAGAAAAACCAGAGATCGTTTTCATGCCAGCTTCTTTTATGCTTCCGCCTTTAGTGGAAAAAATACTTGATGTTCTGCCTGCTGACCAGGAAATTTATCTGGTCGGCGGCGCGGTGCGTGACCTATTATTTTCCCGCATCTCACCTGACCTGGATTTTGCCGTGCCATCGGCAGGCATTTCCATCGCTCGAAAAGTTGCCAGCGCTCTCAACGCACATTTCGTCTTATTAGATGATGAACGGGATACGGGTCGCGTTGTTGCAATCAACGAAGATGGTTCACGCATCTTTCTTGATTTTGCAGTTTATCGCGGCGCGAATCTGGAGGAAGATTTACGCGCGCGGGATTTCACGATCAATGCACTTGCATATAATATGCGTGATGGAACAATCTTTGATCCACTCGAAGGCGGTAATGATCTGCGCCAAAAAATAATCCGCGCATGTTCACCAACTTCGTTATCAGACGACCCCGTCCGCATTTTGCGAGCCATCCGTCAAGCCGCGGCATTTGGATTTCGAATTGAGAAAAATACTCGCGAATTGTTGAAGCAGGCCGCAGATCAGCTAGGACGTATTTCTCCCGAACGTGTGCGAGATGAAATCTTCAAGATCCTCAGCGGTCCAAAACCTGATGCGTCCATGCGCGCGCTTGAAATGCTTGGGGTGTTGCCGCACATCCTGCCTGAACTCGTTGCCATGAAAGGTGTGGAGCAATCTGAGCCGCACATGTACGAAGTTTGGACGCACACCTTGGCCGTGCTCGATTATCTTGACCAGGTCATAGCTGCTTTGCGTGTCGGGTACGATGCCGAAAAAACAAATGACATGTTCACAGGTTTGCTAGGTTTACAACTTGGACGTTATCGTGAACAAATTGCAAAACATTTTACTGAGTCTCTCAACGTGGATCGTTCCATGCGTTCCCTGCTTTTTTTCGCTGCGTTATATCACGATGTAAGCAAACCCGAAACAAAGACCGTGGAAGCATCAGGGCGCATTCGATTTTTCGATCATGATATTAAAGGCGCTGAAATTGCCGTGGAGCGCGCGCATGGATTTAATTTAAGCAATAATGAAATTGAACGTTTGCAAATCGTTATCAAGAATCACATGCGCATTCATTTCTTTGCAGATCGTGTGATAAAAGAAAAACAAGCGCCATCCCGCAAAGCTATTTATCGTTTCTTCCGCGCTAGTGGAGAGGCAGGAGTTGACCTTGTTCTTCTGGGGCTGGCTGATGTGCGCGCCACACGCGCTCATGCGTTGACAATTGAAATCTGGAATGGTTATCTCGAGGTTGCCCGTACCCTGCTTGAGAGTTATTGGGAACGGTCGCACGAGATCATCGCTCCGCCTCGCCTGTTAAACGGGAGTGAGTTGATGAAAGAATTGGGACTCAAGCCAGGCCCGGTTATTGGCCAACTTTTGGAGTCCATCCGCGAGAATCAAGCCGCAGGAAAAATTGACGATCGAGAGCAAGCTCTGGCTTTTGCACGTGATGAATTTGCAAATGGAATGAATGGAGAATCATAAAATTTATTAAGCCTTCGACAAAAGAAAATACCCGTCACCTTCGTGAAACGGGCATTTTTATTTATTTAGATGAAATGGATTTATAGGCGGGATCGAAGCGGTTGAGTATTACTTCTGAAAGGGACTGTTAATTTCTTCGGCTCATTTTCAAATACATCAGTTTGCCTGACCATTTTTCTGATATGTGCGACAAGCACACCGCTTGGTACTGGTTTGACGAGATAATCGTCTGCGCCGGCATCCAATATGCTGGCAATTATGGTCGGGTTGTTGATGGCTGAAAGTATCAGAATGGGAATATTACTGAACGTACGGATTGCTGAACAAACCTGCCATCCATCCATATCTGGCATCATCAGATCAAGAAGAACAACGTTCGGGTAGATTTTTTGCGCCAGCTCGACACCCTCTGTACTGACGTTCGAAGTGACCACGTCAAAGCCGTGCGTTTTGAGCAGCATGCTCATTAATTCTGTAATGGCAATATCATCATCTATAACAAGTATTTTTGTGGGCATATTTTTTCCTGTCTCTATTATCCTTGATTTAGGCTGCGTGCAACTTTGCAATAAGTTTACAGATTAGCCGTCACATTCGTGATGTTTGTCAGTTGTCAATTTCGCCTTTTTTGGTAGAATATTTCAGCGTTATGCGTGAAAATCATTAGATATAGGAGCTACTATGAATAAGTGGGTTTTTCTCTTTAACGAAGTTAAAGAAGTTGAGAAGGTTGCCGGTGGTTCATGGGACAACGTAAAAGGTCTCGTAGGCGGCAAGGGTTCGGGTTTGTTGGATATGACGCGCGCTGGTGTGCCGGTTCCGCCGTTTTTTACGGTGACAACTGCCGCCTGTAACGCATATCAAAAACTGGGGAAATTCCCAGCCGGCTTGTGGGATCAGGAATTAAAAGCGTTGAAACAAGTGGAAAAGAAAGCGGGCAAGAAGTTTGGCGACCCGAAGAATCCGCTGCTGGTTTCCTGCCGTTCAGGCGCGAAGTTTTCAATGCCTGGCATGATGGACACGGTTTTGAATCTTGGTATGACAGATCAGACCGCTGCAGGCATGGTAGCGTTGACAGGCAATGCACGTTTTGTCTACGACTCATATCGCCGTCTGGTTGAAATGTTTGGCTCGGTGGTGTTGGGTATTCCCGACGAAGCCTTTGAACAACCCCTCGAAGCATACAAACACAAAAAAGGCTATAAGCTTGATACCGAAATGACCGCAGACGACTGGAAGGAAATGGTCGAGACGTTCAAGGCTGTGGTTAGAAAAGAAAAGGGATTTGATTTTCCGCAGGATCCATACAAGCAATTGGAGTTGGCGACAGAAGCAGTTTTCAAATCATGGAATGGGAAGCGCGCGATCGACTATCGTAACGCGACCGGTATCTCCCACGATCTGGGAACAGCGGTCAATATTCAAACAATGGCTTTCGGCAACATGGGCGATGACTCAGCTACCGGCGTAGCATTCACCCGCAATCCATCCACTGGCGACAAAAAAATGATGGGCGATTTTCTGTTCAACGCGCAGGGCGAAGATGTAGTGGCAGGTATCCGCAATGCAAATCCGATTGAATCGATGAAAGAACGCATGCCCGCCGCCTATGACGAATTCATGAAGATCACTGCGCGCCTTGAAAAACATTACAAGGATATGCAGGATGTTGAGTTCACCATCGAGCGCGGAAAATTGTGGATGCTGCAAACTCGCAATGGCAAGCGCACCGCGCAATCTGCTGTGAAGCTCGCGGTGGATATGGCCAATGAAGGCTTGATCACAAAAGATGAAGCAGTGGAACGCATCTCCCCTGAAAATGTGGATACACTTTTACATCCGCAATTCAATAACGAAGCGAAGAAAGTAGCCGAGCAGGAAGGCAAGCTGATCGCAAAAGGCGTGAATGCTTCTCCAGGTGCGGCTGTTGGTCAAATTTATTTTGATGCGGATATGGCCGAGAAGATGGCGAAGGAAGGCAAGCAGGATACCATCATGGTGCGTCCGTTCACCAAGCCTGACGATGTGCACGGCATGATCGCATCCAAAGGTGTGTTGACCAGTGAAGGCGGCGCCACATCACATGCGGCAGTCGTTGCCCGCCAGTTCGGTATTCCCTGCGTGGTAGGCGCATCCATGATCAAGATCGATCTTGAAAGACGCGTCATGAATATCGGTGATCTGGTAGTAAAAGAAGGTGAGTGGATTTCGGTGGATGGCGCAACGGGACAGGTATTCCTGGGCAAGATCGCGATGACTACTCCTTCACTCGAAGAACAAACTGAATTGTTGGTACTGCTCAAATGGGCGGATGAAATTTGCGCCCGCAAAAATATGCGCGTTGCCGCGAAAGGCGCACCGACACGCGGCCTGCAAGTGTGGGCCAATGCCGATTATCCAAAAGATGCGCAGCGCGCGCGTACATACGGCGCCGTGGGTATCGGACTTTGCCGCACCGAGCACATGTTCTTTGAACCCGAGCGTTTGCCTATCGTTCAAGACATGATCCTCTCTGGAACCAGTGACGGCCGCACCGCGGCGCTCAATAAATTACTACCTTATCAACGCAAGGATTTTGATGGTCTCTTTGAAGCGATGGACGGCTATCCTGTCATCATCCGCTTGATTGACCCGCCGTTGCATGAATTCATGCCAGACGAAGAAAAGCTACTTGAAGAAGTCATCACCATGCGCGTCAAGGGTGAGACCGATGGTTTGCCAGCCAAGGAAAACTTGCTTGAGTCCATTAAGGGCATGCACGAATCAAATCCAATGATGGGTTTGCGCGGTGTGCGTTTGAGCATCGTCATGCCTGAGATCGTCGAGATGCAAGTCCGCGCCATCTTTGAAGCCGCTGCCGATTGCACCAAGCGCGGCATCGTTGTGAAGCCTGAAGTGATGATCCCGCTCACAGGCACAGTAAAGGAACTGGAATGGATTCAGCCGCGCCTGTTACGAATCGCATCCGCTGTGATGGAAGAAAAAGGCATCAAGTTCGAATATAAATTCGGCACGATGATCGAAATTCCGCGCGCGGCAGTGACTGCCAAAGAAGTGGCGACTCATGCCGAATTCTTCTCCTTCGGCACGAATGATCTAACGCAAATGACCTACGGCTATTCACGAGATGATGCCGAGCGCAATTTCCTCATCACGTATCAGGAGCAGGGCATCCTCGAGAAGAATCCGTTCCAAACCATTGACCGCGACGGCGTTGGCAAGCTCATGCAATGGGCAATTGACGAAGGCCGCAAGACCCGCCCGAATTTGGAAGTTGGCATTTGCGGTGAACACGGCGGCGACCCAGACTCGATCGAATGGTGTCACATGATCGGCAACAACTACGTTTCTTGTTCCCCATTCCGCGTGCCGATCGCGCGTTTGGCGGCGGCTCATGCGGCATTGAAATATCGCCCGAAAGCTGTCAAGAAAGTTGCTGTAAAAAAAGTTGCTATAAAGAAAGTTGCGAAAAAGAAATAAATTAAATAAAGCGCATGAAGACTTGATTCCCCAATAGTCTTCCGCGTTTGGTAAGCCGCAAGCAGACCTCCGAGTTTTCTAAAAGCTCGGAGGTCTTTGCAAATTCAAGCAGACCATTGTGGATTAATTCCTCGATCTCTTTTGGATAGACATCCAGAAGCCCATTTCCAAATCTTGATCTGAAGTCTGATTCTGTGACCCCGGCCTTCGTCAACCTGAGATTGGTCATCATATATTCTGACAGATCATCCTGCGGCGTTTGCTTGTGCTGATTAACAGCGGCGGACGATAAAGGAAAAGCCAGATGGCGGGAGGCTGAAGGCAGAGAGAGTCGTTCGATATATGTTTTGATCCTTAATACATTTGAATAGCGATAACCATTTGCGTATCCATGTGCGCCGGCGCCGAATGCCAGGTAGGGAAGTCCGCGCCAGTATTGCAGGTTATGTTTACAGGCGTAATTTGGTTTTGCCCAATTCGATATTTCATAATTCACATATCCATTCGTCGCTAAAAACTCTTCAGCATATTCGTACATTTCGGCGGCGAGATCGGGGTCGGGGAGTGGCAGCAGTCCTTTCGATGACCAGCGCCCGAAGGGAGTGCCGTGTTCGAGAGTGAGCGCGTAAGCGGAGATGTGTTCAGGGTGCAAGTCAACGATACGTTGAAGTGTAGTCTGCCAAGTGGATAAAGTTTGCTGAGGCAAGCCATAGATAAGATCCAGATTTAAATTGTCGAAGCCCGCTTTTCTGGCAGTGGATACGGCTTCGATGACCGTGAAAAAATCATGGATGCGTTCAAGCATCCGCAATTCTTCAGTGTTCGCAGACTGTACGCCAAAGCTGATGCGATTAATGCCTGACTTGCGGATCGCGTTCAACTTTTCAGGTGAGATCGTGCCAGGATTGGCTTCAATGCTGATCTCTGCGTCAGCGCTGAATGTAAAGGCGGCGCGTAATGCTTTTAGTACAGAATCAATTTGCGGCGCGGAAAGAAGCGAAGGAGTCCCGCCTCCAAAGAAAACTGTATGCACATTAATTAGATTCGGCTTGAGCGTGGCAACTGCTTCGATCTCATTAATTAAAGCACTGACATAAGCAGGGATCGAATCTTCCTGGCCCGCGTAGGTGTTGAAGTCGCAGTATGCGCAGCGATGTTTGCAAAATGGAATGTGGATGTAGATGGAAGTGTTTTCCATGAATTGGAGTATAGCATGAGTATATCTGGCGGCTGTGAAAAAAATCTCACCATATCTGGCGCTTGACAAATCAGAACATGAGTTCTAAAATCAGACTATTGTTGTCCAGTTTATTAAAAGGAGCAGACCCATGTCTAAGAGAAATGTTGTCCATGTTGAAATTCCCGCCGCAAATTTGGAAGGCGCTGGCAAGTTCTATTCTGATTTGTTTGGCTGGAAAATTCAGCATATGCCTGAAATGAATTACACCATGTGGGAGGCGGAAGATCATACGGGCGGCGGTTTCCCTGAGGTGTCTGCTGAATATCCTGCGGGGCAGGTGCTGGTTTATATTGACAGTGATGATATCGAAGCGGATTTGCAGAATGTGGTGAAACTTGGCGGCAAGGTACTTCGCCAGAAGACTGAGATTCCTGGAATGGGTTGGTTTGGAATTTTCAAAGACCCGACTGGAAATGTGCTGGCGTTGTATACCGGAATGAATCTGCCAAATAATTAACCGAGGGAATCGTAATAACATGTATGCAATGACTGGAAAACTTAATGCTCAAACCGGCAAGCGTGATGAGTTGGTTGAAATCTTATTGAGCGCTTCGCGCGTTGTAGCTCAGTTGCCCGGATGCCATGCGTATATTGTCAATGAGGATGTTGTCGACGAAACCTGTGTTTGGGTTTTCGAAATGTGGAATGATAAAGATGCCCACGACTCTTCGCTCAAAGATGAGCGGGTGAAGTCTCTTATTGCAGAAGCGATGCCCTTGGTAGGCGGAGCGCCAAGCGGTGTGGAGTTGCGCGTCGCTGGTGGGCATGGAATAAATCCATCATAACTTTAGAAAGGAGCAGCACATGAGTGGAGTACGAGTATTGGTCGGTACACACAAAGGCGCTTTCATTCTGACATCTGATGAACGACGCAAAGATTGGCAAGTCAGCGGTCCGCATTTTGCAGGGTGGGAGGTTTACCACATGCACGGATCGCCAGTTGACCCGAACCGTTTATACGCGTCGCAATCCTCTGGCTGGTTTGGGCAGATCATTCAGCGTTCCAACGATGGCGGTCAGACTTGGGAGCCGGTTGGCAATAAATTTGCTTACGATGGAGTCCCCGGTACGCATCTCTGGTATGACGGCACTCAGCATCCCTGGGAGTTCAAACGAGTTTGGCGTCTCGAACCATCTCTGACAGACCCTGATACTGTTTACGCCGGTGTGGAAGATGCGGCCCTGTTCCGCTCCACCGATGGTGGACAGAATTGGCAGGAACTTCCCGGTCTGCGCGAAGCAAAGGGACATCTTTGGCAGCCGGGCGCCGGTGGAATGTGCCTGCATACGATCATCCAAGACCCGAGTAATGCTCAACGAATATATGTCGCTATCTCTGCTGCTGGCGCATTCCGCACGGACAATGGTGGTCAGACATGGCTCCCGATCAACCAGGGGCTTAATTCTGGCGAAATCCCTGATACCGGCGCGGAAGTTGGTCATTGTGTTCATAATATAGCCATGCATCCATCGCGCCCGAATGTATTATTCATGCAGAAACATTGGGATGTGATGCGCAGTGATAATTCAGGCGACTCTTGGAATGAAGTCAGCGGTAACCTGCCAAGTGATTTTGGATTCCCGATTGCAGTTCATGCACACGAACCGAATACGATCTATGTCGTTCCGATCAAGAGCGACTCGGAACATTTTCCGCCCGATGGTAAACTGCGCGTCTATCGCAGCCGCACCGGCGGCAACGAGTGGGAAGCGTTGACAAATGGACTGCCGCAAAGTGACTGCTATGTGAATATTCTCCGCAGCGCCTTTGCCGTTGACACGCTCGACTCGTGCGGAATTTATTTCGGCACCACAGGCGGACAGGTGTACGCATCTTCTGACTCCGGCGGCAGTTGGATGCCCATCGTCAGCAATCTGCCTGCTGTGTTATCGGTCGAAGTCCAAACTTTACCATGATCCGAGTTGTGATCCCGCATCACCTGCGGACGCTGGCAGGAGTCAGCCAGGAGGTAGAGATTTACATTGACGGGCTGGTAACTCAAGGCGCGATTCTTGATGCGCTTGAGTCGAAGTATCCCATGCTGCGCGGAACGATCCGCGATCAGATTACAAAGGAACGCCGACCCTTCATTCGATTCTTTGCTTGTGGAGAAGATATGTCGCTCGAATCTCCAGATATTCCTTTGCCCAGCGCGGTTGTGATTGGAGCGGAACCTTTTCGAATTGTTGGTGCCATGGCTGGAGGCTGACAAAGGTCAAATCTTGCTTGACGCATGAATATCACAGTGGTATCCTTGCGCGCAATGTTCAGCCAACATGTTGTTGATACCAATAATACCAATCGTACTACTCGCACTATTAACTTAGTGACGGGGCGTTGGTATTTATCAGGTGAGCACACTCACCTTGGATAAGGAAACCAAACGCCCCGAGGTTCGGGGCGTTTTTCTTAATACATTAAAGGAGAAACCATCATGTCCATTTCAAATACGACCCCTGTTTTTGCCGTTGACGAAAAGAATCTTGTCCCAGTCAGTGAACACTTAAAGCAAATGGCGGATATTCCGCCTTCACGTATGTTTCTGATCAACAAGTCTTTGAAGGTTTATGTGGAAAAAAATCCCGGCGCGAGAATATTTGATGCATCTCAAGGGGATGGCGGCGCTTCATTGCCAGGCGTGCCGAAGGCGATTTTGGAACGCGCGCTTCAACTTCAACTGGAACATGGCACAGCCTACGATATGCCATTCGGCACTGACGCGTATCGCAAAGCAGTCATTGAGCAATATTGGAAATTAGATTCATCTTCCGCCTGGGGACCTGCAAATGTGCTCGGCACCGCGGGCGGGCGCGACGCGCTGATCAAAGTTTATCAAGCCATGTTGGCTTTGGGGCATGGTCGCCAGGGTGACCTGATCATGGTTTCCCGCGTCCCGTGGATTTCATATAACTGGGGTCCTTACGGCGTTGGGGCAAATGTGCTTTGGGCACCCGGTGACCCTGCTCAAGGTTGGGCATATTCCGAAGATGCGATCCGCGAGAGCGTGAAGTTCGCCGAATCAAAGGGAAGAAAGATTGCGGGTATTATCATAACCAACCCTGATAACCCAACTGGTTTGACAATTGCAGTAGAGAAGCAAGTCTCTCTCGCCAAAGCCGCGCTGGAAGCGGGTGTGGCGTTTGTGTTGTTCGACTGGATGTATCACTACGTCACCGACGAATCCCCAATGGATTTGAATTCCTTCCTGAAATTCTTCACACCCGAAGAACGCAAGCGATTAATGTTCCTTGACGGGTTGACCAAATCGCTTGGAGCGTCTAACATCCGCAACTGTCATTTGATCGCGGATGAGAATGTTATCAAATTCATCGTGGCGCGCGCTTCGCACGGAGTCATTCCGCCGTTTTATTCTTTGGCTGTGGCGATGGCTGCCTATGAAATGGGATATTCTGAAGCTGCAAAAACGATCATCGAGCCAACCAACGCCAGCCGAGTGGTCTTGAAGAAGCTGCTCGCTGAGAGCGGAAAGCAGCACATCATAGGCAAAGGCTATTACGCCTTTATGAATGTCGGTGAATTTGTCAAAGCGGGAGGTTTGGCAGATAGCGAGCCGCTCGGACAATATCTCGCCGAAAATCACGGTATTGCCATCGTCCCTGGCGCATTCTTCTCCCCCTTCGGCAATGACTGGATCCGCTTCTCTTACGCCACTCCCGCCGAAAGAACTGAAGGCGCGTTCAAGAGATTGGTGGAAGGGCTGGAGAGTTTGAAGAAGTAGGAAATAAAAAAAGGAAGAGGAAAAACTTTGTTGCTTTCCTCTTCCTTGCTTGAATAAAATCTGTAGGTTATTCGATAAAGGATAGTACATCCGCTAAAACTTGTGCGATATCCATTGGATGATTTTCTTTGATTTTTTCTCCTAGGTGCAAATGATCCGGGTGTGTCTTGATTTCAGGATGGTGTGGTGCATTGTCCCACCTGGCGATCATTTTGTTGTTGAGTGATTGGAGATGATAACGATACTTTAGCCGTTGAAAGTTTGGCGCAACTACATCATATTCAGCAATATGCAGTTCGTACCCTCCGGTGAGTATGAGTAGGCCTTGGATGTAACACTCCTCTTCTGAGATTTCATCGAAAGAAATATCGGACTGGATTACGTGCGGCGCTGCAAGGATGGCTTTTTGTACACTTGCATAATACTCACGGGAGTTCACACAGAAACTCCCGAAAGGATTTCATAGCGTTCACGCCATAAATTCAAACCGCGTACAGCAGCGTACCAATCGAAGTAATCCTGTTGATCGCCAAGTGAACCTGCGTCAAACTGTTCCATAAATTTTGCTGATGTTAGTTTGTATTTTTTCTCGAACTTTTTACAAACACCCGAATACCGCTCGAAACGTTGACGGGCATGAGACGCGGAACTGCTCAATGCAAATGACACCGCATCGCGAATACTGCCTTTTTCATAATTTGATTTGTCTGTTTTTACTGCAAGGTTCATAATGTACCTCTAGGTATAAATTTTAGCACAATCTTTCATCTTTCATTATCAACTATTCTGTGATTCGACAAAGGAACTCTAATGCCAAACAACCCACATAAATTCGCCGATAAATATCACCTTGCCGTGGAACAGGCCGCCAAGGAAAAACCTCAAGGCGGACTCAACGGTTTCGAACAGGAATGGAATCTACTGGATGAAGAACTGCGCCCACTGCTTACTGTAGGCGCAGGTCCCAGCCAACAATCTTTTGTAGATTATCTGCGCGCCGAATGCATCCCGCCGTGGCTCGCGCAGTTCAGTCAATTGGAAGTATTTCACTGGATGGTTGAGTGGGCCACGCGCCCATATTACATTCCGCGCGGCGCGATCTATGAAGCGCGTTTGATGGAAGCTTCACTCATCAACTCGCTTCACCGCGCGGGCGTCAACTTCGGCGAGCGCTTGCATTACTGGCATGGCAACCTTTTATTCCTGACCAACATCAGCCATGACTCTATTCCGGGAAATTGGTCAATTGCAAAAAGACGTTATCTCGAAAAATGCGTTGATCTATATGGTGATACCCTCGCCACTGCGGGAATTCACACAAATCTTTCATTGCCCGACCCGCTCTTTGCATGGGACTTCATGCACCTTTCTGCAAGCGAACGCGGTGATAAGCATCTTGATGATTTCAAGTCTGAGTTTTATATTACAGCCACGCGTCTCTTGCGCGCATTTGCCAGCCTCTTTATTGCCACCGCTGCATCCACGCCGATGCAGGCTCAGGTTAAAGATGGGCGCGCTGCCGTGATCCTCACCGAGCACGATTCGATTCGCAACCTTACCTTCCCGAATCCGCGCGAGATCGATCTCCCCGACCTCTATCGTTCCTACAATGATTATCTGCAAAATTCCTACGACCTCGTGCGGCGCGGAGTGCGCTTTGGAAACAACAACTGGACTCCTGTCCGCGCCCGTTCTTTTGCGGATCCTGTTGAGCGGATCATTTCAACCACCAGCGACGAACTGACGCATCTTTACACCCGCGGCCTGTTCGCTGTGGGGCAGGCGACTCCGGCCGAGGAGATGGCTCTGCAAATCGAAAAGCAGAATCTCATGGCGCGCATCAATCTGCCGATGGGGCGCGTCGAAGTCCGCGTGGACGATGGCGGCCATAGTCTCGATATAGATATTGCGAATCTGACTCTCAAAAACCTCCTTCTTCTTCGCATCTATTCTGACCCGCAGTTCGCGCGTGCTTTCAGATATGACCGCGAGGATATTTCCCGCGCCCGCGTCAATGAAAACCTTGCCGCCAAGTTTAGTTTGCGGGCTGAGATCGCGAATCCATTTACAGCCAAACCGATCAGCATGCGTGATTTCCTCAAATGGACTCTCAGCGAAGTCAAACCATTGGCGGAAGCAATGAATTTATGGAATGATTTGACCCCGCTAGTTGAAATGTCTGAAGGCGGGCGCAACACTGCTGAGAAATTCCGTGCGCGTTTGCAAGGCGAGTTGGCAGACGGCAATGAAGTCCCGTTGGAAGTTTTGAAGGAATTACATTTTGAGCGCGAAGCACAAGTCAAAAGTGACGTGGAAAGAATTGCTTCTGAATATGGCGGGCTTGGTGAAGAATCCTCCAAGATCGCTGAAGTCCTGCAGCGTGGACGCGATGCAGCGCGGCAAATACAAAATGCGCCGATCCAATTCCGCCCGCGTTCTCAGGCAGTCATCGAAGTTTCATATCCTGATAAAACATCTGAAATTTTGGATCTTGCACAGCAATTGATCCGTATCCCCGGAGTAACAGCCTGCCCCGATGAACGTTTGGATGAAGTCCATCGCACTGGTTCGC
This sequence comes from Chloroflexota bacterium, assembly GCA_026390015.1. Taxonomy (GTDB): domain Bacteria; phylum Chloroflexota; class Anaerolineae; order Anaerolineales; family Villigracilaceae; genus Villigracilis. The sequence continues at coordinate 3,316 of JAPLGS010000131.1, read as the reverse complement.
TGGTTGATGATTATTTGCGCAACGCCGGCCTGGAGGTGAAATACTTCGACGGGAAATATCCCGCTATTTATGCGACTTTTCCGAAAACAAGCGATCACGAATCAGGAAAAACTCCTAATCCCTCATCACCTATTCTTCTAACAGGTCACTTTGATGTTGTTGAACCTGAACCTGACGACTCACAATTTATCCCGCGCATCGAAGGTGATTATCTTTGGGGACGCGGCGCAGCGGATATGAAGACTGTCGTTGCGACATACATGGTGTGGATGAAAGACACCATGAAGTCTGGCGCTCCATATCCGAACATCGCGTTGATGCTGGTGGGAAATGAAGAGAATGGAGAATCTGAAGCGTGGGGCACTCCGCATCTTTTGAAAGAATTAGATCTGACGCCATCCTTGTTTATCGCAGGCGAGCGTACTGGAGAAAAAGGTAATGAACTCTTTGGCGAGATCTGTGTCGAGAATCGCGGTGTAATGCGCTTTGATGTGATCGCACGCGGTGCGAAAGGTCATTCAGGCGTGGCTGGCACAGGTGACCTAAGCGAGAAACTCATCACTGCTCGCACGACCTTGAATGAGGTATTTGCAAAACATCTCACGCTCAAAGCGGCGGATGGTTGGCAGTCACAAGCGAAGTTCCCATTCATCAATGTTGGAACAGTGGGTGTGTATAATGTCACAGCGGCGGAAGGAATTCTTGGAGTAGAAATTCGTCCCATTCCGCAGGATGATACATCCGCGTTACGAAGTGAAGTGGATGCTTATTGCACAGAAAATGGATTGGAAGCGAAGTTCACCGTGATGGAAAATGGTGTAGCTTGCGATAGGAATAATCCAGCGTTGCTTGCGCTTATTGAAGCAGTCAAACAGGCGTCAGGCGGGCAGGATCCGCGTATCGGCAGGAAGCTGCCAGGCACCAGCGCAAGATTTGCTCCGGGCGGGCAGGCTGTCGTTTGGGGGCAATCTGGCGTCGGTCCACATGCGAAGAACGAGGCACATTACATTCCCAGCATTGAGCCGTATTACAGATCGCTGAATGAGTTGGCGAAATTGTGGAAGTAAAAAATAGGTCACGCCTTGGCGTGACCTATTTTTTTAAGAATTCAAATGGCGGGCGTTGATTCAATTTAATTAAATTCGCGCCTGAGTCACCGGTGTGGATTGCAGTCAATGACCCTGTATCACAACTCAATCGTTGAAAATTGTCGAGTGGCAAACCAAGAAAATGCGACACCGCCAGTTTGATCGGGTCGGCATGAAAGACAACCGCAATAATATCGTGCGGCTTGTTATGTTTCTTGATAATATTTTCAAGTACGTTTGAAATGCGGGTTTGAATTTCTGGAAAGGACTCACCATCAGGAAAACGAAAACGGGAGGGGGCATGCTGCACGATCTTCCAAACTTTTGTCAGGCTCAAAACCCTCCATGACTTGCCCTGCCATTTCCCGATATCCGCATCCATCAGATCAGGTTCCTGAATGATCTGCAATTTTCTCGCGGATGCTATCGGCGCGGCAGTTTCCATCGCTCTCTCAAGCGGACTCGAATAAATAGCCTTGATCGGAACATCCTTCAACGCTTCGCCCAACGCCTCAGCCTGCTTTTGCCCCTTTTCATTTAAGTGAACCCCGGGAGTTCGCCCCGCCATTTTGCCTGTTTTTACAAAATCATTTTCGCCGTGACGGATCAACAATAATAGAGTCATTATTTGATTTTCCTCTTCATATCTTTAATTTCATCTTCGCTCATATCAGGAATATTTTCAATCTTGGAAATTCCCAATGCTTTACGTTGAGCTTCGCGCCACATTTCCAATCTGGTTGTTACTTGCGACTCGTAGCCTTCCTGTGAGGGCGTATAGAAATAAGTGCCGAGTAATCTCTTTGGCAAATATTGCTGCGGCGTAAAGTGACCTTCTGCATCATGCGGATAAATATAATCCTTGCCCTGACCTGTCGCGGCGGCGTCGCGATTCCCATCCTGAAGATGACGCGGCACAGAGACTTGTCCTTCCTCTTCGATTTTTTTCATCGCTTTGAAATAAGCGCCCGCGCTATTGGATTTGGGTGCGGTGGCGAGATACAGCGTCGCTTCCGCTATCGGATAAATCCCTTCGGGCAAACCGATGTAATCAAAGGCCTGCGCCGCTGAATTGGCGACGACGAGTCCCATGGGGTCTGCCAGTCCGATATCTTCACCTGCCAGAATAATTAATCTGCGGAGGATGAACTTGGGGTCTTCGCCCGCGTAGATCATTTTTGCAAGCCAGTACAAGGCCGCGTCCGGGTCACTTCCGCGCACAGATTTGATGAATGCTGAAATGGTGTCGTAATGTGCGTCGCCATCTTTGTCATATAAAACTGCGCGGCGTTGAATGGATTCTTGTGCAACGTCGAGTGTAATGTGAATGATGCCCTCTTTATCGGGCGCAGTGGATTCAACCGCAAGCTCAATTGCATTCAGTGCATTGCGTGCGTCGCCTGAGGAAACTTCAATTAAATGGGAGCGGGCATTCAGGTCAAGCGTGATGCGTTTATTTCCGTAGCCGCGTTCCTTGTCGGTGAGAGCGCGGTCAATTAATATGCCAGTCTCGGTTTGATTCAAATTGCGTAATTGAAAAACACGCGAACGTGAGATGAGAGCTTTGATGACTTCAAAGTATGGATTCTCGGTTGTTGCGCCGATCAATGTGAACGTTCCGTTTTCGACGTGCGGCAAGAGTGCATCCTGTTGGGCTTTGTTCCATCTGTGGACTTCATCCACAAAAAGAATTGTGCGGATGTTATGTAAGCGTCTGCGTTCAAGCGACTCATCAATGACCACCCGCAAATCGGCCTTACCTGCGAGAATTGCTGAGATTGTAGTGAAGTGACTCTTGGTAGTGTTGGCGATGACTTGCGCCAGCGTAGTTTTGCCCGTGCCTGGAGGTCCCCACAAAATGATGGACGAAAAAAGTTTATCCGCTTCGATGGCGCGCCGCAGGAGTTTGCCTTCGCCCACGATATGTTCCTGCCCGATATATTCATTCAAAGTGCGTGGACGCATCCGCGCGGCGAGCGGGGCTTCGCTTTTTAATCGCTCGTGCATGGCATGGTCAAAGAGATCGTTGGACATGGAGTGATTATAATGGGTGAATATAATATTCCGACTGTTAATTGAACAGTGCATGTGACTACTCCCCACGCCTAAAGGCGGGGGCTTCCAGGGCAAAGCCCAGGCTCTCTAGTCCGAGAGCTTCTATGTTTAGCGAAGCGTTCAAATCACGATCAAGAACCAAGCCGCACGAAGGACAATCATGGACACGAACT
>JAPLGS010000127.1:1472-5383 GCA_026390015.1 Chloroflexota bacterium | reverse complement strand
GCCAGGAAGGACAGCCTGGTGGCGAACTGAAGTGTTCCTCGAAGTTAAGATGCACACCCCAAGTGTTTTGAACTAAAACCGTGGAATAATTCATCATGAATAACCTGCCTGAAGAAAATGTATTGACTCGTTGAGTATAAACCAGGCAGGTTTTGGGGCTGGAGAACTGTCGGTTGCGGCAAAAAGCGGTGTGATCGTTTACGGGAATGTTTTAAACGAAAACACCCCTATACGTAGGGGTGCCCGTTCATTTCTTGATAGTTTATTCTCTATTTGGAGGGTACATTCCACGCCGGCCTGAATTTATACGCGTATACCAGATATGTACCCTGCTGGACAGATCCGATTGTGGTTGTGATGCTGCAAATATTTGAAGGTAGTTGAAGGTAGTTGATTATAAAAAAGAATGCTGATGCACCCGTCTAACGACTTATTAATCTGGAATACGCTCCAACTCTCGCCAACTGATGAATGATCCAGTACCAGTCTGCATGGACTGCTCTCCTCCATAAACCACATAGCCTTGATTTTCAGGAACCGCCGTCAACTGCTGCCAGTATTGGAGGTTGTCAAAGTAACTGGCAGACATCGTTTTACCAGATTTGATCTCAACCGGTGTAGTTTTATTGCCATTCACTAGCAAACAATCAATCTCTTTACCATGATTGTCCTGCCAAAAATACGGCAGGCGATTCTCGCCACGATGGAAGTTGCGCTTAATAAACTCATTGATGATCAGATTCTCAAAAAGCCCACCTTTTAGATAGTGTAAGTTTACCTGATTTTCTTCGCGGATACCAAGTAGCGAACAAGCGATGCCCGTGTCGTAAAAATATAACTTGGGCGATTTGACCAACCGCTTGTTGAAGTTGCGATGATAGGGTTGTAGACGATACAGAATGTAGGAACTCTCCAAAATCGATAGCCAGGCTTTGGCAGTGTTTGGGCTGATGCCAGCCTCGCTTGCCAGGCTGGCATAGTTGAGCAGTTGTCCGATACGCCCGGCGCATAACTGTGTGAATTGAATAAAAGAATTGATATCTCCGATGTTTTTCATCAAGCGCACATCTTTCTCAACATAGGTTTGGATGTACGCTGGATAAAAATCAGTGGGGGCGAGGTCACGATCATAAATGCGTGGATATTGACCTTTGAAAATCAGTTTTTCGTATTGCCCTGCATCTGGCTTCAATTCTGCAAAAGATAATGGCAGCAAGTGTAAAACAGCAGTACGCCCTGCCAGCGTTTGACTGATTTTCTCCATCAACAGGAAGTTTGATGAACCGGTCAGAATGAATTGAATTTTTCGGTTCTCATCCACCAGCTTTTGAATGTAGGAAAACAAATCTGGAGTATTTTGGATTTCATCTAAAATTGCCCCGTTCGGATAATTGGCGAGGAATCCACGCGCATCGGTCAGCGCAATCTGGCGGATGTCAGGCTCTTCCAAAGATACATAAGGCAAGGTGGGAAAGGTAGCCCGAACGAGGGTGGTCTTGCCTGATTGGCGAGGTCCTGTGAGGGTAATGACTTGGAATTTTTTCGCAAGTGTAATTAGCTTGGTTGCCAAAGTTCTTTCGATCATAATAACACTCCACTGATGGGGTAGTCTACCGATGATTCTATTATAACCCAGTTTGTACAAATACGCAATTAAATTGCGTATTTGTACAATTGTCGCACTTGGGTGATAATTTTGAGTGCATAAGTATGGTAGCACTGGAGCATAGAATCAAAAGCGGCGGAGAATTTTCTCCGCCGCCTACGTTGCCGCCTACATTCGTTTTCTAAATTTATACCCGTATACCAGAAATGTGCCCCGCTGGAGAACTCTTTTTACAAATCTAGATCCAATCGTAAACCTAAAATCATCAATCAGAATATTCCCTCTGTTGCTTTTTCCAGGTTTCCAGGAGCAGCTTATGATTGAAAATCCTGGTTTTATAATGTTCTCGTGCCTTTGGATCTGATATCTTTTTCAGTGTACTCATTACGGAAGTGTAACCATTTTCAAGCAAGGCGGAAGCGGCAGCAGGTTCTTCCGTTTTCAGCACATGATAACAGCACAGGCAAATGGATGGTTCTGTGATCTACATGAATCCTTGGTAGCAAGGGTGACATTACTACTTTGGGCTAACAGCAATTTATGGTGGCATTTTGTTAAAGTTGAGACAGATGTCTGTTTATGTCCACAAGCCTTATCAAAGAATATCGGCATAAACAGCATGGGCTTATGCAATTTCCAGAAAATTTGGCGGGGCATAAATGTGGCGTCTACGCATAGGCTCTGGGGATTGGGTTTCACAAAGCAGGCGTAAGCGTTTCATCTTCTCTGCGGATTGAAGTAAATAGAAGGGTTCTTGTAGTGCGTCAATCTCTTTTGTCCACGCAGGAGGTTCCTGTTTTTGACGGGACGCCAAAAGTTCCGCCAACGATGCAGACAAAGCAAGCAGGCATAAATCATTTGTTTTCGGTCGCAAGATCAGGCTCCAATTAATGTTAGCACGGGTAATATCCTGTACTAAACTACGAAGCCGCAGACTATCTCTTTGAAGCGCTGCTTCAGCAAGTTGATCAATCAGTTCCATACAGAGTCTCCCATAAATCTAGAAAGGCGTATTGCGCAGTTAATTCATCTCCCGGGACAAGATACGGCTCAAGGCTTGTCCATATTTCATCCTTGCCACGTCCCGATACAATTTCCTGTAAAAGACGACGGGCATCGGAAATATCGAGATCATCGCGCCATGCACAAAGTTTCATCGCAAGCAACTGCGCAAGTGATGGGGAGAATGCATCTATTCCTGGTGCGCTAAATAAAAGCGACCCTTCACTGATGCCAACCATATAGCCCTTTGCTCCATCGTTTAGCCAATCTTCAGGCCAATCGCGTTCAACAGCGATTTTTTTTACTAGATTTCTGACAAGTTTTGCTTCAGCAGGGGACAGAATCACAGCATCTACATCACGTGTGGATTGTCGGGCGTCATATCCCAATACCATTGCCGCGCCACCTACAAGTGCAAGCCGTACATGAAGACCCTGACTCTGCGCCAGTTCACCAAGCCGCCGTAAACCATCTTGAATTTCTTCACGTGAGAAAGTTGCCATATAAATATTTTACCCCTAAAAAGGAGCGTAGCTCTTACATGCTTTGAAATACACCCGCAATCCTATACGACTGATGAAAAACTGGTTTTTGGAGAACGCAAGAATACGTATTACCGCGAGTTCTTGAATCAAGCCAGTCATAAAGATATTCTGCCCGGCGTGATGGAATTACTTATCGATCTCAAAACAAAGAAAATCAAAATTGCTATCGGCTCATCCAGCCGCAACACCTCGCTCATTTTGGCGCGAATAGGCCTATCTGATTATTTCGACGCCGTGACAGATGGCAACGACACCACCCGCAGCAAGCCCGACCCCGAAGTCTTTCTGCTCGCAGCCAAACGGCTTGGTTTTCCGCCATTGGCATGTCTGATAGTAGAAGGCACATCCGCTGGAGTAGAAGCGGCATTGGCAGCTGGCATGTTAGTGCTGGGGGTGGGAAGTGCGTCCAATCATCCATGCGCCACGCATGCGGTGTCAAGTCTCCAGGCTGTGACTGTGGAAATGTTGTTGGAGATAAGATAGTTTTAACAATGCGTTTGGGGTTTTCAAACCTACGAGTTTTCAAATAGTGAATTCCACCCATTAAACCCGATACAAAAAGAACCTCGTTGCTCTACCTCACTAATACAAAAGGTATCTTTTTTGTTTTCAATTGTATCCATTGACAGAACCTTTGCTTATCACCCAATCACATCGTGCTGTGCATAATTTTCGGACGGTATTACAAAGCCTCCGCCAAATTCATCTGACTCATGCACAGCACGATGTAGCCGCTCGGATCAAACTCTGACCCTCTT
>JAPLGS010000127.1:0-1444 GCA_026390015.1 Chloroflexota bacterium | reverse complement strand
TGACCCTCTTCTTGTAAGTTGCAAAATTGCCGTATCTTCTCGACACGCATGTCTGCTTTGCAGATGACGGTCAAAGGGATGCAAGTACAAGGTTTTATATCCGACTGGAATACCCACATGGTCAGGGGGCATTGCGACAACCATCTGTACTAAGAATTTCTTTGATACAAGAATTCATTTAGCTCTTCAATTTCAATGATGAGTCCCAATCCTGGCAAATCGAATGCCTCAAGTTCACCCTTGCGGATCCAGGCTCTGATCTGTTTTGACGTGACATGACAAATCTAGGCGGCTTGAAAAACGGTGAAATAGTTGCCGCGTGGGATGACAGTGGGGAGGATGTTCAGTTTTGTAGTCTCAATGTGTAAATCGGTCAATTCGCACACTCTGTCCGATTTATATCGCACACCCTGACCGGTTAATATCGCACAGTTAAAAGGGTGTTTGGTGATCTTTGGGTTTGAATTTGGTGCAGCTGGATAACAAGACAAGTCGAAATCGGTCAGCATCGCTAAACTCAGGCCGTTTGACCTAACGCTTGAGCACGATCAGTTGTTGGCGCAAGAGTGCATTTTCTACAAGTAGATCTGCGTTGCTTCGCATCATATCGGAAACAAGGCCTGTGACGAGTTCTGCTGTCGCTGGTTTTGTCTTATCTTTGATGTGCGATTCGATTCTGGAAGTAACCCATTTCCAAATATTGCCGCAATGAAGGATCATGCTTTGTAGCCCCAATCTGAAAGAGATGGATCAAACAGCATGATAACCCATTTTGATGGCGACAATTGCGCCAAAAAAGCAACTACTTGGCCCATCCAGCCCTCTGAAGTCGAGCGGATGAACCAAGTAGCCACAACGGGGCAATAGATAGGTTTCAATTACGTCTTAATAATTGCAACGTCCCTTCATCCAGAAGAGCTTTTGCTCGCTCAGTAGAACGCCTCTCTTCGACAGTAGCCAGACGAATTGTCCAGCCATTAAAACTGCCAGCAGCATTCGGTGTTATAACGCAAATATCGTTTTCCCGAGCTTTAGGAATTTTGAAATCCGGGTTCTTCTTACAACGACCATAAGAGCAAGTGTATCCATCGCAATGGATAATTTTTCTGGCACGAATTCGTTGAATTCTGCCACAGCCGGCACAGGCTACCTCTGGGCTGATGAAATGAGGCATAATTTGGGCAGAATAGTAGTTTTGGAATCGTATCGTTTTTGTTCCACTTAGGGAAAGCACTTGCGCACTGCAAGAATCTCAACTATAGTTGGCCAATCTTAATTCAGGTGAAAAACATGGATGATGCCCCGAAAGACAAGAACTACAAAAGCCCTGCCCGTAAGCTGATTCGTTTTTTTGAAAAAAGCCGCGACCAATGGAAGTCCAAACATCACAAGGCAAAGGCCGGGGCAAAGCGTCTCAGTAACCACGTTCGTTTTCTCGAGAAGA
>JAPLGS010000113.1:39737-49457 GCA_026390015.1 Chloroflexota bacterium | reverse complement strand
TTTGCCATTTGCCGCAGATTTGGATGTGGCTGTCTCTGGACTCGGTGAAGCTACATGGGGAGCATCAAAGAATGATTCACATTCGCTCTACATCACCATTGGTACAGGCATTGGGGGCGGCTACATTATCAATGGACAACCGCTCCGTGGACTCGTCAGCCTCGAAATGGGACATATCCGCCTCGCACGTGATCCACAGTTGGATCCGTTTCAAGGAGCCTGTCCCTACCATGGAGATTGTTTCGAAGGGCTTGCCGCAGGTCCCGCGGTTGAAAAACGCTTCGGCCAAAAAGGCGAGACGCTGCCTGATGACCATCCGTTCTGGGGTCTGGAAGCAGGCTACATCGCACAAGCGTTGGTCAATTACATATTGAGTCTTGCTCCACAGCGCATCATCATCGGCGGCGGCGTGATGCAAAAAGACTTCATGTTCCCGTCCGTTAGAAGAAAGACACAGGAATTATTGAATGGCTACATCAACCATACAATGATTCTTAATCACATCGATGAATACATCGTCCCGCCCGCACTCGGTGGACGTTCAGGCGTTTTAGGTGCGATAGCCTTGGCGATCGAGTCTACATCGAAGAAATTATAGTGAAAAATCAAAGGAGGTGAGGCTGATACTCATACAAGACGGTATGTCGGTGAAAACGAAACGTTGTTTATATCCAGAAAAAAGGAGAATCTATGAATTCAAATCGTTTGGTCAATCGTATTTCACGTCGTGATTTTCTTAAACTGGCGGGAGCAGGTGCGGCAAGTGTTGCGCTGGCGAATTTCCTTGCATCGTGCGCCCCGAAGTCTGACGGTGGCACACTTAATGTGCTTGTGCCTGCCGCACCCGACCCTGCCCCGCCCGGCGTTGGACAATTTAGTTTGGACGCGTTTGAACAATGGAAGAAGAATAACGGTTTTGAGGTGACCTATGAAGCCCCACCCTGGCCCCAATTACACGACAAGATGGCGGCGAATTTCGCTTCGGGCCAATACGTGCATGACATTATTTACATGTCTGGCTGGGTGCCTGAGTTTGCAGATTACTTGATTGATTTCGCGGATGAACTGCCTGCAGACATAATCGCCGACCTTCCACCTTCCTCCTTTAGCACGCTCACTTGGGGGGGCAAACGGCTCGGCGTCATCTTCACACTTTCACTGTTGACCATGTTCTACAACAAAGAAATGCTTGACGGCATCGGCGTGAAGGAAGCCCCGAAGACCTGGGATGAACTAAAAGGGGTTGCTAAAGAGTTGACCGGCGGCGGCAAGTACGGTTGGGTCTTGAACTACGGCGCGCCAGAAGGCATCGGCGGTGTGGCATCCTATTGGATGTGTTTCTTGCAGCAGGCGGGCGGAAAACTATACGATGACAAGGGGCAGCCTTCCTTCAATAACGCAGCAGGCGTGGACTCTTTGCAATGTATGGTGGATTTGATGGAATTCACAGACCCTGGCTCGCTGAGCTATGTGGGCATCAATGACGCGACCAACGTTTTTGCTGCAGGTCAGGCAGCGATGATGATGAACTGGCCCTTCATGTGGAAGCCCGCCAACGATCCCGCGACCTCGAAGGTGGTTGGGAAAGTGAATGCGGCGGTTCTGCCTGCCGGTCCTGCTGGTACCGCCTCCATCGACGGGACGGATGCCTACACTATCACCAGCCTTTCGCCCAATCCCGAAGGCGCGCGCAAACTGATCGAGTTCTATCTCGATGCTGAAGTGCAGAAGCGTCAGGTGCTGGATACGGGCTGGCTCCCCATCCGTCTTTCGGTATTGAATGACCCCGAAGTGCAGGCAGCGGCCCCGAATGCGGCTGTGGTGTTGGAGCAGGCGAAGAATCCATATGACAGCTATGTCACGCCTGATTACAATGCTGTCACCACTGCCATCGGCGTCGAAATTCAGAAGGCGCTGGCTGGCACACAAAGCGCGGCGGATTCGATCAAGAATGCTTCAGACCAGGTAATCGAGATCGTGAAGAAACGCGGATAAATAATTAGCGTCATTGCGCGGGCGGAAAACCACCGCCTTCGCAATGACGAATGAGTGAATTATGCAAACCACCAACGAATACAACCGCAAGCGCTATCGGCTGGGGCTTTGGTTCGTAGCGCCCGCCGTCTTTGTCTTGCTGATCGTACTGGCGTATCCTATTTTTGCATCGCTGGTGCTCTCATTTTTACGAGTCCGTTTTGCGGGACAGGGACTAAGTTTTGAATTCAACGGGTTGAATAATTACGCAGATTTGTTTCGCAAAGACTTGTTTCGCGAGGCTTTATTTCGTTCGGTATACTACACCGTGATCGAGGTGGTTTCAGTTATTTTGTTGGCTTTACTCGTAGCTCTTATGCTCAATCACCCCCTGGGGCGCAGCGCTTTTTATCGCGTGGTTCTGCTTGTTCCGTGGGCGCTTGCCCCTGTTGCCAATGCCGTGCTATGGAAATGGATCTACAACGCTAATTACGGCATCCTTAATCAAGCGCTCCGTGGCCTTGGGGCTATCGAAGAAAATATTATCTGGCTTGGCAAACCGTGGCTGGCGCTGAATATGATTCTTGTCGCAGACATCTGGAAGGCAGTGCCATTTATTGCATTGCTCATTCTGGCAGGTTTGCAAAACATCCCATCCTATCTTTACAAGGCGGCCCGTCTTGACGGTGCGAATGCGTGGCAGCAGTTCGTACACATCACCCTGCCAGGGATCAAAACCACTTTCGTCATTTCAATCGTTCTACAAAGTATTTGGGCGCTTAAAGTATTCGATCTGATCTATGTGCTCACCAAGGGCAGCCCTGCCGATAGCACTGTGCTGCTCAATTATCTTTCGTGGCGCGAGACTTTCAGTAATTTGGATATCGGCTACGGCGCAGCGATCGCCAATGTTCTTTTTGCATTAATGCTCATGCTGGCGTTGGTTTACATCCGCGCCTTGCGCCCGCGTCAGACTCAAGCACAGGGAGGATGAAAGCCATGCCGATCATTCAGCGCTTCCTGACCCGTTTCTTCATCCGCTTTGGACTGATCACCTTCACGCTTCTTGCGCTTGGGCCTGTGATCTGGGCGGTGGTCACAAGCCTTTTGCCACTCTCGAGCCTTACCTCCCATCCCATTGACCTGAACCCAGCCAACGTCACCGTTGAGAATTACTTTCTCGTTTTTGCTTCCAGCCGCGGGCTTGTCTCAGGCTTAATCAACTCCCTCATCATTGCAACCTTTACCAGCGCTGTGGGACTCGTTATCGGTTCGATGGCGGCATATGCGTTGGCGCGTTTGAACATGCCGAACAGCAGCCGCATCCTGATGATGATCCTCGCCACACAGATGTTCCCTGGCATCGTGATTGTCATTCCCCTGTTTCTGGTGATGAGCCGCACTGGGCTGGTGGATACGCACTTCGGACTCATTATTGTTTACCTGTCATTCATCCTGCCTATTGTCATCTGGATTTTGAAAGGCTTCTTTGAAAGTGTGCCGATGGAATTGGAACGCGCCGCCGCAGTGGATGGCGCATCGCCGTTTCAAACATTTCGATACATTGTTTTACCGATCTCATTACCGCCTTTGTTTGCCACTGGCGTTTTCGCGTTCATTGAAGCATGGAATGAATTTTTCTTTGCTATTATTCTCACTCGCATTCACGTCAAGACGGCATCCATTGCCATTGCGGAATTTTCGGGTCAGTATCAAACGCTGTACGGGCAGATGCTGGCTTCGGCTGTTTTGGCAAGCATCCCTGTTGTGGCGCTGGCAATTATTTTCCGAAGATTTATTCTGGAGGGCTTCGTGGAAGGAGCGATCAAAGCATAATGGCTACCCTTGAACTGATCAACATCAACAAGAAATTCGGAGAATTCACCGCCGTGAACGACATCAACCTACGGGTGGAGGAGGGTGAGTTCGTCACTCTGTTGGGACCATCTGGGTGTGGAAAATCCACCCTGCTCAATATGACTGCTGGGCTGGAGGATGTGACCTCAGGTGAAATTCATATCAACGGAAAAAAAGTTAACCACCTGGGGCCGTTCGAGCGCGATGTGGCAATGGTCTTTCAGAACTATGCGCTTTATCCGCATATGACGGTGGAGGAGAACATTGGGTTTTCGCTCCGATTGAGAAAACGCCCAAAGAACGAGATCCAAGACAAAGTGCGGAAAGTGGCTGAAATGCTCGAATTGGATAAATTCATGCATCGCCTTCCGCGTGAATTGTCAGGCGGACAGCAGCAGCGAGTCGCGATTGGTCGTGCGGTGATCCGTGAACCGTCCATTTTTTTATTCGATGAACCGTTCTCGAATCTTGATGCTGCCCTGCGCCTCAAGACACGCGGCGAGATCAAGGAATTGCACCAGCGCCTCGGTGTGACATCCATTTTTGTGACGCACGATCAGGAAGAAGCCCTATCGCTTTCAGATCGAATCGCAGTTTTGCGACTGGGTCAACTGGAGCAGTTTGGCACGCCAGAGGATGTGTATTCCAAACCTGCCTCGAAATATGTGGCACGTTTCATTGGGACGCCGCAAATGGATATTTTTGCAGGCTCGTTTGTAAATTCGGATGGTTTGCATTTTCAAATTGGTGAAGCCGACATTCCATTGCCTGTTTCCTTCAAAATCCCTGATACTGCCGTGGATGTGGGCATTCGCGCCGAATTTGTGACTCTCGGTTCAAAAGGCTTTGACGCAGCGATTCGTCTGGTTCAGCCTGTTGGACCGTTTACCTATGTCACTGTGGATTGGCAGGGTGGCAGTGTAACGGCACGTGTCAATGGCGTTTCACACATGAAACCGAAAGAGATCATCAAAGTGGAAATCGATCCTGAAGGATTGCTTTTCTTTGATCGAATTACAGAAAAAAGAATGGACTTGCTATGAACAAATTTCCCAACCTCCCCCTCGTAAACCTGATGCCCTTTTCTGAAATTGACGAGAAGCGACCCGTCCTGCTGATTACTTCCACACCTGCATGGAACGCCGTCAAAAACTCTCTGCGCGGATTGAATATCGTTCACACAATTGAAGTCATTGAAGCCAACACTACTCATTGGGACAATCTTAAATCGTCAAGCGAAGATCGAAAATTTGAAATCGTTTATGCGGTCGGCGGCGGACTTGTCGCAGATGCTTCCAAATACATCGCATCCAAGCTTAATCTTCCGCTTGCGGTTCTCCCCACCGCTCTTTCCGTAGATGCGTTCATTACAGCTGCTTCAGGCATTCGCAAAGATGGATGTGTCTATTACATCGAAACAAAAGTCCCCGAGAATTTGATCCTCGATTTGGATATCATCGCGAAAGCGCCATCAAACATCCGAGCCGCCGGAATCACGGACGTCATGTCTATTGCCACGGGCGCATGGGATTGGAAGTTTGCCCACGAGAAAAACAAAAATCCGCAGGGCATGGAGTTCATCCCGTGGGTGTACGATAATGCCCAATCTATTTTGAGCGGAGTCCTTGATTGCGCCGAAGCGGCGGGACGTGGCGACCGTGATGGACTCAAAACGCTCTACGATTGTCTTGCCATGGAAGTTCAACTTTGTAACCAGGTTGGGCACGCCCGCCCCGAAGAAGGTAGTGAACATTATTTTGCCTACGCGGTCGAAAACGAAATGGGACACGGACTTCCTCACGGTGATCTGGTCGGGCCGGGAATTATGACCATGGCAAAGTTACAGGAGCAGGATACAGGTTTGCTTGAGGCGGCGCTCAAATCATGCAACATCCCATTGGACCGTATCCCTCAAAGTGTTATCGAACATACTTTAGTGGAACTTCCCGCATATTGTCTAAAACACGGGCTGGCTTTTGGATTGGCGCATACTTTGAATGAGAAAATTTCATGATGACTTCAGAGAAAGAATTTCTTGATTTTGTAGACTCTCATCAATTCACTTATCAGCGAATTGAACATCCCGCTGTATTTACCTGCGCCGAAGCGGATCTGTACCATTCGGATATCGCGGCGGTGAGTACCAAAAACCTTTTTCTGTGTGACAAAAAGGGACGTAGATTTTTTTTGGCTGTGACCTCTTGTGAAAAAACGGTGAAGTTGGATAGCCTGTCTTTGCAATTGGTAGCCCCGCACTTGCGATTTGGGTCGGAAGAAAATTTACTGCATCTGTTGGGTGTGACGCGCGGTGCGGTAACGATGATGGGTTTGGCAAATGACACAGAGCATAAAGTTGAGCTGTGGATTGATTCGGAGATATGGCAGGCAGAAATTTTTCTCTGTCATCCGCTCGTGAATACGGCGACGTTAACTTTTTCGAAAGCGGAGCTTGAACGTTTTTTTATACTAACTGGACATAAGCGGCATATATTTAATGGAAAAGAAGGAGTATAAAATGAAAATTGCATTTGCAGGTGCAGGCTACATCATCAACATTCATGCCAAAGCGGCGAAGGCTCATAAGGATGTCGAGTTGGCCGCAGTGGTGGAAAAATTTTCAGATAAGGCGGATGCTCTTGCGCAGAAGTTCCGAATCAAAGATCAATATGAAACGGTCGAGCAAATGCTTAAGGCGGGCGGCGTGGACGCGCTGGTGATCGGTACGCCAAACTTTTTGCACGCGCCTCAGGCGATTTCTGCATTGAAGGCTGGTGTACATGTAATGGTCGAAAAGCCCATGGCTATGAATGTGCGCGAAGCCGAGAAGATGCTGGAGGCCAGCGCGAAAAGCGGAGCAAAATTAATGGTGGCACATTGCTGGCGCTTTGACCCAGATGTGTTGTGGTTGAAAAAAGAAGCAGGAAAAGTGGGCAAGATCATCCGCACAAAAGGGATTGGCGTGCACACACATTGGGGGCCGTCGGGCTGGTTCACGCAAAGGAAATTAGCAGGTGGCGGCGCACTGGCAGATATGGGAATTCATGCCTTGGATACAGCGAGATTTTTACTCGGCGATCCGAAACCTGCTTCGGTATATGCAAAGATCGGAACCTATTACAAGGATTTTGATGTGGATGATACGGGCGTAATCATCGTGGAGTGGGACAATGGCGCGACATCCTACATCGAATCAGGTTGGTGGCAGCCGCACGCGGATGGTCCCGAAGCGGCGACGCAGTTATACGGTACGCAGGGATTCGGTCAATTGTTCCCGACTCAACTTGAGTTACCGAATGTCAAAACGCAAAAGCTCGATATTGTCAAATCAGGATTCAAATTCCCGCGCAAGGAACATTGTCCGCAAAGTATGTACCACGCGCAGATGTCGTATTTTATAGAGTGCATTCGCAAAAATAAAACCCCTGTCCCGGGCGGCTTGGAAGGTTTAATGAATATGAAAGTCGTCGATGCAGCCTATAAGAGTTCCAAAACTGGAAAGGTTGTGAACTTATGAAAATCACAGTCATCGGCGGCGGTTCAACTTATACACCCGAATTGGTCAACGGTTTTCTGGAAAGGATAGCAACCTTACCCGTCACAGAACTTTGGTTAATGGATATTGATCCCGAGCGGCTGAATGTGGTTGGAGGTTTTGCCCAACGCATGGTCAAAGCAAAAGGCGATCCGTTCAAAGTTGTGTTGAGCGGGAATCAACGTGAGGCGATTTCGGGCGCATCCTATGTGACCACGCAATTACGCGTTGGTATGATGCCAGCCCGTCGCGGCGATGAATATCTTGGCTTGCGGCATGGGCTGATCGGTCAGGAAACCACAGGCGTAGGTGGTATGGCGAAGGCGTTGCGAACCATTCCAATTATTCTCAGCATTGCAAAGGATGTTCGTGAAGTCGCATCTGGCGCATTACTTGCCAACTTCACCAATCCTGCAGGTCTGGTTACCGAAGCACTCAATCGGTACGCGCCTGATGTTTCTGCCGTGGGCGTGTGCAATGTTGGTATCACAACCAAGATGGAAATACTGGAAGGACTTGAAAAATTCACAGGCGCGAAGATCGAATCTGATCATGCCTTATTGAAAACGCTTGGGCTTAATCATCTTACATGGCATTATGGTTTTTCCGTGGATGGGGAAGAGATGTGGTCGCAAATTTTTCCCGCTTATGTGGCCGAGATCATGAAGGAGGAAGAACCTGAATGGGATCATCGCACGATCCAAACGCTGGGAATGATCCCAAACTATTATCTGCAATATTTCTATTACACCGACAAAAAATTTGCTGAACAAAAGAAGTGGCCGCCTTCACGAGCCGAGGAGGTAATGGAGATCGAAAAGGATCTGCTGCGTCAATATGCCGACCCGACCCTCACTGAACCCCCAGCAGATTTGATGAAACGCGGAGGTGCATATTATTCAACACTAGCCACTCAACTTATCAACTCGCATTATAACGATCTTGGGCAGGTGCATGTCGTCAATGTCCGTAACAATGGAGCGGTGAAGGAATGGCCTGCGGATTGGGTTTTGGAAATGCCCGCCAAAGTGGACAGCAAGGGAGTCCATCCGCTGCCTGCCGACCCGCTGCCAGCTTCGTGCTTCGGGCTTATTTCTCAAGTCAAGATGTACGAACTACTGACAGTCGAAGCCGCAGTGCATGGCGATAGGAATGCCATGTATCAGGCACTGCTCACCAATCCGCTTGGACCAAGTGCAGACAAAGTGCAGGAAGTCATGGATGACATGCTCGAGACCAACAAGCAATGGTTACCTCAATTCTTTGGATAAAAGATGAAGCCAAACCCACTTCTAAAAAAGTTAGGATATTCCGATACCGACCGTCTTGTCATCATCCATACCGATGACATTGGAATGTGTCAGGCATCTGTGCAGGCATTCAAGGATCTGTGGTCGTTTGGTACCATCACATCCGGCGCGGTGATGGTGCCGTGTCCGTGGTTTCCAGCGGTGGCGCAGATGTGCCGCGAAAATCCCGACATGGACATGGGCGTTCATGCGACGCTCAACTCGGAGTGGGAAAATTTTCGGTGGGGACCAGTCTCGACGCGGGATCAACTATCAGGGTTGATGGACGCGGGTGGTTATTTTCATCAATGGAATGAGGCTGTCCTGCAAAATGCAAAACCTGAAGCAGTTGACGTCGAAGTTAATCTGCAAGTTGAACTTGCTTTGGCGGCAGGTATTGATGTTACCCATGTTGATTCGCATATGGGCACCATCATGAGTTCGTTATTCATTCAATCGTATATTCAATCTGCTGCGAGTCGATTGCTCCCGAACATGCTGCCGCGCACAAACGCAAAAGGGATTGAAATGATGGGAATTCACGAAGAGGAGTTGATGGCTTACGAACCGATCATGGCTCAACTCGAATCCATGGGGATTCCAATGCTTGAGGGAATTGTTTCGATGCCGTTGGAACATGCTGAGGATCATATTGGTGTTGCGAAGAAGTTGTTAAGCGAAGTGCCATCTGGGATTACTCATTTTATTTTGCACCCATCCATTGACACGCCTGAGTTGCGTGCTATTTGCCCGGATTGGAAAGCGCGCGTGGCAAATTACAACGCATTCATGAGCGATGATTTGAAGAAATTTCTCGAGCAGGAAGATATCAAGTTGATCGGCTATCGCCAAATCAGAAACGCGATGAGGAGTTGAGATGACAAAAGAATTTGCCACCAGCACAAGAACACGCCTGCTTTATTCCCTTTCAAGTTTGGGAATCACCATTCCCGGCGAAGCAGTTGCGGGGGTGATCGCCTTCTACATCGTGGATATCAAAAATCTGCCTGTGGCGTGGTACTCCACATTTTGGTTTTTTTATACGATCTATAACGCGCTGAACAATCC
>JAPLGS010000113.1:0-39731 GCA_026390015.1 Chloroflexota bacterium | reverse complement strand
GTTTCTATCAGACCGCACACGCTCGCGCTGGGGAAGACGACTTCCATACATTTTGTTTGGCGGTTTGCCCTACGCTCTGGCTTTTGCATTGCTCTTCACCGCGCCATATGATGGAAAGTCGAACCCTGCTGGATTGTTGCTCTACTTTGGCACTGCCATCGTTATTTGGGAAGGTCTCTATACCGCGCTTGCCACTGGCTATTACGGACTGCTTCCTGAGATGTTCGGCTCCTATGAAGAGCGGACCGATGTTGCGGCGAAGATGAATATTTTTCAGATCCTTGGGCTGTTCATCGGCGCGGCGCTTCCACCCATGCTGGCGAATATCATGGGCTGGAACAATATGGCTATGCTCTTCGCGGGCATCTCGGTCATTGCGATCTATGCGGGCTATCCGGCAATGTTCGAAAGAAAGGAATTACTGACCGACACCAGTTTCCCATTTATGGATGCGCTCAAATCCACATTTGTGAATCGAAGTTATCTGACTGCCGCAGGTGCGCAAACCATGCGTTTCTTCGCGACAGGTTCACTGCAAACAGGCATTCTCTTCTACTTGAAATACAGCCTGAAAGTGGATGAAAGCCTAGCCACGGTTGTTCTTGGCGGGGCGTTTTTCATCGCCATGCTGTCCCTGTATCCCTGGCGCAACTGGGTCGCGAACCGACTCGACTCACGCCGCACGTTGATGCTGGCCAATGCCATCATGATCCTGGGAATTGTGCCGATGGGTTTCTCGCCAAATATCAACTTCACATATGCCGCCGCGGTTGTGCTCGGAATCGGACTCGGCGGGCTTGTCTTGATCGGTGATGTTATCATGACCGAAGTTGTTGATGAAGATGAAGTTAAAACCGGTCATCAACGCGCAGGTATGTATTTTGGGATGAGCGGTTTTCTGATCACACTGAGCGGTCTGCTCGTCTCCAGTGTCTTCGGGTTTTTGATGCCGGCCTTTGGATACGACACACTTCTGGAAGCACAGCCTGCCACTGTGGATATGGGTTTTCGAATCTTCCTCACGGTCCCAACTTCTATCGGTTTTCTGCTGTCCATCTTTTTACTCTGGCTATACCCGCTGCATGGAAAATATCTGGCTGAGATCAAACAGACTTTGGAGAAAAAGAGGGCGGGTAGTTTATGAAGTATTTTCTTGGAATAGATGTCGGCTCATCTAAAACCCACGCATTGATTTCGGATGAAACAGGCGCGTGTATTGGCTTCGGCAAGGCCTGGGGCGGAAACCATCAAGGCGTTGGCTATGACGGCTTAAAAAATGTATTGAAAGAGTCTCTTGATCAAGCTCGGAAAATGGCTTGCGTTTCCGCTGATCAGATTGCGGGTGCGGGATTTGGCGTCGCTGGCTACGACTTCCTGTCCGACCGTGTGCCGCATTTGGAAGCGATCGCCTCGTTAGGTTTATCCTGTCCGGTGGAAGTGGTGAACGATGGAGCCAATGGATTATTCGCAGGTGCAACCGGCGGGATTGGTGTGAACGTAACATCGGGGTCATCCAACAATTGCCGCGGACGAAACAAGTATGGGAAGGAAGGCCGCATTGTTGGCAACGGCGCTTCATTTGGTGAATATGGAGGCGCAATTGAGATCGTCCAGCGCGGGTTACAGTTTGTGAATTATGCCTGGATCAATCGCATCCCGCCTACGGTATTAACTAAAACTTATATGAATGCGCTGGGCGCAAAAGATGAAATGGACTTGATGGAAGGCTTGTCTACTGAACAATATCATCTCTTTCCATTTCTCGCGTTGGAGGTGATCAACGCAGCGAAAGCGGGAGATTCTGCTGCACGTGATATTTTGCATTGGTCGGGTCAGGAACTCGGCTGGCTGGCAGTTTCGGTGGCGCGCCAAATTGAAATGGAAAATGATGAAGTCGAGATCATTCAATCAGGCAGTGTGTTTGAAGCGGGCGAGATCATTACCAACCCCATGCGTGATGTTGTGATGAAACACTTACCGAAAGCAAGGATCATTCGTCTTGATGGCCCGCCAGTTGTGGGCGCCGTTATCCTTGGCATGGAGCAGGTACACTTCGACGGCTATGCCGTCCGCAAAAAAATGATCCAAACCGCGAAGGAAATCATCAAATGAAAACCGGATTCGCCCAAACTATTATCACCCCATTACTTGATAAGCCTGTTTTTCTTGCGGGATTTGGCAATAACCGCCGCGCCCAAACCATTCATGACCACCTGTATGCGCGCGCACTTGCCATTCAAAATGAAGGGACGACCATTGTGCTTGTGGCGCTCGACCTCATTGGTTTTTTTCGACCCGATGTACAGGATGTGATCGAATCGCTAAAAGTCTCCGGGAGCTTTAATGTTTTAAATCCACAAATTATTATTGCCTCAACCCATACTCATCACGGTCCCGACACTATGGGATTATGGGGACCCGACGACAAAACTCGCGGCGTGGATCAGGATTATTTATCTTCCATTAAAAATAAAATAGCGGATGTAATTCTCGCTTCATTATCTGACCTCAAACCTGCTTCAGTTGCAATGACATCTGTCCACGTCCATGGTCTGGCGAAGAACGCACGCAATCCACAGATCGTCGATGATGAGTTGACTCTCGCTCAATTCATGTCCAATGATGGTCGACCGTTGATCACACTTTTCAATTTTCCATGTCATCCTGAAACATTATGGGAACACAATCCAAATATTACTTCTGATTATGTTGGCTATCTGCGTGACGAAGTGGAAAAACAGACAGGGGCGCCATGCATCTTTTTCTCCGGAGCATTGGGCGGCATGATGACTCCCGATGTCAAAGATCATTCATTTGAAGAAGCACAATACATGGGGAAAAAATTGGCTGAAGAGGGGCTGAAGGCGTTGAGTTCAGTGAGCAGAAATCAGTTGTCAGTGATCAGTATAAAAAAACAAAACTTCGCTGTGAAGTTAACCAACCCGCTTTACAAGATCGCATTCTGGCGCAAACTTCTTCCTGATCTCCGTAATAAAAAAGGACAGATCGAAACCGAGGTCAACCTTATCAAGATCGGCGGCCTGTGGCTGGCAACTGTCCCCGGGGAATTATTGCCAAAGCTTGGGCTGAGTCTCAAAGCCGAATTACTGGAAGCAGGCGCGGACGTGGCGGGCATCATCGGCCTGGCAAATGATGAACTCGGTTACATCCTGCCTGTCGAAGATTTTAAGTATCCGTGGAATCCATTCAAACCTGGAAAACATTATGAAGAAACCAATTCCATCGGCAGGGAAATTGCGCCCAAAGTGATATCTGCATTTAGTGAATTATTACAAGGAGAAAAAAATGTCTGAATTAGCAATACTTGGTGGATCAAAAACCCGAACTGAATCCTATCCCGAGTGGCCTGTGTGGGATGAGCGCGACGTGCAAGCTGTCGCGGATGTGGTTCGTTCGGGACGTTGGGGCGGGTTCCCGTACCCCGGGCCGAAGACCGCTGAATTGGCGCAGAAATTCGCCGAGTTGCAGGGCGGTGTTTACGCTGTTCCGATGATTAATGGAACCGTCACGATGGAAGTTGCTTTGCGCACGGCGGGCATTGGCTGGGGTGATGAAGTCATCGTCCCGGCGTATACATTCCAGGCAACCGCATCAGCCCCAATGGGCGCGGGCGCGATCCCTGTCATCGTGGATGTAGACCCGAATACATATTGTCTTGATCCAAAGGCTGTGGCGAAGGCCATCACGCCCAAGACAAAGGCTATTATCCCCGTCCACCTCGGCTCGAACATGACCGATATGGATGCGATCATGGAATTGGCTGAGAAAAATAACTTGATCGTGATCGAAGATTGCGCGCATGCACACGGTGCAAAATGGCGCGGCCGGGGGGCAGGGACGATCGGTCACTTTGGGTCGTTCAGCTTGCAATCGTCGAAGACACTTACCTCAGGTGAAGGCGGAATCTTATTGTGCAGCACAGCCGAATTTGCCGCGAAAGCCGCCTCGATCATTGACTGTGGACGTCCACATGCATTGGGTGGTGGGGCGGAGGACTCAAATGGATTTTCTTTGCAAGGCGGGAACTATCGTCTGAGCGAATTACAGGCCGCGCTCGCACTGGTTGGGATTGAGCGTTTCCCCGCACAGGCAAAACAGCGTGAAGAGATGGCGGCCTACATGGATGAATCCTTGAGTGAAATTTCCGGAGTGCGCGTTCTCAAGCATGATGAACGACATACCACGCGTTCGTTCTATCGTTACATCTTCGCCATTGACCCGAATCAATTTGGAGTGGAGCATGATGTGCTATGCGCCGCGCTCGAAGCGGAAGGCATTGATTGCTGGACGGGGTATGAAGCCATGAACAATTACGAACTGTTTCAGCCGCAAAAATCCACGCTGGCGGTGCCAAATGCATTTCCTGAATATTTCAAATTCAAGGAAATGCATCTGCCCGAAGCCGTGCGCGCCTGTGAACATGAAGCCGTCTGGCTCGACGAAAACATATTCCGCGCTGGCCCGAAAGGCGTGGATGATGCAGTGGCGGCGATCAAGAAGATCCAGAGGAATGCTGACGAATTAAATAAAGCGGCGGCTGAGCTACGGAAGAAGGAATTGAAGTAGCTAAAATCTAACAGGAGTTCTCAATAATATGAGAACTCCTGTTTTGATATTCTTTCATTGCTCAAAAGCCTGCGAGGTTTTATCGCGCAGCATTTGTATATCTGCTTTATTTTTTTTCCAATAGTTGGCTATACTATCAGCATGTTCCCCCCAGAGTATTTTTTCACTTCATCGCTTCGTTTCCACCCGCGCGGAGATTCCATTGCGCGCATTATTTCCTCTGCATTCCAATCCGTACACGCGGGCGAAGCAGTAAAAAACTACCTGCAAAAGATACAGCTTCCTTCTGCAAAACGCGTTTATGCTTTTGGACTGGGAAAAGCAGCCTGCGCGATGACCTCAGCCTTTGCAGAGTCGGTTCATTTGACTGACAGCCTCATCATCACCAAACACGCATCTCCCCTTGACCTCAAACCTGTCACTATTATCGAAGGAAATCATCCGATCCCGGGTGAAGACAGCCTCACGGCTGGACGCGCCGCGCTTAGATTCGTTTCGCAGCTTACACGCGATGATCTGCTGATATGTCTTATCTCTGGCGGCGGCTCAGCCTTGATGGCTGCTCCCATCATTCCCCTTTCAGAATTGCAGTCCCTCACATCCACTCTGTTGGGCAATGGCGCGCGCATTGATCAGATCAATACTCTGCGCCGTCACCTTGATTCGCTGAAAGGCGGCGGTCTGGCACTGGCAGCGAATGGCGCGCAAATCATCAGCCTGATCCTATCTGATGTGGTGGGAGATCCGATCGAAGCCATTGCATCTGGCCCAACTGCCGCAGACCCGACCACCCGCGAGGAATCGCTTGTGTTGGTAAACCGGTTAGGGGGCTTGAATTACCCATTTCGAGAAACCTTGAAACCCGATGACCCCACGTTTAATAATATTCAGAATCATATCATTGCCAGCAATGACATCGCCTTGCGTGCGGCGAAAAAAAAAGCGGAAGAGGAAGGCTTTTTCTCGGAAATAATTTATTCGGGTTTGCAAGGCGAGGCGCGTGAAATAGGCAAAAAACTTGCCTGGGACCTCAAAACGTACCAGGATAAATTTCCGCGCCCATTCTGTTTACTTGCAGGCGGAGAAATGACCGTCACCATCAAAGGGCATGGCAAAGGCGGGCGAAATCAGGAACTCGTACTGGGAGCAGTGGATGTTCTGCGTGAGATGAAAGATGTCATGCTTATATCGATCGCCACGGATGGCGAAGACGGGCCTACCGATGCGGCGGGCGCGCGGGCTGGCAATGAATCAGCTCACAGGGCAGAAGCGCTTGGTATGGCTGCGTCAGAATTCCTATCCAGAAATGATTCATATTCTTATTTTGCAAAACTGGATGATCTGCTAAAGACAGGTCCCAGCGGCACGAATGTCAACGATCTGATATTTTGCTTTGCTTTTTAAAGACTATGAAAGCGAAGGCGCTCAGATTTGGCTAGGTAAGATAATAAGGCTTCACGGTTTCTATAAATACATGAAAATAGAACTGCATTGCATCTGTACCCGGCGGGGTCACTAACCACCGCCTCTTTCTGAAGATCAACGGCTGACTGCCGTAAACGGTGGATTTGACCTCGCAAAATAAAAGTCGCGTTTAGCGGCTTGCGAGTTTCTTTCACCGTTTGCGAACTGGAAATTTTTTTCAGTAGCAGGCAGCCGTTTTTTTTTTTATTTTTATGCTAGGAAAACCCAAAGGAGAACCATCATGAAAATCGCAAACAACGTAACAGAACTAATTGGTAATACGCCCCTTGTAAGACTCAACCGCATTACCGAAGGAGCAAAAGCCGATGTCGTAGCCAAACTGGAGTTTTATAATCCTGCTCATTCAGTGAAGGACCGCATCGGCGCAGCCATGATCGACGCTGGCGAAAAAGCCGGTTTGATCACAAAGGATACGGTGATCGTTGAACCGACCAGCGGAAACACAGGCATCGCGTTGGCGATGGTGGCCGCTGCGCGTGGATATAAGATCATCCTGACCATGCCTGAAACCATGAGCAAGGAACGCCGCATGTTACTGCGTGCCTATGGTGCGGAATTGATCCTGACGCCCGGTCCCGATGGCATGGGCGGTGCAATCCGCAAAGCTGAGGAGATCGCGGCTTCAGATCCGAAGAAATATTTTCTGCCGCAACAATTCAAGAATTTGGCAAATCCTGAGATCCACCGCAAGACGACCGCCGAGGAGATCTGGCAGGATACAGACGGCCAGGTTGATTTCCTGATTTCGGGCATCGGCACCGGCGGAACCATCACTGGTGTGGGCGAAGTGCTCAAGTCGCGCAAGCCGTCCTTCAAAGTAATTGCTGTCGAGCCGGATGCTTCTGCAGTGTTGTCGGGCGGTGTAAAAGGACCACATCCCATTCAGGGTATCGGTGCCGGGTTCGTACCTGATATCCTTAACACAAAAATATATGATGAAATTATCCGCGTCAAAAATGAGGATGCCTTCCTGACCGCACGCCGCATGGCGCGTGAAGAAGGTCTGCTTGTCGGCATCTCTTCCGGCGCTGCAACCTGGTCGGCCATACAGGTGGCAAATCGCCCCGAAAATGTCGGGAAGCTGATCGTTGTGATCATTCCCTCCTTCGGTGAGCGTTATTTATCCACACCTTTATTTGCTGACCTGGCAGACGCGCAACCAACTCTGTAATACATGGAAGTGCCCCAATAAAAATATTGGGGCACTTCTTCCCAAAATGAAGGGTGAAGAAAATGTTCAAGACCATTCGTGATGATATCCAATCCGTTCTAGATCGTGACCCGGCGGCCCGCAATTTATTTGAAGTCATATTGTGCTATCCCGGGCTGCATGCCATTTGGGCGCATCGAATATCACACCGCATTTGGGAGCGCGGATTCAAACTTCTTGCCCGCTGGATCTCACAGATAGCTCGCCGGTCGACCGGGATCGAAATTCACCCGGGCGCCACCATCGGCCGAAATTTTTTTATTGATCACGGCATGGGAGTTGTGATCGGGGAGACAGCCGAAATTGGGGACAATGTCACACTGTATCACGGTGTGACGTTGGGTGGCACCAATTTACAGAAGCAGAAACGCCATCCCACCATCGAGGATCATGTGGTCATCGGTGCCGGCGCAAAAGTGCTGGGAGCTATCACCATTGGCGCGCATAGCCGAATCGGCGCGAACGCTGTCGTGGTCAAGCCTTCGCCGCCGAACTCCGTCATCATCGGTGTGCCCGGCCAGATCATCGTCCGCAGTCAGGGACAGATCACAGGTGATAAGCCCGACCTCGAACACGGGCTTCTTCCCGATACCATTGGCGAAACTTTATCCGCGCTGGTAGCGCATGTGGAAAAACTCGAAAAACGGCTGGATGGTCACGCCATCGCTTCCCCAGCATTGCACATGTCTGATCACGGCATTTGGCATGGAGAGGATTTCGCGATATAGATTTATTGGTTCTCTATAAATGGATTCCAGCAAGTAGCGATTCCCAATTTTCAAAATGACGAATTCCAGCCTGGGTAAATGCTTCACCTTTAGAGTCGCTGCCAGACGTTAATCCAATTGCGTGGAT
Source organism: Chloroflexota bacterium (assembly GCA_026390015.1). Lineage (GTDB taxonomy): Bacteria > Chloroflexota > Anaerolineae > Anaerolineales > Villigracilaceae > Villigracilis. The sequence continues at coordinate 31,594 of JAPLGS010000113.1, read as the reverse complement.
CGTCACATTGAATCCGTTTTCCATCAATATCTCACCCGCCGTTTGCGTGGATTTTATTCCGCCGAGTGTGTCTTCCACAACGAACAATTCGAACTCCTGCGGCAGGTCTGTAAAAACGCCAGAGAGTTTGCCCGTCTGATACCAATCCCCAGCGGATTGCAAGCCTGCCCATTCATCGCCAGTGAGAGCCGCCGCGGTCGCCGCCAACGCATGGACAGGCGAGGGCTTCATCAAAACGCCCGCATCAAGCCCGCGGCGGGCCGCGAGATAGGAGAGTTTTCCAAAAGCGATCAAGGGGATGTCTGCAAGTCCAACAAGTTTCAACGCAATTTCAGCTTCAGGTGCGTACCCAAAATGAGAATCATGTACTTCACGCGGCGGCGCAGATGGGCGCGCAGTCAGGCCGGCCAAATGAATATTTGGCTGAATCAATCTGTCACGGATCGCGTCATTGATATTTGACCTATCATGCGTTAGCAGAAAAGATTCTGTTTCAACTTCTGCGGGCAGTTTATATGTTTCGCTAAACGCACGACTGCCCAGTGAATAATGTTGAAACAACCGCATAGTCTGCGAGAAATTAACGTTCCGTGATTGACTAAGTATTTTTAATCGCAAGTCCATTGGGATGAACGGAAAACATCCATGCTGCAGGGCGGCTTCGGCTGGATATTGACCCGTGATATATTCAAACTCAGGGATGGTCAACTCGCGGGGAGTGAATCCATTTATATTGCGGCCGATCTCGATTGCCGCGGAGGATAAATCAGCGGACAGGTTAAGGTTCGAGCGATGAGAAAGAATATCGTTCCATAAAGTAGCCAGCAACAGCGGAACCATATCCCACTCACTGAAGATTCCTCGTTTCTCCAGCTCTGCCAATTTTTCTTCTGGAAAATCAAAATGTGACAACCCCATCAAATTCGCAAAATGATTTAATGTGGCATGCAGAGCGGCGCGGTATCCACCATGCTGAACGAGGACGCCGTCAATATCGAGCAGGATCACTTTTTTCATTTATGGCGCTTCTCCAATTCAGCCAGTATATCTGCGGGAGATAATCCACGGGCTGACAACAGTACGAGTGTGTGATAAGTGAGGTCGGCTACTTCTTCGATCAGACGTTGATCGTCCTGTGCAAGTGCCGCCACAACAACTTCCGTGCCTTCCTCTCCAACCTTCTGCGCGATCTTCAGCAGGCCCTTCTTGAAAAGACTGGATGTATAGGATTTTTCAGATGGGTTTTCCTTGCGCGATTGAATTACATCAAACAACCATTGAATGCTCATTATTTTTGATTCTCCATCGAACGATAAAAACAGGTTTGATTTCCAGTATGACAGGCAGGCCCTGCGGGTTGAACGAAAATTAATAAAGTGTCCCCATCGCAATCTACGCGGATTTCAACCATCCGTTGAATATTTCCCGATGTCGCGCCTTTGTGCCACAATTCCTGACGACTGCGTGACCAGAAATGGGTTTCACCTGTGGATATTGTGAGTCTCAAGGATTCAGCATTCATATAAGCCAGCATCAGTACTTCATTCGTTTTTACATCCTGCACGATCGCAGGGATTAATCCATTCGCGTCAAATTCAATTTTAGGTTGAAATTCCTGCATGGGTTTCCTCCAATATTGAAATGTTTATATTCTTACTGGAATGTTTAGCGATTGCAACTCGCTCTTTAGCGCAGGGATGAGTAAGTTCCCATCATGAAAAAGTGAGGCTGCCAGCGCGGCATCGGCTTTGCCATCAGTCAGCACTGATGCAAAATGGGATGAAGCACCAGCTCCGCCTGAGGCGATAATTGGTACGGAGACTGCTTCGGCAATGGCGCGGGTCAAATCCAGATCGTAGCCAGCGAGTGTGCCGTCGGCATCCATGCTCGTAATTAAGATTTCACCTGCGCCCAGTTTAACGCCGCGCACTGCCCACTCGATCGCATCCAAGCCTGTTGGCGTGCGCCCGCCATTGACATATACTTCCCAGCTTGATCCAATTTTGCGCGCGTCAATCGCCAGCACAATACATTGCGCGCCAAACCGCGCTGCGCCTTCAGATAATAATTCGGGTCGCTTCACCGCTGCCGAGTTGATACTGACCTTATCCGCGCCAGCGAGCAAAAGATTCCGCATATCGTCCACTGCGCGAATTCCACCGCCGACAGTCAGCGGCATGAACACTGTCTCCGCCACGCGGCTGACCAATTCGAGCGTGGTGTTGCGTCCTTCTAATGTCGCGGAAATATCGAGAAAGACCAACTCGTCCGCGCCTTGCGTATCATACAAGCGCGCCTGCTCGACAGGGTCACCCGCGTCACGCAAGTTGATAAAGTTGATGCCTTTCACCACACGCCCATCTTTTATGTCAAGACAGGGAATAATTCGTTTTGCCAGCATATAAAAACTCCTCTTAAATTTTGTCCGTATCCGTGTCAGAGTCCGTTTATAGCAGCTTTCAGATCGATCGTCCCCTCATATAAAGCGCGTCCCACAATGACACCTGATAAGCCTGCAATTTTCGCCGCCAGCACATCATCCAACGTATTTACGCCGCCCGAGGCGATCACTTCGAGGCCGCTCACATCTGCCAATTGACGGGTGGAGGGAATGTTCAAGCCGCTGCCCAAACCGTCTCTGCGAATATCTGTAAAGATAACAGTACGCAGACCTAATGTTTGCATTTGAAGAGCGAGGTCTTGCGCAGAAATTCCGCCATCCGATTGCCATCCACGCACGCGAACTATTCCATCACGGGCATCAATTCCAACCGCGATTTTTTCCGCGCCAAATTTTTTCAACGCGCTTACCGTAACATCGGGTTGTTCCACCGCAATCGTTCCAAGCACAACACGGCTCACACCTAGATTCAAAGTTTTTTCAATTGAATCCAAGGAACGCAATCCGCCGCCAAATTGCACGTGCGCGCCAAACTCTTTGGTAGTCTTCAAAATGGAAATCAGGGCGATTTGATTTGCGTCATCGCCATCGCCGAACGCGCCATCAAGGTTAACCACATGCAGCCACTTCGCGCCCATCGTCAACCAACGCCTTGCCGTCCCGGCAGGATCGTCGCTGTAGGACGTGATGCGCGTGGGGTCGCCTTCTTTCAAGCGCACCACTTTGCCGCCGCGCAGGTCAATCGCGGGATAAATGATCATTTCGCCTCCAAAAAATTTCTTAAGATTTGCAAACCCACACCCTGACTTTTTTCCGGATGAAACTGCACTCCGAAAATGTTTTCGCGCTGTACCGCGCACGTATATTGCAAACCATAATCCGTCGTCGCGATCACATCCGATAAATTCTTTGGCTGACAAAAATATGAGTGATTGAAATAAACATAGGTTTTATCTTTTATCTGATCAAAAAGCAGCGCGTCATTTTTGACAGTGAGTTGATTCCACCCTGTATGCGGAATCTTCACTGACAGCGATTCTGCAAAGCGCCCCACGCGCCCGCGTAATAATCCAAGCCCGGCGTATTCGCCCAGCTCTTCACCCGTTTCAAATAAAGCTTGCATGCCCACGCAAATTCCAAGCAAAGGAACTCCTCGTGCCGCGATCTCGTTGATTACTGACTCTAATCCACGCGCACGCAGCCCTGACATAAAATCACCGAAGGCGCCTACTCCTGGCAATACAACTTGTTTGGCAGATAAAACCTTATTCGGGTCGTCGGTGCGCAGCACATCCGCGCCAATGCTTTCCAACGCTTTTTGAACGGAACGTAGATTGCCAGTGCCTGCATCTATTAATATAACTTTTTTCATCCTTCATCCTTTTTACAATGTCCCTTTTGTAGACGGGATCACTCCCGCGCGGCGCGGGTCTATTTGCGTCACTTGATCGAGCGCGCGCGCCCACGCTTTGAATAATGCCTCTGCTTGATGATGATCGTCACGGCCGTACAATATGCGCGCATGTAGATTACAGCGTGCTGTCACCGCGAATGACTCGAAGAAATGAGGAAACAAAGTGGTTGGGATGTTTCCGACATGAGGCGTGTGCCAATCCGCCTGTATCACCGCGTATGGGCGCCCCGACAGATCCAGGGCAACATGCGCCAGCGTTTCATCCATAGGCGCGAAGCAATCCCCCATGCGGACAATTCCCTTGCGGTCGCCAAGTGCCCTGTCGAAGGCTTGTCCCAGTACCAGCGCGGTGTCTTCCATTGTGTGATGCGCATCTACTTCGAGATCGCCGTGCGCTTGAACAGTTATATCGAATAATCCATGCACAGCCAGATGCGTGAGCATGTGGTCGAGGAATCCAATGCCAGTGGCGATTTCGTACTGACCGCTTCCATCTATATTTAGTTTGATCGTAATTTGTGTCTCATTTGTTTGACGTGATATTTCAGCAGTTCGCATAATTACTCCTTCGGGTTACAGGTTGCAAGTTGAGAAGTTTGAACGTTTATCCGTCTTTCAACCTGCCAATTTTCTAACTACCTGGCATTTTCTGCTCAAGGTTGGTCTCGATACGGCGGGAGAGCGCCGCCTACTCGACCAACGTAGTCACCATCAAATAAACTGTCAGGTGGTTAATCAACTTATTAACTTTACAAATTTCCCAACGCCTTCAGCAGCGCATCTGAATCCTGCGGCCTGCCTACGCTGATGCGGATATGATCGCGCAATCCAGCCTTGTTGAAGTAGCGGATAAAAACTCCATGCTGTTGTGCCAGTTGCGCTTTGAGCTCTGCCGCATCACGGCCAATGACCTGACATAAAATAAAATTGGACCGAGTGGGATAAGGTTTCAGATATGTGATTTTCTGCAACTCAGAAAATAATCTTGCGCGTTCGCTTTTCAAAAGTTCCACGATTTCAGCCAGTTCATCTGCATGCTCCAAAGAGACTTGCGCCGCCACGCTCGCCGCCACATTGATATTGTATGGTTGCTTGGATTTCCACAAGGTCGGCATCAACCAGAGTGGGAATGCGCCATAGCCAATTCGCAAACCCGCCAGCCCCGCCCATTTGCTGAATGTTCGCAGAACCACCAGGTTTTTCCGCAAGGGCACTTCGCGAATATAGCTCAAACTTGCGCCAAGATTTTCATCTGCGAATTCAATGTAGGCTTCATCCAAAACAACCAAAGTCGGAAGTTCCAATAATTCGTCAATGATCTTCACATCAAGAATTGATCCATCTGGATTATTCGGCGATGTAATAAAGAAGAGTTTCGGCTGATGAATTTTCACTGCTTCACGGACGGCCTCCATATCCAGTGAAAAATCTGGGCGGCGCGAGATTTCGATACAGCGTGCGGCATTGAGCTCTGCGTCAAAGGAGTACATGCCAAAGGTCGGCGGGCAGGAGAGGACGCAATCATCCGACTCAAGGAAGACGCGCATGAGCAGATCGAGTAACTCATCCGCGCCTGCGCCCGCCATTAAGTATTCAGCACCGACACCTGTAAAATCAGCGAGCGATTTTCGCAAGGCGTGGCTCTCAGGGTCAGGATAAATATGCGGGAATTCCAAAGCAGCCAACGCTTCACGCACCACCTTCAATGGGCCGTATGGGTTTTCGTTGGCATCCAGTTTGACGATCTGATCAGAACTTCGCCCAAGACGCGCTGATAAAACTTCAAACGGTTCGATGGGGGTATAAGACGGCAAGGATTCAAGATGTTTGCGGATCTTCATACTGACTTCTCCAGGCGGATCATCGCGGCATGGTTATGAGCATCCAAATCTTCAGATGCTGCAATTGTCGCAGCGACCGGAGCGATGGACTGCACTGTGTTTTTGTCCAGCGCTATCAAGCTGACGATTTTTACAAAGTCCCATACATTGAGTGGCGACGCAAAACGTGCAGAACCGCCCGTCGGCATGACGTGACTTGGACCCGCGAGATAGTCGCCGAGCACTTCAAAGGAATGCTCACCGACAAATACACCTCCAGCGTTATTTACTTTTTCCACCCAGCGCCACGGCTCGCTTACAGATAAAGCAAGATGTTCCGGAGCATAGTCATTTGCCAATTGCATGGCTTCATCCAGATCGCGAGTCAGCACAGCTCCACCGCGATTTTCAAGTGAAGCTAAAATAATATCGGCACGGCCGCGTTGTTCCAGTTGTTTGGCGGCTTCCATTATTACTTTTTTGATCAATGCCTGTGACGGGGTCAGTAAAATAGCAGACGCCAACAGATCATGCTCAGCCTGTGCAAGCAGATCGGCGGCAACCCAGGCAGGGTTCGCGGATTCATCCGCGATGATCACTGTTTCGGTTGGGCCAGCCAGCCCGTCAATGCCAACTACGCCGTAGACTTGCCGTTTGGCAAGGGTGACAAATAAATTGCCAGGGCCGAATATTTTATTTACAGGTTGAATGGTTTGCGTGCCATACGCCAGTGCACCAATCGCTTGTGCGCCGCCGAGCAAATAAACTTTGTCGACGCCGGCGATGGCACAGGCGGCGAGTATGATTGGGTCAACGGGCGGGTTGATATTTATCAGGGCGCGATTTGGAGGAGTTACAACGACGATCTCGCTCACGCCCGCAACCCGCGCAGGGATTGCGCTCATCAAAACCGTGGATGGTAATGGAGCTGTCCCGCCTGGGACGTATAGCCCCACACGTTGGATGGGGCGGATGATCTGCCCGAGTGTGCCGCCGAGATCATTGGTGAACCACGATGTCAAAGGTTGCTTGCGATGAAATACTTCAATGCGGGCGGCGGCTTTTTCGAGAGCGTCACGCTGTGCGGACGGGATCGAATCTAATGCAGCCTGGATCATTTCTGTCGAAACAGGAGCAGGCTCACGGTCGATCGAATCGAGGGCTAATGTCCACTTTTGAAGGGCTGAGTCGCCATTCATCCGCACATCCTTCAAAATTTTTGTGACTGCCTGTTCGGGCGTCAACGATTCACCGAAGAGTTTTGTGATCCCATCCAGAACGCGTTGACTGACGGGAAATTCATCGGGCGGGGTGCGTTTGAGGATGGATTGTTTAGCAATTTGTGGATCATATTGTTTGAGCATGATATCTCCTTATGCGAGGGCTTCGAGCATGGCTTTGTAACGCGGCGGCTCTTCTTCAAAAATATAAGTGATGGGCGAAACAATGATGCCGCTGCCGCCGATCAGACGTAATTCAGAGATGGCTTGCGGCAGGTGATCGCGGCGCACAACGACTGTCACCGAAAACCAGTTGGGCGTTCCTGCGCGCACTCCGATGGGACTGATGGTGGGTCCCTGCAGCCCGCCGACATTGGTTTGCGTGAATATTTTTTGTGAAATTACTTCGAGGCTGTCGCCGCGCATGTTTGCAATGACCAGTAAATTATCCTTGGCGCGCATGTGGGCTTCAATGTATTCAAGCAAGCGCCGTGCCATTTCCAAAACTTCGGGACGGGCCTGCAAGGCTTTGCGATTCGCTATTATCACGGCCTGCGATTTTTGAATCACACCATCGGGCAGCGGGCGCAGACGATTGTCTATTAAAGTTTGGCCGGAGGAGACGAGGTCAGAGATCATGTCAGCGTAACCAATGGTGGGTGCACTTTCAAGTGTACCTTCGGCCGCGATCAAAGTATGGGAAATATTATTTTGATTCAAAAAGCGTTCAGTTAATACCGGGAATTTTGTTGCCACCCGCACTGGGTTTTTCAATGAAGCTGTATAGTCTTTGAGCGACGCGATATCTGTTACCGTTTTCCAGGTTTCGGGAACGGCTAACGTCAGCGCACAGCTCCCAAATCCGAGAGAATCATGCAGGATGATGATCTCATCGTCGTCGCCGCGCTTTTCTTCGAGCATGTCGAGGCCGGTAATGCCAAAGTCAATGCTGCCCTGACGCACGCTGACGACGATGTCACCGGGGCGTTGGAAGATGACTCCCAACTCGGGCAGCGCGGGCAGCTCCGCTTGATATTGGCGCGGATTGGGTTTGAATATCTTCAAACCCGCAGCGGAGAGAAATTCAAGCGCGTCAATTTCGAGACGGCCTTTGGATGGGAGAGAGAGTCGGATGGTTTGTTGTGAGGTCATTGGATCTTCCTTGAAGTGAGATAAAAGCAAAAATCCCCGGTCGTAGACCGGGGATTGATATTACAAAGCACACTATCCTGTTAATTTATTTCAGGTACGCGCAAAGAATATCCCGGCCTTTCGGGTGGGATGTGATGATGAACATGGTGCTTATGCGCGAACATTGAAGTCATAATGGGTGGCAGTATACCAATCCCAACTGGATTTGGCAAGAGATTTTCGAAGGACACTCAAGGCAACATCTGCAAATCATTCCACCAAATACGCACCAGGAAATGTTGCCATTGGTTTGGGTGTAACATTCAACAAATCCGTTTTACAATTGGTTATATTGAACTCCCAAAAGGATATCCCTCATGCCTTCCTCACTTCCACTGCGCTACGGCGCCAATCCCCAGCAAGCGCCAGCCCGTGTTTTTATGAGATCTGATGTTGATTTGCCGATCACAGTTCTCAGCGGCTCGCCGGGTTATATTAATCTACTCGACGCATTAAATTCCTGGCAATTGGTCCGCGAGTTGAAGTCGGTGATCCACCTGCCTGCTGCGGCATCCTTCAAACATGTCAGCCCATCGGGCGCGGCGGTCGCGAATCCGCTTTCAGATGTGCTCAAGAAGATCTATTTTGTAGATGACATTGAACTTTCGCCGCTCGCCGTTGCCTATGCCCGCGCCCGCGGCGTGGACCGCATGTCTTCCTTCGGTGATTGGATTGCGCTCTCCGATACTGTTGACGTCCCCACCGCGAAGCTCATCAGCCGCGAAGTCTCAGATGGTGTCATTGCGCCTGCTTATGAATCGGAAGCGCTGGATATTCTCAAAAAGAAAAAACAAGGCAAGTATTCCGTCGTTCAAATTGACTCTGTTTATGAACCGCCCGCTCAGGAAACCCGTGATGTCTTTGGCGTTACGTTTGAACAACGCCGTCATGAGCGTCTCGTCACCCCTGCGGATCTTGCCAAAAGGGTCACCATAAAAAAAGAGTTGCCCGAAAACGCAGTCCGCGATATGCTGATCGCATGGATCACTCTCAAGTACACCCAGTCCAACTCGGTCTGTTTTGCAGCAGACGGACAGGTGATAGGCGTGGGTGCGGGGCAGCAATCACGAGTACATTGCACCCGTCTGGCAGCTTCCAAGGCGGATTTGTGGCGCCTGCGTCAGCACCCGTATATTTTGAATCTTCCCTTCAAATCTGGTATCAAACGTCCAGATCGTGACAACGCCATTGACCAATTTTTGCAGCCCGATGTCACCCAAGCGGAAAAATCCAATTGGACGAATGTCTTTGCAGAATTGCCGCGCCAATTATCAGTAACAGAGAAGCGTGAGTGGCTGGATGGCATGTCTGAGGTTGTGCTCGGTTCCGATGCCTTCTTCCCATTCCGTGATTCGATCGATCGTGCGGCTGGAAGCGGAGTGAAATATGTTCTGCAGCCAGGCGGCTCCACTCGCGACGAAGATGTCATCGCAGTTTGTGATGAATATGACATGGCCATGGTGTTTAGTGGTGTAAGATTGTTTCATCACTAACAGAATATTTAAACAGGAAGCAAGCGCACAAGAAAAGATAAAATAGATTTGCCTGATCGATAAAATCTGTGGAGAGGTTTTCTCCTTAGCAATTAATAAAAGGAACTTAAATGCCCGCAGCCATTCTCTCAGTTCACAATAAATCTGGCCTCGTTGATTTTGCCAAAGGGCTTGCCGCTCTGGGTTGGTCTTTACTTGCCTCTGGCGGAACCGCTAAACTTTTGCGCGATAATTCTATTAACGTCACCGAAGTTGCCGATTATACAAAGTCTCCTGAACTTCTTGGCGGTCGCGTAAAGACTTTGCACCCCGCAATTCACGCTGGCTTGCTAGCGCGCTCAACCGAGTTCGATCATAATGAACTGCTCGCCCTCGGTTGGGATTACATCGATCTTGTCGCCGTCAATCTTTATCCGTTTGAAGAGACGATCGCGAAACCCAATGTGACGTATGCCGAAGCCATCGAAAATATTGACATTGGCGGTGTCACCCTGATACGCGCTGCCGCAAAAAACCATGAACGTGTTACCCTGGTCTGTGATCCGTCAGATTATGCCGAAGTGCTTTTGATGCTGCAACATGGTGAAATTCCATTTGCAGAAAAAAAGAAACTTGCGCTCAAAGGGTATAAATCCACAGCCAGTTACGATACACTTATTTCAAATTATTTGGATCAATAAATGACAGACCCCCTTCACCTTCTTTCTTCTTTGGATGGCCGCTACGCAGACATGACCGCCCCTTTGAGCGGACACTTCTCTGAGTTCGCTTTTCTGCGCGACAGAGTCCGCGTTGAACTGGACTTTTTAGCGGCCCTTTCCAAAATCAGTTTGATCCGTCCTTTGACATCTTCCGAGTCTGCTCAACTTGAATCCATCGACACAAAATTCTCCATCGCCGATGCAGAATCGATCCAGGCTCACGAGCGCGAGACCCGCCATGATGTAAAAGCCATCGAATATTTTTTACAGGATAAATTCCAGGATACAACCCTCAAGGATCTATTGCCCTGGATCCATTTCGGACTGACCTCTGAAGATGTGAATAATATTGCTCAAGCCATCGCCCTGCGAGACTCGCGGGATGGGATATTTCTCCCCGCATTGGATGCGCTGATCAATTCACTCTGCGAATTTGCCAGACAGACTCGCGCGCTGCCCATGCTCGCCCGCACGCACGGGCAATTCGCCGTCCCCACGACATTGGGAAAAGAATTTGCCGTCGCCATCGCCCGTTTGAAAAGCGCGCGTGACGAGATTGCCGCACATCGTTTTGAAGCCAAGCTGACAGGCGCGGTCGGTAATTTTAATGCCCTGCAATCCGCCGCCCCGCAAATTGATTGGCTGGCTTTCAGTAAAGATTTCATTGCACAATATGATCTGGTGCCAAACCTGATCACGACTCAAATTTTGCCTTATGATAATTGGATCCGCTATTTTGACGCGCTGCGTCTGGCCAATTCCATTTTGATCGATTTCTCGCAGGATATCTGGCGATATATCAGCGACGGGATCCTCAAGCAGGCAGTTGTTCAGGGTGAGGTGGGATCTTCGACCATGCCGCAGAAAGTGAATCCAATTGATTTTGAAAACGCGGAAGGCAACCTGGGTGTGGCGAATTCCCTCTTTACCCATTATGCACAAAAACTGTCGGTCTCGCGCTTACAACGTGATCTATCTGATTCAACGGTGCGCCGCACGTTTGGAACTGCGCTTGGGCATACGCTGGTGGCGTGGATCAACTTTCAGCGCGGCCTGAAGCGCATCGCCGCTGACGAGGATAAGATCAATGCCGAGTTAAATTCCCATTGGGAAGTGATCGCCGAGGGCGCACAGACCATCCTGCGCTCAGTTGGAAAACCTGACGCGTATGAGTCGCTCAAACAGCAGACGCGCGGCCGCGTCGTAACAGAATCAGATTACACGGTATGGTGCGAAGCGATCGATGTGGACGATGAAACTCGAAGGCGTTTGCAGAGTCTCTCGCCAGCGTCCTATATCGGTCTAGCCATCCAACTTACCGACCAGGTCATTGCCAGATAATTGGACGAAGCGCTGATGGAATGATCCTGTTTTTTTCAATCTACTTGCGTGATTACTTTTCCAGTTCCATTTTGATCAGAACCGCGCGCACGACAATACGATAAATGTATTCACCCAACTGCTCGCTATATGTTTGGCAGGTGATCAAGGTTAACCAAGAGTGATCTTCGTGTTTTAAGACAGATGTCGTGTTCGGTTTGACTCGCAGATTCTGGCGAACCTCGTAGATGTATTTCGATCCGGCGAGGGTAATAATAATTTGATCTCCATAGCGCAGTGTATTCAATTTTGCAAATGGGCCGGCTGTGCCGTCAGAAAGATAAGAGTGCGCCGTGATGGCTGAATTGCCAGAATGTGTGGGGAACGCGGACCCTTCGAGCCAGCCTGCATTATTGCTCAACCAGGTAAGATCCCAATTATCCTTCCCGAAAGGCGCACCGACAATATTTAATTTGATGCCAAGCCGCGGGATCTCGATCATCAAGTCAGTTTGGGCGTAGGAAAAGTGCTGTGGCCTCTGTGGAAGTGTGGTAACAACACCCGGCGCAAAACCTGTTTTGGGCAGATCGCTGGGAACTTCAATGCTGATCGAATCACTTACTCGATAATCATCCAACCCAGCGGAAGCCAAAGGATCGTACCAACGTTCTGTGGAATTTACATGATAAGGAGATCTCTGGCGTGGAGGACCTCCTGGAGTTAGGGGGTCAATTTCAAGTGAAGTCCATTCGACAGATGCAGTATTCTTGGCCGGTGAGGGGCCAATAAATGTAGCCTGGAATTCCAGTTGGGCGCTTTGACCCAGGGGAAATTCATCCCAAATAAATGAAAGCGTTGTGGCAGCAACGTTATACGAAATGACAGGCGCTTGCAATAATGTGCCCGAGGTTCTGGTAAATTTTTCTGAACCTGTAATAAATGTTAAAGCTGAGGGCAGGACATCCGTGACGACAACATCAAAAGCATCTGCAGAGCTTAAATTTGAGTGGGAAATATCTATTTTAAATGTGATCGGAGCACCCAAGGGAGCCATGCTTGGCTCGGCATTCTTGTCAATCGTTATTTCCGGTTCAATCATATCAACCAAGGGAGCGCTTGTGGTCTTAGTTCCACCCGTCCATAACCAGACTACATTATTCGTTAATGTGCCGCCGTTCTGATTCGAGGAGATATCGAGGACAATCAGTGAATATTGAATAGTGATGGCCAGTGGCGCGGCAGAAGAGTTGGTTACATTACCAAAGTCAAAGGTGACACGGCCTCCGGAATTTTCGATGAGTGGATTACTGGTTCCCGCTGATGTACCATCACGGGTATCACAGGTGCCATTGACAATCTTTGAACTAGCCACATTTTGCGGGATGCTTATATTAATACAATCTACGAAAGCAAGCCCGGTTTGCGGGGTATCCACCAGAATAACATTGTTCAAAGTGCCGACCGGAATATACATATTAATCTGATATGTGGCAATCTCACCAATCGCAACGTGCGGGTCGGTGGTATGAGCTGCATCTGAAGAGATCAAAGCCTTGGTGAATGAGGATGTAAACCCAAAATCGAGCGTTGGATTTGTGGTGGTTCCGGTTGAATTTGTCACGAGATTGTTTGTTGCCGCATCGCCGGGAGTTAATGTTACCGCTTTGCTATAGACTTGCCCTGTACCTGTACCAATACCATTATCGTTATTATCTGCATTGAGGTCAGGGTTTGCGGTGTCACCAGGAACAGCTGAATCCACCGTGCTGGCATAACCGCTCAAAGGGATAACTCTGACGATAAATGAACCTTGAGGCAGGCCGCTAAAAAGATACACACCTGAGGCGCCTGTGGTCATACCACCACTGACATCATCCGTCGTGCCCAAGATACCATCCGTCCCCACGTTAATCTCAGTGGTTCCATCACTGGCAAAGAGTTGTACCGTTGCTCCTGACAGCGGAAAATCACCAACACCATACGAGCCGCCATCAACCACATCTACAAAGACTTGATTGCTCAGCTCAACTCGATAAAAACCAAAATCCACAGTACGGTTGCTTTGAAGATTGGGAGCCTCTCCTACAGGTGATGTAGGATCAGAATCTGAATCGCCCAAAGGTTCATTGGGAAGCGGCCCCAAGGTAACTGCCTTGCTGATCACTGCCCCAGTAAAGGTTCCACTTGTTTGCAAAGTACCGTTGTCATCGCTGTCAACATCATTATCAGGGTCGAGAGCTGCCGTTTCGGATGTGCCAGCTCCGCTTAAGACAGTTCCGCTGCTCCAATATCCATCCAGTGCGCCGCCGGCGCCAAATATAGTGGATGGGATCACAACCACATAATTTCCGGCTGACAGATTATCAAAACGATAATAGCCGCCATTGGCGGTTATTTGGGTGCTTAGAACTGCGCCCGTTGGACTGCCACTGCCATCGGCCGCATATAGCTGAACGCCGATTCCATTGGCGCCAACTTCAGATCCGTTGATCGTGCCGCTGTTATTGGTATCAAACCAGATGCGGTTGCCGAGGCTGAATAATGGAGTGAAACCAAAATCCAAAGTTGGATTGGATGTGGTGCCCGCCGCATTATCCACAGAGTTATTCGAAGCCGCACCCAGGCTGCCGGGTGTAAGTGGGAGCACATTACTGGCGACCTGACCGATGCCCGTGCCAATGCCATTATCATTGTTATCGATGTTGTTGTTCGGAGTAGTGGAATCACCACTGTTTGCCGTATCGATTGCGCTGGTAAAACCAAAGGAGGTTACTTTCACAATGTAATTCCCCTGGGGCAAACTACTGAATAAGTAAGTGCCATTCAGGCCGGTGGTTACGCCGCCGGCCGCATCATCAGCCGTACCATAAATGCCATCCGGGCCGATGTTTATTTCTGTTGAACCATTGCTCGCAAATAACCGGACAGTGGCAGCAGCCAGTTTACCGTCGCCGGTATCATACGTGCCATTATTGTTCGCGTCTATGAATATCTGGTTGCTTAATATCTGACGATAGAATCCAAAATCCAGTGTTCGATTACTTTGATTGTTAGCTTCCTCTCCAGGCGGGTTGGTTGGATCTGCATCGGTATCGGTAGTTGGTTCATTTGGAGTCGGCCCTAATGTAACAGCCAGGCTGATTACTGCACCGTTGAAGACTCCGCTTGTTTGCAAGGTGCCATTGTCATCACTGTCCAGGTTGTTATCTGGATCTGGTGCAACTACTGTTTCTGATACAACCCCCGCAGCACTGACAGTTGTTCCACTGCTCAGATAACCGAAGAGCTTTCCGCCAACAGAAAATTCGCTGGATGGGATCACAATCACATAATCACCACCGGATTGGTTATCAAAACGATAATAACCGCCATTGGCAGTGGTCTGGGTATCCAACACCGCGCCAGTGGGATTGCCGCTGATATCCGCCCTATATAATTCCACTGCAACAAGATCTACTCCGACTTCGGCGCCATTGATTGTGGCACTATTATCGGTATCAAACCAAATACGATTGCCCAAACTAAACAAGGGCGCATTGAAGCCAAAGTCGAGCGTGGGATTGAATGTGGTTCCCGTGGAATTGGTCACCGTGTTGTTGGTTGCGGCGCCTAAACTTCCAGGGGTAAGCGTTATGGTATTGCTGGAAACCTGGCCGGTACCTATGCCAATGCCGTTATCGTTATCATCAATGTTGGTATTTGGCGTGGAGGTATCCGTTGCGTCAGCTGAATCCACCGCGCTGGTATATCCAAGCGGTGGTGTTACCTTCACAATATAAGTCCCTTGCGGCAACCCGTTGAATAAATAAGTGCCGGCCAGGCCGGTGGTTACGCCGCCGGCCGCATCATCTGCAGTTCCGAAGATTCCATCCGGACCAACGTTGATCTCGGTAGTGCCATCACTTCCGTACAGCCGAACATTTGCAGTAGAGAGGGCAGTGTCGCCCGCATCATATGTTCCGTTGTTGTTCACATCGGTATAGATTTGATTTCCCAGTTGTGAACGATAGAAACCAAAATCCACAGTGCGGTTGCTTTGAGCATCGATCGCCTCGCCAGACGGGTTGGTTGGGTCTGCGTTTGTATCGGTGGTAGGTTCAACAGCGCCAGGCCCCAGGGTAATGGCACTACTGATCACGGCGCCAGTGAATGTATCAATGGCGGTGTGTAATGTGCCATTGTCATCATTATCTATATCATTATCGGCGTCGGGGGCTGCCGTTTCCGTGGTACCAGCTCCACTTAATGTGGTGGCGCTGCTCCAATATCCATCCAGTGCGCCGCCTGTGCCGAATTCTAATGCGGGAATCATAACCACATAATCGCCGGCAAGCAGGTTATCAAAACGATAATAACCGCCATTGGCTGTTGTTTTGGTAGCCAATACAGCGCCCGTTGGATTGCCACTAATGTCGGCTGCATACAACCGGACCGTGACAAAGTTGATTCCTGACTCCAGCCCATTGATCGTACTGCTGTTATCGGCGTCAAACCACACACGGTTCCCCAAACTAAACAATGGAATCGTAAACCCGAAATCCAACGTAGGGTTGGTGGTCGTACCGGAAATATTGCTGACAGCATTATTGGTGGCGGCACCCAGGTTTCCCGGGGTTAGTGTCACTAGATTACTTGAGACCTGCCCGGTGCCCGTCCCAATGCCATTGTCATTATTATTTATATTATTGTTCGGTGTAGTGGTATCGCCGCTATTGAAAGTATCCACTGCGCTAGAGTATCCGGTTGGCGGTGTTACCTTCACTATATAGTCACCTTGCGGCAGGCCGCTGAATAGGTAAGTGCCGCTTGCCGCAGTGAGCACACCATTGGGAGCATCATCGCTCGTACCGAAAATTCCATCCGGTCCTACATTGATCTCTGTTGTCCCATCACCGGCAAATAGTTGAATACGAGCGCCTGCAAGTGCCACGTCGCCAGCGTTGTAGGTACCGTCATTATTTGCGTCCACATAGATTTGATTGCTTACAGCCTGACGATAGAAACCAAAATCCACAGTACGATTGCTGCGATTATTTACGGCTTCGCCTGCAGGGTTGGTTGGGTCTGCGTTCGTATCAGTGATCGGCTCGGCAGGTGTTCCACCCAAGGTAACAGCACTGCTGATTACGGCGCCAGTGAATGCATCAACGGCGGTGTGTAATGTGCCATTGTCATCGTTGTCAATATCAGTATCTGGGTCTGGAGCGGCGGTCTCAGTGGTGCCGCCGCCGCTCAGGGATGTGGCGCTGCTCCAATATCCATCTAGCGTACCTCCAATACCAAACTCACTGGATGGAATCACAACCACGTAGTCACCTGCAGCAAGATCGTCAAAGCGATAATACCCGCCATTGGCTGTGGTTTTGGTAGCTAGCAATGGACCAGTAGGGCTGCCGCCTCCATCAGCGGCATATAGTTGGACATCCACACTGTTGATTCCAATCTCGGTGCCGTTAATTGTGCCGCTATTGTCGGTGTCAAACCACACACGGTTACCCAAACTATACAACGAGGAGAGCACAACGAGAGTATCAGTGGCAGGCAGATTATTACTTACGCCACCAGTAGCAGTTAACCCGCCGGGAGGAATGGTATTAATATATACACTAGGTACAGCGCTGACCACACTTACCACAATGGTACAGGAGGAAGGAATCCATGGATTGACGCTATCATCGGCCTTAACAAGAGACCCGCCAGTCAGGGAAATCAATTGCGTATCTGGTACTGTAGTAAGAGTCCCACCACAATTGTTGGTTGGATTAGGTATTGTTCCAGAAGGTGTTGCAATCACTAACCCTGTAGGCAGAACAGGCAGGGTGTCATTCAATTCCATCCCTGCCAGACCAATATTACTTGAATTCGTAATAGTAATGGTTAGTGAAGAGTACTCTCCAACAAGAACCGGGTTGGGACTAAAGAATTTGGAAACGCTAGCGCCTGGCAGGTCAGTAAGCGAAGCTTGCGCTGCTTGTGTACTACGTGCACCGTTAAAAGTGGTGACTGCGCCGGCAGGGATGGTATTGGTAAGGTTCCCATTCACATCCATGACAATGCTCAGGGTCAATATACAATTGGAGTTCGCTGGAATGACACCACCGCTAAATGAAAAAGATGAGTCGCCAGGATTGCCTGATAAAACTCCACCACAGGTGCCGACATAAAAATTCGGTGGATTCGCGAGACGCATTCCAGACTGAACCCCGGCAGGGGGCACGTAATTCAAATCATCAGTAAAGGTAACTCCAGTTAATTGAGTATTATTTGGATTAACCAATTGAACGCTTAATGTCGAAGAACCTTTACCATAAACAAATACTGGATTAAAGCCCTTTACTACTGTGATGGTCAGGTCGCCGAGCGTCAGCGTTGATTGAGCCTGTGCGAATGGGTGAATCACTGTCCCGGTATCCTGAACCGTTGCAGAGACATTCGCCCTGGCAATTGTATTAACATGGGCGGCTGCGCTCCCTGTCCCCTGTACATCCACATTGATCGTGCAAATACCAGGAACTCCTCCCACCTGTGCAGGGACGATCGCGCCACTCATGGAGATAGTTTGAGTGCCGGTATCCGCTGTGACAGACCCCGCTGTGCAAGTAGTACTTTTATTTGGAAATGGCGCAACAACGACTCCATTCACTAGACTTCCGGGCAGAGTGTCTGAGAGCAGCGATACATTGATTAAGGGTGAGTCGCCTGTATTCTGAAGCGTGATCGTTAAAGTCGAAAGACCATTCGCATTGACCATGGGTGGATTGAAAGCCTTACTCATGGTAAAGCCAGTCACTTCCAAAACGGGGGTGTTACTGGCGCTGGTATTGGTACGGCCCTGGGTGGTTGTGACATTATTGGCCGGAATGTTGTTCGGATAAAAACCCTGCGTGTTGGTCGTCACGTAGACCGTGATCGTACAAGTACCAGATGCGCTGGCAATCGCGCCGCCAATTAATTTGATCAATTGCGTGCCGATGGTTGCTGTCAAGGTTCCACCGCAGGTAGTGACCGGAATGGGTGATGCGGCAATTACCAAATCACCAGGCAGGGTGTCGCTTATATTAATTCCGCTGACGCCAATGTCAGATGGTGCTGTAAGCGTAATTCTTAATCTACTGGTGGCTCCGGGAGCAATCGGGCTGGTGTTAAATGCTTTACTCACCAGAACCGGCCCGCCGGCAGGATTCACGATCAGATTTGGAGATGTGGTTGTGGTGGTTGTATTTTTTGGCCCCTCGGCAGTTGTCAAGTCATTTGCGGGAATGGTGTTCGAATAGGTCGCAGCAACCGAGCTTGTAACCTGAAAGGTGATCGTACAGGCGCCAGGGGGCGTTGCACTAAATGGAATGGTCCCTCCCGTTATACTGACTGAGGTTGCTGTGTTCGTTATCGTTCCACTACATTGGGGAGAAGCCGGCGTCCCAAAAACTGTTAGGTTGGCCGGCAGGGAATCAGTCAAGTTCACGCCGGTAAAGTTTGAACCGGTATGATTCCTTAATGTGATCGTCACAGTACTGATTCCGCCAACTGTAATTGAAGGTGGCGAAAAAGATTTGAGTACCGTAATTCCAGATTGAACATTAAGGGCGAAAGTAGCAGGGGCAGGATTGGTAACGAGTTGAGTTGTTGTTAATGCGCCGGCCGATATTGTATTTGTGCGTGTTGCTGTGGGTGAATCGGCTGGCGCAGCCACGGTTACAACGATTGTGCAAGTACCCAGTGGGGAGGGCGGACTCGCGCTCGCCGGAATCGTGCCGCCAGTTAATGTCACTGAAGTGGATGTATTGGTGATCGTACCGCCGCATTGTGGAGATGACGGGGTTCCAGAAATAGTTAAACCTGCAGGTAATATATCGGTTATGTTGGCGCCGGTATAGTCAGAGCCGTTTGGGTTTTGCAAAGTAATAGTTAATGTACTTGTACCTCCAGCAACGACATTGGCTGATGAAAAAATCTTTGTAATTCCAACGGGCTGAACATTCAGTGGAGCAGAAGCCAGGGCGGCATTTGTAACCCCTTGTTGCGTTACGATTGCACCTAGGCCTGCAGGTCCAGCGGGAATAGTATTGGTGTAGGAGCCCGCAACTCCCGATTTTACTTGAACGGTCACCACACAGTTTAGATTCGGAGTGACAGTTGCATTACTCAGCCCTACTGTACTCGTCCCGGAAACAGCGGCTAAAGACGCTCCTGCTCCGCAGTTTGTCAGATTTGGAGAAACTGGGTTGGCAAGAACCACATTGGTTGGCAGGGTATCTGTATATGAAGTCTGGGTCAGATCTGTATTCGTATCATTGTTATTAACTGTAATTGTCAGCGTACTGGTTTGGCCAACCCAAACAGTATTAGGGCTGAAACCTTTTGTGATGGATGGCGGTGTCACTGCAATAACAGTAATGGTCGCACTGGCAGGTGTGGTATTGGTTATTGATACAACTGTTCCATTGTCATTCCCCGATGCCGAAAGATTGTTCTCTAAGATCGTGTTGATCAAGTTGCCTGAAACGGTGGAGGTAACATTGACCTCCACATAACACTCGCCCGGAGTGGACCCAACCTGGGCAGGCACTGTTCCAGCACTGAGTGAAAATGTTGTTGTACCGGGAACAGCGGTGACACCAGCTCCACAAGTACTTACCACACTTGCAGGATTTGCTATTTTTAATCCAGGCTGGATACCCACCAAATTATCGTTCCAACTGGCACTTGTTAGTTGAAATAAATTGGGGTTGAAAATCGTTACTCGAAGAACAGAGATACCACCTGCGTCAATTAATATGGGGGTGAATTGTTTATTAATCTCTGCAGGAATGGCAAGTGCATGTACTGTTTGAATAGGATATACAAACA
This sequence comes from Chloroflexota bacterium, assembly GCA_026390015.1. Lineage (GTDB taxonomy): Bacteria > Chloroflexota > Anaerolineae > Anaerolineales > Villigracilaceae > Villigracilis. The sequence continues at coordinate 11,187 of JAPLGS010000113.1, read as the reverse complement.
GTATTACGATCAAGGCAAATCTTAAATAAGAAAGGGAACGGGGCATAAGCACAACTCCACGTAAATCAAGTTGTTGATCTAGGACTTGCGTAGTTTAAAATCTTTTAGCCGCCAATTACAAGATATAAATAGTTCGTGTGAATTCGAGAAATTCGTGGCAGCACTGGTGATCTTACGTAAGTCATATGGTACATTAAAAAAATTAATAGCAAAACCAGCGGTCGGTTTCGCTATTAACTCATCAGCGCCATTACTCAATAAAGAGAAAAGCGACCAGATCAAAACGCTGATTCACGGTACCCGCATATTTTTTTAAAATGGAATAATTTCGTTGATTGTATGGGAATGAAAAGAGAATGTCAACTGATAAACGTACTAGATTAACAGCAAACTGTCATAAATTTGATAGCCTTCATCGTAATAAAAATCGGCATATTCTTGTTTTAGAAATACCCTCGCGAACGATCGGGATATAAAGCAGGATTTATCATAAAAACCAACTTAAGTTATACCTTTTGTAGATAAGGGGTTCTTTATTCATAGTCGCAGTTAATCAATGAAGAATGGGAAGGAAAAGGATGATAAGATAGGCGAACGCCAACCATCCAGCCTAAAAATCTAACTGACGACAGGAAATGATGCCAAGTAGCGCACGGATTGTGTGGTCAGGTTTGAACGAAGCATCCGGAAATTCGATATGAAATATAGCAGATCGATCCGCCCTGGAACGACATCAAAGAAATCTATAACAAAACAAGGAGCAAAAATTATGATATCCGTCAAAGATAAGTGGGCCTTGATCACTGGCGCCAGCCGGGGGATTGGTTATCTCACTGCTTTATTTATGGCCAAACAAGGGTGCAATTTGGTTTTGCACAGCCGGAGTCTCGGGCATACAAAAAAAATATTGGAAGAGGTAAAAGCGCTTGGGGTAGTGGTGTATTGTGTTCAAGCTGATCTTGCAAACCACCAGGAAGTAATTGGAATGCTTGATGAAATCGAATCCAAAGGAACCGCGATTGATATTGTTTTCAACAATGCCGCCGTACAGGTCGCTTACCAGACAGATTACTGGAAAACCCCGGTAGAGGGATTGGATCTGAGTTTCCGCATCAACTTTATTGCGGTGACCACAATTTGCTATAGATTGATCCCAAAAATGATCGAACGGGGCTTTGGAAGGGTCATCAATACCACCAGCGGCATAAAAGAACAGCCGGAGCAGGCTGGATACTCGGCGAGTAAAGCCGCGCTTGACAAATTCACCAAAGACCTGGGAACAAAGCTCGAAGGAACTAATGTATTGATCAACCTGACCGACCCGGGTTGGTGCCGAACAGATTTGGGTGGTCCGCAAGCCCCGAATTCGCCGGAAAGCAGCCTGCCCGGAGTAGCGGTCGGCGCCTTTGTCGATGACACAAAGAGCGGACGTTTCTTTAATGCTCCAGACTATACCGGTATGTCATTGCAGGATGCCGTTAGAAAAGTTGGTACCTTATAAGCAGAGAATATAGGCGGGAGTTCCTGCAATAATCACTGCCCTTACCAGTTGATCCTGCTTCAAACAAAAATGCGTCTCCCCACGGGAGACGCATTTTTGTTAATCTGATATTTTTTGTTCCATCAACCAATCAATCGTTTGCAAAAGAAGTTGTTGATAAGGTTTGAGGTCCCACACTTCGCGAGAATGGCCTGGCGCAATATGAGCCACACGGCCTTGGCCTTCAGTCTTGCTCCATACCATTGGGTACGCCAGACCCCGGTCAAATGCGACCATGTGTACTTGAACGGCTGATGTGTGCGTCTCCATATAAAACTCATCATGGACGGTGAACGCTTCAATTCCCATCGTGATGGGATGCTCTCCAAAAACAGGATGAACGCTGAAGGTAAATGCCGTCGGATGGGAAACAAAGACTCCGCCGATAAGTTCGCCGAGCGCCGCGTCAGATTCGCCAATAACAGTTGCCGCGTGCGCAGCTAGAAATGCGCCGCCGTTGCGAATCCAATTTGCCAAACCCTCAAATTGAGCGTCGGTGAGTCGCTCCGGGCTGGTATCGTTTAATCCCTCGCGATGTGGAGAAAAACAGGTATAGCTGATCACTAGATCATGGAGATTCTCATTAAGGTGCAATAAACTATCCAGATCATAAGTGGCTTTGACCTGAAAGCCATGCGGTTTCAGCAGAGATTGCATGGCACTGGCGAAGCCGTCGAAATCATGCCACAGTCCGCCGAGCAGAATGAGTACGTTTTTTCCATTTGATGTCATATCACAACTCCATCCGCGCCTAAATTTAGTTACGAACTTCAATAAAATTTCTTCGCATTAACATACGCAATTCTCTTCTGTTTTACCAGTTGATAGGCTGTGCCTGATAATCCATGTAGATCTGGTCATCCAGATCCCATTTTTTTATGGCCAGATTGAAAATACCTTCAGCCGCCTCGTCCGCGGTAATATCGGCATCAGCTCCACCCATATCCGTTCTCATCCATCCGGGGTGAACAGCCAGAATTTTGAATCCGCGCGGCTTGAGGTGATTCTGCAGGATCTTGGATTGCATATTCAAAGCCACCTTGGACATGCTGTAGGCAAATTCCGATTCGCGCCAGCAATCGGTGATGCTGCCCGCTTCAGAAGAAATGTTGAGGATCAGTTTTTGGTCGCCTTTTTCGAGCAAAGGGAGAAACTGCTGAACCATGCGCAGCGGCCCAAAGGTGTTTACATCCAGCGTTTCGAACAGCGGCAGACGGGCAAGATCAAGTTCGAGCAAGGGAGTGCGATTTTCCAGCATCACTCCTGCATTGTTGATCAGAACATCCAGCGCGGGGACCAGTTTGGTAACGGTGTTAGCGGCCTGACTCACCGATTCCAACTGCGTAACGTCCAAAGAAATAGGAGTGAGTGTTTTGGGAAAGGATTTGGCAAGATCAGACAAGTCACTATTCGCCTGATGCTGACCTGCAAACACATGCGCTCCCGCACGGAGGAATCGTTGAGCCAGCGAATATCCGAGTCCTTTATCCGCGCCGGTAATAAAGATGGTTTTGATCATATACATTTTCCTCGTTAGTTGTAGTAGTTTGTTAACCAGATTTCTGGATTTGCTGCAAGCGTTTGATATAGACCAATTCAGGATCTTCTTCATCAAGGTTGTAAATCACACCGCTCAATTTATATCCCAATTTTGCGAATAGTGCTTGCATTCGCACATTGGAGAGATTTGTCGAGGTGAGTAGCCTGTCTGTTTGGCAAACTGATTCGAGCTGCTTCAACAATTCTGTACCAACACCTTTTAATATCGTTTTCTACTGCCAATCGTATGAAGGGTGTTTTTCTGTCCATTTTGCTTGTGCGGTTCGATCCCTTATTGTTCGCGAATTTATTCCTTTACTTTTTTTTATTCCATAAAATACTACGCATCGAATTATAACCTGAGCGCATGCGCTCGAATCTGAACTCGATCATACGAGCCATAATGCCTGCTCTGATTATGTAAATGGATCGGTATCTGGACGATGTTGTATGGCTGAATTACAATGAACTTAATAAGCTCAACTATGTAACATGTTTTTTTGATGTGCGTGATTTGACCGGAAGCCGCACATGCAGAGCACTCTTTCCTTATATTTAAATATCATCTTAGTTTTTCAATGGAGCAAATTGAACCATGAATACTTCTTATCAAGTTTTTATCGATGGCGTTTGGCGTGAAGGCTCAGACGGTACAAAAGTTCCAGTTATAAACCCCGCCACGGAAGAAATCTTCGCCGAGGTGAGTTGGGGTTCGGCAGAAGATGCCAGCCTGGCGTTGGAAGCCGCCCAAAAGGCACTTTCCGGCGAATGGTCTACTTGGAGTCCGACCCGCAGAGGTCGTTTCCTTGTATCTGTGGCGGCAGCCGTCCGCCGGAATGTTTCGGAGCTCGCCATGCTCCTAACCAACGAGCAGGGAAAACCACTTCATCAAGCCTCGTCCGAGGTTGAGGATGCCGCTCGCTATCTTGAGTATTTCGGTGGGTTGGCAGATAAACTAACAGGCATGACGATCGATCTCGGACCAGGGCAACTGGATTACGTGCTGCGTGAGCCGCTCGGGGTTACGGTGCACATCGCACCGTGGAATTATCCACTGGATATTTTTTGCCGAAGTGTTGCGCCCGCTTTGGCGGCGGGCAACACTTGCGTAGTCAAACCCGCACCTGAAATATCACTCGTCACACTTGCCCTAGCCAGTCTGTTTCAGGAAGAAGGCATCCCGGCGGGCGTACTAAACGTGATTCCCGGCGGACCAGAATTGGGCAAGGTACTCACCGAAGACCCGCGCGTCCGCGGTATCGTATTCACCGGTTCGGTCGAGACGGGACGCAGGGTTCTCGAAGCCGCAGCCCGCAATATTACACCGGTTATTTCCATGGAACTCGGCGGAAAGGCTGCGGCGCTTGTTTTTGTAAAAGATGCAACTGAATTGGATGGGCCTGTTGGAAATGCGGCTGGAACCCTAGCTTGGAATGCCGGACAATCATGCGGACAGCGCGCGCGCTGGTACGTCCGTCGCGATCTTTACGAGCCCTTCCTCGAACAATTGGCTATTCGTGCTCGAAGCCTTACGCCCGGTCCGGGCACACAGCCCGGAGTTAATCTCGGGCCTTTAGCCTCGAAGAGACATTACGAGAAAGTAATGGGCTATATTCGCATCGGTATCGAGGAGGGCGCCCGGTTGATCGCTGGCGGCGGCCGGCCAGAAGGTTTCGACGAGCGCGGATTTTTTGTCGCCCCAACTGTTTTCGCCGATTGTCACAACGGCATGCGCATCGTTGATGAAGAAATTTTCGGCCCTGTGATTACAGTTATTCCAGTGGACAATATAGATGAAGCAGTTGCCTTAGCAAACGATAATTCTTTCGGACTTTCAGCTGAGATCTGGACCAGCGATTTGGCCACCGCCCATTCGGTCGCTTCCAAACTTGATGTTGGACACGTTACGATAAACGGTTCAGCGGCCTTCGGGTTCGAGGTCCCGTTCGGTGGAGTCAAGCTAAGCGGTCTCGGCCGCGAGGGCGGGCCAGAAGCGGTCTTAGCCTACACCCGATTGAAGAATGTCTGGGTTAATCTTAATAGCAAATAGAGGAGAGTTAAGAATGGGAAATATTTTGAGTGCCCCAGCAACTGCTGCCGAGTGTGCGGAACAAGAATCAACTCTCGTGCTTGAACACTTGACTGCCGCAGATGCTATGGCTATTGGTCAGTCAATCCTTGAACTCGCACCAGTCCTTGTTCCCGGCAGACCGGTTGCTGTCCATCTCGAGACTGACAACCATCCGCTTTTTATCTATTTTATGGATGGGACAGGAGCTGGGAACGCAGATTGGATCATCAAGAAAAAGAATGTCGCTCGCAAGTTTAACCGTAGTTCATGGACCATCCGGTTGGAATTTCTCGAACGCAAAGCTGATTTCCAGACAGAGACCGGACTTGACCCCGAGCTATTCCGGGCCGAGGGTGGAGCCGTGCCTCTGGTCGTCCGTGGCAAGGGACGGGTTGGTACGCTGATTGTCTCAGGTCTCGCCGGATGGGAAGATCATGCGCTTGCGATCGCCGGCCTCCAACGGTGGCTTGCTACGTAGAAAATCATCAAGGCAAGTGGAATGTTTAAATGTTTTTTACTGCCGACTTATTTCTGCAACAAGCCGCGTATCTGATAAACCCCTGCGGCCTCACGCACCAAGTGGGCACATTCTGGAGCGTGGTAGTCCGTTTCCAACGAGTCAGCCAGTGCCACCAGTTCAGCGTGAGTTGCCCGTCCCGGGCGCAGGGTGTTATACATCCGCAGCACCTCGGCATTGGGGACGGCGGTAAGTTCGGCGGCGCGTATGAGATTGGAAGCTTGTTGTGGGTAACCGGATTGCCGCGCAATCTCGGCTTGCATCCGCAGAGTGTCAGCACTGATTTGGATATCTGCCATGGAAAGATCACCAGCACGCGCGGCGTCGGCAGTGACATCAGCAAGCAAACATCCGCTGGCCGCGCGTAGAGTTTCAGCGGCGCTCTCAATCAATGGATATTTTATGGGGCGTGTTTTCATAGTGTATTCCTTACAAATCTGGTTCCCAATCAAAACGCATTTCCATCGGCGGCTGGTCTTGCACTTGTTCTGTTTCGTGACGGTGTAATAACGCAGTTTTGACGATGAGCCGCAACCTCGCCCAGTTATCCACTTGAACCGGCACCGGCGTGGTCACCATGCCCAGCGCATAACGCGCAGCATTCACCCCGATGGCCTGATACGTTTCCAATGTCATACTTGGCGACTGAGGAAACAATTCCAAATTGCTGAGCCGCGCCAGTCCGCGTTTGTGGATGATGGTGGTCCCGCGCGATTGCAAGCCGATTGCGATTCCTGACCCACTGAGTTGCGCCCCGATATACCCGATGGCGGCGCAGTCGGATGTACGATATATCTTAACCACACGCGCCACCAAACCTTGACTCGCCACACCCGTGAGAATGGCGGCCAATACTTCCTCGTGATCGAGTCCATTGATCGTCCGAATCAACTCGGTGCCAAAGGCCGGCCCAACAGCTACGATGATTTCAGGGGATACACCGGGCCTCGCTGGACCCAGTTCCGCGAGGCGGGCGCATGGCTCCCCGATCTGATCAGCAATAAAATCGCGCGGGGATTTTACCTGTGGCAGGTTTTGTATTTCCTGCCAGCGCTCGGCACTGACTCGATAACCGCTACCGGGCCCGGAGTAATCATTGACATCGTTGATCGCGCTTTGGACTTTGAAGTTTCTGTCAAAGATCGCCGATGTTTGTAGGTAATCACCGGCCACGCGCTGACGCCCCATCTCCAACAAGTTGGCTGCCACTTTTTCAAAGCCTCGTATTTGCAAAGCGCGTACCACGCTCAAAATATTTTGCTCGCTGGGCAAAAACTTATCGGCGGCGGCGAGGTCAGCCACAACATTACGTGAGGGCATTTCCTCGCTTCCATGAGCCAGAACTGCCGCCTCCACTTCATCATCAGTTATGGCTGGGAATCCCAACTCAGTGTAGACAGCTTGAATTGCGCGCGCAGCTTCAGTGCGAATGGCCAACGCTTCTTGCTCAGAGATCGGACGGTTGCCGCCATCCACCTGCATATCACGTTGCAGAACGTTGTAATCATCAAAATCATCGGCATCGAAATTACCACCGCCGAACAGGTTTTCACGCCTAGGCATGGCGCTATAGCCGGAGGTAATGAAATCGGTGCCGGGGATAAATTGCAGCATGAGCTTGGCCGCTTTGCGAATATCCGAATGTGAGGCAAGCGCATCGTTGCCCGAAGCGACCTCCAACCCCAGCATAGTTGCCAGCAAATTTTCAGCAAGAACCGCGCGCACTCCGCCGGGCAGAGACTCGGGCAATGCGATGCATGAGATGGAACCATTTTGCACGCCCTGACTCCCTGCTCCGCGTGTTACGAGCAGACAGCGTGCCTCCAGATACAACATCGAACACCCTTGGGCGTGACCCATGAGCGCTTCGGATCCGGTGCCGGAAGTGAATCGGATCTTGACTCCGCGAGAAGCGTAAGCCGCCGAAAGAAACGCCTTGGACCACGGAGTATCGTCCCCATCCACAAAGGTGCCTTCTGTACCGTAAATCGAGAGAGTCTCTGCATACGTTGTGAGACCTTTCATTGCCAATTCCAACCCCAGCGATTCTTCAACTGCGCACTGAGTGAGCACCCCGCCTCGCCCGGTTTGACTGCCAATTAGGATTGCCAGTGCGTTGAATGGCGCATAGCGCGCCACGCCCACGGTGGTTTCGATTTCAGCAAAACCCCGTAAGGCAGCTTCAGCTGCATCGGCAGCGAGAAGCGCGGGATGCTCACGTCGGTTGGTGACGTGAGCCTGATTTGCCGGGGTGCGGCGTGCGCGCATCTTTCCCAATCCCATCATCATCTCCAACACATTCATATGCCGGATAATATCTACAAGTTTGGCAGGGGTACAGCCAGCAACAAGATGCAGAATTTCAGCACGGGGCACATTGATATCCACCAACATACGGGCAATATCAATAGATGGGGTCGCCATCGCAATTTCCGCGGCGGCGAGATCCAAACTGTGATCTGCGATAAAGGTGTCCAAAATATCGAATTGGTCGCGGGGTCGTCCATCTAGTTCGGTCACACGGCCTGCTTCGATACGAAGGCTGGGTTGAGGATCCGCCGGACTATCAGCCACAATCAGACCAGCTTCAGGCCACGGTTCGACAAACGTCTCGCGGTTGACTTCGCGTTTTTCCAATAGTTGAAAGCGACGGGATATGGGCATGGGTTGACCTTAATAGGAGAATATCAGAACGATTGAATTTGAGCTCTGTATTATTGATTATCTAGTCAGCCAGCCGCCGTCTACCGGAACAATCGCGCCGTTCATGTAATCGGAGGCGGCGGAAGCGAGAAAAACGACCGCGCCCATCAGATCGGCAGGTTCTCCCCAGCGGCCGGCCGGGATGCGATCGAGGATGGCTGGTGCCCGTTCGGGGTCAACGCGTAATGCAGCGGTATTATCGGTTGCCATGTAGCCTGGAGCAATGGCGTTGATGTTGAGTCCTTTGGATGCTAGTTCATTTGCCATCAATCGGGTGATGCCTGCCATACCGCTTTTCGCGGCGGTGTACGAGGCCACGCGAATGCCACCCTGGAAAGATAGCATCGAGGCGATGTTGATGATCTTGCCTTTGCGCCGTTTCACCATTAATCGCGCGGCAGCTTGCGAGAGCAGGAAGGCGGCTTTCAAATTGACTTGCATCACATCGTCCCAATCTTTCTCGCTGAATTCTAGTACCGGCGCGCGGCGGATTGTGCCGGCATTGTTGACCAGAATATCCAGAGCGCCTAAACCAACCACCACTTGCTCGACGACTTTGGTCATATCTTCGGCATGTGCTTCGAGCAAATCAACTTTGAGTGGCAGGAAGCGTCGTCCGAGAGCTTGCACCTGAGTAGCAGTGTCGTTCAGGGAGCCGGAACCCAGCCCAGCTACATCTGCTCCGGCTTCGGCGAGGGCAATTGCCATCGCCTGGCCTAATCCGCGCCCCGCGCCAGTGACGAGGGCGACTTTTCCATCGAGTTTGAACAGATCGAGTATCACTTTTTAATGTCCCAATTCTTTCAACATGGGGATCGTCTTGGTGACCCAGCCTAACGCGGGATCATCTACTGTAGCTTGGACGCGCTGATTGCCAGCCAAGAACCACAGGTAATATGTGGTGTAACCGGGGGCGCTGACAACGGTGTGATATCCGCGCGGTAGCATGTGGATACTGTTGTCGCGGATGGTGAAATTTTCATCCTCGCCTTCTTCGTTGTAGTAATGGCAGATGCCGAAGCCGTCGACGGGGTTAACTCTGAAGTAGTACATCTCTTCGTGAAAGGCTTGGCGCGGTAGATCATCTACCTGATGCTTGTGTGGCGGATAAGTGCTCCAGTTGCCGCTGGGGGTGAATGTCTCACCGACTATTAGCCGGCTGGCAGGTAGTTCAGGTTGGGCGGCGAGAGTGAGAATCTGATGGAAGTAGCGTTTGAAATTGGCTGCCCCCCAGACGCCGTTGGCTACCTGTGAGGGACTGATGACGTAGGGCTGGATACCGGTCTGGTCGCTGGGTGCGCTGGACAGGCCGATCTCAACCGCGCCCTCGGCCTGAATGCTGTACTCGGCCCCGGCAGGAATATACACTGAATGCGGCTTGCCGTTGAAGACATTCGGTCGCCCGCCAACCTTCTCGAAGCTGATTCCATTGACGGTGAAGGTGGCTTTGCCGCCTAATATCACCGCCAGGATTTCGCGATTTCCGCTGGTGGCACTATGTTTTTCACCGGCTTCAAGTTTGAGCAAGTTGAAATCGAGCAGTTGACATGGATTGATGGGCAGGGTGTTGAGGCCCGGGTTGGATGTGAGGGGGGAATGATATTTCATGGTTACTCCTGGATTTGTGATTGGGTCAAGAAATGGTCAACTCTGGTTTTGATAAACGCATGAGCGCTTCAACGAAGTAATAATCGCCGTAGATTAGTCCGTGATCCATCAGGTTGTGCGGTTTGGATCGCGTGCCATGCAGCAAAAGGCTGGCTTCCCCTGTATCTCGACTGGTGTAATTTAGCCAGAGTGATTCAAGAATGCTGATCGCCCGACTTTGCCAGAGACTGGCAAGTTTGGAATCATTTTCGACGGACGCGAGATTGAGCAAGCCTGATGCCAATACCGATGCGGCCGAACTGTCACGTACATCGTTGGGTATGAGAGGGCTGTCGAAATCCCAGAATGGGATGAGATCACCGGGCAATCGCGGCCAAAGATATTCCACCAGGCGGCGGCTGGTATCCAGGAAAACGGAATCACCCGTGGCGCGGTAGCAATCTGCAAAGCCATACACACCCCAAGCTTGGCCGCGACTCCAGCAGGAGGTGGCGCTCAGCCCCTGATGGGTATCTTGTTTGATGAACGCACCCGTATCTGGGTTGAAGTCGCAGGTATGGGAGGTGCTGCCATCCGGTCGGAGGTGGTGGGTCAGGGTGGTGCGGGCGTGGGCGGCGGCAATCTTAGCGTAGCGAGGATCACCGGTTTCCTTGCCAGCCCAGAAAAGCAGGTCGAGGTTCATCATGGTATCCATGATCGTGCGTCCGCGTAGTTCGGGTGAAGCGTCGAGTAAACCCCAGGCTTGAATGAATTTTCCACGCGGGTTGAATCTCTGGCTGAGAGTTGCCGCAGCTTGCAGGGCAGGATGCTTGAGTGTTTCATCGCCAGTCATTTGGTAGCCGAGAACGAATCCCAACTCGAAGAGAAATCCCAGATCATGATCATCCTGGTCGGGTTGGCGTGGTAACAGGCGATTTCCCCAATCACGGGCGGTGTCAATGAGTAATGGATCTCCGGTGGCAGCGTACGTCAGCCAAATCAATCCAACCCAATGACCTCCAACCCACCAGCCATGCAGGTCGGGATCCATTTGCACCCATTTTCCGCCCTCGGTTCGTTCCGGAAAACCATTGAGGGTTGCCAGATTGTGGCGCGTTTTGGCGACGCAGAATTCAAGCGCGAGGTCGAGCCACTCTGGAGGAGTGATGAGATTGGTCATAGGATTTCTTTCCGAGCGGCTTCCATCAGCAAGAAAAAGGCTTGCCCTTC
>JAPLGS010000006.1 GCA_026390015.1 Chloroflexota bacterium | reverse complement strand
ATATCCGCTTTTCCGATGGCGGGACGTATCGCCGCTAAACTGGCGAATGACGAGGATCCGAATAATTTCATCCTGATGCACGCGATGGGCGCGAATACCGCAGGTCAACTGGGGAGCGTGATCGCGGGTGGTATTTTATTGTCAGTTGTGAGTAAGATATTGGGGATTATCTAATCGGTACCGGTCACGAGACCACCGAACAAGAAGTTAATCATTGCTTTGTCTTTTTTTATTTTTCCCCCGTAAGATATTTTTCGATCTTGTCCGTCTCCACTTGCCATAAGGCGCTCGCTATATAAGGCTTGAAGCCCATTTCAACGTTGATTTTCAGCATTGGCGCATTGGAATTGGCATTGCGCGTACGGATAATTTCCACTTCAGGGTGATCGCGCAAAATCTTCTGCATCATCTCTGCTTTGAGCCAACGTCCCAATCCCTTACTCCGATGGGCAGGATAAACACCGGTAAATCCCTGATCCAGGATCATGACGCGGTTGGGATTCCAAAATACTTCGGTCAGTCCGGCTAATTTCCCGTCGGCCCGGTCCGTCAGAAACATTGACCAGCGCTGAGTACCTCGGGCAAACATGCTTTTTTCCATATCCCGCATTATCTGTGGAGTGAATTTCTGATCCTCCATTTCCAAAGTATCGCGAGGCTGATCATTTGCGACCTCTTGAAATAGCTCTGTGATGTCGGTAAGCGGCGCATCAGGATATGCGCCATTCCATAACATCAATTCAAATTTATTTTTCAATTCCTTGCTTTGCTCCAACCAGCGATCGACAAGGTTTCTATCAAATTCAACAAGTTTCAGTTGATTGATGAAAGTTTCCAATCCTCTGCGCGCGCCAAGACATTCTAAAAACAGGGAGGATGCGGGAATGCGATCATTAGATTCGGTCATCCACAATGTACGTTCGTGTTTCTTTGCAAACGGCAAAAGTAATCCCAATGCCTGGCCCGCAATTCCCTGATTGCGATACTCGGGCAACACTTCGATCATAAAATCAGCGAGATGTTCATTATCACCAGTATTGTAAATTGCGATCTGACCACAAGCGATGATCTTTGTTTTAGACGTATCCCATGCAATATATTCCTCATACTCGACAAATTGCGGAATATTTTTCCACCCCTGTATATGTTCTTCAAGAGGAATGGGCGGATCATCCGGCAAATATTCATGGCGCAATATATTCTTGAACTGGCTCAAACATGCATATTCATTTTCGCTTGCCTGACCCAAATCCAATGACTGAAAAACCATCTCGATCGTAGACATAAACACCTCGTAGTTTGATAAACAATAAATCAATTCTTTACTTTTCATTATAATGTCTCATAAAAAATAGTCAACAGTCGTACAATTGCTTTACACATTCCATCACAAATCAGATGTTGCGCTATAATGAAGTTGTCTGACAACTATTTTCAGGAGAATCCCATGACCACTATTGACCTGACCATTCACAAAGACCGCCGCGCCCGCGCCATTCAACGCGCACAGATGAAAGACCCTTCAAAAATTCCTGCCAAAGTTAAAGCGGAATTGAAGAGTATCGGACTCTGGGATATTCATCCGCGCAATTTGTTCCGTATCAACTGGCACAACCAACCCACCGCATCCGGCGGAACTTATGGTGGAGTCAACTTCGTTGAGCTTCCATCCTCGCTGACAGGAGTCAAGGCGCGCATCATTGTCGTTGTTGGCAAATGGTTCCCGACGGGCGCGCATAAAGTCGGCGCCGCTTTTAGCTGTCTCGTGCCGAGACTGGTCACAGGTCAGTTTGATCCGACCACTCAAAAAGCAGTCTGGCCGTCTACTGGAAATTATTGTCGCGGCGGCGCATATGATTCTGCTTTGCTGGGATGTGAGTCAATTGCCATTTTGCCCGAAGGCATGTCAAAAGAAAGATTTGAATGGCTCGAAAAAGTGGCCGGCGAAACGATCAAGACGCCCGGCTCTGAATCCAATGTGAAGGAAATTTTTGACAAATGCTGGGAGTTGAAAAAATCGGGTCAAGACCTGATGATCTTTAATCAGTTTGAAGAATTCGGAAATTATCTCTGGCACTACGAAGTGACCGGGCACGCAATGGAAGAAGCGCTCAAGCAGGTGATGGGACCCAATGACCGCTTCCGCGGCATGGCATCTGCAACAGGCTCGGGCGGCACAATTGCCAGCGGAGATTATCTCAAACAGATATTCCCCGAAAGCAAGATCATCGCCAGTGAAGCACTGCAATGCCCGACCCTTTTGGAAAACGGTTTCGGCTCACATCGCATCGAAGGCATCGGCGACAAGCATGTGCCATGGGTACACAATGTAAAGAACACAGACTTTATCACTGCCATCGATGATAATGCCGTGGTCAACATTGCGCGCCTCTTCAACGAAGAAAACGGACGTGCTTATCTCGCAGAAAAAGGTGTCCCCGAATCCACCATCGCAAATCTTGATCTGCTCGGCTTCTCTGGCATTGGGAATGTACTTTCCTGCATCAAAGTCGCCAAGTATTACGAGATGGATGAGAACGACGTGATGATCACCATGCTGACCGATTCAATGGAACTCTATCGCTCGCGCATGCATGAGATGCATCAGGAATTCGGCGAATATAGCGAGAACAATGCCGCCGCCGATTTCGCCCGCTACCTGCATGGACAATCCACAGACAACATGCTCGAGCTGACCTATCCCGAACGCCGCCGCGTGCACAACTTGAAATACTACACCTGGGTTGAACAGCAAGGCAAGACCTACGCGGAAATTCAGGAACAATGGTATCAACCAAACTATTGGACGGATGTCCAAAAGCAAGCCGATGAAATTGACGAGTTGATCGTCGAGTTCAATAAGGAAGTTGGATTGTCTTAATACATAAAACCTCCGAGGTCTTCAAGACCTCGGAGGTTTTATTACCAAACATTATAATAACGCAATGCTCAAACCAACAGAT
>JAPLGS010000105.1 GCA_026390015.1 Chloroflexota bacterium | reverse complement strand
CTATCGAAAAATGCAAAACTCTGTCTATCGCATCCGTACCTATGCCCATATTGTTGCACGACTGGCGTTAGACTTGTTTCGGGATGCCCTGATGCCCCTGCGCTCAAACACCTTGGGACATCTCCATATTGCAAGAGCCAGGCCATGATTCATTCGATAGGCTTGCTACAGTGTCTTTTTTTTTCCGCTTTCTGATCCATCTCACGCAATGCGATGCGCGCCCATCATGCTTGGCTTGGTAATAATTCCTCTTGTAATAACTCCCCGTTCTTCAAACGCCTGCATAATCTGCGTTTTTGTTTGCTCAACTTTTTCAGAGGGGACAAATGCAATAATTGATGGGCCTGCGCCAGAAAGCGCAGCCGCGCCAAATTGTTTGGCTGTTTTATAAGCAGCCATTCCGCCAGTGATATATTTTAAACGATAGGGCTGGTGGATGCGGTCATCCATTACTTTTTGTAAAAGCTCAAGATCTCCGCTTTGTAACGCATCCACCACGAGCGTTGTGCGCCCAATGTTGAAGATCGCATCTGCGCGTGAAACTGATTTCGGCAAAACTGCGCGCGCCGTGCGTGTTGGCCAATCAACATTTGGTTTGACGATCACGATCATAAATTCCGTGGTCTCATAACGACGCGTAATTATTTCCCCGGCCGCCATCACCGAAACGACCAAGCCGCCCAATAACGCAGGCGCGACATTATCAGGATGGCCTTCCATTTCATTTGCGAGTTTCAATAGCTCATTTTCATTCAAAGGCTTTCCGAGCATTTCGTTCGCTCCAAATAATCCTGTGATAATTGCCGCCGCGCTAGATCCAAGCCCGCTGCTCATGATGATCTCGTTATGCGCACAAATTTTTGCGGGCTTCATTTCTTTTCGGCACACATCATGCACGAGCGCGTAAGCCTTCGTCAATAAATTCCTCGAGCCTTTGTTCAACTTCTCCGCGCCTTCGCCCGTCACTTGATAGCTGATTTTTTCAGCAGGTTCGAAAGTGACTTCATTCCAAATATTCAGCGCGAGACCCAGGCAATCGAAACCTGGGCCTAGATTCGCAGATGTGGCGGGGACTCGGATTTTTAGCATGTGGACATTATAATCGTCTCATTCTTAACTTGGAGTTGAAATGACCTATCAAGGCTTGATCCATCGCTATCGGCATTTACTTGACCTGCCCGCCCACACTCTGAACATTTCCCTGCTCGAAGGGAACACACCGCTCATTCCCATGCCGCGTTTGAGCACGGAATTTGGCTGTGATTTATTCGTCAAATTTGAAGGCTTGAATCCCACGGGTTCATTCAAAGATCGCGGGATGACCGCCGCCATCAGCGAAGCCGTTGGCCGCGGCGCACAGACTGTGATCTGTGCCTCCACAGGCAACACAGCCGCGTCAGCAGCGGCGTACGCGTCACGCGCGGGGTTGCGCTCGATTGTGCTCATCCCTGAGGGGAAAGTGGCCGCTGGGAAGCTGGCAGGCGCGATCGCTTACGGCGCGGAAGTGATCCAAATTCAGGGCTCATTCGATGATGCGCTTTCACTGGTTGTGGAGATCACGCAAAAGACTTCGATCGCACTGGTCAACTCGATCAATCCGTATCGTGTGGAAGGACAAAAAACCGCCGCCTTTGAAATTTGTGATGTATTGGAAAGCGCGCCCGATTGGTTGTGCCTGCCCGTTGGCAATGCGGGGAATATCACTTCTTATTGGGCTGGATTCAAGCAATATCAAAAAGGATTACCGCGTGTGTTGGGAGTGCAAGCCGCAGGGTCCGCTCCGCTGGTGTTGGGGCATCCCGTTGATAAGCCTGAGACAATTGCAACCGCCATTCGGATTGGCCGCCCTGCACGCGGGGAGCAGGCTCTTGAAGCCGCGCAACAATCCAATGGCAGGATCATCGCGGTATCGGATGCGGAAATTTTATCGGCGCAGAAAATTCTCGCAAGCGAAGGCGTTTGGGTGGAACCTGCTTCAGCGGCGGGACTGGCCGGTCTGATAGCAGAATCAGCTATCGGCAAATTTGATACTCGTGGAAAAAAGATCGTCGTGGTCTGCACAGGCCACGGGCTGAAGGATCCATCCATTATTACTGAATCATTCACATCCCCGAAAATAATTCCCGCTAATTACGAAGCCTTACTGTCACTTGTCGGTGCATAATTATCCGGTATTTATTGAATAGATGTGTATAATGGACTTGTAATTTAATCAAACTTTTTAAAGGAGAATGTACAATGGACAACAAAGTTTTGCAGGTGATAGTAGCCCTTTTCATCCCACCGCTAGCTGTTTATATGAAAAACGGGAAGATTGACAACGCCTTTTGGATCAACCTTGTGTTGACCTTCCTTGGCGGTGTCCCTGGTGTTCTCCATGCCTTGTATGTAATTTTGATGTAGTTTTAAGACTGAAAAACCACTCCGCTTGCGGAGTGGTTTTTGATTCCAG
Source organism: Chloroflexota bacterium (assembly GCA_026390015.1). Taxonomy (GTDB): domain Bacteria; phylum Chloroflexota; class Anaerolineae; order Anaerolineales; family Villigracilaceae; genus Villigracilis. The sequence goes on along the minus strand of JAPLGS010000105.1, from coordinate 14,388 downwards.
ATTGGATCAATATCGTACTTGACAGTCTTCGTTTACGAATAGATAATATCAACGCCATGGCATCCACTTCACTCCCACTTGTAGTAGACAATTTATCCTTTCGCTATCGTGACCGTCAGGGCGCGGCGATCCACAATCTTTCATTCACTGTAAACGCTGGCGAGGTTCTTTTAATCGCAGGCGCCAGCGGATGTGGTAAGACCACGCTCGTGCGCTGTATCAATGGATTAATTCCGCGCTCGTATAAAGGTGAAATGAGCGGAAAAATTCTGGTCTTTGGCGGAGAAGTTAAAGATTGGAAACTTTCTCAAATTTCACAAAAAATCGGAACGGTATTACAAGACCCTGAACGTCAAATTCTTGGCACAAAAGTTGTGAATGAAGTTGCGTTCGGTCTTGAGAATCTCGGAATGCCGCGCGGGGAAATATTTTCACGTGTGGATGAATCCCTCAACTTTCTAAAAATTTCTCACTTGCGTAATCGAGATACCTTCAGTCTTTCTGGCGGAGAAAAACAAAAAGTGGCATTAGCGGGTATTCTTGCCATGCGCCCATCCATTATTCTGTTGGATGAACCGCTTGCGAGCCTTGACCCCGCCTCCGCGCAGGATACTTTGGACGCAGTGCGTTTGCTGGCCGACCAGGGATTGTCCATTTTGATGGTGGAGCATCGCGTAGAGGATGTGCTGCGCATCAAACCTGAGCGCGTGATGTTCATGAGTGAAGGCGAAATACGTTACCTTGGTGATGTTTCGGGGTTATCTAAAGTAGTAAATTATCGTGAAGTGAAATTGCCCGCGGAAGATATTGTCGAACGCGCGAAGCTGGATCCGCCGCCAGTGGAGATCAAGGTTCTACCCGGAGTGACCAGCTCCCACTCAAGTGGTGAAGCGCTGGTCAAGTTTGAAAATGTCGCCTTTGGGTATGAATCCGAAGTTGAGATCCTGCATGGGATCAATCTTCAAATAAATCGTGGTGATGTGATCGCGGTGCTGGGGCCGAATGGCGCGGGCAAAACTACTTTTGTAAAACATGCCATCGGTTTGTTGAAGCCGAAATCTGGCAAAGTTTTTGTCGGCGGCCGTGATACGACCGAAGCAAGTGTTGCCGAGATCGCGAGCATGTTGGGATATGTGTTTCAGAGTCCGAGCCACATGCTGTTTGCGCCAACCGTTCGCGAAGAACTTGCGTTTGGCCCGACGAATATGAAACACACGAAGGAACAAATTGAACTGGAGGTGAAAGAGGCGCTAAAGATCGTGAACCTTTCAGATAAGGAGAAAGACCCGCCGCTGGCGCTTTCATTTGGCCAGCAAAAGCGCGTGAGCATTGCGGCGATTCTCGCGATGCGTTCCCGCATCCTCGTGATGGATGAACCGACTGCCGGGCAGGATTATCAGAATTACATGAATTTCATGGATTCGATTTTGCAAATGCCCGCGTTCGAAGCCATTATCTTTATCACACACGATGTTGACCTCGCGGCAATTTACGCCAATCGTGTTTTGATCATTGCAGATGGAAGACTCATCGCGGATGGAAAGCCGCAGGATGTGCTCCGCGACTTCGATCGACTCAAAGCCAATCGCATCATACCCACCTCACTGCTGGCTCTCAACCTCAAGCGACTCAGCACGACAGGCCGTTTCATGAGAGCCGAGGCGTTGGCACATATTTAAGACTTTGGGGTGCAACGGCAAACCGTTTTACCCCAGAAAAAAAACAAAAGGAGAATGTGAGATGGATAAGAAATTCACCAATGTATTAATTTCATTAGTCGCAGTACTTGCCTTATTTGCCGTGGTTATGTTTGTACTTGGGGCAAAGGAACCCACTGAAGGCGCTTTGTTTAACTTCTCGGTGGATCAGGCCAGTGTTGTTTCGCGCTTTGTGTTTGTTGTGATCGGCATTGCCATTGCGTTTGGCGTGTACTTTGCCACACAAGCAAACAAAGCCTGGGAAGTTGGCACACGCGAAGTTGTTTGGATGGCCATTGGCGCCGCGCTCTATGCAGTGTTTTCCTGGCTGTTCAATGGAACAGTTTTTGTTGTGCCTTCATTGAGTCAGGTTTCGCTTCGTCCAGCCATCGCAATCCCGATGTTCTTTGGCTTTGCCTTTGGCCCAGTCGTTGGATTCTTCACAGGCGCAGTGGGCAACATGTTCGGTGATGCGTTGACGGGCTTCGGTCTTTCTCCGCAATGGAGCATTGGTAACGGCCTCATCGGTTTCGTCTCTGGCATGTGGATGCTGTTCTCAGATAAGAAGAAAAGCATGGATATGGTGTTGTATGTCAGCGGTGCATTGGCTGTGATCACCGCATTGCTGTTCTTCATGAATCGCACACAAGCCAACATGTTATTTTTTGATGTAGATAATGGCATTTTCGGCGACGCGCAAATTTCTCTCTTTGCAGGCATTGCCATACTCATCGGTTTTGCGTTGATCTTTGCTGTGCGTAATTTCTTCAAGAATGAAGATGTCGCTACAGCGGTGACCTGGGGCATGCTTGGCAACATTGTCGGGCTTCTCTTCGCGTCGCTCTCCGATATGGTCATCAACGGTTTCAGCCTTCCTGCTGCCATTGTAGGTGAGTTCCTTCCCGCCGCTGGTCCCAACCTGATCTTTGCCGCTATCCTCGTACCGATGCTGGTTGTCGCATACGCGGCTACTCGCAAACAGTCTGGCAGATAGTCAGTTTTCATTAAACAGTAATCAGTGATCAGCTTTGGTCACTGATTACTGTTTACTCGAATTCATCATTGATAATTCATCCTTAATCTTATGTTAGTCGCCTGGCGTTATCGAATACGTGAAAACTCGTTTATTCAATCATTTGACCCGCGCGCGTGGGTTATCTTCTATTTGTGCTGTCTCGTTTCCACGCTCTCATTTTGGGATGTGCGCTTTTTGCTTCCATTCTTTGTGATCGCGATGTTTGTCCTTTTGACATCAGGTGTGCAGTGGCATGAAATCCGCCGCGCGTTTTTGTTTATCGTCGGTTTTGTTTTCTTCTTTGCCATTCTTACATTTCTTACAGGCCGCGGAGGAACGGAAGTTTATAAGCAGGAACATTTGATCCGAGAGTTTCGCGCATCTTTTTCACTGTTGGGTTGGACTCCTGTTTTGAAGATCACTGTCGAGCGCGCTTTTTTTGCCATCAGTCAACTGGTGCGTGTGACCAGTATCGCGGTGATGACGATTCTGATTCCCTACTCACTCAACCCTGCTTATTATGGGATCACCTTCAAAGGATTGGGACTCCCCGATAAATTCGCCTACGCCATGGATCTGACTATGCGCTTCATCCCGACCTTTGGCAGGGATTTCCAACTGACAATGGATGCCCAGCGCGCGCGGGGTTACGAACTCGAGAAGATCAGTGGAGGTTTGATAGCACAGGTGCGGAAGCTCGGGCCTATATTTGTCCCAGTGACCATCCACGCTATTATTGGCAGCGAAGATATTATCGACGCGATGGATCTGCGCGCTTTTGGCGTTGGTCCACGCACATGGCTGGATGTGTTGACATATCAAACGAGGGATCGTATCCTGATCGCTGTTGGTGTGGCGATATTATCCGCTTCAATTGTGGTTGGTTTTATGGGATATGGTAAATTCTGGGTTCCAGAGGCTTTGATGGGAATGTTTTAAGTAGCTGTGATAATAATTGGAAAATTGCTTCGACCAAAAAACCGCCGTTCATCACAGTAGTTTTTATTTAATGGTGAGAATATTTTTCACCCGCTATCACCCTCAAGTCAAGGTGATTTTGTTCGGGCGCGAAAATGCAAGTGGCAAAATCTGTAAAGGAGCAGGGCGGATTGTAGGCCTTATTGAAGTCGATGAATATTTGCCCGTCGGGTTCAACTTCAGCAACAAGATAGCGGCCTGTGGGGTAGGTATTTTCCCTGCAGGTTAGATCAGAAAAGCGAATGAATAATGTACCATCATTTTCCTTATTGATATCGAGTTGGTATTTCTTTTCATTGATATTAAAAGATAAATATCCTTCAACGGAGATTTCGGATTTTTCGCCTGCGACATCCGGAAAGGAGGATATCTTCTGGCGGTCGTAGGGAGTGTATGCCGCAGGGACGCAAAATTTTTCATCGATGTCGAACCAGGTGCGGGCGGGGAAAGACCGTCGTTCTTCGCGTTGATTATCCCAAATGCGAACACCAAATTTATTTCCACGTTGAATGACGACCAGTTGGACATCCTGCAACTTAATAAAACTTGGCGTTTCGGAAATGTCTGGCTGAAGAACGGCGAAATCTGTTTCTGTGCCGTTCACATTGATTCTTTGATTTTGAATTGTGTGCAGCGAAACTGACTTGCCATTGTATTCGAGATGGCCGATGTTGGCAGGGATGCGCGACGGCAGAAGAATCTCGGATTTGGAGTCTGAGCCAAGTTGATTCTTTCCAGGTTTCAGCCAGTAGAGGCCTGCGAGTGAAAGCCAGCTGTTTTCCTTGCGGATGCTTTTGTCACGTTCAGTGCGCCATTCGTTGATGGTTTTTTGGTAAATAGTACTTGTCATATTGGAATTATACCTGTACTCTTTGTTGGTTAAATTTGTTGGTTAAATATAAACAGACCCATCTTATGAAGCTGGGTCTGTTTATACGCCGCAAAATCTAACCAGCAACGATCGGTGTTGCGAAGTAATAGATCAAGCCAATGACCAGGGTGATGATGGAAAACAGCGAGAAGAATCCGCGCAAGTTGCTTTCCTCCTTGTTGATGGATGCCCAGCCTGCGAAGGCAAGACCAATTGCCATGATCGTTAGTACCAGTTGAAGGTGGTCGCCGCGTTCGTTCCAGTTTGTTGCGAGAATAAATTCAGCCTCTGAAGTGTCGAACAACTCGGTGGATGTGGCCGCCATGTTTGTGTAATATTGTTCGTCCCACACGGCATTGGGATCGCGGGCGATGGCATCCTGCAAATGCTGTGAGAAATTGAACTGGTAGTAGTCTGCCGCTTCAGGATTGGTGTCCTGATTGATGTACCAGTTATCGTAGTAATTGTAGTCTTGTGAAATATTCTGATTTTCGGTGAGATATTCCGCATTGCCGTCGTTCAGTGCCTGCATGCCTTTGATCTCGGCGTCGTTTTGATTACCATCTGCCAAAGCGCCCTGATAACTGGCCAGGGCTGTGAAAACACTCAAGACAGTGATCAACAAACCCAGTAAAATCTCATTGCCTAGAAAAATAACAATTTTCTTCATTTTACATAATCTCCTGAAAAATTTGAAATAGATCTATTCTTGTGACGGTGCTACTATACCAGAAATTGGGGTTTGTAGGTTTACACTTTTGTTATAAAATGGTGACAGTATTATCACTCAATACATACACGACCAAGGAGAGTAAGATGGGATTAAAACCTGATCACTGGATCCGTAAGATGGCACATGAACATAAGATGATCGAACCGTTCGTTGAGAATCAAGTCCGCGAAGGTGTGATCTCTTACGGCGTTTCGTCATACGGATATGACGTACGCGTCGCGAACGAGTTCAAGATTTTTACCAATGTTTTTTCCGCGACGGTCGACCCGAAGAATTTTGATGTTAAATCCATGGTGGATTTTGTGGGGGATGTATGTGTGGTTCCGCCAAACTCATTCGCCCTGGCGCGCACGATCGAATATTTTCGCATTCCACGCAAGGTGTTGACGATCTGTCTGGGGAAATCCACTTACGCGAGGTGCGGCATCATTGTGAACGTGACTCCCTTTGAGCCTGAGTGGGAGGGATTTGTGACTCTTGAGATCTCCAATACCACTCCATTGCCGGCGAAAATTTATGCCAATGAAGGTCTGGCGCAAGTTTTGTTCTTTGAAGCAGATGAAGAGTGCGATATTTCATACGCAGATAAAAAGGGCAAGTACCAATATCAGCAATCGATTGTTTTGCCAAAGCTGTGATAATAAAAGAGAACTGCTTCGAGAGGGGCAGTTCTCTTTATTATTGTGATTTTTGAAGAAGGATATGTTGGAAGGATGTTCGGTGTAGAATCAGCGCAAGCATAAACATGGATAGAGCTATCCATAATAAGGCGGGAGGGTCAAGAATGACTCCAGAGATCAGCCCCGCGATGATCAAGTAAAAATGTGTAAGGAATGGAATCCAAAAAGCCAAAGAGTCGACTTGGGTCTGGTAAAAACGCGGACGTGAGACGATCACAACAAAAAGAGCGCCGATCAAAACCGGGGCAATGGTCAGGGTGTGATAATCAAAAGGGACAATGTAGGTGATGAAGGCGTTGGTGAATAAAATCCAAACCAACCCAACAACAACTGCCGAAAATGCTGGCAGCCATTTTCCGATCGAATCACTGCGGTTGGCAAACAAGCGATAGCCAAGTGAAAATGATGAAACCACCCAAAACCATGCCCAGAAATTAGCATAAGGGACGCCGAAATATTGGAACTTCAAGCCCTGGCCCCAATCCCAGAATCCGAGGCGGATGGCGATCGCGTCCATTGCCAGATCAATATTCAGTGCGAGTAAACCGTCTAGGATGGGACGTGTGAAATAAGGGAGGCTGCTTCCATCCGAGAATTCCATCACGGCGTAGATGATGCAGCTCCATGCCACGCCGATGCAGAGCGGAACATCCAGTACCATAAGAACGAACCGTCCATATTGATATGCATTTAATTGTCGGATGGTGGCAAGTTCAAGCAATATCCCGAATAACACGCCTGCAAATAATTTGAGAAGATTGGGAGCGCCGCGTTTTATTGCGTGGCGAAGGCAAATTGCAAATTGGATGTAGATGACAAGTTCAAAAAAGATGAAATAAGTATTTGGCATAAATACTAAACGCCCAGCCAATCACCTGCCATCTTTGCCAACCCCGCCGCTGCGCCTTGACGCGCCGTGCATTGCGGAAGTGATTCCAAAAATAGTTTGCCATATTGCTTTGTCAACACGCGCCTGTCGAAGATCGCGACAATCCCACGGTCTGATGCGGAGCGGATCAAACGTCCAAATCCCTGACGGAATTTCAAAATGGATTCAGGCAGATAATATTCGTTGAATGAGTCTTCATATAATTCAGAACGCGCCGAGATGATCGGGTCGGATGGCACGCCGAAGGGCAGTTTGGTAATAAAAACAACAGACAACGAGTCGCCGGGCACATCTATGCCTTCCCAGAAGGAGCGTGTGCCAAGCAATACGGCTCGATCTGTGGACTTAAACGATTCAAGCAATGCATTTGGTGACGCGCCCTCGCCCTGTTCAAAGACGAAAATATCCTCGCGTCCCAGCGGGCCGGTGATGGCTTGCGCAGTTTTCTTAAGCGCGGCATAGGATGTAAATAACACAAGCATTCGTCCGCCGGTGGCTTTGGCTGTGGAGATGATGGCTCGGTCAAGCGCCTGCTGATAGCCTTGAGCATTCGGCTCCGGCATATCGTTGGCGACATAAAGCAATGTGCTTGATTCATAATCGAACGGTGAGCCGAGCGCCAATGTATTCACTTCATCAGCAGACAACGTGTTACGCAGATAGCGAAATTCGCCGTGCGTTGTCAGTGTGGCCGATGCCATGATGACACAGGCTTTTTCATGCCACAAATGTTTTTGCACCAGCGGACCAACTCGCAGCGGGGCGGCGTTTAATGAGAGCCTCTCGCCACGCGGATTTACTTCCACCCAATAGATCAACTCGTTGGACGGTTTGTGCATCATACCGGAAGATGCTGCTACGGCTTCGCCCATGCGGCGCATTAAACTGCTTAGGGTTCCCATCACATCTTGAACGTTGTCGTGACCTTCCGCGTAGAGGTCGCCCAGCGCTTTATAAATTTCATCGAGTGTTTTCAGGAGCAATCCCATGGTCTCGCTGATCTGACTCCACATGATCTCAACATCGTCCCAGCCGGGCAGGGTGCGTGAAGCGGGCACAATGCGCAATTGCCACGAGTAATTGCTGACCGGTTGTCCTTCGCGTTGAATGGCGATGAAGTCACTGAGAATATTGAAAAACTCTTTCGTGATTTGCTCAAGACGAAATGCCTGATCTGTGGCTCGTTTTGATTTTTGTTGAAGCAGTCCAAAGTCGGAGGGGCGAAGCGCATCGTGAGTCTCGGTCAGCAATCTGCCGAGCAAGCCCGCGGATGATCCGCCCAATTCTTTTAGCATCCGCTCCAGGTCATTTTGAGTCATGCGGAATGAAAGCGCGCCGGTCACGGCGTTTTCCATGTGATGCGCTTCATCCACGATCAGGTAATCATATTCGGGCAGAACCTTGCTGCCTGTGGAAACATCCGAAAGTAGGAGCGCGTGATTGACGATCAGCAAATGTGCGCTCAGTGCGGCTTGCTTGGCGCGATGAAATGCGCACGTGCCGCTCATGCGCCCGAGGCAGGTTTCTGTTGTGCAGGCATCATCTTCCGCTGAAAGCCTGCCCCACACTTCGCGTTCGATCGGGCCTGTGAGATTTAATTCATTTCTATCGCCGCTGTCATTTTCAAGTTTCCAGACAATGATCTTGGCGAGCACGCGCATTTCATTCGCGTCCTTCGGGCCGTGCGTGCGCATAAATTGCAGTCTGCGTGGGCATAAATAATTCGAGCGGCCTTTTAACACTGCGGCGCGCACATCCAAATTCAACGCGGCTTGCAGATCGGGAATATCTTTTTTGATGAGTTGATCTTGCAGATTGATGGTGTTGGTGGATACGACCACACGGGTATTATTCTGGACTGCGAACATGGCCGCCGGCACAAGATACGCGAACGATTTACCAACGCCAGTTCCCGCTTCGACCAGGAGATGGTTGCCGTTCGAAAGGGCATTGGCGACCGCTTTGAGCATATCCACCTGTTCGGGGCGATTCTCGTAGGATTCAAAGTATTGCGCAAACGGCCCGCCGTACTCCAAAACAGACGCGGCCTCTTCAGGGTCAAGCGGAGTTGGCTCTTCGTTCTTCTCAATGAGCGAAAAATCTTTTTTCGCAGAATCAAATTTGGGCTTGGGAGTTGACGCGCTGTGAGTCGTCTTGGCTGTAATCCCTTCTTTGGCGCGGACTTGAAGAGCTTGTTCAAATGCCCAGCCCGCGTCCCAATCCACAAAATTACTAAGCTCAACGATCTCCTGCAAAGTTTCAAGTGGGAGTTCGCGCGCCATATCGAGTAGGCGTACATAACACGCCTGAGTGACGCGGGCATCGTCCAGTGCGCGATGTGTAGCGGGCAGTGGAATGTTCAACTGCTGACCTAGTGACCCTAAATTGTAGCGGCTCGCGGTTGGCATCAACACGGATGCGAGTTCATATGTATCAATTGTTTGGTGGTTTGGAAATAGACCCGCTTTGCGCAGAAAGCCAATATCAAATTTGACGTTGTGACCAAGAATGGGTGAGTTGCCGACAAAGGCTAAAAGCTCCTGCTTAATGTCAAGCAGGCGTGGAGCCTGGCGCACCATGGCGTTGTCGATGCCGGTTAATCCCGTAATGAAATCAGGGATGGCCTTGCCCGGATTGATGAGCGTCGAGAATTCATCTTCCACGCGGCGGCCGTTGAATTTAACTGCGGCAATTTCAATAATGGCTTCGCGGTTTTCATCGAGGCCGGTGGTTTCTATGTCAATTGAAACGATGGATGTCATGGTACAGAGGATCTCGTAATTGTTAAATTCAGAATTTGATTTTCACTTGTCATTTTTATAAACCACTTAATCGTGAGTGATTCTAAATATAGAACAAGTGTACCATGAAAAGAATTTTGAATTTTCCCGATCCCAAAGGGAGAAGGTATTTATTCTTTATCAAATAGACTTGTGATCTTTGCGATCTGATCAACTGTGAGCACGCGGTTCTTTACACCCTGCCGCATGAACTCCTTGAGTTGTTTCAACTTCATCGCGGGGATGGGCGAGTCGCCAACTTCCAATTCGGCTTCGTCGCTGGTGAAGACCAAAATGGGATTGATCTCAGGGATAAATGATTCATCCAGTTTTTTTGCAAAAAATTTCTTGAGTGTTTGTACTTCATTTTCCGCGTCGATCTCCGGGCGGCCGATGCTTTCCTGTCCAAAGATACGCATGTACATTTGCATGAATCCGCCGCCGCTCATCCTCCAGCGGTTCTTCGTGAATTCCACTTTTCCTTTTTGATGGAAGGGGAGCAGTACCCACGCCCCGGATGGCCAGTGATACATATTGAATTCACCGGGCAGGCCTTTAAGTCCCGTGTCAAATTTTTCGTCGGGACGCGGCGAACGTCCCCAGCGATTGCCCATGTACATGCCGACTTGGGTCATGATAAACCCGACCAGCAAACAAATCACTGAATAGGTAAAAAGATCGGGCTTTGAAAATGAAATGTACATGCCCAGTCCAAGCACAACCAAAGCGCCCAAACTGGTATATTGACCGATCTTGCCGTTTCGAGAAATTAGTTTTTCATTCTTGATGATTTTCATTTTAGTTTTTTAAACTCTCTTCTATTGCAGATTTCATTGCGTCGAGCACCTTTACATCCACGGCATGTTTTGCCACGCGGATCGCGTTCTTGATGGCGAAAGCGTCCGAGCGGCCATGACCGATGAAGACCAGTCCATTAATGCCCAGCAGGGGAGCCGCGCCCTGCTCGCTTGGGTCAAGCAGTTTCTTGATGGCGCCAAGCGCGGGCTTCACCAGCAGGCCGCCGATCTTGGTGAGGATGCTTCCATTCTTGATGATCTCGCGGATCCTGTCCGTGATCAGCTTGGCAACTGCTTCGGATGATTTTAGCATGACATTGCCGGTAAATCCGTCCGTCACAGCTACATCCACTTTACCGCCGATCACTTCCTTACCTTCCACGTTCCCGAAGTAATTCAATTTCGACGCCTTGAACAAAGGTGTTGCGCCTTTCACCAACTCATTGCCTTTGCCTTCTTCTTCGCCGTTGGAGACCAGCCCCACTTTTGGATTCTTCACGCCGCGTACTTTCTCGGCGTAGATGCTTCCCAGAATTCCGAACTGCAACAGGTTCTCAGGTTTGCAATCAGGATTCGCGCCGATATCAAGCACTACACATGTGCCAGTTGCGGTTGGGAAGATCGGAGCGAGCGCTGGGCGGTCAACGCCGCGAATACGCCCAAGGCGGAACAATGCGGTCACCATGCCTGCGCCAGTATTTCCAGCAGTGACAAACGCATCGGCATCGCCGCTCTTGACCAGGTCAATGCCGACAGCCATTGAATTCTTCGCGTCTTTACTGCGCGCTCTTAAAACAAGTTTCTCACCCTTGTCTTCCATCGACAACATCTCAGGCGCATTCACAACGCGAATCTTTAGCCCCTCGGTTTTTTGAGAATCAAGCACGGGCTGGATGATCGCTTCATCTCCCACCAAAATAATTTCCACGCCATATTCACGTGCCGCCTGCACTGCGCCTTCGATATCTGGTACTGGAAAATTATCACTCCCCATTGCATCTACAACGATTCTGACCATAATAGCTCCTGTGATTTATGCGCTTGACAAGAAAAGCAAGCCGATTATAATACGCCCTGCTTGCGCTAGTGCTGGAATTGGCAGACAGGCACGCTTGAGGTGCGTGTGCCGTAAGGCGTGGAGGTTCAAGTCCTCTCTAGCGCACAAGCAATGAAAATCCCCGATCTTTTTTCGGGGATTTTTTTTATCATGACATTGCGAGCGCACTTTGCGAAGCAATCTTATATCTTCGACAGGGGATTTCGTCGCATAGAACGCTCCTCGCAATGACATTAATTGGCAATGATCAAGCTGCAGCAGGTGACTGCGCCCTCGGCTTTCGCGAGTTCATCCACGGTTACAGATTTAATTTTGTATCCACGCGATTCGAGTTTTGCGCGCGTCTTTGGAAATGATGTGGGGTAAATGATATGTTCATTCACAGGCAAACAATTTGCCGCAAACGGTTCGGATGGGTCTACTTCGATCAAGTCATATCCCGTGAAATAATCCGCTGAAACCCAATTCTTATTGATGAGTAAAGTTTTATCATCCACGCGGGTGACGGCGGTCTTTAAGTGCAGACAGTCTGTCATTTCTGCGCCAATGATTTTGTAACCATAGTTGCCCAATAAATTTTGTAGTTGTTCGATGGCGGCTGAATTACTGCGCGTGGATAATCCGACATAAATATTTTTCCCTAGCACAAGCACGTCGCCGCCATCCACTGTGGCGGGCGCGGTGACCTGTACCAGCGCGCGGAGGGGAGTCAATGCCTGGATGATGGAGGCTGTTTCTGGTTTGCGAGAATCAGCTCCGGGGCGCGTGATGACCGCTACTTCATCCAGAATAAAAGCGATATCTTCCACGAAGACTGAGTCGGGTAGATCTGTTTCGGCGGGCAATTCCAAAATCTGACATCCTATGGATGCGAGTGCGTTGACATATTCATGATGTTGTGCGCGCGCGATATCTAAATCTATCGGGGTGCGGTCGATGTGGGTCAATTCACATTCGTTGAAGCGCGGGCTGATGTCGCGTGTTATTGCAAGGGTCATTGTTCTTCAGCGTGATAACGGTCGATCAACGCTTTTGTGCGAGGATCTTTGGGGCTGTTGAATAGATCGGCGGGCTTGGCGTCTTCGATCAATTCGCCATCGCCCATCACGAGCACGCGGTCTGCAACTTCGCGTGCGAATCCCATTTCATGTGTGACTATGATCATGGTCATGCCGTCTTTGGCGAGTTTCTTCATAACGTTGAGGACTTCGCCGATCAGTTCAGGGTCAAGTGCGGAGGTGGGTTCATCAAAGAGCATGACTTTTGGTTCCATGGTGAGCGCACGCGCAATGGCAACGCGCTGTTTTTGCCCGCCGGAGAGGCGCATGGGATATTCATCTTTTTTCCAGAGCATATCCACGTGGTTTAGATTCTTCTCGGCTAATGCGATGGCATCGGCGCGATCCATCCCTTTGACCTGGACCGGGCCTTCGATCACATTTTCCAAGACGCTCATGTGCGGGAATAAATTGAATTCCTGAAAGACCATGCCAGTTTTCAAGCGCACGTCATGGATGAGTTGGCGGTTCAGTTTTCCTTTTTCGCCGCCTTCCACTTTAACACTATCTACTTCAATACTTCCATGCGAGGGAGTTTCAAGAAAGTTGATGCAGCGCAATAATGTGCTTTTGCCTGATCCACTGCGCCCAATGAGACAGACCACTTCGCGCGGCATCACTTCAAGGCTGATATTTTTTAATACATGCAGGCGGCCAAAATATTTATCGAGATTGGAAATTTTTACAATGGGAACCATGTTATCGGTCTCCTTTGGCGAGTCGCTTTTCGATGATGCTTTGGATGTAAGTCAGGATCAGGGTCATGCCCCAGTAGAAAAGGGCTGCCATAATGAGTGCTTCAAGATTATGGAATTGTGCGCGCCCAACTTTTGTGGAGCGCCACATCAGTTCATGTACGAAGCCCGTGGCAGAGACCAACGCTGAGTCTTTGGTCATGGCGATAAAATCGTTGCCGATGGGCGGAATGGCGAAGCGCAGTGCCTGTGGCAGCACGATGCGCCGCATGGTTTGGTTCGGTGTCATGCCGAGCGCTATTGCGGCTTCACGCTGACCTTTGCCCACGGAGCTTAATGCGGCGCGGAATACTTCAGACATATACGCCCCGTAATTAAGACCAAGAGCCAGTACGCCTGCGACGAGGCCGGGCAGAATAATGCCCAATTGCGGCAGGGCTAGAAAGAAAAAGAATATCTGTAAATAAAGAGGAGTCCCGCGAATGAGTGAGACATAAAAAGTGCTTAGTGCGTAGACCGGTGGGAGCGTGGATAGCCGTCCAAGAGCCGCCAACAACGCGAGGGTCATCGCAAGCCCAATGGACAGGATGGAGATTTTTATTGTTTCACTTACTCCACCGGCGATAAATGTCAGATTGCTTTTCATGAAATCGGTATCGACATGAATACCGCTGAAGGTTTTTGACCCAATGGTGATTTCCTGGCCGCTGAAAGTGAAGACAAGAATAAAAAGTAATATAAACCAGGTGAGTGCTACATTGGCGCGGAAATGATTTTCCTTGCGCGCCTGGGCTTCGTAGATTAATTCGGCTTGTGATTTGGGTGCATCCTGTTTTTTTGAAAACATATTCATGCCGATCTCCCTTGAATATAAAAAATAAGGGAAGCGACCTAAAGCCGCTTCCCTTTTGTATCTGCCAATAAATTACTTTGGAGCTTGAGTCAGATCCTGACCATCGAGCCATTTGATGGAAAGGGCAGAGAGGGTGCCGTCAGTATGCATGGCGGTAAAGATCTTATCCACTTCGGCGCGCAGGGAAGTTGTGCTGAGAGTGGACGCCTTGTCAAATGCGGCGGCGAGGTCTTCAGAATATACAACACCCTCGAGTTTTCTCACAGGTAAACCCGCCGCGAGATT
>JAPLGS010000145.1:5705-36971 GCA_026390015.1 Chloroflexota bacterium | reverse complement strand
CTGAAAAAGTATTTCATCGCTTGCTCAGTGGCTTCAGAGTACGGTTGGTCCATTTTGTTATCATCCTCAAATAAAGTGAGGCAAGGATACTCAAAATTGGACTGTTGGAATAGGGTAACTTATTTTTCGAGCGTTCCTAAGTTGCATAAAAAAATTCCTAAAGGTTTTCAAGCCTTTAGGAATTTTCTTCTTTAATTATCAAATCCTCGATCTCCAGCCATTCTTCTTTCCCCTCCAAAATTCCAAACGCGATCCTGCCTTCTGGCGTGAATGCCGCATATTGATTATCGATCCAGATGATGATTCCCAATGGTGGATTTGGACTTATAGGCGACTCAAACACTGGAGCATCATCCACATACCAAACAACGCGCTTCGGACTCCACTCGAGCCTGTATGCGTGCCATTGAGTGACATCCACGCTGAGGGCGAGCGAGTCTTCGTCAATGACGGCGCTCAATAATTTTCTAGTCATTTTGCGAAGCGGCGAAAAGGGGAGCGTAAACCCTGCGAGAATCAACAGCGGATGAAACTTTGGCGAACGAAATGTCTGCGCTAAAAATCCCTGAGCGGGTTTGTCATTGGTAAACGATAAATAATTTTGCGGTGAAGCCGAGAAGAACCAGACCGCATTCGGCAAGGCAGGCAATCGAAACGGATTCCCGCCGAACCCAAGCGACATTCCAAATGGATCATTCCACAACCCGAAGCCCCATGTCCCAGCGATGGAACTGCTTGAGATTTTTGCGCGCAGGCTGAGGCTTAAAGTCTGATGCGGATACTTATGCCGCGGGAGTTGAGAATAGTCATCGAGTTGGGCATCACGATAGCCAAGAGAATCTCCTTTCTGTATTCCCAATCTCCAACCGTTTTTTACTCTTTCAATTTTTGCGCCGCGAGTTGCTCTTCCAATCATCATCCTTGCCTATTCACCATCCAAATACCGAACAAAATTACCGCGCCGCCCAAAACCGAAACGGGCGTGATCTGTTCATTCAAAATCAGGGCCGCCACCAGCATGCTCGTCAGCGGCTCGACAAAAAGGAATGCGCCAGTTTGCGCGGCCGGCAGTTGACTGAGCGCATCGAACCACGCGATGTAGGCGAGGCCTGTGGTGAAGATGCCGAGGAAGATCATCGCGATCCAGCCGCGTGAATCTAGCAGTGGAATTTCTGTATAGCTTTTGTTTGCAAAAAACGCCACAGATGTGATCAACCAGCCGATGGTCATCACCCAAAAAGTCATGCGCGTGGATGGATGATTCTTTAATCCGCGGCGTGAGAGGATGGAAAACACTGCCCAGTTGACCGAACTGATCAGGATGAGAAAATCACCAGTTGTGCCGAACTTGCCGCCGATGAGTGTAGTGAGATCACCTTTGCTCACGACTGCCAACACACCGATCATAGCAAGTACGATCCCCGAGGATTGCAGAAGATTTAATTTTTCCTTTAGGACCATCCATCCCAAAATAGCGATGAACGCGGGTGATGTGGAAACGATCCACGCGGTGGTTGTAGCTTGTGCGGTTTTCAACCCGTTGGATTGCAGCCATTGATGGAAAGAAATTCCCAAAAAACCAAGTAGTGTGAAATATAACCATTCGCTGCCTTTTGGAAATGCAAATTGTTTGCGAATGAGGACCGCGAATAACAGTATGGGAATACCCATTGCAAAACGCAGCCAGACCACCGCGATGGGGGAGATTTGTCCCACGGCGATTTTGGTGGCGATGAATGATGCGCCCCATACGATCACTGCGAATAGGGCTTCAAGAAATGGAAGGAGTTTTGTTTTGTGCATTTGATCCCGGATGATTTTGAAATTAGCTTTTGAAGTTTTCCAATAACCTTTGATAAAGCGCTTCCGTTGCAGGCAAAGGTTCCATATCCAGTTCTTTTGCAAGCACGCGTAAATATACTTCTACAAATAATAACATACGCCCCACAATAACGGAGTGAACAATCGAGTGGTCGTAAGAATCTTGGAAGTTTCTTTTTTTGCCCCGTAAATTAGCGATATTCGAGGCAAAGGTTTTGGTATACCAAGCACGGGCATAAATTACCTTTTTGCTAGCCACAGCCCACAGGGTAATAAGCGCACAGAGAAAAATGAGATTTTAAGAGGTTTTCCTCAAAGCTCTCTGTGGTCTCTGTGGCAAAAGTTTGGTGAGGCAAAACCGCAGTTTGTGAGCGCGTTCAGTATAGCTTAGAGCAATAATGGGATCGTGCCAGACGTGAATACGGAACATTAGGATTAGTGCAGACGCTCAAACAATTGCGAGATTCAGGATATACCTTCCCCATGTATCAGGATGGAGCTTTGCAAAAAGGAAGTTTTGAAAAACTTGGGCCGCTTAAATTCTTTCGTCAATCAGATCATTTGAATAACCATTAATTTAATCCGGGTGAATAAATTAAGCTGCTGCATACCCCAAAAAAGGAATTTCCTAAAATTAGCCGCATGTACAAATCTGTGGAACGGTACGGCTTTTAATCCGTGTATAATTACGGCTCGGAGGCAACGCTTTTATGGAAATTACCTGGTATGGACATTCCTGTTTTCGGCTCACGGAGCGTAATTATGTGACCGTGGTCACCGATCCATTTGATAGCAAAATCATTGGATACGATCCGCTCAAACTTAAGGCTGAGATCGTTACGATTAGTCATGATGCGCTTGGTCACAACAACAGTGACGCGGTCAAAGGCACAACGCACGTCTTGATGGGACCCGGTGAATTTGAAATTGGCGGCGTGTTCATCACAGCCGTTCAAACCGACAGCGTGGGCCGCTCCGCGAAAGCAAAGGATAATATTCGAAATACGATTTACGTATTTGATTATGACGGCATCACTGTCGCGCACCTCGGAGACTTGCAGAAGATCCCGACCCAAAGCGAGATCGAATTGCTTGGCACTGTCAATGTAGCTCTTGTACCTGTCGGCGGTGGAAACAGCCTCAACGCCGCGAAAGCCGCGGAAGTTGTCAGCATGTTGGAACCCAATCTTGTTATCCCCATGCACTATTTCACCCCGGATTCAAAAATAAAACTTGATGAGATCAATAAATTCATCAAGGAAATGGGTTTGAGTAAACCTGATGCGCAAGCTTCTCTTAAAGTTTCACGCTCAAGTTTGCCCGATGAAACGCACGTTGTTGTTTTGGAATATCAAAAAGGTTAATATGTCGGTCAAAGTCATTATGACCTGGGACATCTCTCCCGAGCGTGATCAGGAATATTTCGAATTTGTCATCGGTGAATTTGTGCCGGGTGTACAAAGACTTGGCTTGCGGCCTGCTGAAGCATGGGCAACCATTTACGGTTCCTATCCACAAATCCAAGTAGGTTTGATCGCAGATGATCTGCCTCAGGCGCGCCGTATTCTGGCTTCGTCAGATTGGATACTCTTGCAGGAACGTCTCTTCGGTTATGTAAAGAATTATTCATATAAGATCGTGCCGGTCCGCGCTGGTTTCCAGTTTTAGTGAAAATTCAGAAATCTCTTTTTTGCACCCATGAATTCAAAGAATCATAATGAGACTTCCAAAGTCTTTATACACTTATGGCCGTGGTTTTTATTTACCACGGCTTTTGAGTCTCTAGTTGCCATTGGCGCGCTTTTACTCGTTCCTTCTGAAAACGGACTTTCCATTCCAAGGCTTGGTTTGCTGGCGATCCTTGCCCTATTCTTTTTTACAGGAATTTATTTGGGATTTATCGCGCGCCAGAATATATCTCGATTCGAACTGGTAGCGCGCACGCCATTTATTTATTCCTCTGCATTTCTTTCGCTGATCTCAAGCCTGTTTTTGTTCCTTTTGAGATATCTCGACCCTGAGAGATTCCTGCCATACTATGAGCGCCTGAGTCCATTACTTTTGTACCTGCTCCTCATCGGGATACAAACCACCATATTTCTTTTACTCCTAAGAAATGGATTTCACCCAAAAGAATTTATAAAACGGAATCCTGTTTTCCTTTCCGCTTTGATAGCCTTCTGTCTTCTGCTTTTCATTTGCTTGTTTATCTCACTGACCAAATTCGGCATTTTGCCTGATACAGCCTACTGGGGTGAGCCCGGTGTGGCCATACAAGGCTGGCAATTTATTGCTTCCATAATTGTTGGATTTGTTATCCTTCTTTTTGTATCAAACACCCATAACTCGCAACTGATAACCTGGCTATTCATCCCGCTTACACTATACATTCTTGCTTGCGTTCTCTGGCTGCACGTGCCAGTGGATGTTTTGCAAAATAGCTTTTATGCGCCCATTTCCCCGCCAGCGAATATGCCATTTCCCTATTCAGATGCCGGCTTTTATGACTACCTCTCTCAAAGCCTGCTGATTGGTACAAATTATCTCGGTGGAATTCCCCCGCGCCCGTTGTATGTGGTATTTCTTGCCATTTTACATTTCTTCTTTGGGCAGAACTATCCAGCCATTATAGCCGCGCAAACCCTTGTGTTCGCAATTTTTCCGGTTGTTCTTTATTTTCTCGCGAAGAAATTACATTCCCCTGCCGCCGGTGTGACTGTCGCTTTATTTGCCATTTTTCGCGAACTGGTCAGCTTGTGGATCTCATCCAATACCCGTGTGACCAACTCCAAGATGTTCACCACCGATTTCCCCACTGCGATCGGAATCTCGTTGATGTGCCTTGTAGCCATCTGGTGGCTGGAACGGCGCGACTTAAGATCTACCCTTGTTGCCGGTGGCTCGTTTGGCTTACTATTATTATTCCGCACACAATCACTTCTCATATTGCCGATCCTGTTTATTTTGGCGTGGTTTGCCTATCAACGCAAAACCAAAGAATGGATCATGACGGGAATTGTTTTTGGTTTCGTAATGGGTCTAACTGTTTTACCGTGGCTGATACATAATTACACGATAGCCGGTAAATTTTCCTTCGATGATCCCAATCAAGTGGCTATTATTTACAGTCAATATTCGTTCAGTGGAAATTTGGATCTAAGCCAATTTGACCCCGCCAAGGAAAGTGTTGGAAATCGGCTGCTCACTTTTACACTTGAAAACCCCGCCTATGTTGCCGGCTTTATTACCAGTCACTTCCTAAATACAGAAATTGGCGGTTTACTAACGCTGCCTTTGATTGAGCGATTTGACGGTTTATTTGCCGACATCAACTTGTATTGGGTGACTTGGGATGGCTCCATTGAATGGTACAACATGGTATTGGTCCTCTGGTATCTTGCAGTTCTAGCTATTGGGTTTGGAACAGTATGGCGTCGTATGGGATGGATAGCCCTGGTCCCACTGGCGCATAATTTGGGATATGCTTTCGCAAATGGAATCGCCCGTTTTTCCAGTTGGCGATACAACCTGCCGGTGGATTGGGTCTTTTATTTTTATTTTGCCATCGGCATAATTGAAATTTTAGGTAGTCTCACACTTTTGTTTGGCGCAAAAGTTGAAAAAATATTTCCAGCAAATACTCCACCTGAACAGAAATCAATCACTCTTCGAGATTTTCACCCTCGTTACCCCATTATTATTTTGGCTTTCATATTTATAGGCTCGCTGCCGTGGCTTGCAAAGGGATTTACTGAACCTCGTTACACAGCCTCACAAGTTGAACTCGTAACAAGGCTTGGAGCCAGGGGATATGACATCAACGAGATTCAGAATTTTCTCTCACAGCCCGGAGCAGTGCTCATGGAAGGACGCATGTTGTATCCGCGTATGTATCGCCGAAACGATGGATTGTCGTCGGCGCATCCATGGCCTGCGTATAAAGCTCGAGACTCCTCCCGCATCGGTTTTATTATGATCAATCGCAACTCTTTTAATTTGATCTTTATCACGAAAGATATTTTGGATTTTCCACAAGGCGCAGATGCGGTCGTGCTGGCCTGCCAATATGATGATGTATTGAATGTCCGCGTGATCGATTTTGGTAATCAGACATTTCAAAGCGCCCCCCTTTCCCAAACTTGTAATTGAAAACGAATAAAATACTTTCTTCACGCCTCCTCCAATGGTATCGCCAACATGGGCGTACTCTGCCGTGGCGTGATCATCCCGATGCATACGCGGTATGGGTTTCGGAGATCATGCTCCAGCAAACGCGCGTAGAGACAGTCATTCCATATTTTGAAAAATGGATGAAAAAATTTCCTGATGTGAAAACTTTGGCAAATGCATCGGAGCGGGATGTCTTGACCGCGTGGGAGGGGCTTGGCTATTACAGCCGCGCCCGCAATTTACATCAAGCTGCTAAAGTAGTTGCAGAAAAATTTAATGGGCAGCTGCCCCGCGATCTGGCAGAGTTACGCAGTCTGCCGGGTATTGGCCGCTACACGGTCGGCGCGATCGCGTCCATGGCATTTGGCCTGAACGAGCCAACTTTAGATGGCAATTTGCGACGTGTCTTTTCACGTTTGTTTGACATGCGCGAATTCGCAGATTCTCCTGCAGGCGAAAAAAAATTATGGGAATTAGCCGCGGAAAATTTGCCAAACGGTCAGGCTGGTGATTACAACCAGGCGCTCATGGATCTTGGTGCGACAATTTGTCAGCCGAAGAATCCGCGCTGTTTGATATGCCCATTAATGGAAATATGTGAGTCTCGCAAAAACGGAACGCAGGCTTTGCGCCCTGTGCTAAAACCAAAGAAAGCAATTCCGCATTACATCCACGCGGCGGGAGTGATCATTAATCGTGGACGAGTTTTATTGGCGCAACGTCCATCTGATGGATTGCTCGGTGGAATGTGGGAATTTCCAAATGGCAGGGTCGAAGAGAATCCTGCCAAAGAGTTGACCAAAGTCCTTAACGCCGCATACAGTTTGAAGGTTACCCACAGGGGGCTGCGCCAGAAAAAAGAAGCGCTGGGAATCATCCAACACGCGTACACTCATTTCAAGGTGACAGTCCATGCCTTTCGCTGTGAGTGTGCTCCAATCCCAAAAAATAAAAAATTTATTTGGGCGCGTCTGAGTGAACTTGATGATTACCCGATGGGCAAGGTGGATCGAGGGATTGCCAATAAAATAAAAAGACCGTCGTGAGACGGTCTTTTTATTTTAAGCCTTGCTCAATGTGACGAAGACCATTGGCCTGCGTTTTGTTTCCTGATGCAGATAACTTTTGATGGTGTTGATGATGTCTTTCTCGCTGCTCATCCCGCCGCTGTTGACGGCTTGCATCACGCGTCTGCGAACCTCGGGCAGAAGATTTTCTGCTTCCTCCGAAGTGACAAAACCGCGCGTAAGAATTTCGGGATCGTGCAGTAATTTGCCTGAATGTTTATCCAAACTAATATCGATCAGCAGAATGCCGTTACGGGCCAGTTGACCGCGTTCTTTCATAATGTCGTGATCAATATCGCCTATGGATTCACCGTCAACAAATACATATCCGCCGGGGATTCGCTCGCCGAGTTGGATCTTGTTTCCGACCAGCTCAACCACTTGTCCGTTTTCAACGACGATGATATTTTCTTCTTCCACGCCCACTTGCATTGCGAGTTTGGCGTGCTGTTTTAACATCCGCAATTCACCGTGAATTGGCATGAAGTGTTTGGGGCGCACAAGATTGATAAGGAGTTTCTGTTCTTCCTGCGCGGCGTGTCCTGAAACATGGATGGGCGCAACTTTATCGTCGATCACGGTCGCGCCGCGGCGCAGGATGCGGTTGATGGTTTTGCCAATGCTTTCTTCGTTGCCGGGAATGGGATGCGATGAAAGCACAATGGTATCGTTGGGCTTGAGATCAAATTGACGATTTGTGCCCGCCGAAAGCCTGCCGACAATAGAGGATGGTTCGCCCTGTGAGCCGGTGCACATGATCACTACTTTATGATCCTGCATGTTCAAGGCTTGTTCGATCGGCACGATGAGTTCATCTGCTATTTCAAGATATTTTAGTTTGCGCGCGACCTTTACATTATCCACCATGCTGGGGCCGGCGATCGCCATTTTACGTCCACTTTTGATGGCGGCGTCTGCGACTTGTTGTACGCGCGAAATTAGCGAGGCAAATGTGGCTACGATAATGCGGCCCTTGGCATCGGCGAAAACTTTATCAAACGCGGGGCCAATGACGGCCTCGGACGGAGTCCAGCCGGGGCGTTCAGCGTTGGTTGAATCGGAGAGCAGCAGGTCAACTCCACGTGCGGCGAATTCTGCGAGTTTTGCGAAATCTGTCGGCCAGCCATCCACCGGCGTGTGGTCGAATTTGAAATCACTCATGTGAATAACCAAACCTGCAGGTGTGGTTATCGCAAGCGACACTGCATCTGGGATGGAGTGACTCACGTGGAAATATTCCACTTTGAATGGGCCGATGTTGGAAGATTCTCCAGCTTGAACAGTTTTGAACTGCGCTTTGTGCTGGGTGTTGTTTCTGAATAATTTACCCTCGATCAATCCACGTGTGAGCGGGGTGGCATAAATGGGCACATTGATCTGTTCAATAAAGTGCTGAATTGCGCCAATGTGATCTTCATGCCCGTGCGTGATGATCAACCCGCGTACACGATCTTTTCTCTTGGTTAGATACTCAAAATCGGGGATGATGTAATCGACCCCGAGCATGTCGTTGTGCGGGAACATAATTCCTGCGTCAACTACGATGATGTCGCCTCCAAATTCATAGGCCATCATGTTCTTTCCCACTTCGCCCAGGCCCCCGAGCGGGATAATTCTTAACTTGTTTTTCTTACTCATGTTTTTTTGTTTTCCTTTTATAACTTAAAAATATACTAAACCGCCATAGGCGGGTAAGGTCAATTTAGATACGCGGTACTTTTGTTTTCGGCATAAAAAAAGACCCCTGCCGACTTGCTCGCGAGGGGGTAAATCAGATCCGTGCCACATTGCGATTGTCCATAAACAAACTGCCGACAAATGCGACAGTGAAAGTCAACTTAAGTAAAGTGAGTATAGCAGGGCGGAGGTGATTTGTCAAAGCGGATATTTCCACAAGCGGATATTTCCACAACCTTCGCCCTGCGGCCTAAATTATCTCGGCACCACGATTCCGTAGGGAGTGCCACCCGAAGCCATCAGCTGATTCCACTCATAGCGTTCCAGTTTGTTTGTGAATGGATTATAAAGTTTGACTGTCCCCTTGAACTCGTCGGGAATCACTTCTTCCAGTACGACCCAATGCAAAACTCCCGAGTTTTTGAGGTAGCCTGTTTGAGCATCGATCTGAACGCTGTAGATCACTCTATTGTCTTTTAAAATGTTCGCCATGCGGCCGGGTGTAACCAGTATGCGCCCAGCCACACGATCAAGCAATGCCGCGCCGATTGTTTGCGATGGCAATGTATAGTCGAATAAGGATAGCATGATATCCAGATCCGCGGTATTTGTCCCGCGCGATCTCCAACTAGGAAAAACACGGGAAACAAATGATAGCTTCTTTTCCTTCAGCAAATTCAAAAAGTCGTTAATGTCTGCGTCCCAGCCCGCGCAATAAGATACGCTTAAATGTCCGCATAGATTGTATTGCACGTTCCCCATCCACATAACGTATTGTGCGGCATCGTTCGGATTTGGCGTGGCATTTAGTATCTTTATTGATCCTGTTGCAAACTCTTCGTGATAATCTTCAAGGTATCCAGCGTATACCCAGCCCTGTTTTGCTATCTCTGGGGAAGAGTGATAGATCACTTCGTAGAATTTTGCCGGCTGACCCTGATAGTCGGCAAAGATTTCATTGATCTTTTCAACTTTGGCATACATTGGCAGGGCTATGATCTGCGCTCCCGTCAGGGGAATTGTTCGCATTGGAGCCGAGTATACAATACACCACATTATATTTTCCATTATCTTCCTCCTTGATATACCATCTCGTTGACATTTCCATTGCTTATATCACGAAACTCTTCAGTGATTTTTTATCACAGCTAATATTATCTCATTATCAATAAAATTGGGTATAGCGCAAAAGTGTAGGAAAGAAAGGGGAAGATGGAGTAGACTGTGGTAAAAGGAGAAGCAAAAATGACCCGACCCCAGTCACGATCCAGACGGCAAGCAGCGTTCATGAAAGAAGCGGAACGGATGTTTGAGGAAATGGAAGAATGGTACGATGCGCATCCGCAAGCGAGTTTTGGAGAGATCGAAGCAGAAGCGCGGAAGAAAAGACGGGAGCTAATGGGAAAGGCGCTTGCACAAATGGTGAATGGGCGAGATGTAGGGACACAGGTAGAGTTGCCGAAATGCGATGAGTGCGGGAAAAGAATGAAGTTTGAAGGATACCGAGACTGGAATATACATGGATTGGAAGGGGATAGTCAGTTGGAGAGAGCCTATTATGTTTGTCCTGAATGTAAAGGGCAGACCGTTTTTCCCCCTGGATGCAAAACTAAAGTTGCGAGCGGATCATTGGAGTGAAGGTGCGGCACGCGTGGCGGTCCGGCAAGGGTTGTTAGGGAAATCTTTTGAGCTGGCAGCGGAAGCATACAGTGATGCGACCGGTGGGGATATGTCAAAAGATAGTTTGCGCCGAATAACAGAAGGGTGGGGAGAAGCCGTGGAAGAAAATAGAAAGGCAGAAGCAAAGCGGTACTACGCTGCTGAAGTTCCGCAACCAGTAAGCCAAATAGTAACTGTACATCAGCCTATACACGATTTGGCGAACATCTCCAGCGATGGTGGGATGGTTTTATTGCGCGAAGAAGGCTGGAAGGAGGTCAAAATGAGTGTGATCTCGGAAGTGAATCAGAAAAAAGCTACCTCCACGAAACAAGAAGATCCATCAGAAAAACGTATTCTTCTTACCCGACATAGTTATCAAGCTGGGGTGTGGAATGCAGACGAGATGGGACAACAGCAGTATATGGAAGGAGCTCGGAGACAAGTGGGGCTGTGCCATCGTCTCAGTTCAGTCAACGATGGCGCACTCTGGATTGATCGTATTACCACCACTAATTATCCCCAAGCGATCCAAATTATTGATTGGTATCATGCGGATGAACGTTTGTGGAAAGTTGCGAAAGCTGCTTTCGGTGAAGGCTCACTTCAAGCACAACAATGGGTTGAAAAACAAACCGATCTCTTGTGGCATGGATGTGTCAAAGAAGTCGTCAACGCCTTGTATGCGCTGGATTGGAGTCGCATTGATTGTTTGGAGGATATTCGTCAATCGCCTGCCTAATTTGAGTGTCGCCAATCAAAAATGGATTATGCCTACTTTCGACAAGCCGGTTATCCCATCGGAAGTGGAACGGTTGAAAGCGGTGTAAATACTGTTGTACATCATAGGATGAAAAGGCAGGGTCGTGGTTGGAAGCGAAAAAACGCTCAAGCCATGTTAGCGGCTTTGAGTGAATTCCATAGTAATCGTTTTCTGACTGCTTGGAAAACTGTCCCCTCTATTTCAACCTGATTTCATCTGACCGACACTTTTGCGCTATACCCAATAAAATTGACAATCCCGCTTAACTCCTGTAAACTATCCATGATGGACATAGATCTCGACCTTTACCGTCATGAAATACGAGTCTCATCCGATCCGCTTGTGCGACTCTCGGCGATTGATATTTCTCCCGAACGCCCCGAACGAACTTTTGTTTTCATCCACGGCTTTGGGGGACAGGCTATGCAGTGGCGATATCAACTGCATAAATTTGCTTTGAAGAATCGCGTCATAGCATTTGATATGCGCGGGCACGGACTCTCCGACAAGCCATCATCAGGCTATGATATGCCCCGCATCCAACTTGATCTGGAAACTGTTCTGAATCTATTGAAAGTAACTACGCCGATAATTTTGGTGGGACACTCCTTCGGCGGCGCCATCGCTACCGATTTCGCTGTCAATCATCCAGAGCGGGTTGAGCGCTTAATCATGATAGCGACTGCGGGCGAATTCAAATTAAATCCGCTTTTCAAAATTGGGCTCAACTTCCCGGTTTGGACTTTGCGTTTGATCGAACCACTGACACGTAAGTGGCTTTCCGGTCCGCCGCATGCCTTGAAACCTTTTTATCTTGATAATCTATCTCACTGGAGTGGATGGAAAAATTTCAACTCTTTGAAAGTGCCCACGCTGGTTATTCGCGGGCACCGCGATGCAGTGTTCGAGAGACCTCTCTTCGAAAAGGTGGCCGGATCCATTCCCGGCGCTGAAGAGGAAGATATCGGGGTATCAGGTCACATGGTTATGTTGGAACGCCGCGAAGCGGTCAATCGAGCGATCACACGATTTCTCGGAGGAGAATCCAAGAAATCGTGGCGTGATGATTCAGTTGTAGCATCAACAGCAGATCGTGAGGAGTTGCCCGCCGAACGTCCATGGCTGAAGCATTACGAAGAAGGCGTGCCCTATACCATCGGCGTTCCGCGTATTCCTTTGCAACACCTTTTGCGTTCTGCGGTGCGGAGATACCCAGAGCGCGCGGCGATTTACTTTGAAGGCACACAGCTTTCCTATCGAAAATTGAATCATGAAGCCAACCGTTTTGCCAACGCGTTAACTGAGCTGGGAATTGGCAGAGGCGCGCGCGTGGTTTTATATCTGCCGAATATTCCACAAACCGTGATCGCGTTTTATGGGGTGCTCAAAGCGGGCGCAGTCGCTGTGTTCACACCGCCCATGACAGATGCTGACGAATTAACGCGCCAGGTAAAAGAAGTGGATGCGCGTGCGCTGGTCACTTTGAATTTATGGTCAGGCATGGCTGGGCAGGTGCAAGCTAATAGTGGATTGCCCCTCATCGTTTTAACTGACGCGGGTGAATATCTTTCACTCCCGAAAAAATTGATCTCACGCTGGCGTAATCGTGGACTGAATGTGCCGGGCGCAATGAGATTCCGCCGTTGGATTTCCGGTCAAAGTGATCAATCTCCGACTGTTGAAATTGATCCTGAATATCTGGCTGTGATTCAATTTACAGGAGGCACAACTGGCGAAGCAAAAGGCGTCATGTTGTCACACCGCAATCTGGTGGCGAACGCATTGCAGACCCGTCATTGGATGCCAAAGGCAGAGGAAGGCAAGGAACGTTTTCTGTGCGCCATACCTTTCTCACATAGTTATGGACTTACCACATCTTTAAATGTGCCCGTTTCACTTGGCGCATCCTTGATCTTGAAAGCGCAATTCCAAACTCGAGATATTCTTAAGACAATAAAAAAATATAAACCAACCATCTTCTCCGGTGTGCCGAATATGTACAACGCCATCAGCAGTTTTAAAGGCGTGCGCAAGTATGGGATCAATTCGATTAAGGCATGTATCAGCGGGTCTGCGCCTTTGCATGTGGAAGTGCAGGAAGCATTTGAAAAGCTCACCAAAGGGAAATTGGTTGAAGGATATGGATTAACCGAGGCCTCGCCGGTGACACACGCGAATCCATTGGGCGGGAATCGCAAGGTCGGCAGCATTGGTATCCCTTTGCCATCCACGCAAGCCGCAGTTGTTGGCCTCGCGCGCGGGCACAAGGAAGTGAAACCAGGCCAGATCGGCGAGTTGGCGATCCGTGGTCCGCAGGTAATGATGGGTTATTGGAAAAATGAAGAAGCCACACGCGCCGTTCTCATGGACGATGGCTGGCTGCTAACCGGCGACGTTGCACAAATGGATGAAGACGGATATTTCCGCATCATCGCGCGCAAAGCCGACATGTGGTATCCCGATAAACCGGGCAAGCCCGCCTTCCCGCGCGATGTCGAAGAAGTGATATATGAAATCCCACAAGTAAAAGAAGTGGTGGTCGTGGCAGTGGCGGGAAAGCCATTTGCGTTCGTGATCGCAGGGCGCGAACGCCCAACCCCTGAAGCCGTTATCGCATATTGCAGGCGCCGACTGCCCCCACAACTTGTCCCGCGTTTTGTGATTTTTATGGAAGATTTTCCGCGTACATTTATCGGCAAGGTGTTAAGAAGAGAACTTGCAAAACGATATGGAAAACAAATCGCAGGGGAATAATTAAGGATAAAAAATAAATAATGAAGATTGATATAACTTCAAAAAGCGGGGTTATTGAAAACGATCGCGCGAAGCATGTAAATTATATTCAACAAGGCCACGGCGCACCTGTCATCCTTGCTCATGGATTGGCCGCCTCCCTGCATGATTGGGATGAACTCCTGCCTGAACTTGATTCTGCGGGTTATACGGGGTACGCGCTCGACCTGCTGGGTCATGGTGAAAGTTATAAACCAGCCGACCATGCTGAATTTACATTCGATGCGGTCTTCGATCATTTCTCTGAATGGATCGATTCGCTTCCTAACTCAGCGCCAATGATCCTGGTCGGACATTCTTTGGGCGGGGGAATCGTTTTGCAATATGCGCTGCGGTATCCAGAACGTGTGCGCGCGCTTGTCCTGGTGAATCCATTTTATGACATTCAACAACTTTCACCGATCATGCGTTTCGTTTATCGTAATCAACTTTTAAATACCAGGCTGATCAAGCTCACGCCATATTGGATCTTTCGTGTTTTGGTGGATATAACCAGCGTTAACTACCATGCTGGTCATCGTGAGCCGCACGTATT
Source organism: Chloroflexota bacterium (assembly GCA_026390015.1). Lineage (GTDB taxonomy): Bacteria > Chloroflexota > Anaerolineae > Anaerolineales > Villigracilaceae > Villigracilis. The sequence goes on along the minus strand of JAPLGS010000145.1, from coordinate 22,486 downwards.
GCCTGAGCATATTCGACATCAAACCGCGTTGGATTTTTCACGCGGGTCTTCTGGAATTTATAACATCCCATATACGCTTCCTTATTTGACCTCAGATCTGGCCCGCATTCAACAGCCGACTCTGCTCCTTTGGGGCAGTCGTGATCAAACGCTCGCGCCGGAGTCATTTCCACGCATTGAAAATTTACTCCCGAATATTGTGACTTCCCATGTCATTCCCATCTGCGGGCATGTGCCGCACCAATGTCATCCTGAAAAATTTAATCCGCTGGTGATGAAATTTATAAATGATTTATAGGCCGCGCCTGATGCGTGCCCGATATGAATGGGGGAAGAGGATTTTTTTCGAGGCAGATTCAACTTCCAGTTAAGTAAGGCACTTGCGCATCGTCAAGATATTTATTCGGGAGCGCGGGGGTATCTAAATGACTATTGACAATTTATGCAGATGCGATTCAGCTTTAAATTTCCAATCTTAATAAATTCGTTGAGTCAGTATTCATCGTGTACAATGCCGAACACATTAGCCATATGTACGGGGATGCAGTGCCGTAACGCCCATATATGGCTATAACATTTGTTCTAATTTGGAGTAATTTTTATGCGTTGCCCTTATTGTAAACACCATGATTCAAAGGTGCTGGATACTTCCCACGATAGTCACGGCGGGATCCGACGACGTCGAGAATGCTTGAAATGCAGGCAGCGTTTTAGCAGTTACGAACGTCCGATTCTGGCGACGCCGCTTCTTATTAAACAGGATGGCGCACGCGAGGAATTTGACCGTGAGAAGCTGGCGCGCGGTATTCGTATTTCTTGCGCCAAGCGCCCCGTTTCTGCGGCAGACATTGAGCGCATGATCGGACATGTGGAGACATCGCTACAAAAACTTGGCAAATCAGAAGTCTCTTCGCGCGTGGTCGGTGACCTGGTGATGGCGACGCTCAAAGAGGCTGACCAGATCGCTTATATTCGTTATGCCATTGTATATCTGGGGCTGGATGATCTACAGTCCATTCGCACGGAAATAGATCAACTTCTCGAAGATTAATTTCAGGCAAGGCTGCTTCCGTTGTTGGCGGAGGGCATTTTTGCCTGTTTTGTTCTAATTACCAAATTTTATTAGGAGAGTATCATATGGTCGCAAAAAATGTTGAAGCCAAATCGAATAATGGGTTACTGCCCACGCCGTCCATGCCCAAAGGATTGCCAAAGGCGCAATTAACAGATAACGCGCGTCAGGTTTTGATGAAGCGTTACGTCCGCCGTGGCGATGACGGCAAGCCCGCCGAGAACGTGGAGGAAATGTTTTGGCGTGTTGCATATCATGTTGCAAAAGTTGAACAAGAATGGGGCGCTGACATAGAGAAGCGCGCCGTTGAGTATTACCATTTATTAAGTAGCAAGAAATTTTTCCCGAACTCTCCTACATTTACTGGCGCAGGCACTCCACTTGGGCAGTTGGCCGCCTGCTTCGTACTACCGATTACCGATGACATGGGCCGCGATGCCGGAGGCATCTTCCAAACTTTACGCGACGCCGCCTTAATCCAGCAGACAGGCGGCGGAAATGGTTTCTCGTTTTCAAGACTGCGTCCGCATGGTTCGATGGTCCTCACCTCCGCGGGACAGGCAACTGGCCCGGTTGGTTTCTTGAAAGTGTACGATCAGGCCTTTGGTGAGATTGCGCAAGGCGGTTGTCTTCTGCCAGATACGTTGGTGTTTACAAACAAAGGTCTCTTACGTCTTGATGAAATTGTGAATTCGGATGTTCAGGGATGGCAGGAACATGATCTATCTGTACCGACGGATACGGGTGTGAAAGACTCGCCGCGCGGTTTTAATAATGGTATTGCGGATGTTTTGCGCGTGCATACCCGAGAGGGTTTAAGTATTGCAGGTACGCCGAATCATAAAGTAAAAGCGATGACCGAGAATGGTCCTCAGTGGAAAGAACTGCAGGATTTGGCGCAAGGTGATTGGATCATAATGCGCCTCGGCGAACAAACAGGCAAAATACAAGTGTTAAATAAACCGACACAGAAACATGGAAATCAGGTCATGCCTGAACTCCCCTCTATTTTGGATGAAGAATTTGCTTTCTTCCTCGGTTATTTGGCTGGCGATGGATTTATGGCGAAGGGTGAAGATGACCATCGTGTGGGAGTCAGTGTGGCTCATTCATCCTATTTGATGGAAGAAATGCCCCTCTTACTCGAGCGTCTCTTCAACGTCAATGTTCAGAAAATGCAAAAGTCGAATGATCGTTCTGTGACGTTTGTGATGGACAACCGCGCGATCAAGGAATTTTTGGTGTTGAACGGCTTGAAGAAACAAGGCAGTCGTGATGTAACTGTCCCGCGTATGATCCGTCAGTCTCCGCAAAATATTGTAGGCGCTTATCTGCGAGGCTTATTTGAAGCGGATGGTACTTTAACATATGGTTATCCCAATCTTGGAACATCCTCTGCGCGTTTGGCGCGTGAAGTTTCCACTTTATTAATTGGAATCGGCTGCCCCGTTCAAATGCGAACGACTTCTGCTGGATTGGATCGTTATGGTGATTCGGATACATACCATGTAAAGATCACCTCCACAGTTGGTTTGCAGGTCTGGCGGGAGAAGATCGGTTGCGACCAACGTTCGCGCTTTGTCACTGCTTATTCATGGGAAAGTGATCAGCGCCGCGAGAGTTCCTATGTTTTACCCAACCCTGCCTATTGGCTGCAACCTGTTTTGGATGAGATTACAGTTGGGCAAATTGATGACAGAGGGCGTGGCGGGAATATTAACTTCCGTAGTACCGAGCCTCATTTGCGTCTTCAGGTTTTGCGTTATATGCGCGATGATAGAAATTTGACTCGTTCTGGATATGATTTGCTAAAATCTGAACATCCTGATGTTTTCGAAAATGCGCCTTCTGCGGAAGGGTACTGGTTCGTGGAAGTTCGCGGCGTGGAAGAAGCGGGCAGATCACTTACACTTGATTTGGAAGTTGCTGAAAATCACACTTATCTTGCTTATGGCATGGTGACCCATAACACCCGGCGCGGAGCCAATATGGCGGTCTTGCGCATCGATCATCCAGATGTGGAAGATTTCATCACCTGCAAGATCAACGAGAATCAAATTACCAACTTTAATATTTCCGTCGGAATTACCGACGCTTTCATGCGCGCGGTCAAGAATAATGAAGAATGGCCTTTGCGGTTCCCTGATCTAAAAGAAATGAAGCAAAAGAGATTTAGCGGCACGCTCGAGCAAGCCGAAGCCGCCGGGATCACGATTAATACCTACAAGACGATCAACGCGCGTGAGTTGTTTAATAAAATTGTGAAACAGGCGCATCATAACGGCGAGCCTGGCATGTTATTTTTAGATGCTGCCAATCGCGGCAACCCAGTCCCGCATTTGTATCCGCTTGAAGCGACAAATCCGTGTGTAACTGGTGATACGTTAATTTACACAGACCGAGGTTTGCGCCGCGCCGATGAACTTGCTGTTGATGGTCAGGAAATTAATGTAACCTCAGATGCTCGTTTTGGTACAGATACATTCCTTCCTGCCACACACGTTTTCCAAACTGGCACAAAACCAGTAGTCCGCTTGATGACTCGTGAAGGGTATGAATTGCGCCTCACAGACGATCATCGTGTCATGACCTCCCGCGGTTGGGTGGAGGCTGGAAAATTGCAGTCAGGCGACCGCGTTCATATCTTAAATCGAAAAGGTGGTTTTGGTGAAAAAGGCACGCTCGAAGAAGGTAGAGTGCTTGGATGGCTGGTTGGCGATGGTACAGTAAATGTTGTTCGTGCTGTCCTTTCGTTCTTTGGAGATGAAAAACAGGAACTTGCCCCGGCTTTTGCGGAGATGGTGACAAATCTTGTTGAGAAACCTGGGCAGCATCGTGCCTATCCTGTGGGCGTTGTGCATGTTGATGATAGAGATGAGGCGCGGGTAGCATCTGACCGTTTACGTGACTGGGTCGCTCAATATGGAATTACTGAAAAAAGCAAACATTTCGTTCCCTTCGCTGTGTTTTCAGGTAGTGAGGGCATTCAACGCGGCTTCCTGCAAGCTTTGTTTACTGCTGATGGACAAGTAAATGATGGCGGCGAAAAAGGTTGTTCAGTGCGCCTTTCATCAAGCCATTTGATATTACTAAAAGATGTGCAGCGCTTGTTATTGAATTTTGGAATAGCAAGCCGTATTTATGAAAATCGCCGCTTGGGTGGTTTGCGCCCAATGCCTGATGGAAAAGGTGGAACGAAGGATTACTTCCATTTGCCACAACATGATCTCGCGGTCAGCAAGACTAATTTAATTCGTTTCGCAAATGAAATTGGTTTCATAACTGAAGCCAAACAGACAAAATTAGCAGACTATCTTAGTCGCATGATTCGCGGCCCGTATGAAGAACCTTTCCTCGCGACTATTCAAGCAATTGACCCTGATGGAGTTGAGCCAGTTTACGATCTTAATCAGCCCGATACACATTCATTTATTGCGAACGGCTTCGTGGTTCATAATTGCGGGGAGCAATGGTTAGGACCATACGAAAACTGCTGTCTTGGTTCCATCAATCTCAATGAACATTGCGGACCTAATGGCAGCGTCGATTGGGAAACCCTGCGCCAATCAGTTGTGACTTCCACGCGCTTCCTTGATGATGTGGTGGAAGCCAACGCGTATGTGCCCGCCGTTCCTCAATTGACAGAAGCCGCGCATAAAGCCCGCCGCATCGGTCTCGGCATTATGGGACTCGCCGACCTGATGTATCACGTGGGCGTACGCTATGGCTCGCAGGAAGGTCAGGAGTTTGGCGCGCAGATCATGGAATTTGTCCGCTATCATGCCATGAAAACCAGCGTTGAGCTCGCCGAAGAACGCGGACCATTCCCCGCCATCGAAGGCTCGATCTATGATATGGATGACATGAAATGGGAAGCTCCCAAAGCGCTGATGAATTATCAGAATAACTGGAGCATGCCCGAGGTTAAATGGGATGCGATCGTCAGTGGAATAAAAGATCATGGGATCAGAAATGCCGCGCAAACCACAGTCGCCCCAACTGGAACCATCGCGACTGTCGCAGGCTGTGAAGGTTATGGATGTGAACCCGTCTTCGCACTCGCCTATATCCGACATGTCAACGATAATGGCAAGGATCTAAAACTGACATATGCCAGCCCGCGCTTCGATGAGGCGCTCAAGAAACTTGGACTCGGTGAAGAGAAACGTCAGGAAATTGTCGAGCAGGTCATGAACCAAGGCTCGTGCCAGAACATCAAGGAAATTCCGCAGGCCGTGCGCGATACCTTCGTGGTTTCCGCCGACATCACCGCCGATGAACACGTTCGCACGCAAGCCGCTCTGCAATCCTTCGTGGATAACTCGCTTTCGAAAACTGTTAATTTCCACGAGAACGCCACCGAGGAAGATGTTGCCAAGGTATATATGATGGCCTGGGAACTCGGCTGTAAGGGGATTACAGTGTACGTGACTGGTTCACGCGATATCGTTGTGCTTGAAACCAAAGCTACCGCGGATAAGAAAGCGCCGCAACCCGCGTTGGAAGTTGCTCCTGCGGAGACTTTGTGGCACGGGACAAAGAAGCCGCGTCCCCGTTCATTAACTGGACGCACGTTCACCGTTGAGACTCCTGTCGGCAAGGCTTTTATTACCATCAACGAAAATGGTGGCGAACAACCTTTTGAAGCATTCATCAATACCGCCAAGGCGGGCTCCGAAATAGCGGCGGTCTCCGAAGCGATCGGGCGACTGGTGTCCTACATCCTGCGCATGGCTTCGCCTGTTGCGCCACTCGACCGAATGCGCGAAATCGTGCGCCAGCTCAGCGGCATCGGCGGCGGACGTTCCCTGGGTTTTGGAATCAACCGTGTGCGCTCCCTGCCCGATGGCATTGGCCAGGTATTGGATCAATATCTGCGCGAAAAAGACGGCTCGCTCGTGGAAGAAGTTAAATCAAATGGAAATGGGCATCACGACGCTCCCATGCACAGCCCTATGAAGATCGGTGACATCTGTCCCGAGTGTGGAGAAGCGGCAGTGGTCAATGAGGAAGGCTGCCGCAAGTGCTACGCTTGCGGGTTTTCGGAATGTTAGAAATGAAAGAAACCTCGGAGGTCTTTAGGCCTCCGAGGTTTTAGAATACAGTTTTGGATATTTGAGAAAAAATAATTTGCGCCCGCCTCCCTTCAGGCTATTTCCCGTCAACAGAAAAAAAGGAAAACCCATGAAAAAATTTCTAGTCAAACCTGAAAGCAAAATAAAACTCTCAAAATGGGATCCAAACGATACCGGCGATTTCAAAGACGGCAAAGAAGCAGGGCTGGCCAGGCTTGAAAAACTGAATGGCAAACTTGAAACCTTGCAGGAATTGTTGTTTGCCGAACATAAGCACAAGCTGTTGATCGTATTGCAAGCCATGGATGCCGGCGGAAAGGACGGTACGATTCGCCGCGTGTTTAACAGCGTCAATCCTGCGGGCGTGCGCGTGGCAAGTTTCAAAGCGCCCACACCTGAAGAACTCGATCATGATTTTTTGTGGCGCATCCACAAGGAAGTGCCAGCCAATGGAGAAATGGTCATCTTTAACCGCAGTCATTATGAGGATGTGCTTGTCGTGCGCGTGCACAACTACATCCAGCCTGAGGTGTGGGGCAAACGCTTCGAACAGATCAACGAATTTGAGCGCACGCTCGCTGAAAATGGAACCACGATTTTGAAGTTCTACCTGCACATTGACCTGGATGAACAAAAGGAAAGATTACAAGCCCGAGTAGATGACACCAGCAAGCATTGGAAGTTCCGCATCGGTGACCTGGATGAGCGCAAACTGTGGCCTGATTACATGCAAGCCTTTGAAGACGTGCTGAGCAAAACCAGCACAGACTATGCTCCCTGGTATATCGTCCCAGCCAACCGCAAATGGTTCCGCGATCTGCTGATCTCCACCGTGCTGGTCGATACGCTTGAAGGATTGAAAATGAAATATCCTGAATCTGAAGAAAACCTTGACGGAGTTGTGATCGAGTAAAGTGTGACCGTTCGTCTTCCTCCCAAAGTAGTAATTGTTTTTCCACCGTTTCTATACTGATAGAGACATCATAGGGGATTCCAACATCTTCGAAAGGATGAAAGCATCATGAATAAAATTTCTCATGCACTCGGCACCATCTTTGCTGTTGGGGTTCTGTCTCTTGGCTGCGGGTTGACCAATGTGGCGCGCGATGTTTTTGAAAGGATACCCACGCCGCTAGAATTGTATGTATCCACTGCTGGGAACGATGCGAACGACTGTCTGAGCGTCGACACGGCCTGTCTTACGCTTCGCGCCGCGCTGGAAAAGGCCACGCTTAGCAGTACCATCCATATCGGTCCTGGAGAATTTCTAGTGGAGCTTGGGCTTATCCTGAAAAGTATCACTTTAATCGGCGCCGGGTCAGACCAGACTGTGCTCCGGGCAGCCGCAGCTGCTGGATCTTATTCTTCGGACGATGTATTTTTTTTAGTCGAAGGGCAGAATCCTGTTGCTATTCGTGAACTGGAGATTTCGGGTATCCGCGATAGCAACGCGCTGGTTGGGTTCAACGTGGATGGGGGATCGAATCTCTCACTTGAAAATTGCCGCGTCACGCAGGTCAAGATCGGAGTCTTGATTCAAACAGCGGGTTTGGTCACGATCAGCAATTGTACGATTGCGCAGAACACAGTCGGGGTCCAGATTGGTGGATATACCTCCCATTTCCTTAAATATTATGGCGAAGACCTTAAACCCAGCACGTATCATGGCCTTGCCGTGATCAGCAACAACAGCATAATCGCCAAGAATATAACTGGGATCTCGAATGATGGAATTCTTTCCCTGGACAATGTAACTTTCGAGCAGAATTCAAATGCCTTGTATAACAAGGGTTATGCCACTGTTGCAGGAAGTACATTTGGCAACAACGGCTTGGGAGGTGCCGGGAACGCAACCATCACTAATTCAGGGGTGATGACCATCAGTAATAGCGGCCTCTCAAATAATTATCCCGTAGCTATACTCAATAATGTAGAGCCTTATTTAATAAGTGCATTCGGCGAGACGTATAGCCCGTCTGATCGGCGTGCTGATCTACGCATTTCAAATGTGGAAATTTTCGATAACGATGGCAACTTGCACACCCCGTGCGCTATCGTTAATGCGCGAGGTCGGCTCCAAATCTATGAAACCAATATAGTGCACAACCAGTGTAAAGGGCTCGATTTGTATAAAGGTAAAGTGGAAATCTTTAAGTCTTCCATTGTTAATAACATGTATGGAGGATTAGAGGCGCGTGGAGAATCTTCTGTCTATCTGGAAAATACAACAATCAGCAATAACTACGGTGTTAATGCTATCGAAGTTGACGATACCGCAGCCCTTAAACTTGTTAATGTCACGGTGGCTTATAATCACGGGGTTGGTATTCATTTAGCAAGTCCTGGCGCGCATCTGGATATTTGGGATTCCGTGGTTGCCCTAAACCTTGGCGTATTCCAATGCATTGGCGGAGTTGTAGACCACAGACCTACCCATTCATCAAACTATTTCGTTTGCAACGATACTTGGACTGGAACCACACTTGGCCTTGGCCCGCTTACCGACGAGGAAGCAGGGACCTGGGTCCATCCTCTCCTGCCGGGCAGTCCACTAATCGATAGTGGTGTACCAGAACATGGCTGCTTGACCAGCGACCAACGCGGTTCCTCGCGCCCAAACGGTTCGAACTGTGATGTTGGGGCGTATGAAAGTGATCGTTCCACGGCCATTGCTCCCCTGGAATTTGTCACACCCTCCGGCGGAGCTACCGGGGTCGTTCCGCTGTATACCAACACGCCGGCTCCCACGCCCACTCTAATATATACCGATACGCCACAGGCTCCCATTCCCATCATCCTCACCTTCGCAAAAAATGCCTTCTGCCGCAAAGGACCCGGTTCCTTGTATCGTGATATCTCAAGTTTTAATCAGGGAGACACCGCACAGGCCGATGGGCGCAATGACACCGATCCACGCTGGTGGTGGGTGCAGATCCCGAATAACACTGAGCATTGCTGGGTATCCCATGTCACCGTGGATCCAAATGACCTTGCCGAAAATCTGCCGATCCAGCCCGTAGCCTTACAGCTGCCGGCCGCACCTTCCAATTTTGCGATTTCCAAACGGGTATGCTCGGCGAACGGATATTCCCTCCAGTTGGCATGGTCAAAATCGAGCGGCGCAGATGGTTATACTTTATATTTGAACGGTCAACAGATAGCCAGCTTCAAAGAAGCCGCCTCTCGATAAATCCCTTCACTATGAATTGGAAGCGTTCAATAAAAGTGGATTTTCTTCACGGTTGGTGATTGAAGATCGTTGTCCATGATATTCAGAGCCTTGACTTTAGAGTTCAACTGAAAGCGAGAGATAGTCTCCTTCATCCGCTCTGTTTCGATTGCGGCGGATGAAATAAAAAGAGTGACAGTTACCCGAAAGGTGACTGTCACTCTTGCATTATAAATATTCGCGCGGATGGTCTAAAGTTTTCCGAATGCCACGCCTTTATAGTCCCAGCCGCAGGCGGTCACCGCCTCCTGGATCGGTTTCTTGATCTCACTGGTGCTGAAGCGATAGTTGTAGACTACACCAGGTTTTAATTCTTCGGTAAACGCATACGCCGCGCCAAACTCCACCGAAGTCATCTGCCCTTGAAATTTTGAAACTGCCATCGAAAGCGACGGCACGCCCGCGCGCCACTCCACTGTAAATTCCTCATCCTTGCCGCGTACCTGATTTTTAGAGGCATCAAATTTCAGGTAGATGCGGAAGACCTTCGTCAGATTTGCCTTCGCGAAGAGTTCGTACCACTTCGCATCCACGATCTTCCACTCGGCGATCAAGTCTACTTTTTGAGAGCTACCGTCAATGATCTGATAAGGGGCGGTTTCACGGTTGAGAGTCAGCAAACGCTGGCGGACTTCATCCACAGAAAGCACGGGTGTATTTTTATCTGATTTCTTGCCAAAGCCAAAGAGTCCCATTTTTTTCTCCTTTTTACATATAATGTTGGGTTTGAGGAATTTATTATACGACCGATTGGATTATGATTGCACGACCACGAAAAGGAAATCAACATGCCAACCAGTATTGACCCTGAACCCGCCGAAAACGAATTTGAATGTGCAAATTGTGGAGCTTACTTCCACTATGAGCTGACTCGCTGCCCCAACTGTGGAGTCAACTTGTATGAGCCAGAGGATGAGCCAGAGAAGTCAAGTCCGCGCACAGATGGAGTGTTCAGCAAACTCAAAGATATCTTTCACAGAGTTTTTAACAAACCTTATTCCGCTGATGATATCTTTGGAGATGCTTTGAACGCATCCATTTTATATAATGATCTGCTCCAAAAAATTGGCGGAGACCGCGCCGTTGTTGACCGTCTGATCGAATTCGAACGGTCACGAGCACCCCAGTCCACGCGGCGGGCGTGGATTCAGTCAGCGAGTCAACGCTGGGAACGGGATAACCGGGGGAATAAGGTCTAGGTATAAAAAGACCTCGGAATTCTTTGAGATCTGCTCAAGAAATCCGAGGTCTAATGGCCGCAAATTTTTTATGGGAGAATAATCGTCGCGCACTCAACGCCGTGACTATGCTGCAATCGAATATCCCATGTCATGGAGACTTTTTCTTCCACAGGATCCAGCCTGCTCAGTTCAGAATAAAATTTTCCGTTTTCATTGACAAGATTGGCGTCGAACATGCCGCCTGGCCCGGCATTCCTCCCATTGTAGGTGGAATTGTAAAATACCCTTGTAGCTTCAGCGGGCTGTAACCCAGTGGCAATTAACTCAATCATATTGTCGCTGATCTTTTGTAGTCTGAAGGTTACTCCGGAGCCGGGTTGACAATCAGGTGTGGCAATTGTGGGATCCTCTGTTGATTCCATACCGGCAATCTCTACTTGAGGTTCGGTTGGCGTTGACATTTGCACCAGACAGGAAGTGCAAAACATTGCAATGATTAGGATTAAAGATCGTTTCATAACCTTATTCCTTTTTCATGGTTATCTTTGGAATCTGTCCCCATGCTTACAGAAGCAAGTGACACTACCCGGGCAGTTTGACTAATCTTCGGGCAATAAAAAGATAACTTCCGCGCCAGACCAATAAACCAAGTGCATTCATCCCGCCGAGCACGAGAACAAAGAGAGGCAGTGCTGCGCCATGCAAAAAAAATGCCCTCAGAACAACAGCCAGCGGCGCGGTAAAAAGCATTGCGAATAAGATTCTCCAAAGCAACTTGGGATTTGAAGTAACATGCTCATCGAACAAGCCAAACCACGGCGCGCTCAGGAACCATGCAACCGAGAGCGGGATAAATGTTGTCCCCATTCGCAAAATGAAGGATGAACCAACTTCGCCGTGAGTCGCGAATCCGATGATGGTTAGAACGGCAATCGAGATCATATCGCCGATGATAAGGGTTGTCTTTTTTATGATCATATTCTTAATCTCTGCGGCCTTTTGTCACAATGCGGATCGGCGTCCCTAAAAATGGATGTTCTGCGCGGATCTGATTTTCGAGGTACCGTATATAAGTGAAATGCATCAACTTCGGGTCGCTGACATAGATCATAAAAGTTGGCGGGTCCGACCGGACTTGTGTGCCGTAGAACATCTTGAGCGCGCGCCCAGCATGAGTTGGGTGCGGATGCGCATCCTGCGCCTTGTGAATGATCTCATTCAGCGTGGATGTGGTCAGGCGCGCGAGACGTTCTTCCTGCACTTGCAGAGCCATTGGCATGACCTGCTCCAGTCGTTGACCGGTCTTGGCAGAGATGAACAGGATCGGTACATAATCCATAAAATTTAATTCCCGCTTGATCTTGGCGGTGTATTCTTCCATGGTCTCGTTATTTTTTTCGATCGCATCCCATTTGTTGACTAACACAACACAGGATTTCCATTCGTCAAGAATATATCCTGCGATATGTGTATCCTGTGCGGTAATCCCTGTGGTCGCGTCGATCATCAGCAAAGCTACATCAGCGCGCTCAATGGATTTAAATGCGCGCAGCACGCTGTACTGTTCCACGCCATGATCGATCTTTCCTCGTTTACGGATGCCGGCTGTGTCGATCAATGTGACATCCAGTCCGCCGAATTCGATTTTGGTATCAATCGAATCGCGCGTTGTCCCAGCGATGGGACTGACGATCACACGTTCCTCGCCGACTAATTTATTTAATAAACTGGATTTGCCCGCATTGGGTTTTCCCACGATTGCGATCTTGATGCTGTCATCTTCCTCTTCCACTTCTGACGGTGGGAAGGATGCCACCAGCGCGTCGAGAATATCTCCAGTGCTCGTTCCGTGAATCGCAGAAATAGCGAACGGGTCGCCTAGTCCCAGCTCATAGAATTCAGCGGCCTGGTCGCGTCGTTCTCTTGATTCACATTTATTCACCACTACAAAGATCGGCGGCCAGTAAGTACCATTTGCTAATTTTTTTTGCGAGCGGCGCAGGATCTCTGCCACTTCGCGGTCTGGCGCTGTGATGCCTGATTCCCCATCGTTGATGAACAAGACTGCGTCCGCTTCCAGAATGGCGATCTGGGCCTGCTTGCGAATATCATCAATGAAGTCGGCAGAGCCAATCGAAAGCGGAGTTTTTCCGCCATGAGTTGGGTCAATGCCGCCGGTATCTATGATGCTAAATTTTCTGCCGTTCCATTCAGCTTCGCCAAACATGCGGTCACGGGTGGTGCCGGCAACATCATCTACAATGGCTAGACGTTCGCCTGCGAAACGGTTGAACAAAGTGGATTTACCGACATTCGGTCGGCCTACAAGAGCTACGATAGGTTTCATTTTATTTAGATTTCCAATTTACATTTAATGGTCGAGCAGCCCTGAATGTTTTTGAGGGGCGTACCGGAACACGGTTAACGATCAGGGCGTTGGCGTTACAGTGATTGTAGGGACGCCGCTGGGAGAGATCACAACTTCTATTGTATTCGGTAATATAGATTCTACGACAACATTTGAGATGAGAATTTCAACTCGCGGCACGATCTGATGCGTGCCGATTCCCAGCCCGCTCAGGTCAACGGTCACGCGGATGTCCTGACGGGTAAGTGTATCCAGCAGCGGCAGGGGGCCGGAGACGATCACATCCACTGTGGTGGGTGAAACTTGCGCGGCGAATCCACTGCTGAGTCCGATGATTTCCACTCGCATATCAGCCAGAGTAATACTGCTTTCGATCGGGGAAACCCCGGCCTGTATCAGCACCGTTTGTTCGCCAACGATCGAAATACCCGCAGGCAAATTTAACTCAAGCCGCGTGATTATATCCTCTTGCGCGTTCTGCAGATCCAATGGTTGTGTTTCAACCACACCGGGCAGGGCTTTCACCAGCAGCGGGTCTTTCGCAAACACAGTCACGATCGGCGGAAAAACGGAAATATCTGTCAGCCGGTATCCGCTTGCCGGGCGTCCCGTTACGATTACTTTGACAGCTACATCACGATATCCGCCTTGCTGGCTGATAGGCAAAATAACGTGAATCGATTCTGGCGACACAGTCACGCCATCCACTTTTTGTCCGTTTTCATCGAGGACTTCGATTGGTAAACTCTGATCGATATTCTCGCGGATGCCGCTTAAATTGACAGAGACTCGAGCCCGCGTCACTTTCTGAACCTGAGACTGGGCGCCGGCTACGATGATCTTTAATGGTTCGATGGTTGCTTCGCCCGCCTGATAGCCAATGGCCGTTTCCCCTGACATGCTTAGCTCCACGTTCAAAGTTTGTGTGGCAAGAGATTCCAATGTGAAAATAATTGTACGTGGAGCAACGGTCACGATCTGCACGGGGCGCGCATCCACTTGTATTTGCAGGTTCAGGCTATGATTACCCGAGCTTAGCCCTGAAAGATCCAGAATGGCGCGTACGATCTGCGGGTCGGCTTCGATCATATTCCAGATGGAATGCGGTGCGCGCAAAGTAACTTCTGCTTCTGTGGGAATATCGTTATTCAATACGAGGCTTGGATCCTGCCCGATGATCTGTACCTGTACCGGTTTTGCCAGTGTGCGCGTTTCGTCCGGGTCTGCTGATGTGACCGCGGATATCCAGACCGCCATCGCCAGCGCGAATGCCCAAAGGAACGTACGGTAATTTTCAGAGATCCAACGAAACATTATTTATCTTCTTTGCGGGAGAATAGACCCGGGAATATTCTTTCAAAAAAATTGGGATCACGCGTTTTTCCATTCGGGCGAAAGAATGCAGTCAATATATTCTCCAGCCGATCAGGGTCAAGGCGGCGTAAAATTCTGCCCGCGTGCGCGATCGAGATGCCCCCGGTTTCCTCCGAGACAACTACTGCGATCGCATCGCTTGTTTCGGATGTGCCCAACGCGGCGCGGTGACGTAACCCCATTTGCCGTTCGGGGGTGCGGTTTAGAATTCCGCTGGCAGAGAGTGGAAGCACACAGGCCGCCGCGATGATCTGCCCTCCGACGACGATGACTCCGCCATCATGTAGGGGAGTGTTTGGGTAAAAGATCTGTAACAATAACTCAGGGGTTATGCGCGCGTTCATTTGCACACCGGTTTGGATAAATTCATCCAGATTGTCCAACCGCTGAAGAATGATCAAGGCTCCGTGCTGACGGGCGGATAATCTGGCTGCTGCGCTCACGACTGCGCGGATGGTCTGTTCAAGTGCCACGTCTGCTGTTTTAACAGTGCCAGGCCAAACGGTCCCGGCCCGACCGAGGCGTTCCAATGTCCGCCGAATTTCTGGAGCGAAGATCACCGGAATGGAAAGCAATAAAGCCGGCAGTGAGCTTCGCGCAAACCACGAGAAAGCGGGGAGTTCCACAAGGCTGGTCAGCAGAATGATTCCCACGACGAGCAGGATCATGCCGCGCAGCAAGGCCATCGCTTGTGTGTCGCGCAGGGAATAGAGCAATCCGAAAAAGATCAGTGTGACAAGCAGAATATCAAATACGCTTAGCCAGCTGATGCGTTGAAAAATGAAGAAGAGGTTATTGAGAAATTCAGTCACTGTTTAGGGTGGCAGGGTTCAGGGATTTG
This sequence comes from Chloroflexota bacterium, assembly GCA_026390015.1. Classification (GTDB taxonomy): domain Bacteria; phylum Chloroflexota; class Anaerolineae; order Anaerolineales; family Villigracilaceae; genus Villigracilis. The sequence goes on along the minus strand of JAPLGS010000145.1, from coordinate 7,346 downwards.
GTAATCAGGGAAGGATGAATCCTAATTACCTGATACCTTATATCTGATCCCTAAATGGGGCGCAAGATACGTTCCTGACGCAATTGTTTGAATAGGAGGGTGCTTCCTGTAATCATGGATTCGGTTGCCGCATCCTTCCAGGCTTGCACGCCGAGTGTTTCAGGAGTGCGTCTTTCATAGCCGAGATTTTTCCAGAGTGGTTCCTGCACGGTAAGTTTGTTCGCGGCAAAAATAAGCGAGGCTTCGCTTTGTAGTTCGCCTGAGGCGCGTTCAACTTCTTTGATCAAAGTCTCAAACGCTTTTTGCTGATTCAAATTTTCTTCGAGGAAAATATCTGTTGTGCGGGTGACAAGGTTTTCCACTTGCCAGCTCGCGAGGCCGACCAATTTTTCGTCAATTTGAAGAAGCATGTATGCTTTGTCGCCGAAATCTTCCATAACATTTTCGGATGTCATGACGCGCTTTCCCTTGCTTAAGCGCGTAATAAATTCCGCGATGGCTTTTGAATTTTTTGGTTTGCCGCGTTTTGCCGAAAAATTCCCGGTTATGGCAGTTGTTTTTTTGCTGATGGTTTCAGTATCGGCATCGCTTGCTCCGGGCACAACTTCCTTCCAAGCCGCGTTGACCTGCTTCCACAGTGAATCATAGGAGCCGGTGTTTGTGATGATGATGTTTGCAATGGCAACTTTGGCGCTCTGCGCAGATTGCATGTTGATTCTTTCCATTGCACGTTCGCGCGTAAATCCACGTTTGCGGATCAACCTTTCCACTTGAACTTCCTGCGGGGCATTTGTGACCCAGATCGAATTGCATACTTTACGCAGGTCGCCTTCGAGTAATTTTATGGCCTCGATCACGACCACCTGTTGGGGCGCGCGTTTAATCAGTATTTCTGAAGCCTGTCGAACCAGCGGGTGGACGATTTCCTCCAGCTGACTCATCGCTTCCCGATCATTGAAGACGAGATTGCCAAGTTTGCTGCGGTCAATTTCGCCATCTTTGTTGACCAGCCATTTTCCGAATGTATCAATGACTTTTTGATAACCCGGTGCGCCTTTGGAATATGTGCGATGAGTTAACGCGTCTGCATCAATTGTATATGCGCCGAGATGTTCGAACATACGGCGCACTACACTTTTACCCGTAGCGATGTTGCCAGTCAGGCCGATCACGAATTTTCCAGGCCAATTGCTCACAATATTTCCTTTTAAAATATAAAATAAATCGCTTCTCTATTTTAATGGCTTTTCTTGAAATGTCCACCTTTGAGAAAAATTGTCCAAGGTTGACTCTCATCCTTGCAGCGTGTATCATGCAACCACCTCAGGTTGGTCGGGCAGTTGCGGCTCTGCATGTCAGGGTCGAGGAAAGTCCGCACTCCATAGAGCACGGCGTCGGATAACATCCGGGGCGGGGAAACCTGCCGGATTAGGGCCACAGAAACAAACAGCCCGCCACTTTGCCGAAGGGCGAAGTGGCGGGTGATGGTGAAAAGGTGGTGTAAGAGACCACCGGCATTTGCAGTAATGCAGATGGCCAGGTAACCCCCGCCGGGAGCAAGGCCAAGCAGGGGCGAAATCGTCTTCGGACGATGGGAGACGGCTCGTCTCCGCATAGCCCTGGGTAGGCTGCACCGAGCAG
>JAPLGS010000145.1:0-5656 GCA_026390015.1 Chloroflexota bacterium | reverse complement strand
GGAGCGATCCGCTGGACAGAATGCGGCTTATAGACCGGCCTGAGGTACCCCTGTACAAGGACATTCTGTCTTTAAGTCGTACTTTTACAATTGAATACCTGAACATAATCTTATTCCTCTGTTTTGGGTTGAGGCTGAGTATTGAACTGCAAGCTGTTTGTCGCCTGACGAACTATCTCGTTCTCATAGATATGGGTGTAATGTCTGGGCGCAGTTGCTTCATCCTTGTGACGAAGTAACTTGCTTATCACGTTCATTGGCACCCCAATTGAGATCAAATAATGGGCAACACTGGATCGCATCTTTCTCGGGTTGACATCTGGAATACCGAACGCTTTCCCAAGTTCCTGAACAGAAAGGTATACATCCTTTCTTGTCCACTGTTTCTTACTGCTTCGAACAAATAAGTATTCACCCTGCTTCAAATAGGCTACATATTTCTCCAAAGGTGATACCAGATGCTGATGGATGGGAGCTTGTTGGATTTCCTGACTTTTGGTTTCCCGCAGAAATAGTATTTTCTGATCAAAGTCGATATCCTCTTTTCGTAGATTAGCGATTTCGCCGGGACGCAGTGCTTGAAAACCAAGCAGGCTGGCTACCAAAATTTGCTGAAATTTCGAGCGTTGATATTGAAATTTAAGATTTAGGATCGTTTGTACTTGATATTCCAATAGTTTCGCTGGGTGGGAAGGCGAAATTGGCTGTTCTGCCAACTTAAGAAGTTTACGCAGGTTTTGTTTGAACTTTGTAGGGGCAAACAATGCTCCATCCTCTGTTGGAAACAGAAAAATCGCAGCAGGGAATAAACGGTGACGGCACAACAGATATTCCGTCATGTGCTGAATTGCTTGTTTAGATATTAAGTCAGGCGCTTCATCCGCTTGTAATTGCAAAGTCTTCTGCGCAGAAAATCCCATCTCTCGAATAACATTGACGATCGTGATTTCGCGTAAATAGCGAAACTCATTTAATTTTTGTGAGTTCATCTTGTAACCTTTCCATAAATAAGGTGAAATTTTTCTGCATGAGCGGTTGAGTTGGGTTTCTCTTCTTCTTCAGCCTGATATGGCAATCTCGAATTGAGATTGGCGAAGAAAATTTGTGCTGGTCGTGCAGATACATCCAAAAGGCATAGAGTCCATGTAGCCTACGTTCAATGGTTGCATTCTCGTTATCTGCTGCGCGTAAAAAAGTCACAAAACCACGAATGTGGATTTCATCAATTTGAAATGATTCGAGACTTGGATCAACCTTTTCTCGGAAATAATCCAAATAGCGATTCACATCATGCATGTAATTGGCGACCGTATTGTCCGCTGCGTCTCTGACACCTTTCAGGTATTCAGGAAAGTCTTTTAAGTATTCGTTGATTTTCATAGTTTATGCGCCTAGAATTTTGTCGTTATTATTACGTAATGGTAACACTTATTTTCAACCTTTGCAAGTGCAAGGAGAAATCGAAATGGAAAAACTGACAAGTTGGTTAAAGAGTAAACGAATCAAAAACAACTTTGATGTTATGGGACTCTCTTTTAGGAGTTTTGTTGCAACATCACAGATCAGTCGGATTGAAAATAATCTTTCTAATATCACAGTCAATACTCTAGTTGGCTTGGGATATGGACTTGATTTTGGTTTGGAAGAAATTTTGAGCGTATTAAAAATTTCACCACATGGCTTAAAACGAAAAAATAAAAAAGAGAATAATGTACAGATTCCCCAAATTAATGATGCATATTCCATTTGGCTTCTTTTTCGGGATGAGGCACAGAAAGCAAAGAAGTTAATGTATGACGGATATGATCAAGCTCAAAGAAGTATGGGGGAGGGATATTCTGATGAGATGAGCGGAGCCTTTGAAGTAGTTTGGCAAGCGCTGCAGGCTCATTCTGATGAGTTCGTACCCTTGCCCTATCCCCAGGAAATGGAACTTCAACAGTTTTCTGAAATTTATTCTTTTGGCGGTGCGATCACCAATACAGATGTTGGGATTTTTCTCGCAAAAAAACGTGTTGAAATAGGAATATCGCAAAGAGAGTTAGCTAAGAAAACGAAAATTTCGCATAGTGTAATATCGCGATTGGAAAGCGGCAGTATAGAACGAGTTCACTTTGAATATGCTGTTCGGATTGATAAAGCATTGAAAATGGATGGTGAATTACTTGCGCTCGCTTGGGAATCTGGTGAGTACGAGTCGGGTATCTCTTTGTTGAAATATATAAACGAAAAAAATGCGACGCAACAAAAATTGCATTACACCGAATGGGAGCAAACTGCCAAGGCCTGGGCAGATGCATTCATAACAATTTGCAGATGGCATTATGTAAAGAAAATTTCTCCGCTTTGGTGGGTGGATGTGCAACGTGAGATAGGATTTTATAAAAAATAAAATTTACCAAATGCTCCGTAAAGCTCGCTGCTTTAGCAGTGGAGATGTAAGGAACGGTTTTGCTTGTAGCATACAGCGATTAGCTGTATGCTAGCTGTTATGAGCGCACAAACTTATAAAAGCAATCGTGATATTTTCTACTCCTGTAAGTACCATGTTGTTTTTTGTCCGAAGTATCGCCGCAAGGCATGTGTGAACGGCATAGAGATTCGATTGAAGGAAATCATTCAGCAAGTCGCTGATGATTTGGAATGTGAAATCATCGAACTTGAAGTAATGCCCCCGCCTTTAGGCGGGGGGAGTAGTCACCACTTCTCAAAGTCTACCATTAAGTCATCTACGAACTTCAGGTAAAGTCAAAAACTCGCCTTTCCACTGAGTTGTCATCTTGCAAAATCTGTTGTTTTGAATTATTATTCACAGCATGAATAATAATACAAGCCAGAATACTTATCGTGAACGCTGGCTTACGCCACTACTTCAAGATGCAATTAAGGATCATCCAGTCATTGTCCTGACAGGTGCCCGACAGGTGGGTAAAAGTACACTCCTTTTTAATGCTGAACCTTTCCGTAATTGGCGCTTTCATAGTCTTGATGATTTTGATGTTCTGGAACAAGCGCGTTCAAATCCTGAATCTTTATGGGCTGGGACCAATCAAGTTATCTTGGATGAAGTGCAAAAGGCGCCGGAACTTCTGCTCGCTGTCAAAAAGACTGTGGATCGAAACCCAGGCAAATATCAATTTGTATTATCTGGTTCTGCCAATTTGCTATTGATGAAGCAAGTAAGCGAAAGCCTGGCAGGCCGTGCAATTTATTTTGTACTTGACCCCATGTCTGTTGGAGAAATGAACAATCTGTCTTACCCAGATATTTTAGTACGTGTACTGAATGGTGAATTCCCTGAAGAAAGTTCATTGACTACGGATCTTCCTGATCCAGCAGAATTTATCCTCCGTGGGTTTATGCCTCCACTCCTCAGTTTAAATTCTTCGCAAGCATGGACAAGGTGGTGGGAAGGGTATGTTGCGACCTACCTTGAGCGTGATCTTCGGCAAGTTGCTCAAATTGATGCGCTGTTGGATTTTCGTAGAGTTATGGAATTAGCAGCTTTGCGCTCCGCTCAGTTAATCAATCAGTCTGAGATTTCCCGGGATGCGGGACTATCTCAACCAACCACACATCGGTATCTAAACTTGTTGGAGACCACCCACTTGTTCGACCGTTTACCCGCTTATACGGCAAGTCATACAACACGGCTATTGAAATCTCCAAAGGCATTTTTCAACGATCCTGCATTGGCGGTTTTTCTATCTGGCTATTTTGAATTGGATGATCTTCGTAAAGCACGCGAATATGGTTCGTATTTTGAGACATTTATTTATCATCACTTGAGAATTCTGACACGTTTGATGACTCCGTCAGCACGTCTTTATTTTTGGCGCACTCTCGAAGGGAATGAAGTGGATTTTGTTCTTGAATATGGCAGGCGCTTGCTTGCTATCGAAGTGAAACTTACAGATAATCTCGGATATCGTGATACAGCGGGTCTGCGGTTATTCTTTGAAAAACATCCAAAGGCATCTGGCGGTCTGATCGTATATGGAGGAACAGAGATCAAGCGCTTGGATCAGAAGATTATTGCGATCCCATGGTCTTTGATAACAGGGTAAATCCATCTCTTTCATTAGCCCGTGCATCTTATGTTATAAGATGCATTTTAGGATATTCAAGGGGTTGGACACAGTCTACTTTTCCCCCAAACAGGCGTCATCTTGAAAACGGGTTATATAGAAATAAGGATTTTTATACAATGGTGTCTAGCATTTCCTTCCAAACAGAACCCAATCCCAGTTGGTTAACCCATTCTTCGATATACCCAAACTCAAGTTGATTTTTTTTCGCCCGAAGAATCGCTGCAATATCCCGGGCATGTTTGGGTTGCCCACTCAATCCCAAATACATGAGCTTGTAGAGAATCAAGTCCTCCGGGGAATGAACATATACCTTCCCAATAGGCGGACCATAATCTACAATTGTCCTTCTTTGAAATGCGCTCTGCCGAAGTGTGTCGCCATCCCGCATCAAATATATGTCCGCTTTGAGACCACTGTACATATGGATCGCATTCAACGGAATGTCTGCCCGGTCTTCCATCATTGTATCCAAAATAATGTCGGCTGGAACGAGCATTTTTCTTTTCTCAAGTTCCTTGGAAAACTTGCCAATCGCCTTGATGGGCAGGTTAATGACAATATCCAAGTCTTGAGTTGCTCGTGGTTCACCCCAAGCCCACTCAGCTATCGCACCGCCGATCATATATTCGATTCCAGAAGCCTTGAGTGCTTCAAGAATGAGTTTGAGAAAATCGGTAATGTCTAGTGGTTTATCCTTCATAGTATGTACGCTCGTTGTAATGCCATACGATTGGCTTCCTGGGGAGTAAGTCGTGGATTTTCCAAATGGATTCGATAAGCCACCACTTTTCGGGCAGTATCGCTAATGGCACATCCCTGTCGAAAGCGGGCTGCAGCAGATAGCTGGTGGTAAATATCAATCTGGCGCTGATCTGCTTCAGCAGCACTAGCTTTCACTATTTGCCGGAATTCGGGCGATAATGCCGATTGTCCACGAAGGTAGTAACCAAGATGTTCCCTATTACGACTATAATCCAAGATGTAATTGGCAGCTTGAAATGCCCTTTTGACCACACGCATATCACGGTAAAAAATATCCTCCCATGCAGCTATTCCAAAACAATTCCTTCCAAGCCTGTATTCAACCCTGGTTATTAATTGAGCGCGTGTAAGGTAGCGTTCATTCCATAGAATTTGAAGAAGAGAGGTGCGACGGGCGGTGGTAATATCACGCTGGATGGCATCTTGGAATATAACCTCAGTGGCTTTACGGGAAAATGTGATATTCATCATACCTATATTATACCTGATTTATAAATCAGGTATAAATATTTGTCGCAATTTCCTCACTTGTAAAGCTGAAGTCGGTGTAGGGACTGTTGCTGGGACCTCCAAGGTATGGAAAGCACACCTTGTGCAAAGGTAATCTCTTCCACTTGGATTATAGCACCTTGAAAATTAATGATTATATAACCCGCATTGTGCTGACCTTTCGCTGAAAATTTTGGTAAAATCGCGAATTTTCTGATACCCTCAGGGTATGAACCCTGAGATCAACATAACCACAGAACGGGTTGACGACTTTCCACTGTTGCTCGAAGTCATGATGCGGCTGGGCCTTCCAG
>JAPLGS010000077.1 GCA_026390015.1 Chloroflexota bacterium | reverse complement strand
CCACTCTACTTCTGCCTTTTGTATTTCTTCATACACCGCCCCGGCTTTCTCTGTCTTCCTTTGGCTGACGATCTTGCTCAATTTGATCCCTGTGAATTCCCCAAACATTTCTACTGCCCTTCTGAATGGCATCCAACTTGACATTCTCACCAACTGCTCATACCCTTTCGGCGTCAGCTTCCCAGGCAATAATTCCAATTCTTTATCTAGGGGGAAAAATCCCATGCCCACACTTCAGGCATATTCCATACTCCCGATCCAATTCAATCTCTTGTCCTTCTCGCGATTGCAGTTTCCGTTTCTTTTTCCCCTTCTTCTGTAACTCTCCACCGCAATCCGGACACACCGCTTCTTTTTCTCCTACTTCCCATTCCGCCATCTCACTCTTCATCGCTGTATCTGCAATCATGCGTGCTCGCATCACTGACAGCCGTTGATCTACTTCTTCTTCTATTTCTCGCATTGTTGCCTTGGGGTGTTTTTCACGCCATGCGCTTGTTCCCGCTATCACCTCATCACTCAGCTTTTTCCATTCCTCTTCTGCTTTGCCTTTTTTCATCGGGTGCCTCCTTCTTCCTTTTCCCCCATCTTACTCCTATTTCCCGAAACTTTAGACCACACCCTAACATTAAATATTTCTTGACCTCCTAGTTTTTCTCGTTTATACTTATTGATAATGGTTTTCAATAACAAAAAGAGCCTTTATGTCCGCTGAGCTTTGGTTGGCCCAATTACACGAGAATGGCTACCGCCTCACCGATGCGCGCCGCGCTGTAGTTGAAACGGTGGAAAAATCCAATCGCGCGCTCACTCCTGTTGAGGTGTATGACATGGCGCGCAAAAAATATCGCGCCCTCGGACTGGTCACTGTATATCGTACATTGGAAAAGTTGGAAGAACTGCATCTAATTCAACGTGTGCATCAGCCGATGGGATGTCAGGCATTTATCTCGGCAGGCGAAGGTCATCAACATTTGCTGCTCTGCCAAAATTGCGGGCAGGTGGCTTTTTTCGAAGGCGACGATCTGGATGTGTTAACAAAATCAATTGCCAAAAAGACCGGCTACCAGATCAGCGAACACTGGTTGCAACTCTTCGGCCTGTGCGCAAAATGCCGCGCAAATTAAATTCAATATTCAAATTACTTCTGTAGATTAAACCCGCCGACGCCCGTAAAAATTTAATACTTCCCTCACCAGATGGTGGGGGAAGTAAAAAGGATCATAAATGAAAAAGATTATCAATTCCATTACTGTGTTTACAACCCTCGCGGCTCTTTTCTTAACTGCCTGCGGGTCAGTCCCAAAAAGCAGTGACGGCGCCTTGAAAGTGCTCGCCTCCACCACCTTTCTGGCGGACATCACGCAGAATATCGCTGGCAACCGTCTGCGCGTAGACTCACTCCTCCCCTTCGGCGCAGATCCGCACGCTTATCAAGCCGCGCCATCTGATATGGCAAAAATCTCCAAAAGCAATCTGTTAGTTCTCAATGGAATAGAGTATGAACATTTCATAAAACCACTTTTAGAGAACACAGGCGGCGAGCGACTTATCGTCACTGCGTCTGACGGATTGACGCCCAATCAAATGGAAGATGATGAAAACGCTGGACAGATGATTGGTGATCCGCACATGTGGCTCGATCCGAATCGTGTCATCAGCTATGTCGAAAATATCCGCGATGGATTGATCAAGGTTGACGCTGATGGCGCAGAAATATACAAAGCCAACGCAGATGCATACATCTCACAACTCAAAGAACTTGATGCGTGGATCGTGGAACAGGTCAACACCATTCCTGTTGAACGCCGTTTGCTGGTGACCAATCACGAAGCTGTTGGATATTTTGCCCAGCGCTATGGTTTTGAGATCGTCGGTGCGGTCATCCCCAGCCTGAGCACGGAAGCAGGAACATCAGCGAAGGAAATGGCTGCGTTGATCGAGCAAATCAAAGCGTCGGGGGCGCCCGCGATATTCCTCAGTGAAGTGGAAAACCCCGACCTTGCGAATCAGATCGCCGCAGAGACTGGCGTGAAGGTAGTGAACGATTTGCATCTTGAGTCGCTCACTGCCGGCGCGCCAGCCGCAACCTATATTGACATGATGAAGCATAATGTGTCCCGCATTGTGGACGGTTTGAAGTAAGATTAACGAAATTCTTTTCATGATTTTCACACCTATAAATCACAAATCAAAAAATGTAAATCCTATGCCTCATACTCCTCATCGACTTGAAATTGAAAACATCAGCATTGGCTACGGCGACAAAATAATTTTGCAAGACTTGAGTTTTCAAGTTCCGCATGGTGCGCGCGTGGCTGTGGTCGGTCCAAATGGCGCGGGAAAGTCCACGCTGTTCAAAGCATTGGTTGGGATTTTGCCCCTGAAAAGCGGAAAAATTTTCATCCACGGTGAATCACTTGGCGCACATAAAGATTGCGTGGCATATGTGCCTCAGCGCGAAGATGTGGACTGGCGTTTTCCCGTCACAGTTAGTGATGTGGTGATGATGGGGCGTTTTGGTCAAATTGGCTGGTGGAGCAATCCGTCGAAAAAAGATAAACAAATCGTCCGCAAGAGCATTGAACAAATGGGCATTGCTGATCTGACAGACCTGTCCATTGGCCAACTTTCTGGTGGACAGCAGCAGCGCGCCTTCCTCGCCCGCGCATTGGCTCAAGAGCCGCATATCCTTTTGATGGATGAACCCTTTACAGGTGTGGACGCCACCACGCAAGAAGTGACTTTCGGTCTGCTTGATCATCTGCGCGAGAAACAAGTGACCACCATAATTTCGACTCACGACCTCAATCTTGCCGCCTCGCGCTTTGATCTTGTGCTGTTAATCAATCATCGTCTGATCGCGTTTGGCACTCCAAAACAGGTTTTTACAAAAGAACATCTCGCAGGTGCATTTGGGAATTCTCTGTTGGTAATGGAAGATGGGATGATGCTTGTTGATGAGTGTTGTCCGCCCGAAGAAGAACATCACCATGCAGAGGTCAAATGAACTGGTTACTGGAACCTCTTGCTTATCAATTTATGCAGCGCGGACTTTTCGCCTCGGTCATCGTGGGTGTGTTGTGCGCCGTGATGGGGACTTATGTGGTTTTGCGCGGTATGGCATTTCTGGGTGACGCAATGGCGCACGCGATTCTACCTGGAGTGGCAATCGCTTATTTGTTGCAGGGCAACTTACTGGTCGGCGCGGGAGTAGCGGCAGTTATCGTCGCCTTGAGTATTGGATTATTCTCACGCGAAGGCGTCGTCAAGGAAGATACCGCCATCGGAATTCTATTTGCGGCGGCGCTCTCTCTGGGAGTGGCGCTGATCAGCTCCATGCAAACCTATGCGGTGGATTTATCCCATATTTTATTTGGTAATGTCTTGGGAGTCAGCAGCTCCGACTTGTGGCTAATCGGTCTCTTGAGTTTGATTATTCTGCTGATAGTTGCTTTTTTCTTCAATCAATTTCTTGTCATTTCGTTTGATCCCGTTCTCGCTGCGACATTGCGCCTGCCTGCTGAATTGCTGCGGAATCTCATGCTCGTGCTTTTGGCTCTGACTGTTGTGGTCTCTTTGCAAACTGTGGGAGTTAGCCTCGCCGCCGCCATGCTTGTGACGCCTGCCGCGACAGCGTATTTACTCACCCGTCGCTTATTGCCGATGATGTTGGTATCAGCCTTGATCGGCGCGTTATCATCAGTGATCGGGTTGTATTTGAGTTATTACTTGAATATTGTTTCAGGTTCCACCATCGTGCTAACGGCTACTGCGTTTTTCCTGCTGGCGTTCTTGTTGAAAAAAATGAAGTCAGGTTAGTGGGATATTTATTTGTTAGAATACAGCCCATGTCAAAAAAAATAGCCAGGTTTCTGTTGCTTTTCCTTCTTTCCTTTGTTATTACCTATTCTTATTTTACGCCTGTACCTCAATTCATTGCCACCATTTTGCATGTGCCAATATCAACAATCGCGCCATCGCCGACTTCGCCCACCTCGCTTCCTGAAACAACGCCTGTTTCTACAACTGAGCTTGCCGGGTACACACTGAATACGCTCGTTGACTACGACGCGCACATCGTCACAGTGGATGAGATAATTCGCTATCCCAACCATACAGGCAAACAGCTCGACTCAATAGTTCTTGCGGTGGTACCCAACCTTTTGGTTGATAGTTTCGATCTCCAAAGTATCTCAATTGACGGTGCGCCAGTCACTGCATATGCCCTTGAGGGTCAAAGATTGGATATTGCTTTGAGTTCCTTGCTTCAGCCTGAAAGCGCATTGACCATCAATATTCATTTCACACTGACGCTTCCATTTGCAGTGCAGGAAGACCCGAAGATTTCACGTCCGCGCATTTATGGGTACACTAAACATCAATTGAATCTCGTGGATTGGTATCCGTTCGTTGTGCCTTATATAAATGGAGAGTGGATATTACACGCTCCCTGGTATTACGGTGAACATCTTGTTTACGATTCTGCTGACTACGAAGTAAATCTCAAATTTGCAGATCCTGACACAGCACCGGTCGTGGCTGCGAGCGGATTCCCTGAACAACTAGCAGACTCTACCCGTTACACCATCACCTCAGCGCGGACATTTGCCCTGTCGGCCAGCCGTGAGTTCCAAGTCCAAAGTTCGCAGTTTGAGGGTATATCCGTTATAAGTTATTACTTTGCCATAAACGAAACTGCAGGCCTGGCTGCGTTACAAGCCAGCGTTGATGCAATCCGGGTTTTTAACCAGCGCTACGGAGCATATCAACATAAGACACTCTCTATCGTGATGGGAGACTTCAACGATGGAATGGAATACTCGGCTTTCTTCTTTCTCCCGCGTGATTTTTACAACCTATACGATGGAACACCTGCCAACTATCTCACCTTTGTAGCTGCGCATGAAACCTCTCATCAATGGTGGTTTGAGCAGGTCGCCAGCGATCAGGCCTTGCAGCCCTGGGTGGACGAAGCCTTAGCCACATACTCTGAACGTATTTATTATGAAAACACTCATCCGGACCTCGTCGGTTGGTGGTGGACTTATCGAATTGATTTTTACAAACCACAAGGCTTTGTGGATATTCCAATTTATGAGGGTCAGGGATTCCGCCCTTATACCAACGCGGCGTATTTTCAAGGGGCGCATTTTCTCGAAGACCTGCGCACGCAAATTGGTGACGAGGAGTTTTTTGCATTTCTGCAAGATTACCTTAAGCAGGGTCGCGGCAAGATCGTCACCACGGCAGATTTCTTCCATCTCCTGCGTGAATATACCAGCGTAGATATTTCAGATCTCATCCTCCAATATTTCCAAAACGTATATTGATGAAAAAAAACCCCCGTTCAGTACGTGTTACTTTTTTCTTTTTATTTTTCATCTTTCTTTCAGCCTGCGGGTCACCGCCTCCGGCCGCGCCTGCCATTCCGCAATTCATTCTGATCACACAAGATCCGAATGCTTCACCGACGCCTACGCCGTTTCAACCTGCTGGATTGATTGTCATGGATACACCCTCGTCCACACAAGTTCCACCGACAGAAACCCCAACGCAAACATTCACTCCGCTTCCTGCTTCGGCGACACTTGCTACCGCGACGACTTCAGCGCCGCCTGAGGCTGCCTCCGCGTCGCGCACAAATTACATCCTCTACGCGACTTTGGATTTCACCGCCCGCACATTAAGCGTGGATGAAACGATTCGCTATACCAACAATACGGGCACAGCGTTATCGGATATTGTTTTATCCGTTCAGCCAAATCTTTATGGCAGCACTTTTACCTTAAATTCCATCTCGCTTGAAGGCGCTGCGTTGACAACATTTTCCCTCAGCGGTCAACGTCTCGGGCTAAGCCTGCCTCAGCCACTTCAGCCAGGCTCGGCTAGTACATTGACTCTTAACTTCAATCTCAACATACCTGCAAAAACATCTAACGGAATATTCGGATACGATTTCAATCAGATCAATCTTGTGGAATGGTATCCATTCATTGTGCCGCGCGACGCGAGCGGCGGGTGGATTTTGCATGATCCCATATCTTTTGGCGAACACCTTGTCTATGACTCATCTGACATTGAGCTGAATCTCAAAACTGATTCAGAGGTGATCATCGCGGCGAGTGCGCCATCCGAGCAAAACGGCGAATGGACACGCTATCATCTTTACGGAGCGCGCACGTTTGCGCTGTCAGCCAGCAACGAATTCATTATGACGGATACAGCCGTCGGCGATGTCGTGATCCGTTCTTATTATTTCGATGGCTATCAATCTGCAGGTGATGCAATGCTGTTCGCGGCGATGCAAGCTGTCAGCATTTATTCCGCAAAATTCGCGCCATATCCATATCAGACATTGGCGGTGGTGCAGACCGATATTCATGATGGGCAGGAATATGACGGGCTGGTTTTTCTGGCGACTGATTTCTATGCCCAATACAGCGGCGGCGCGCGGAACAATCTCACGACGATCGGAGTGCATGAGATCGCGCATCAATGGTGGTTTGGGCTGGTCGGAAACGATCAGGCGCTTGAGCCCTGGCTTGATGAAGCCATGGCAACTTATAGCGAGCATGTTTTTTATGAATTCAATTATCCAGGCCAGCTCAGTTGGTGGTGGCAATTTCGCGTGGATTATTTCAAGCCAGGTGGTTATGTAGACACATCCATTTATAATGGCGGCACGTTTCGCAGCTATACAAACGCGGCTTATTTAAACGGCGCACATTTTATTGAAGATCTGCGCGGGCGTATGGGGGATGATGATTTCTTCCGTTTCCTAAAAGATTACGCCTCGCGTTATTCGCGCGGACGCGCAACCTCGTATGATTTCTTCGCCACAGTGCGCGCTAATTCCAGCGCAGATATCAGCGACTTGATCACGAAATATTTCTCAGGCTCATATTGATTGATGTTGGATTACCAACGGCGGGAGATTTTCGAATTCGAATTACCTGAAAGGTAAAGACAAAGGAAGTTAGGGCGTCAGAAATAAAGACATGAACAGACCGTACACTTTTATCAACATCGCCACTACAGCCGATGGAAAGATAGATACCTTTGAGCGCAAAGGTGCCGCAATTTCGTCTACACAAGACAAGAATCGTGTGGATGAATTGCGCGCGGGCGCAGATGCGGTGCTTGTCGGGGGCAAGACACTGCTCGAAGAGAATCCCAGGCTGACAGTTAAGAGCGAAGCGCTGCGTGAGGGCAGAGTCAGGCGCGGGCTGCCGCAAAATCCAATTAAAGTGGGCATTGTCACCAGCGGAGACATTCATCCAGATTCTGATTTTCTAAATATTGGTCCTGCACGCACCGTAATATTTACAACGAATCGCACGTCAATGGAACAAGTTTATTTTTTACGTGAGCGGGACGTGGAAGTTTTTATCCACGAATCAGAGCGCGTGGATCTTTCGCTGGCGCTGGATAAATTATATGAACTTGGCGCGCGGCGCGTGATGGTCGAAGGCGGCGGCACGCTTAATTTTGAATTATTAAAGCTTGGGCTTGTAGATGAATTAATGATTTACATCGCGCCGATGATCTTTGGTGGTGAACAAGCTCCCACTCTAGCGGCCGGTTTAGGATTTGAGCGAAATGACGCCATTGCTTTAAAGTTGGAAAACATTGAAGCACAAGCAGACGGCGGAGTTTTGTTATACTATAAATTACAGGCCACGCTTCAAGCGTGATTTGCAACGGAGAAGAACCATGACTACATTTACACATGAACAAATCGAACTTTTGTTGGAAGAAAATTGCTGTCACGAATGTGAAGGCGTTGGCAAGGATAATGTTTGTGTTCGCATTGAAGCGATCGCGGAACTTCCTTCACGCTTTGGCGATTTTCATATCGTTGGATTTTCAAACAATCAGGATGACAAGGAACATGTTGCCATAATCAAAGGCGAGGTGCTTGGCGCAGACGATGTGCCGGTGCGTTTGCACTCTGAATGTTTAACAGGCGACGTGATCGGTTCCTTGCGTTGTGATTGCCGCGATCAACTCGAAGCCTCGTTAAAGAAAATTGGCGAAATGGAAAACGGTATCGTTTTATATCTTCGTCAGGAGGGGCGCGGAATTGGGTTGACCAATAAAATTCGCGCGTACAGTTTGCAAGATCAGGGATTGGATACCGTGGAAGCGAATCTCGCTCTCGGCTTCCGCGATGATGAACGTGATTACGCGGTCGCCGCGCACATGCTTCACTCGCTCAAGGTGCAGTCTATTAATTTGATGACCAACAATCCAAAAAAAATTGATCAGCTCACGCAGTACGGCGTGAAGGTCAGCGCGCGCATTCCGCATATTTTGCCAAGCAATGAACATAATCGTTTTTATCTCGAAACCAAAGCCGCCAAGTCTGGTCACCTGATCGATTTTCATGGCAAGGAACATTTACCCGAACAAAGCGACAGACCCATTGTTGAAGGCATGACCGAAAGTCAAATCAAGGCGCTGTATGATTAAAGTTGAGGGTCAAATGTTGAAAAGCAAAGTGATCGTTATCACCGGCGCAACCGGCGTATTAGGGAATCTCGTCGCGAAAACTTTTGCGGAGCGCGGGCACAACCTTGCGCTGCTTGACAGTGATCCAAATAAATTGGATGCCCTCATCCGTGATTTGAATTTGCCCAGCGAGAGACTCTACTCTCAGACCATTGACCTGCTCAACGGGCCAGCGGTTCATGGCTCGGCTGAAACTGTTCTTTCCAAATTTGGCAGTGTCCACGCTTTGATCCATCTTGTCGGCGGGTGGACGGGTGGTAAGACCATCCCGGAATCAAACGCAGACGATTTTGATTCTATGCTCGATCAGCACGCGTGGACAACATTCCATTTGCTCCAGTCGTTTGCGCCGCATATCGCCGCGAGCCAGTGCGGACGCGTGTTGATCGTATCCATGCCAGTGACGATTAATCCTGCCGCGAAGATGGCTTTATACGCTGCGGCAAAATCGGCGCAGGAAAGTTTGGTGCTGACTCTGGCTGAAGAATTCAAAGACAGCGGATTGACCGCGAATATCATCCACGTTAAATCCATTAATACAAAAGGCGAAACGCAGCGCGAAGGCACCACTCCCGCAGAAATTGTCTCAGCGATGACTTATTTGTTTTCAGATGAAGCCAGTAAAGTGAACGGGGCAAGAATTCCGTTATACTAGCGGGATGAAAAGTCAATTTATCACCACCAATAAAATCAATCTGCACGTAATGACCGACGGACCTGAAAATGGGACGGCGGTCGTTTTATTACATGGATTTCCTGAGTTCCACTACGGTTGGAAGAATCAGATCCCAGCTTTGGTGGATGCAGGTTTTCGTGTCATTGTCCCTGACCAGCGTGGATATAACTTATCAGATAAACCAACTGGCGTATCTGCTTATGATGTGGATATTCTCGCAAAGGATATTGTCGGCTTGCTCGATCATTTTGGAATTCAACAAGCAAAACTTGTTGGGCATGATTGGGGCGCAGTCGTCGCGTGGACAGTTGCCATTAATCATCCGGAACGTCTGGAAAAACTTGCGATCTTGAATGTGCCGCACCCCGATGTGATGGTGGATTTTGTGCTGAACAATCCCGCGCAGCGCAAGAAATCCTGGTACGTTTTCTTCTTTCAAATTCCCTGGTTCGTGGAATGGATATTAAGCAGAAAAAATTATGAATACCTGGCGCGCATGTTGACGCGCTCAGGGCGCAAAAATACATTCAGCGAGGCAGATGTCGTTGAATACAAAAAAGCCTGGTCACAAAAAGGCGCTTTAACGGGAATGTTGAATTGGTATCGCGCCGCGCTGCGCCGTGGATTGCGGCACGCGCTCAGTCAAAAAAAATCGCCTGCGCGGCGCGTACAGGTTCCTACAATCATGTTATGGGGCAAGCGTGATGTAGCGCTTAGTTCTGAAATGGCACAGCCTTCGATTGACCTGTGCGATGAGGGCCAATTGACCTTCTTTGGCAAGTCTACGCATTGGGTTCAGCACGATGCCAGTGAAGAAGTGAATCAAAAGTTGATCGGGTTCATGAAATAACCCATGCCAATTTTCGCGATTGTTTTGCTATTCTTTTCCGCATCCATGCACGCCCTGTGGAATTTTTTGCTTAAGAGTTCGGAGCAAAAATATATCGCCATGGGCTGGCAGGTAATCCTCAGTGGATTATTTTCAACGGTCTTGATCTTTTTTGTCGGGCTGCCGCCGCGCTCGATGTGGTTCTTCGCGGTCTTGAGCATGGCGCTGGAGGCCCTTTATTTTATTTTGCTGTGCAGCGCCTACAGCGACCATGACTTTTCGCTCGTCTATCCCATTGCACGCGGATCGGCGCCGGCGTTTCTGGTGTTATGGTCGGCGATATTTTTGCGCGAAGAATTAACCTTCGGCGGATATATCGGACTGGCCATGATCACCGGCGGCATCATCCTGATCGGCGCGACCACGCTCTTACAGAACAAAGGCGAAAAGCCGCACCTGCGCGGAATTCTCACAGCGCTTTCAGTGGCTTTGGTGATTTCAATTTATACTTTTATTGATGGCACGGCCGTCAAGCACGGACCAGCCATGCCGTATGGACTGTTCATGTTCATGATGACTCCTTTAGTCACAACGCCTTATATCGCGCGCCGTTATGGCTGGGGTTCATTCGTGGATGTCTGGAAAAAAAATCGCGGTTATTTATTGCTGGGTGGTGTGCTGGGATTGGTTGCCTATATGATGGCGCTCTTTGCTTATACTTTTGCGCCGCTCAGTTATTCAGGCGCGATCCGCGAGGTCAGCGCGGTGATCGGAGCATTTCTCGGCTGGAGATTCTTGAAAGAGGAAATGGGCGGCGTCCGCGTAGTGGGATCTGTGATCGTGTTTGCGGGGGTGATGGTCATCGCGATTTTTGGATGATTATTCAAGATAAAAAAATGACAGATCAAATTTTCCCGGAACCGACAGTTGGTGTTTTCATCTTCAACAGCAGTGGAGAGATGTTATTGTTGAAGAGCCATAAATTCCCCGGCAAGTATGTTGTCCCCGGCGGACATGTAGAGTTGGGAGAGAGGCTGGAGGAGGCGGCGATCCGCGAGGCGAAGGAGGAAACCGGTTTGGATATTTACGATCTGAAGTTCATCAACTTCCAGCAATTTATTTATGATCCGTCGTTTTGGAAAAAACGACACTTTATCTTCTTCGATTACGCCTGCAAAACAGACTCTCTCTCAGTGCGACTGAATGATGAAGCGGAGGAGCATGTTTGGGTTAAGTTGGATGCGGCTCTGCATCTGCCTTTGGATTCTTATACGCGGGCTTCCGTCGAGAAGATTAGCGGGGGAAGTTTGTCATAATATGAGAGTGATTAAAATAATTGCAGCCCCGCTTATAATAGGAAAGATAAGGAAGATGATCGGTATTTTGGCACGAGACTTTTTGGGTAATTATTAGATTCCTTTATCTCGTAATAGGAGAGTAAATGCAAACACCGTGGGAATATCGTTACGCACATCGCACGCAAAAAATGGGAAGTTCTGTCATTCGGGAATTGTTGAAGCTGACCGAACAGCCCGACATCATTTCTTTTGGAGGAGGCTTGCCCGCGCCTGAGGTTTTTCCTGTGAAGGAATTTCAGGCGGCTTGCAATCAAGTGTTGACAGATCATGGCGCGCAAGCTTTGCAATACAGCACCACAGAGGGATACCTGCCTTTGCGCGAAATGATCGCGCGTCATAATACGCGGTACAGCGTGCGTGTGACCGCGGAGAATATCATGATCACCTCCGGGTCGCAACAGGCGCTGGATTTTATCGGACGCCTATTCGTGAATCGCGGTGATTATATTGTGGTGGAATCGCCAACTTATTTGGGGGCGCTGCAAGCATGGAACGCCTACGGTGCGCAATATATTTCCGTGCGCACAGACGAACACGGCATGGTCGTGGATGAGTTGGAAGCCGCCCTGCGTGTGGGGCCGAAATTTATTTATATCCTACCCAACTTTCAGAATCCATCCGGTTGTACCCTCAGCCTTGAGCGTCGTGTGAAGCTGGTTGAGCTTGCAGATAAATACGGCGTGCCGATCGTGGAAGATGATCCATACGGCCAACTGCGCTATGAAGGCGAACATATTCCATCGGTCGCGACTCTTGACAGCCGTTATCGCAATGACAATGATGGGGAATACACTGGAAGCGTTATTTACTTAAGCACGTTCTCAAAATTACTCGCGCCGGGTTTGCGCCTGGCGTGGGTAATTGCGCCGCCAGAGGTGATCCGCAGATTAGTGATGACAAAACAAGCCGCAGATTTACATACATCCTCATTCAATCAACATGTGGCTTACGAAGTGGCGAATAATGGATTTTTGGATGAACACGTCAAAGTGATCCGCGCGACATATAAAGAACGACGCGATGTGATGCTCGAAATGATGGAAGAAATGTTCCCGCCCGAAGTAACCTGGACCAAGCCGCTGGGCGGCATGTTCCTATGGGGCGTGCTTCCTGAACATGTAAACGCGGCGGATGTTCTTAAGGTAGCGATCGAACGCAAAGTTGCTTTTGTGCCCGGCGCATCTTTCCATCCAAATGGCGGCGGCGCGAATACGATGCGTATCAATTTCTCTTTCTCGAATACAGATAATATCCGCGAGGGAATTTCAAGGTTGGGAACAACTTTGAAAGAAGCGCTGAAAATTGGGAAGAAGTGAGTCGTGAGTAAAAAGTGAGAATCAAAAAGATGACCTGCTTATTTCAGAGCAGGCCATCTTTTTATATTTCTATTTGAGAATTAATTTGCGAATATCCTCTGCGCGCCCATACGTGAGCGTTTGTTTTAACAGCCAGTGCCGTTGAAGTGGAGCATTCAATTGAAGGTGCTCTATCCAAAAGTGGATTCGGGGCGAGCCTGAGCGTGATTATTATCGCAGATATTCTTATATTCCTCAAATCCTCCCATGCTATAATCCCTTTCTTGAAAGGGACATTATGCTCAAAAACTTTGTAAAATTATTCAGTGGCGACCCCACAAAAAAAACGGTTGAACAATTTTCTGGCCTCGTGGTGCAGGTCAATGCGCTTGAGGCGGAGTATGAGGCTTTAAGCGACGATGCCTTGCGCGCCAAGACGGACGAATTCAAGGCGCGTATGGTGAAAGCCATTGACGGGGTGCTCGACGAGAAGGATCGCCAAAAGTTTGAACAGGATGCGTTGGATGAGATCATGCCCGAGGCATTTACTGCCGTGCGTGAGGCTTCCAAGCGCACGATCGGGTTGCGTCATTACGATGTTCAAACCATCGGCGGCGCGGCCCTGCATAGCGGTCAGATCGCGGAAATGCGCACAGGCGAAGGCAAGACTCTCGTTTCAACAATGCCTGTTTATCTCAACACGCTGACCGGGCGCGGCGTCCATCTCATCACGGTCAATGATTATCTGGCGCGGCGTGATGCGCGCTGGATGGCTCCCATTTTCAACGCGCTCGGTGTTTCAGTTGGCGTTTTGCAAATGGCCGCCGCCACCGAAAACGGCAAGAAAGCCTTCATGGTGGATTTCGAACGCGAGTCGCCGCATGAGGATCAGCATCATTTGCGCTTGGTGGAACGTGTCGAAGCCTACAGCGCGGATGTCACCTACGGCACGAACTCTGAATTTGGTTTCGATTATCTGCGCGACAACATGGCCATGCGCATGAGCGACCGCGTTCAGCGTGGACATTATTACGCCATCGTCGATGAAGTGGACAACGTGTTGATCGATGAAGCGCGTACTCCGCTCATCATCTCCGGGCCTGCTTCCGGCGACCTGGAGTGGTATGGCAAAATGTCACAGGTTGTAAAACAACTTCGCACCGAAGATTATGAAGTCAATGAAAAAGATCGCAACGTCTCTCTCACCGAAGTCGGAATTAGCCACGTTGAATCTATTTTAGGTACGACCCTGCTTGACCCAGATCGACCCGAAGATTTAACTCCAGAGCAAGCGCGTCTGACCGGTTATCTTGAACAATCTTTACGCGCGCAATTCCTCTTTATCCGCAATAAGGAATATTTGGTGCAAGGCGGCAAGATCGTCATCGTGGATGAATTCACTGGGCGTCAAATGCCCGGACGCCGTTGGAGCGATGGTCTGCATCAGGCTGTGGAAGCGAAAGAGGGAGTGAAGGTTGAGCCGGAGAACGTCACCTACGCCACCATCACATTGCAAAATTATTTCCGCATGTATCAAAAACTTGCGGGCATGACCGGCACTGCGTTGACCGAGGCCGAGGAATTCAACAAGATCTACAAACTTGAAGTCGCGCCTGTCCCGCCAAATTTGGAATATCAATCCTATGGCAAGGGCGCCGCGTTGACGGAGATCAAAACAAAAGATGACGAAGGTTACGCCTACGCCTATTTTGCACGCGCGGGTGAAACTGCGCCGTTGTTCTATCGCAGAAAAGATTATCCCGATGTGATCTATCGCACGGTCGAAGCCAAACTGCGCGCCATCGCCACGGAGATCGTCCGCTACAATGCGCTTGGCAAACCGATGCTGGTTGGCACCACCTCAGTCGAATCGTCCGATCAGCTTTCGAGTCGACTCAAAGCCGAGCCTGTTCGCCGGTTACTGCAGGTGACTCTCATCCGCAATGCATTTATCAAAGCCACCGATCGCGAAGAGGACGGCCGTCTCATCCCTGAACTCGCGCCGTTCAATGAACCTCTTGAAAAGATCACGCCGGATGCGATGCGAAAATTTATCCAGCCGTTTGGCGTCACTAATATTAATCCCGAAGAACCAACCAACTTAAAGACTTTGCTCGAATTGCTGTTCCTGCCAGAAAGCGCGGGCGAGCGTTTGAAGGCGATCATCCAGGGCGGCGTCTCACATCTCGTCTTGAACGCGCGCAAGCATACTGAAGAGTCGCAGATCATTGCCGGCGCGGGCGCGTTTGGCGCGGTGACCATCGCCACGAACATGGCCGGCCGTGGTGTGGATATTAAACTCGGCGGCGAAGTGGCGGAGGAAGTCATCTCAGCCGCGAACCGAGTTCTGCGCAAAGCTGGATATGCCGACCCGTTTGACATGACTCTCGAAGAGCGCCGTCAGGCTTTGCTGAAAGTTGATCCTGTCAACTTTGGTATTTACGATGCTGAAGTAAAACTCTTCCTGCAATATTTTGAAGATATGGAAAGAGTCAAAGAGTTGGGCGGATTGCACGTTATCGGTTCGGAGCGACATGAAGCGCGCCGCATTGATAATCAGCTGCGCGGACGCGCCGCCCGTCAGGGTGACCCGGGTTCTTCGCGCTTTTATCTTTCATTGCAAGATGACTTGATGCGCCTGTTCGGCGGCGAGCAAGTCAGTGGATTAATGGAACGCCTCAAAGTGGATGATTCGCTTCCATTGGAAGTGCGCCTGGTGAGCAATATCATTGAAAGCTCGCAGACCCGCGTGGAAGGCGCGAACTTTGACGTCCGCAAACATTTGCTTGAATATGATGATGTTCTGAATAAACAGCGCTCGCAGATCTACGGTCAACGCGATCTCATTTTTATGAAGGAAGACTTGAGCGAAGACATTGCCGAGATGCTTCAAAACGAAGTAACCAAACGCGTTGGAATTGGTCTGGCCGATGAAGAAGGCCCGTGGAAACTGATCGCGTGGCTTGAACAGGTTCAACCTCCGTTCGATGCTGCGGCTGGAATATTCCCATCGTATGGATTCAAATTAATTCTTGGCGAAATTAAAAAAGATGATGTTCAACGTTCAATGTTAAACATCATCTCGCGCGCCATCGAAGCTGAGGAAGCGCATACTTTACGCGCCATCGAATCACTTGTGGAGAAAACACGCGAATCCTTTGAAGCCCAGACCGCGGAACGTGATGATGCTCTTGATGCGTACTTCCAGGGCTTGCGTGATTTTGAAGACGCGGAGCGGCCGCGTCCACAAAAGATACTTGAAGAAGTCAACACACTCGTGCATTTGCAATTGCGATTTAATAATGATATCAACCGCATGCTTGTCGACGACCCTGAAAGCGCGAAGGAAGATGTTCAGGAGCTGGTCTCACAACAGATGGTTTTGCTCAATGCCACACGTCTGATCGGCGCGATCCAGAATCGTGTGGGCGAGCAATTGCCGTGGCCGAATCCACTGCCCGCGGACGAGGATGAACTTGAAGGAGTCATTTTACAGACCGCGCGCGAGGGACTCGTCCGCAAACGTGAGCGGCTTAATAAAGAGATTGAACGTGACATGACCATTTTGCTCCAGCACGATTCGATCGACACAGACGAATCGAAACTGCGTTTGTTGTTGACTCTCTCTCAGGGAGCGCGCGCTTCATTTGATCAGCGTACGCATAAGCAGGTCAAGCAGATCTACATGCGTTATAGTTATATTTTCCTCGCCGCGCAATTGCTTGATGGCCGCGAGGCGCTGGATATTGATGAAGAAGTGATGGCGCATCTTGAGTTTGCTGAAGAAACTTTACGCACCACATGGGGGCAGAGCGAATTTGCGCGCTTGAGTCAGAACGCTGCGAAATTTGCTGATTTCGGACCCGCCGCGCGCATCGCTTTCGGCGAGGAACGACTCAACGAAACTGCAGCCACTATCGGCGAGCCTGATCGCGCGCTGTTGATCGACTCTATTGGTAAATATGTGCTCAATGAAGTCCACCGTCAATTGTTGTTAAGTGCGTTCAGTGAATTATGGGTCGAATATTTGACGAAGGTTGAAGCCCTGCGCATCTCCATTGGCCTCGAGGCTTACGCCCAACGTGACCCGCTGGTACAATACAAAGGACGCGCTTCTGAAATGTTCCAGGAATTACTTGTGGATGTGCGCGGGCTGGTGATTGGGCGCGCATTTGCAGCGCGGCCGCGGCGCGTGGAAATTAATCCAATTGATACTTCTGAAAGTGGAGTGATCGCGCCGAGTGAGACAGCGGTAAATATTGCCGGCAATAAGAAAAAAAGGAAGCGTCACTAAATAAAGAATACCGTCATCGCGAGGGCGCTCTCCCTGGCACCGCCACCAGGGCAGGTGTGTTCCTGCCCGAAGCAATCTCATACGCAACAAGGGATTGCTTCGTCGGGAAGAACGCCCTCCTCGCAATGACGGAGCCTTTAGAGGTAGATTGCTAAACGAAACCGTCCCATCGAATCAATTCTTTGCTCTTCCGAAGGTGGAGTTACACCGCCATCTCGAGGGTTCTCTGCGCCTGACCACCATGTCGGAGGTTGCGCAGCAACATGGCGTGACGGTTCCTGTCAATACATATAACTTAAGCGGCCTGGTGCAGGTGCAAGACCAGGACCCGATGACCTTCACCAACTTCCTTGATAAATTCAAAACACTGCGGCTCTTTTATAAATCACCTGATGTGATCAATCGTGTCACGCGTGAAGCGGTGGAGGATGCGGCACGGGATAACATTCGCTACCTTGAGCTGCGTTTTACGCCCGTGGCACTTAGCCGTGCGGAAGGATTCCCTCTGCATGATGTGATGGATTGGGTTATCACCAGCGCGCAGGAAGCCGCCCAGAAGTATAAGATAAAAGTGAGGCTGATCGCTTCCGTCAACAGACACGAAAGCCCCGAACTTGCCGAGCAGGTGGCGTGGCTGGCAGCGGATCGCATCAAAAATGGACTTGTTGGCATAGATCTAGCCGGTAATGAAGCTGAGTTTAAATCAGACCCGTTTTACGGAATATTCAAGGAAGCCAAACAAGGCGGACTGCATGTAACCATCCACGCCGGCGAGTGGGGTTCTGCCGCGAATGTGCGCGATGCCATTGAGAACCTCGGCGCCGAACGGATCGGTCACGGCGTGCGTGTGATGGAAGATGAATATGTCGTCGCGCTCGCGAAGGAACGCGGCATAACTTTTGAAGTTTGTGTGACCAGCAATTATCAATCGGGCGTGGTTGGCTCGCTGACTGAACATCAACTACCGCGCATGCTTGAAGCAGGGTTGAATGTGACAATCAACACCGACGATCCCAGTGTCTCGCGCATCACACTGTCACATGAATATAAAGATATTTGTGAAGAACTGCATGTGCCGATGGATGTATTGAGAACTATAGTCATCAACGCGGCTCAGGCCGCGTTCCTGCCAGAAGATGAAAAACAAAAACTGGCTGCGTTATTGAAGAATGAAATGAAGCTATAATTTCAGAGTGCAGACTAAAGCCTGCGCTTCGCGTTATACCCCGCCACATGGAAATAAGGATATCAAAGGCGCTCCTTTGGGTTCTTCAAAAAGTTGTGGTAAAAAATTTGTAACAACCGCCCAAGGAGTAAACCCATGCAAGATCTATTTAAATCCCGTGATGTATTGAATGTGGGAAACAAGCAATACATCTTCTTCCGTCTCGATGCGCTTGAAAAGGCTGGCCTCGTCAAGTTGAGCAAACTGCCTTATTCGATTCGTATCGTGCTTGAAGCCGCCCTTCGTCAATGCAATGATAAGGAAATTACACAAGCTGATGTGAAGAACATCGCCGCGTGGACTCCCAATGGTGCGCGCCCCGGTATTCCATTTTTGCCCGGCCGCGTTATCATGCAGGATTTCACCGGCGTGCCCGCAGTCGTTGACCTGGCTGCAATGCGCGCCGCAGTCGCGCGTTTAGGAGGCGACCCGAAGAAAATTAATCCGCTTGTGCCGGTTGACCTAGTCATCGACCACTCGGTTCAAGTTGATTTCTTCGCCACCGCCGATGCACTCAATCGCAACACCGAAGTCGAATTCACGCGCAACCGCGAGCGTTACGAATTTTTGAAATGGGGACAAAAAGCCTTCAGCAATTTCCGCGTCGTGCCGCCGATGACCGGCATTGTGCATCAGGTCAATTTGGAGAATCTCGCTGAAGTTGTGATGAAGAAATTGGAGACTTCGACGTCAATATTATTTCCCGATACCGTCGTCGGCACAGACTCGCACACCACCATGATCAATGGTCTCGGCGTTGTGGGCTGGGGCGTGGGCGGCATCGAAGCCGAAGCCGTCATGCTCGGCCAACCGATGGACATGCTGCTGCCCGATGTCATTGGTTTCAAACTTTACGGCAAACTTAATGAAGGCGTCACAGCAACTGACCTCGTTCTTACAGTGACTCAAATGCTGCGCAAGAAAGGCGTTGTTGATAAATTCGTCGAATTCTTTGGCGAAGGCCTCAACAATATGTCACTGACCGACCGCGCCACAATTGCGAACATGGCCCCTGAATATGGCGCCACCATGGGATATTTCCCAGTCGATGAAGAGACGCTTCGCTACATGCGTCTAACTGGTCGGCCAGACGAAGTGATTGATCGCACTGAAGCATACATGCGCGCGCAGGGATTATTCCGTGACGCGAATTCTCCCGAACCAGAATTCACCGACACACTCGAACTCGACCTCGCATCTGTCGTCCCATCTTTGGCAGGACCCAAGCGGCCACAAGATCGCGTTGCGCTGACCGATATGCAGGATACATTCCGAAAGGCTCTCGCCGCTCCGATAAAAGATCGCGGTTATGAACTCTCTGGCGATTCATTAAATCGTGAATCTATTTTCGGCACGAATGGCGACGAACAAAAGATGAAACATGGTGCGGTAGTGATCGCAGCCATTACCTCCTGCACGAATACATCTAATCCATCCGTGTTGATCGCGGCTGGACTTGTCGCAAAGAAGGCCGTTGAAAAAGGCTTGAACGTGAAGCCTTATGTCAAAACTTCACTCGCACCCGGCTCACTCGTTGTGACTGAATATCTCAAGAGCGCAGGGCTGATCGAGCCGCTTTCCAAGCTTGGATTCAATGTCATTGCATATGGCTGTACAACCTGTATCGGTAACTCCGGTCCATTGCCCGGCGAAGTTGCCAAGGCAGTCACAGGCGGTGACTTGGTTGCGGCGGCGGTGATCTCTGGCAACCGCAACTTTGAAGGCCGCGTGCATCCGCTGGTGAAAGCTAATTATCTTGCATCGCCTCCATTGGTTGTTGCGTACGCGCTTGCCGGTACAGTTGATATTGACTTGAACAACGAATCGCTTGGCGCAGATAAAAACAATCAGCCTGTATATCTCAAAGATCTGTGGCCCAGCCAAAAGGAAGTCAGCGAGGCGATTGAGGCGAATGTCAAGGCTGAGATGTTCAAATCCAAATATGCGGATGTGTTCTCCGGTTCCGATATGTGGAAAGAGATCAAAATAAAAGAGGGCGATCTGTTCGAGTGGAATGATGAGTCAACTTATATTCATCATCCGCCCTACTTCCAAAATTTGACTCTTGATACGCCTACCATTCAAGCGATCAAAGATGCGCGCGTGCTCGGCATGTTCGGCGATTCAATTACTACTGATCACATTTCCCCGGCCGGCAACATCGCCGCGGATTCTCCGGCGGGAAAATTTTTACAGGAACGCGGTGTTCAACCAAAAGATTTTAATCAATACGGCACACGCCGCGGCAATGATCTGGTGATGGCGCGTGGCACGTTTGCGAATATCCGCTTGAAGAATGTAATGGTTGCGCCGAAGGAAGGCAACCTGACCAAACATCAGCCTGACGGTGCGGAGATGTCCATCTTCGATGCGGCAATGAAATATAAAGAGGCTGGAATTCCCACGGTTGTTTTGGCGGGCAAGGAATATGGCACCGGCTCCAGCCGTGACTGGGCTGCGAAGGGTCCGATGCTGCAAGGTGTGAAAGCCGTCATCGCTGAGTCATTTGAGCGCATCCATCGCTCGAACCTTGTGGGCATGGGCGTGCTTCCGCTGAGATTCACTCAGGGACAAAATGCCGAATCTCTCGGCTTGGATGGAAGCGAAGTCTTTACCATCGAAGGACTGAATGACCAGATCAAGCCCCAAAGCGAGATCACGGTCAAGGCGCAGAAATCCGATGGCAAGATTGTTGAGTTCAAAACCACGGTGTTGTTGAATACCGATGTTGAAGTAAATTATTATCGCAACGGCGGTATCCTGCATACGGTGCTTAGAAATTTGGTGAGGTAGAAAAATAAATTAAAAAGTGACGGTCACCTCAAAGGTGACCGTCACTTTTTAATTCGCAGCCCTATTTCGTACTTTCAGCAATATCACGCAATCCTTTTAATTGAATGTTTGGGATTCCTTCGCCGCCCATAAAATCAACCATAAAAGAAATACCACCTTTCTTCCAACTCAATGCATAGTAATTTGCAGACCCATCCCATCGTGGAGTTGTTGCCCCAGACTCGTAAATCCATACGCCGCGTGAAAACTCTCCCATCACATCCCCAACTGGGACTGGTGTTACATGAGAGAGTAAATCCGCTTCTTTTGGGGATTCTCTGCGTATTTGGGAAATAGTTATTCTGCCTTGACCAATTGGATCTACGGATGGGGAAGCGTATGTCAAGGTAACCTCTTGAGATTGAGGATCATAAGCTGCTCCCTGAAAGGTATATCCTTCTGGAATATAAGAGGGCTCAAGCACATCAAACCCAGCCAATGTTTCTGCTTCCTGCACTGTCAGCGGTTCGGGAGTTGGTTTTTCTTCGGAGGCTTTGATGACAACTGGCTCTTCTTTTGGTTGTGGCTGCCATGTGACTCCATGCTTGGGGCCTCCATCTGTTGTTAATTGGATTGGCTGTACTGAAGGATCGTTCTTCATTTTTTCAATATCAAAAAGATATAGTTCCTGATTTTGCCTGTCCGCGATTGGCATAGTCACATACTTTCCATCGGACGACCAACTAATATCACCAGGTATGGAATTGGTATTCGTAATTGGAATGCCTAGTTGGTGAATTTCCGTGCCGTCTTCATTCATGAGGAAGAAAGATACACTGCCATTGTCATCCCTGCAATAGACACTGACAAAGGAATGTTTTTTATCTGGTGAAATAACGTGGTTGGTTTCTTGTAGTTTTGGGTCACCAGGGGTCTTACATATTTCAGAAAATTTCCAGGGTGACAAAGGTATTGGAGCACCATCATAGACAAACCATGTCAAAGCATCCTGACTCTCAACCACATAGATCTTATCAAATATGGCGACGATGGGAAAATCAGATGTAACGAGTATGGGATTATTACCGATGTAATTTGTGTAATCTCCTGTTGTAAAGAATCTTGTAAGATTCCACCTGCCCCATGTTGATTGTTCGCTGTTCAGACTGACGGTAATAAACTGTTCTGGATTCTCCCAATGGATTTGATAGTGCCATCTGCCACCGTCGCCTTCGAAATAGGGGCCATCAAGCGTGTTTGTGCCGTCAACGTTGGCGCTCATAATGCGGGAATCTTTGGTATCGCCAAGGTTTGTGCCTTGATAAACGATTGTTTTCCCATCAGGCGACCAGCCAAGAATGGTATATGAGCCAGGCTGATCCGTTAGCGGAATCTTATTACTCCCATCAGCGTTCATGACCATGAGCCGACCATTTTGGTTGAGCGAATTTTCGCTGGCATTGTAAACGATTCTCTGACCATCCGGCGACCACGAGAAATAATCTTCGTGACCACGGTCATCCGTCAATCTGGATAAACTGCTTGCATCAGCATTCATGACATAGATGTCGGTATCCCCGCTTCTGTCGCTGGTGAATGCAATTCGAGTCCCATCTGGTGACCAGGAAGGAGACCTGTCTGTGGCAAGATTATTCGTCAAGTTTTTTAATTCACTGCCATCGGCTTTCATGGTGAAAATTTCGTAGTTATTGCCATCCTGTATTGAGACAAAGGCGATTAGCCCGCTTGATTGTATTGATTGAGTTGTGCCAGTTGATTCAGTGGTGTTTGCAAGTACGAATGAATTGCGTAATTTTCCAACTGCGGAATTCAATAAAACTATCAGCAAAAGCAATGCCGCAAGTCCAGCAGCAGTTTTCAGCGTGGTATTGATTCGGTTCGTCATAATGATCCTCCGTGATCGTGATTGAATAGTCGTCATCACATTCCTGGAAGGACCGTCACTTGCATCCCATCTGGCCTGAAAGTTTTTCTTCAAACGCGCTTCGAGTGTGTTCAGTTCATCCGCTTCGGTGCGGCACGAGTCGCATTCGCGCAGGTGTGCGTCGAGGATGACGCGCTGGTTGTCGCGGATCAATCCGTCGGCGGCAGCGCGCAGATAACGTTGGGCTAGTTTGTGTGAGATCCCTGTCATCTTGGTTCTTCCTTCAATTGGGCGCGTAATTTTTCGCGCGCATGGTTCAGGCGGGAGTGCACCGTTCCGGGCGGGATGTTAAGCATCGCGGCGATGTCAGCTATAGGCAGATCGTGATAGTAGCGCAGCACGAGCGGGACGCGGTGTTTTTCGTCGAGGGTGTGGATCGCATTACAAAGTTCTGCATCCGCCTGATTCTGCATCGCCGTTTTTTCGGGATGCTCAACCTCGCCGCGCAGGTGAAACAGACTCTGCAGAATCTGATGCAAACGGCCGCGATTTTTTCCACGTCGCAAACGGGAACGGCACACATTGATGGTGATGCTGAACAGCCAGGTCTTGAAAGCCGCATCCTCACGGAACGAAGAGAGGGCGCGTAAAACGGAGAGGAAGGTTTCCTGCGTACCGTCTTCTGCTTCGTCGGGATCTTCGAGAATGGAGAATGCCAGGCGGTACACATCCTTTTGATAGGTATGCACCATTTTTTCGATGGCGAGTGAATCTCCCTCCCGGCATTGTTCAAGCCAGTGGCTGTTCATGACGATCATTCTAATTGATTAGACACCGCTCGGGGCGAAAACCTTCATTATTTTGCCACTTGAAGTTTTTGGTTTCAATGCTAGAATTGTGGATACGATTACTCCACAATCAATCTCATATATAGCAAGTTACTCCGTCAGTCTTTATCTATAAAGGAGTCCTTCATGGCAGATCGAATTAATTTATCCGGTGATTTTCGTGGCTCGATCATTAATATCAAATCCACATTGACGAACGTTCAGCAAAGCGTCGGTGAAATTCGCACTGACGATCAGGATGCCCGCAAGGAATTGGAAAAGCTGATCGGGCAATTGAGCGAAGCTCTGCAAACTATTCCTGAAAAAAATCAGGAAGCGGCTGAAGCAGTGGCTGAAACTGCCAAAGTTCTGGTGGATACAGCCAAAGCTGAAAAGCCAAACAAGACCATGGTGAAAATTACCGCTGAAGGATTAAAGCAAGCCGCTCAAAATCTGGCGGAGGTGATGCCTACAGTGGTCACCATAGCCAGCCAAATTGTGTTGACAGTTGTAAAGCTGATCGGCGCATGATGGTCTCCTCGGCACTTAACCGTGATTCCCTCAGCGGAGCGAACGGTCTCTACGATAATTTCAGAGATTCTCACCTGCATGATTTGCTAAGCAAATCACGTACGGCGCAAGTGTCGCTATCGCTCAGAATGACATGCAAGGTGAAGAAACACACGGGTTATGACAGACAAGTCTGAGTCCCCTAAAAAGCCGCGCGCTAAAAACAAAAGCGCATCTACCGGAGATAACTACGATCTCTCCGGAGATTTTCGCGGCGCAGTCATCAATATCAAATCCACGATTGTCAGCAATGCCGAAGTAAAAGACCTTGAGAATCTGCCGCCCGAACCCGGTGATCCGCCGTTTCAGGGATTGCAGTATTTCGATGAAAAAGATGCCGCGCGTTTCTTTGGCCGCGAAACTCTGGTAGCTAAAGTTATCGGACGGCTGGCGGCCTCCCGTTTTCTAACCGTCATTGGCGCTTCGGGCAGCGGCAAGTCCTCTATGGTGCGGGCGGGCGTGATCCCAGCTTTGCGGCGCGGCGAACGGCTGGCGGATGGTTCCCTTCCGCCAACGGACAGCGGTCAATGGGATATCCGTATTTTGACTCCCAGCGCCCATCCATTGGATGCGCTCGCTGCCAGCTTGACTCGTGAAGCGGAATCTGTCAGCGCCATCACCACGCTTCGTGCGGACCTGTTACAGGATCCCAATTCTTTAAGTCTGGTTGCACGCCGAGTGCTGGCTCAGGAAAACAAAAAACATTTGCTTCTGGTCATTGATCAATTCGAAGAAGTTTTTACACAATGCCGTCAAGATGATGAACGGCGGGCATTCATTGAAAATCTACTCCACGCAATTGATCCCGCTAATCCGCAGCCGATCACCATTCTGTTGACTCTGCGAGCCGATTTTTATTCTCAACTAGCGTTTCAAGATCATCTGCGGGAACTGGTCTCACAGAACCAGGAATTCATCGGCGCGATGAGTCGTGAGGAGTTGACACGCGCCATCCTTCAACCTGCCGCTTTGGGAAACTGGAAGGTGCAGGAAGGATTGATGGATATCATCCTCGATGACTTGGGAAGTGAGCCGGGAGCGCTTCCGCTGTTGTCACATGCTTTGTTGGAAACGTGGAAACGCCGCCGGGGCAGAGTCCTGACAGTATCCGGGTACACAGCTGCCGGCGGAGTCAGAGGCGCGATCGCTCAAACAGCAGAGACAGTTTTCCGTCAACGTCTCAGTAGTGAACAGCAGCCCATCGCGCGTATGATCTTCATCAAACTGGCAGAGATGGGCGAAGACTCATTGGACACGCGCCGCCGTGCCGCGTTCTCTGAATTGATCACCCGTTCGACTGACACAAGCACAATTGATGCTGTGCTAAGCATCCTGACGGATGCACGTCTGGTTACAACAGGCACATTGGAGCCGGGCGATACACGAGTTGTAGAGGTCGCGCACGAAGCGCTGATCCGCGAGTGGCCGACGCTGCGTGACTGGCTCAATCAGAATCGCGCAGGTTTGATCCTGCATCGGCAGTTGACCGAAGATACAAATGACTGGATAAAACTGGGGCGTGACTCTGGCGCGTTATATCGCGGCGCGCGGCTCAAGCAAACGTTGGAATGGGTCAAGTCCGATGCTGATTTGATCAGCCTGGCCGAACAGGAATTTTTAGACGCGAGCCGCAAGGTTGCACAAAAAGAAGCAGGATTGACTCAAGGATTAGTGCGCGCTCGCTGGGTGCAGGCTTTGCTTGCCATCATAGTTATCGTGGTGATATTGGGAGTCAATGGAGCATTTGCCCGCCGCGTAATGCCTGATGGGGTTTTCAATATTGCCGTTGCAGAATTTGGCGAAATGGATTCACAGGGCGAGATCCACTCATCGAAGGCTGGTCAACTCATGAGCGGCTGGACCGTAAACTATCTGTGGGATGAACTTAACAAAGAGGATTCAAATTTAGTTGTCTGGCCTAATAAAGGAAATTTATTCACACGAACCAGCGTGCCATTGGTAGAGCCAAACACAGCAGAGAAAACGGCCGCTGATATCAATGCGGATTTATTGCTTTATGGATACATTGACACGCGCACGAATCCTCCGCAGTTGATTTTGAATTTCTGGATCGCTCCGCAGGATAAATACAAATTTGAAGATATTCAGGGCAGTACGCAGATCGGAGAACCCATCCGCGTGGTGAACCTCAACGATCCCGGGATCAGTGTTCAGGGTGAACTGGAACGCCAATCCATTTCAGCGGCATTTATCGCAATGGGTCTGGCTCAGGAACAATTGGGACAGACCGAAGATGCGCTTGCGGCTTTCCTCAAAGCTGAAGAGTCTGCGCCGCAATCTGAAATCGTACAGTTCTTTATCGGGCGCGAATATTTATTCCTTGCTGAGTTCAAGCCAGATCAACAGGAAGCACTTTGGCA
This sequence comes from Chloroflexota bacterium, assembly GCA_026390015.1. Lineage (GTDB taxonomy): Bacteria > Chloroflexota > Anaerolineae > Anaerolineales > Villigracilaceae > Villigracilis. The sequence continues at coordinate 94,143 of JAPLGS010000077.1, read as the reverse complement.
GAAAGCTGAAGATGCATTTAATAAAGCAGTTGAATTCAATGCTGGCTATGCAAAGGCGTATTTTGGTCTTGGCAGTGTTTACATGAAGAGATCCGCCGATCTGTTGGATGCGGCAATTGTGTCGGGTCAGGCAGTTGACTCGCAATCCATTCAACTGGCGGAACAAGCCATACTGGCTTACCAGAAAGCTTTGGAGTTGAAAACAGATCCCGTACAATCTGGAAACCCGCTTGAGAATATTACGCGTTTATCTTTGGGAAATGCGTTTCGACAAAAAGGCTCGATTTTGCTTTATGAAGGGGAAGTGGATTCTGCCTTGACCGCATTCGATGAATCCATTCATCTGCTTGAAATAAGCCGGTCAAATTTTGAGGCGTCGTTATCTGAGCATGAATCGTACCGACGCTATCTGGCCCAGGTCTATGAATATCTTGGGACTGTGTATCAATGGCAGGGCAGCGCCTTTGAAGCAAAACTTGATAATGCAGCTGCGCTCGCTTCCTACCAAAAATCAATTGACGCATTTAATTTATGTGTATCCCAAGCCGATGCTTCCCCAGACCTGGTCATTCAGGATGATATTGTTAAAAAATATTGTCAGCCAAAACTTGAAGAAATTCAGCAAAGATATGCTGAACTATTTAGAGGTAACTGATGAACAAAAAACCTTTCCCGCGCTGGATGGCATTGCCGTTACTGGCAGTGCTGGCTATGATTTCCTGTAGTTCGCTTGTTCCGCAGGCTTCACCCCCGGCTACCGAGACGATCCAAACCGAACCCGAAGACACAGCGACAGTAGAGGTCATACCGACCGCTACTCAGAAGATTCAAACTGAGACAGCGGCGGTCATCCCGACCGAGACTGAGATAGTTCCCGCGCCGACAGCTGCTCCCACCCGGCGATATTTTCCGGGCACGTCTCAATCTAGTCCGGGCGGAACCTGCGGGGCAGGCGGGATCGTTAGCGAAATTACGGGAGATGTGTATGATTGCGCTGTCGTATTTACAGACGATTCATTGATACAGTTCATCATCCTAAAAAATGGACAAGAGATCGGCAAAGGAGAAGGTGTACAAACTGTCTTTTTCTCGGTGGATCAAAATGGTAATAATATCTACACCAAGATCGAAGAAACCGCGGCCTATTGCATTTTTGGAGGCAATGGACCGTGTGCCCCCTGGGTGTTTGAAGATAATATTTATAAATGGCAATCAGGCGGCCAGCCGGTCGAATCAGGTATCTACACTGTGAGTATTTCACCAAGTCTGGATGATCTGACCGTAAATTTATTCTGGAGCGTGGACGTAACTGTGACGCTGCCCTGAAGCAGCCGTCAAAATAAAAAAGAGGCAGCCAATGATGACTGTCTCTTTTTTAATTAAGAGTACAATGTTCACATCTTGATCTTCTCAAGGAGAAAAATATGGCAAAAATACATTATGTACTAAGTATGTTAGGCGACAATGAACGAATCATTCTGTCTACTCGCCAACACTGGTTTGTGCTCTTCAGTTCGATCATTGCGGAAATCGTTGTCACATTGATCGTGATCTCGGCTTTCACTGTCATGACGCTGACCAATCCGCTGGCGGCATTTGGCTTCCTGCTCGCATTAATTCCTCTGGCGATCATGACGTGGGATATTTTCACATGGAATAATCATCAGTATGTGGTCACCAACCGCCGCGTGATCCAGGTCTCCGGTATATTTACCAAGAACGTGGTTGATTCTTCACTGGAAAAAGTCAACGATGTCAAGATGACTCAGTCGTTCTTCGGCAGGCTGTTTGATTACGGTGACGTTGAGATCCTGACCGCCAGCGAGACAGGTGACAACCTCTTCAAGCGGATCGGTGACCCGATCAAATTTAAGACCGCGATGCTGAATGCCAAGGAAAAACTTGGCTATGAAGGAACAGGGACTCACGCGCAGCGCGTCGAGAGCATCCCCGAGCAGATCGCCGAGTTGGATGGATTACGCAAGCAGGGTATCGTGACAGAGGAAGAATTCAAGGCAAAGAAAAAAGAGTTGCTGGCAAAGATGTAGTTTATGAAAAAGACTGGTCGTTGTGACCAGTCCTTTTTTTTGTTACTTTTTTCATGATTAGATGCCCTCAGGGTGAAAACCTTCTTTTTCATCATCTTGACACGTTTCCATATACTCCGTAAAATCAAGAGTATATGGAAACGTCAATCCTCACCGTGCTGGTAAAGCAAATCTACCAATCGAAGCTGGAAGTGTTCACCACAAAGACTCTGCGCGACATGTTGGGGTCAAAGGTTTCGCAGGCGGCTTTCTTTTCCATGCTCACCCGTTTAACAAGCCAGAATATTTTGCAAAAATTGGAGCGGGATAAGTACATACTGGTCGGCGGGCGCGCGCATGATTTCAGTATTGCCAATTTTCTCTATGAACCATCCTATGTTTCACTGGAAGCAGCGCTTAATTTTCACGGCGTTCTGTCCCAATTTCCGTATGAGGTAGCCAGCATGACGACCAGAAAACCGGTTACAAAAACAGTTGACGAAAAAGCATATCGATATGCGCGGATTAAAAAATCGCTTTTCTGGGGCTATGAACCCATTCAAGGATTCCTCATCGCACAGCCCGAAAAAGCGTTGCTTGATCTGCTTTACTTAACCTCCAAGGGTCTCGCGATTGTTCACACCGACGAATTGGATACCTCAAAACTGGATGAGGCGCGCTTTGCGTTGTACGTGAAGAAGTTCCCATCCATGAAAGGAACGGACATTTTATGATCACTCAGGAACAAGTCAGTGTATTGGCGAAGAAGTACAAGATCAACGAAACCGTCATATTCCGCGAGTATTTGCAGCTTATTTTCCTGCAAAAACTATATCAAAAAACGCCCAGCCAGAATTTTTTTTTCAAAGGTGGCACAGCCATACATCTAATCTATCAGGCACCACGTTTTTCCGAAGACCTTGATTTTTCGGTTACGTTCTCCGTGCCTGAATTCAATGCGTACATCACAACTGTACTAAAACGAATGGAAGATGAAGAAGGCGTAACATGGAAGGAAAAGAAAAGCATTTCGGGAAAGCAATTCCTTTTGGCGGCAGAGAATATCCTTCCCTACAAAACGTACATTGCGCTCGATTTTTCTTTTCGTGAAAAAATTTTTTCAAATGATCGTTCCATTATTCAAACCGCATATCCCGTGCTTTTCACTTCTTATGTTTACCACCTGTCACAGGAGGAAGTTCTCGCAGAGAAGATCCGCGCGGTCATGACGCGCAGGAAAGGACGCGACCTGTACGACTTGTGGTATTTAATGTCCAAAGCAACGGAAGTGCGGCAGGATATGCTCCGAAAAAAACTGGCGTATTATGAAATATTCGAAGTCGCAAACTTGGAAATTATTGAAAGAGTCGCGTCATTTCCTAAAAAGGATTTCGTTCTGGATTTGCGTCCCTTTGTCCCGCTCAATGAACGGGATCGCCTGCCTGAATTTTTCGAAATGTTACAGGCGCAGATCAAACAGGTATTTACAAGGATGAAGGATGAATGAGGAAGGATGAAAACGTTCATAAACTCGGTTATACTTTCGCACGCATATGACCGACCACATCCGTAATTTCTGTATCATCGCCCATGTTGACCATGGCAAATCCACGCTTGCAGACCGCCTGCTTCAATTAACAGGCACGATCTCTGACCGCGACATGTCTGCGCAGGCGCTCGACAGCATGGACCTCGAACGCGAAAAAGGCGTCACGATCAAATCCTCGGCTGTGCGCATGTTTTACACTTCACAAGACAATCAACGCTATGAGATGAACTTGATCGATACGCCCGGGCATGTGGACTTCGGCTACGAAGTCAGCCGCGCACTCAAAGCCTGTGAAGGTGCAATTTTAGTTGTAGACGCGACTCAGGGAATCGAAGCCCAGACCTTAGCCAATCTATATCAGGCGCTCGAAGCCGACCTGACAATTGTTCCCGTTATCAACAAAATTGATCTGCCCTCCGCCCGTCCCGACGAAGTGGCTGAAGATGTAGGCTCCCTGCTCGGGGTTGATCCTGATGACGTTCTGCGCGTCTCCGCCAAGGAAGGCGTCAACATCGAGCAGATCCTCGAGGAGATCGTCAAACGTGTGCCGCCTCCCAAGGATGTAGATAACAAGCCCGTCCGCGCGCTGATCTTTGACGCGCATTATGATTCGTATAAAGGCGTGATTGCGTACGTGCGTATTGTGGATGGCAAGATCAAATCCACTGATGTGCTAAGAATGCTCGCAACAAAATTGGATCTGCGTCCCGTTGAAATTGGAATCTTTGTGCCGGGCATGCAGCCAGTGGAAACGCTCGGCTCTGGCGAGGTGGGTTACATCGCCACTGGATTCAAGACCGTGCACGAGTGCCGCGTGGGCGATACGATCACGCTCGCATCCGCGCCTGCCGAAGAGGCATTGCCCGGTTATCACGTCCCCAAGCCGATGGTCTTTGCGGGCATCTATCCCGTTGAAGCGGATGATTACACCACTCTGCGCGAGTCGCTCGACAAACTACAACTCAACGACGCCTCATTGACATTTCAGCCTGAGACCTCACAAGCCTTGGGTTTTGGATTCCGCGCGGGCTTCCTTGGTTTGTTCCACATGGAAATCATTCAGGAACGTATCGAACGTGAATATGACTTGGATGTTTTGTTCACCGCGCCTTCTGTTGAATATGAAGTCTTGATGATCGGCGACAAAGTCGTGACCGTTGACTCGCCCGCTGAATTGCCTGATCCAAACAAGATCGTCGAAGTGCGTGAACCATGGATGAACATCGAGATCATCACGCCAACTGATTATTATGGCCCGATCATGGAACTGGTCACCAAGCGTCGCGGCATTTTCAAGAAACAGGAATATCCCGCGCCTCATCGCGTGCAATTGGATTTTGAAATCCCGCTCTCTGAAATCATTATTGACTTCTTTGATTCGTTGAAGTCTCGCACCAAAGGCTATGCCTCACTCGATTATCAATTCCTCGAATACCGCGCCGACAAATTGCAGAAGCTGGAGATCCTCGTCAACGGCGAACCTGTCGATGCGCTGGCGGCCATTGTCCACGAGAAAGATGCGTTCCACAAGGGACAGCGTCTCATCACCAAACTTAAGGAATTGATTCCGCGCCAATTATTCGATGTTGCAGTGCAAGCTTCCGCGGGCGGACGGATCATCTCGCGTGCGAATGTCAAAGCCACGCGCAAGGATGTTCTCGCAAAATGTTACGGCGGCGATATATCGCGTAAGAAGAAATTACTCGAGAAACAGAAGAAGGGCAAGAAACGCATGAAGATGGTCGGCAGCGTCGAGATCCCGCAGGATGCCTTCATGGCCGTCTTGAAATTGGATGATGATTAATTCTTGTAGGGGCGAATCGAGATCCGCCCCTACAAAACCATGTGGTGAAAAATAAATGAAAGATATAAAACGTTTGATCCCCGGAGCGCTGGTCAGTATTGCGCTGATCGCCGCTATTTTATATTTCGTAGATTTCCACACATTGTGGAACGCGATTCTCACTGCTAATTATTTACTTCTCGCAGTTTCGGCAGTTCTATCCTTTTTTTGGATGTTTTGCCGTGCAAAAGTCTGGCAGACTTTATTGCGCGACAAGCCGAAATATGTCGATGTGCTTTTTTCCGCGAGCGAAGGCTATTTGCTGAATAATTTTTTACCCTTCCGCCTCGGCGAACTTGGACGCGCATTTTTACTCAGCCGAAAATCGGAAATGACATTCAGCGAAATATTACCTACCATCATTATTGAACGTGTCGTAGACCTGGCTTTCTCCGCCGTGATCCTGCTTGCGGCGTTACCATTCGTTGTGGGTGCACAAGGTTCCGAGCGCATCGGTTATATCGTTGGCGGCGTTGTCGCTTTTGGGCTGGTCATGATGTATGTGCTGGCGCGTAACAATCAATGGGCGCTGGATTTATTCCACAAGCTCAGCGTGCGCTGGCCGTCCCTGCAAAAAATCGGCGGCAGTTTCCTCGAATCATTTTTTCAAGGACTCGGCGTTCTGACCGACGGCTGGCTCTTCCTGCGCTTTTTATTTTGGATGACACTGAATTGGGTCATTGCGCTGGTAGCTTATTACTTGATCATTCTGTCGTTTTTCCCTCAGGCTCAGCCGGTCTGGACTCTTTTCGTGCTGGGCGCTGCGGCCTTTGGCGGAGCGATCCCTGCTCTGCCGGGCGGAGTTGGCACCTTTGAAGGAGCCGTGAGCGGTGCTTTGGTTATATTCACCCACGATCAATCCACCTCTCTGGCAGTGGCATTAATCTCACGTTTGTATAATTATCTTAACAGCGGAGTGATTGGCGGTATCGCTCTCATGCGCGAAGGTCAGACGCTTTCGGGTGTGTATCAACAGATTCTAAATTTTAGAAAAAAAGAAGAATAACAACTCCGTCATTGCGAGGGTGCACTTGCACTTGCCCGAAGCAATCTCCTTATTAAGTCGGAGATTGCTTCGTCGCTCCGCTCCTCGCAATGACGGGTAATGGAGTCATCATGTCAAAAAATTATTTAATCACCGGCGGCGCCGGGTTTATCGGTTCGAATTATGCTCATCGATTATTGAAACGCGGCGAGAAGGTCACCATCTATGATAATTTCGCGCGCGTTGGCGCACCCCGCAACCTCGATTGGTTGAAGCAGGAGTTTGGCGAGAATGCTTTCGATGTGATCGTTGGGGATGTGCGCGATGCTGAAAGGATCGCTGAATCAGCCAAAGGCGCAGATGTGATCGTTCATTTGGCCGGTCAAGTTGCAGTGACGACATCCGTAATAAATCCCAGGGATGATTTTGAATCCAATGCGTTCGGTACGTTCAACGTGCTTGAAGCCGCGCGACTGTCGGAAAGAAATCCGATTTTCATTTACGCCTCCACAAATAAAGTGTACGGCGGCATGGAAGATGTAGAACTATTTGAAGAACCCACGCGCTGGCGTTATAAAGATTTAATCCATGGTTGTCCTGAGATTCAGCCGTTGGATTTCCATTCACCGTACGGATGCAGTAAAGGCGCTGGCGATCAATATGTGCGCGATTATGCTCGCATATACGGTCTGCGTTCCATCGTTTTTCGTCAATCTTGCATCTATGGCCCGCGTCAATTTGGTATTGAAGACCAGGGTTGGGTGGCGTGGTTCATTATTGCGGCGGTGATGAAACGTGCAATAACCATTTATGGTGATGGAAAACAGGTGCGCGATATTTTGTATATAGATGATTTGGTCAATGCATACGATCTTGCGATTGAAAAAATTGATGTTTCTGCGGGGCAGGTCTTCAACCTCGGCGGCGGACCGGATAACGTGATGTCGGTCTGGGCGGAGTTTGGCCCGAAGCTTGAAAAATTAATTGGTGAATCCATCCAAGTGGCGCGTGGTGATTGGCGCCCCGGAGATCAGCGCGTCTTTTATGCTGATATTTCCAAGGCAGAAAAGGAATTATCCTGGAAGCCTAAGATCAATGTGGAAGCGGGCGTACAGAAATTGTTCGATTGGGTTAAGGAAAATCAGGGATTGTTTTAAGACAAAAAAACGCCATAATTTCATGGCATTTTTTTTGTCTTGTTGCAGGGAATCACTACTTGTCTAGAATATATTTTTTTACAAAATAGATAACGATCAATGTCAGAATGATCGGCCCAAGGTAATAGGCGAAGCCCAGGAAGAATGGGGCCAGATAACCACCGATCTTATAAAACCCACTGATGGAGTTGGCCGCCGCGCCGAAGATCATAAAGCGCAGACCGATATTGATCACGTCATCTGAATCAAAGTAGAAAATTCCAACGATGATACCAACAGTCATCAAGGCCGTCACAATATATGAATATTGAGCATCAGAGGTAATAATATTATTTACCGCCAATGTGTTCAGCACACCAGCAATGAGCCCGCCGAGAATAAAGAGCCATTTAAAAAGAAAATTCCAGTTCGTTGCCGCGGCTGCTACGCTTTCCGGCTTGGGTTGGTTTGAAGTTTTGGGTGCCATATAGTTTCCTTTTGAGATATTTTTTTTCTGCAAGATAATATCCCCATTAAACCACAAACTTGCTTCAATTCAAGTTGCAAAAGGCGTTGGTTTTCGTGGTGTATAATCTCTCCGCTTTATGAAAATTCTTACTGTTCTCACCTACTATCGCCCGCACACCAGTGGATTGACCATTTACGCCGAGCGCCTCGCGCGCGCCTTCGTCCAACGCGGCCATCAAGTGACCGTGATGACCACGCAATATGATCCGTCTCTTCCGCTCGAAGAAACAATGGACGGTGTGAAAGTGATTCGTATACCGGTTGCGGCACGCATCAGCAAGGGCGTTATCGCGCCGACGTTTGGCTGGGTCGCTACGAAACTTGTCGCGCAGCATGATGTTGTTCAACTGCACTTGCCGCAGTTTGATGCGCCCGGCGTAGCCTTCCGCGCACGCCTGTTCGGCAAGCCTGTTGTTCTTACTTATCACTGCGATTTGTTTCTCACACGCACATGGTTTAATCGCCTGGTAAATTTTATTGTGGATTTTCAAAACAACATGGCCGGACGACTCGCGAATCACATAGTGACTTATACACAAGATTACGCGGATAACTCGCCCTACCTTTCACGCTACACTTCAAAACTGACCCCGATCCTGCCTCCGATTGAATTGCCTGTTCCTACGTCTGAGGCTGTCTCTGCCTTTGCCTGCGAGCATCGCGTAGAGGAACGCAGACCGGTCATCGGCATGGCCGCCCGTCTTGCCGCAGAAAAAGGCGTGGAAGTTTTGCTCGATGCGCTACCCATCATTCTAAAAAAATACCCGAAGGCGCAAGTACTCTTTGCCGGTACCTATCAAAACGTGATGGGCGAACAAGCTTATTCAGACAGACTTATGCCGCGCATTCATGAATATGAACAACAGGGACATTGGACATTCCTCGGCAACCTGGACCCCGTCCAGATGGCGGCATTCTATCCCAGCCTGGATGTACTGACCGTGCCTTCGCTTAACTCCACCGAAGCCTTCGGACTCGTTCAGATCGAAGCGATGCTGAACGGTGTGCCAAGTGTGCCATCTGCTTTGCCCGGTGTACGTCAACCGGTCAAGATACACGGCATGGGCATTGTCTCTCAAATTGGAGATTCTGCTTCATTGGCAGAATCAATTCTCGGCGTGTTGGATGATCCGCAAAAATATCGCGGCGACATTGAATCGATCAAGAAATCCTATGTCCCCGATTCTGTTGCGCAGGAATATGAAAAATTATTTCAAAGGTTAATGAAGCGATGAGCAATCGTCAATCAAAAGATTTTCTGTATTTACAACTTCGTGACCTGCCTTACTTCCGCGCATTTTTGCGCGCAATTGAGAGTGGATATTATCAAGACCTGCCCATGCCTGCGCCTGTCTATGACGTGGGCTGCGGCGATGGTCATTTTGCTTCTTTAACATTCGATCAAAAACTCGATGTGGGACTCGACCCGTGGCATGCTCCCATTCACGAAGCGAAAAAATTTGGCGCGTATAAATTATTGGTGGAAGCCGATGGCGCGCGCACGCCTTTCCCTTCCGGATATTTCTCAAGCGGATTCAGCAATTCAGTTTTGGAACATATTCCTCATATTGATGAGGTGTTAAAGGAAACAGCGCGTGTGTTGAAGCCCAATGCGCCGTTCTATTTTTGCGTGCCAAATACGAGATACTTAAGCGAATTGTCCATATCAAAGGTTTTGGGAAATGGCTACACAGAATGGTTTCGCAAGATTTCTAGAGTTTCTCATGCGGACGAACCTGATGTGTGGGAAGAACGCCTCGAGAAGGCGGGTTTCAAGCTCGAACGCTGGTGGCATTATTTTTCGCCCGCCTCCATGCGCGTGTTAGAATGGGGACATTATTTCGGCGTCCCGTCGGTGGTTGCGCGTTTGTTAACAGGTAAATGGATCCTCTCGCGTACCGAATGGAATTTAGCTCTCACGAAAAACTTTGTGAAGAAATTTTCCTCGCCCGAACCAATTGCAAATGGTACATTTACGTTTTATATTGCCCGCAAGAAATAAGCGCATGTTTCCGTAATTACTCTAACCTATTTACTGATCTCTTCCCCATGTCTTTCGACGAAAAATATTTTTCCACACACACATACGCCAATATTACTTTCGCCAAATACAGCATGTATTGGTGGTCTAATCGATTCTTTGCCATACTGGCGCGGCGATATGGCAAGCGCGGAGCGCGTCTGCTTGAGGTGGGATCAGGCATGGGGCATTTGGTCGCCCAGCTTGAAGATACGTTTGAAACGTATGGGCTGGATCTAAATCATTGGGCGGTCAGCGAGTCCAAGGCTGTTGTGAATCGTTCCTCCCTGCAAACTGCCTCCGCACAGGAGTTGCCGTTTGAGGCCGGTGTTTTCAATGTGGTTATCATCAAACATATCGTCGAGCATTTGCCGAATCCCGAGAAAGCCATCAATGAGATCGGGCGGATTACTGCGAAAAATGGAACGTTGATCCTTGCCACGCCGAATCTCGGATCCATGCTCAAACCATGGAAAGGGGACAGATGGATTGGCTATCAAGACCCAACCCATATTTCATTGAAACAACCAACTGAGTGGCTCACGTTGATTCAAAATGCAGGCTTTGATTTAAAACGTGTTTTTTCAGATGGCTTTTGGGATGTGCCGTATATTCGCTTTGTGCCGAAGCAACTGCAGAAATTATTTTTCGGCGCACTGGGCGGGATTCAAGCTATCACAGGTTTCGTGTTCCTGCCGATGACGTGGGGCGAAAGTATATTGGTAATTGCAAAAAAGAAATAAGAGCATTGTTTAATGAACAACGATTCCCAGTTTCAAATTCCCGAACTACAAAATGAAGAATCTCAGCAGGAACCCACTGTTCTTGATCTGTACAAATCTGTTACCAGAGATTGGATTTCATTCTTTAATTTCATCCGGGCGCTGTGGGATGCGCGCCGGCGCGCTGAACTGAATCAAACTCTTATAGATGAAGTGGCTTTACAAGTGGGTGAAGAACAAAGCCCGCAAGAACCCGCGCGTGTTTCTTATTTCCCGTGGAGGTCGACGCTGGGGCTTTTTCTTGCCCTCAGCGCGCAGTTAATACTTGAGCCGCCAAACCGCCTTGCATCCATGGGCATTGCATTGTATGTCTTCGCGCTGGGGTTTGTCATCTGGGCATATCTCAATGATGAGTGGCATTTGCCCAACCTCCCTCTTTTTAGACAAACATACGATTCCCAGACCGCACTCATCATTCCTTTCATACTTTCAATTTTTCTCGCTTTGCTCACCTTCTGGGCCTTTGGCGGCGGGAAATTCACCTTCGTTAATGTTATTTTTTGGGCGGCATCGCTTGCGTTTCTATCTTATGCCCTGTGGATAAAACATCCAAAAAGCGCAAAGGAAGAATTAAGCACGGAAGCGCGCAGGAATAAGATCCTGTGGAATTTGCTTGTCATCGCAGTTTTTGGAATTACGATTTTCTATCGCCTTTATCGTACGCAATCTGTACCGGCTGAGCCGTTCAGCGACCATGCCGAAAAAATTCTGGATGTGTTCGATATTTCGCGGGGTGACTACAGCGTATACTTCCCGCGCAACACAGGCCGTGAAGCCATTCAAATATACTGGACATTGCTGGTTGCCAATGTTTTTGGTACGGGGCTTTCCTATTTGAGTCTTAAACTTGGCACGGCCTTGCTCGGCATTCTGACTCTTCCCTATATTTATCTGCTCGGAAAAGAATATGGGAACGAACGCGTCGGACTCTTCGCGCTTTTTCTGTTTGGGATCGCCTACTGGCCGAACGTGATCTCACGCGTTGGACTGCGATTCCCTTTATATCCACTCTTCGTCGCGCCCACGCTTCTGTACCTGACCCGCGGTCTGCGCACTCGCAACCGGAACGATTTTATCCTCTGCGGCATTTTCCTCGGACTCGGCTTGCACGGGTATAGTCCTTTCCGCATTATGCCCATCCTGGTAGTAATCGCCTTCATTGTTTACATGTTATACAACAGGTCAAGCGGGAAGAGTGAAAATGTCTTGAGCTGGCTCTCCATTATCGTTATGACTTCCCTCTTTGTTTTTGTGCCCCTTTTGCGTTATTGGATTTCAAATCCGGAACAGTTTGGATATCGCACATTGACCCGTATGACTTCGGTAGAGACTGCCCTGCCAGGGCCGGCGTGGAAAATATTCCTGTCGAATTTATATCGCGGCCTGTTGATGTTCAATTGGGATGACGGTGAGATCTGGGTGAACTCATTACCTCACCGCCCTGCGTTGGATGTGGTAACCGGCGCGTTGTTTATGATCGGCATTGTTTTGCTGGTTGCGCGTTACATGCGCGGGCGCGATTGGCGTGATATGTACCTGCTGGTTTCCATTCCTGCCTTATTAATGCCGTCGATCCTTTCGCTGGCATTTCCAGGCGAAAACCCTGCGTTGAACCGTGCAGGCGGCGGAGCTGTGGCGGTAATCCTCGTCAGTGCGCTGGCTCTCGATGGATTGGTAACAGGTTTGAGCGCGGTGCGAAGCGGGAAGCGGCTCTTCATCGCCTATGGGTTGACCGGTATTTTATTGGCCGCGTCTGCCTATCAAAATTTCGATCTTGTTTTCAATAAGTTCGATAAGAATTTCAGAGCGGGCGCGTGGAATAGCTCTGACATGGGAAGGTATATCAGTGAGTTCCGCGATAAATACGGGCAGACGGATTCTGTTTGGATCGTGCCATTCCCATATTGGGTGGATACGCGTTTGCCCGGCGTATGGGCAGGCATTCCGAACCGTGATTTTGCGCTCTGGCCTGAGAATTTTGCTGAGACAGTGAACGTATCCGCTCCGAAGATGTTTATCTTCCGCTATGATGATCTGGAAACTGAGAAGGCTCTTAAAGTACTCTATCCGAATAGCGTGTTGACCCGCTATACTTCAGCGCTTGAAGGTAAAGACTTTATGATCCTTATGGTTGAGAAATAGTTTTGCCGCCAAAAAATAATTATGGAAAATTCAAAAATCAAAAAACGCGACTGGGTTTATGACCTGCTTTTTATTCTTGTCCTGTTGATGGCGGGTTATTTGCGCTTGAGCGGTGTGCAGTGGGGGGAGGGATATCACCAGCATCCGGATGAATTATTCATGACGGGTGTGCTGGATAATTTGCGCGCGCATTCCTGTGAAGATCCGCTCATCCCTATGGAGGCCTGCCCGCCGGAACTGAAACGCTGGCTAACACCTGGAGAATATTTCGACTCTGCCACATCCACGCTTAACCCATACAATCGAGGAAATGCTTCCTATGTGTATGGCGATCTGCCGCTAACCCTGGTGCGGTCCGCCATCGAGTTGACCAACAACGAGGATATTGGTAAATCGAAATTCTTCGCGAGACAATTCTCAGCACTGGCGGATCTCTTCACCATATTTTTGCTTTATCTTATTGTTTCAAATCTATACGGGCGGCGGATAGGTTTGATCTCCGCAGCGTTCTCCTCTTTGGCTGTGATGCAGATACAGCAATCACACTTTTTTACTTCGGACCTGTTTGTTAATGTATTTATATTCCTGACGCTTTATTTTGCGGTGGGGATAATAAATTATAAGGAATTAGGAAGTAGGGATCAGGAAATAAATGAACTTGAAGACCGGCCTACTCTCCAATCCATAATTACTAATTCCCTGCGCTCTCCCCTTTTCTGGCTCAGTATCGGATTTGGTTTTGCCCTGGGCATGGCGATGGCATCCAAGATCAACGCGGCGGTGCTGGCGGTCATGCTGCCGGGGGCTTTCATTGTCCGTTATTTTTTGTACGATGAAAACAAAAAACAGAATACTGATTACTGGTTAATGATCAGTTTGTTTTTGATCGCCGGCGGATTGACGACGATCGTATCCTTCCGCATTTTTCAGCCTTACGCATTCAATGGATTGGGTCTCGACCCGCATTGGGTCGCGAATATCAGTGAGCAGCGCCTTCAGGCTACCGGAGAATCCGACCTGCCGTGGAATTTACAATGGGCGCGGCGCACGCATTTATATTCGTTCATCAATTTAACTGTTTGGGGGCTGGGCCCTCCGCTTGGTATTCTCGCATGGGCTGGATTCCTGCTCATGGGCTGGAAGATACTCAAAGGGGAATGGCGTCACTTATTGCTGTGGGGCTGGACCGCGTTTTATTTTGGCTGGCAATCCATGCAATTTAACCCGACCATGCGCTATCAACTGCCGGTCTATCCGTTGCTGTGCATGATGGCAGCGTGGTTCATTTTTGAGTTGGCAGGTTGGCAGGTTGGAAAGCTTAAACGTTTAAATCTTCCAACTATATTGGCCGGCAGTATCGGCGTTACAGTTCTAGTGTTGACCGCAATCTGGGCGTTCGCTTTCCAGAGCATTTATCTGCGAGACGAAACCCGTATGGCGGCCTCGCGCTGGATCTATGAGAATGTGCCGGGTCCGATCAACTTGCAGATTCGCACAAATAATGGAAACGTCATCTCGCAGCCCATTTCATTCCCGAATAGCGGGTTTGTTCAACCTGGAGTTCCGTATACTACCGTGATCGCGCCGAAACAAGATGGCGTGTTGACCGGCGTAATTCTTGCTCACGCTACCGATCTTTCAACGTCCGCAGTCAGACTCGATCTGTCTATTGCCGCTGTCGATGATCCCGGACAGATATTTGCGAGCGCATCCGCCAAACTCTATGCGCCTGATTCAAAAGACCCGCGCGGCCCGCAAATTTTATTCACTTTTGCTGAGCCTGTGCCTGTCTCGACGAATGCGACATACACGTTGATGTTGGAAACTTTCGGCACACAAAACCTGACTCTTTCCGGCGCATCCTTCGCCAATGAGACAGATTATGACTGGGGTTTGCCCTTCCGCCTTGATGGATACGATCCCTTTGGCGGAATGTATCGCGGCGATCTGAATTTGCAGGTTTATTGGGATGATAACCCAGACAAACTGGCCCTCTTTCAAAATACGCTTAATCAGGCCGATTATATTTTCATCCCGACCAATCATCAGTATGCGCAGATCACGCGGCTGCCTGAAAGATATCCGCTGACGACAAAGTATTATCGCGATCTGCTCGGTTGCCCGGAAAATGAAAATATAATTAAATGCTATCGTCTTGCCAAACCCGGCCAATATGAAGGCCGCTTGGGATTTAATCTGGTGGCGGTCTTTGAATCGTATCCTACTCTTGGGCCGCTCGTGATCAACGATCAAGCCGCGGAAGAAGCTTTCACATTCTACGATCATCCAAAAGTGATGATTTTCCAGAAGACGGACGATTATGAAGCGGCGAAAGTTCTCGCGCAGCTTGGCACTGTGGATTTAACGAACGTTGTTCATCTCCTGCCGAAGCTGGCAAATAATTACAAAGATCTGATGCTTCCCGATACCCGCCTTGCGCAACAAACCGCTGGCGGAACATGGTCTCAGTTATTTAATTACAATTGGCTTCAAAATAAATATCCAATTCTCGGAATTTTATTTTGGTATGGATTTATTTTTGTGCTGGGATTGTTTGCTTATCCGATCACACGTTTGGCTTTGCCAGGACTTGGCCAATATTCATATCCGCTTGGACGAGTTGTGGGGCTGGCTTTGCTGGCATGGATCGCGTGGATGGGCGGATCTGTCGGCGTGCCGTATACGCGGGTCACCATCAGCGTGGTGTTTGTTCTGATCGCTGCGGCAGGCGTCAGCTTGTGGATGATCCGCAGAGAGCAGTTCAAAGCGGAGTGGAATTCAAACCGCAGATTCTTCGTCATGGTGGAAATACTGTTTCTCGTCTTCTTCCTTATCGATCTGTTCATTCGACTCGGCAATGCGGATCTGTGGCATCCCGCAAAAGGCGGTGAGCGGCCGATGGATTTTTCGTATTTCAACGCGGTGTTGAAGAGTACTTCTTTCCCGCCGTATGATCCGTGGTACGCGGGCGGTTATATTAATTATTACTATTACGGTTTTGTGCTGGCTGGCACGCCGGTGAAATTGCTTGGCATTGTGCCTTCGATCGCGTACAACCTTATTTTGCCGACGTGGTTTGCGTTGATCGCGGTCGGCGCGTTCACGGTTGCGTTTTCACTTGTTAAAACGGATAAAGATTCGGCTTCCAAAATTCAGTCTTCTGCATGGATCTCCGGCCTGTCTGCTTCGGTCATGACCATTCTCTTGGGCAACCTTGGAACGGTGCGGATGATCTTCAATGGATTCCAAAGAATCGCCGCGCCAGATGGACTGGTTCCAGTGGACGCGAACATCATCCAAAAATGGATATTCGCCGCCAAAGGATTGTATCTGTCGTTCGGCGGGATGCAGCTGCCGATCGGCCGCGGAGACTGGTACTGGAATCCCAGTCGAGTAATTCCCGCACCGAATGATGTGGAACCGATCACGGAATTTCCTTTATTTACTTTCCTGTACAGCGACATGCACGCGCATATGCTTGTTATGCCGATCACATTGTTCATTATTGCATGGGCGGTATCATTTATAAAATCACGTGCAGAAATGAGTCGTTCGGAATGGGTCGCGACATTCGGCATCGGCGCATTGATGATCGGTGCGCTCAAGCCGACGAATACCTGGGATCTATATACTTACTTCCCTTTGGCGGCGATCGCGTTGGCTTATACGTTGTATCGAAATTTCGATCTAAAATCCATCCCTTTAGCCTTTATCCAAAGGGGATGGGCCAGGGATGAGAGTTGGCTCCTGCGCGCAGTGATCGCCGTGGGCGCGGCGGCTTTCCTATATATACTCAGTTCGGCAATGTATTCACCGTTCACACATTGGTACAGCCTCAGCTATGGCGCAGTAGATCCGTGGACAGGTTCGCACACACCGATCTCTTCATATGTCACGCAATGGGGCTTGTTCCTCTTTATCATTGTGGCGTGGCTCGCCTGGGAAACGCGTGAGTGGATGGAATCCACACCGGTTTCGCATTTACAGAAACTGCGTGATTATTCCCTGCCGATCGAAATTGGGCTGGCGGTGATTATCGCTTTGCTGGCTTACTTCGCGGTGGAAGGTGTCCGCATCGGCTGGCTGGCATTGCCGCTGGCGGCCTGGGCTGGGATTCTGCTCCTGCGCCCGGACCTGCCCGATGTCAAACGCGGCGCGTTGATGATGATCGGCACAGCGCTTGTGCTCACCATCGCTGTTGAAGTCGTTGTGCTGGTCGGTGATATTGGACGTATGAACACGGTCTTCAAATTATATTTACAAGCCTGGATGCTGCTGGCTGTCAGTGCGGCCGCGGCATTTGGCTGGCTGTTAAATATATTCCCATTTTGGAGAATCCGCTGGCGCACAATTTATCAAGTCGGGCTTTATGCGCTGGCCACGGGCGCATTACTTTTCACCCTCACCGCAACCTCCGACAAGATCAGCGACCGCATGACTCCCTCTGCGCCGCACACGCTCGACAGTATGACCTACATGCAATATTCCTCCTATGCAGATTATGGACGCAATTTCTCTTTTGAAGAGGACTATCACGCGATCCGCTGGATGCAGGAAAATATTGAAGGCTCGCCGGTAATTGTCGAAGCCGCTCCGGCTGGAGTTCAATATCGATGGCATTCCCGCATTACCACTTATACAGGTCTGCCCAGCGTGGTTGGCTGGCAATATCATCAACAACAGCAACGCGCCATGGAGTCAAACCAGATCATCCAACGTGGTGTCGATGTGGATAGTTTCTATACTTCTCCAGATCAAACTGCGGCGGTGAATTTCTTACGCAAATACAATGTACGCTATATCGTTGTTGGACAATTGGAACTTGTCAAATACGCGCAGGTTGACCAGAGAATCCCCAGCTGCCTGCTGAAGTTTGATGAATTCAATGGCGTTCTTTGGAAGGAAGTTTATCGTTACGGCGATACAGTTATTTACGAAGTCATCCCGTAGAATATAATTACCAATTATGTAAATAGTAATTGGGTAGGAGATCATCTTGATTTTGCATATTACTTCAAAACAGGAATGGCTTGACGCGCAAACACGCGGCGAATACAACGCGTCAAGTTTACAAACCGAAGGCTTCATTCATTGCTCCACTGAAACGCAAGTCCTGCATGTTGCGAACGCTTTTTATGGCGGACGAAATGATCTGGTGTTGTTAAAACTAGATGAAACAAAACTCAAGCCTGAGCTTAAGTGGGAACCGCCAGCTGGAATCCCTGCCCCGGGTATTTCTGAATCCGATAAATTTCCGCATATCTTTGGCCCCATCAACTTAACCGCAGTCGAATCAGTTCTAAACTTCGAACCTGACTCTGACGGCGAATGGCATTCTCTACCCGAATGAGTTTTAATATCCGCCCAGCCTGCCAAAATGATTCCATGTTCATCGCGGAAATAATGTACCTTTCGATGGGCAAGCTGGCCGATTATCTTTTTGAAGACGCGCGCCAGCCTGTCTTCACGATCATAAAAAATCTTGTCACTCGCAACGCCGGCCGGTTTGATTCCGGAATCGCTTTTGTTGCAGAAATAGATGGCAAGCCAGTAGGCGGCTTGGTTTCGTGTGAAGGTGCTCGGCTTGATAAACTTAACCTGGCTGTGCTTCCACATCTTTTCCCTGCAATGGGAATGATGCCCGCTTTACGTTTTCTCTGGCGCGGATATTTTCTGCCCGGCGGACGGGAAGCCGAGCGTGACGAGTATTATGTCAGCAATGTCGGCGTGCATTCCTCTGCGCAGGGGCAGGGCATCGGCTCAAGATTGCTTGCGTACGCCGAACGATCCGCCCAGTCAACCGCCTTGATGAAGTGCGCCTTGGTGGTTGGTCTTTATAATCAAAATGCGCTGCGTTTATATCAACGT
The DNA here is from genome assembly GCA_026390015.1 of Chloroflexota bacterium. Lineage (GTDB taxonomy): Bacteria > Chloroflexota > Anaerolineae > Anaerolineales > Villigracilaceae > Villigracilis. The sequence goes on along the minus strand of JAPLGS010000077.1, from coordinate 75,263 downwards.
CTTGGATATCAGATCGTTGAAACAGTTCAGCATTCAAACGAGTTTCTTGGCTATCATCGCATGGTCAAACAATTATCCTAAACCCGCCTTCCGCTATCTTATAACTGGACGTCAATGACTGCATTCTTCTCCTGGTATTTCATCATAAGTATTCTCGGCTGGCTGACTTTTCCACTAGCATATACTCTTTTCCCCGCGCTGGCGGATAGAGGTTATACCTTGTCACGTGCTGCAGGTCTGCTGATCTGGGGATATATTTTCTGGCTGTTGGCTTCTCTTGGTATCGCGCAAAATGATCTTGGCGGAATTTTGCTTGCCCTCGCCGTTATTATTGGGCTAAGCATTTGGTTAATTATCAGTCATCGTTCAGCCATTATTGATTTTCTCAAATCTAATATCTCCCTGATTCTAACAACTGAAATTTTATTTTTTCTTGCATTTGCATTTCTTGCCTTCGTCCGCTCGGCCAACCCTGAATTAGCCAGCACCGAGAAGCCAATGGAATTGGCTTTTATTAATGGCATTTTGCGCTCGCCAACTTTTCCTCCGCAGGATCCTTGGCTTTCAGGATACGCCATTTCGTATTATTACTTCGGCTACGTGATGACCGCCATGCTCGCGCACGTTTCTGGCATCACTGGCAGCATGGCGCACAACCTGATGAGCTCGCTCATCTTCGCTCTTGGCGCGCTCGGTTCGTATGGTATTTTATATAACCTGCTTTCCAAATTGGAAATCGAAGATAAAAAATCGAAAATTGGAAACTCCCTCCTCGCCCCGCTCTTCCTGCTGCTTGTCTCAAACTTTGGTGCGCTGCTTGAGATCCTGCATCAGGGCGGATTGTTCTGGGCGAAAGATTCTGTAACCGGTGAATATTCCAACCGCTTGTGGGCCTGGTTGGATATGAAAGAATTATCCCAGCCGCCCGCAACTCCACTTCATTGGATCCCACTTGACCGTTACTTTTGGTGGTGGCGTTCTTCGCGCATCATTCAAGATTACAACATGATAGGCGCTTGGACGGGTGATGTGATTGACGAGTTTCCATTCTTCTCCTTCCTGCTGGGTGATCTGCATCCGCATGTGCTTGCAATTCCATTTGGATTGCTCGCCATCTCCGTCGCAATGAATCTACTTTTCGGCGGTTTTCGCGGAACGATCAATATGTTTGGCGCAAAATTAAATATCAACGTTCAGGGTTTTTTATTTTCCGCGCTGGTCATCGGCGGACTGGCCTTCCTCAACACATGGGACATTCTCATCGCGGCGGCATTGATCGTTGCCGCGTACATCCTCTGGCGCGCGGATGAAGCTGGCTGGAGTTGGGCGCGTCTCGAAGATGTTTTTCTGCTTGGCTTACCGCTCGGTATTCTTTCGATTTTGTTATATTTTCCGTTCTATCTCGGCTTCTCATCTCAAGCAGGCGGTCTTTTGCCCAACTTCATGTATCCCACGCGCGGCGTACATTTATGGGTGATGTGGGGAACGCTTCTCGTTCCCATTCTTGCATATCTGATCTATTTATGGCGCGGCGAAAAGATACCGTCAAATTGGAAGCTTGGTTTTTCACTTGGGCTTGGTTTTACTTTTGTTCTATTTCTGCTCACATTCTCCATTGGCTGGATCGGATCTTTCGTTGAAAAAGATTTTGTTATAAATTTCCTTAAATCGCAAAGCATGACCGCCAGTCAATTCGTTAGCGCAACATCCTTGCGCAGATTAAGTTACATTGGAAGCCTTATTACTTTGCTGGCAGTTTTGATTCCGTCACTTGCCTTCTTATTTCAAAATTCTTTTACTATAGCTGATAGACCGCAGACCGAAGACAACCTTCCGACTTCTGTTCTTTCCACTCAATTCATCCTGCTGCTGCTTACCCTCGGCGCCATCCTCATCCTCGTCCCCGATTTTGTTTATCTGCGTGACCAATTTGGCTATCGAATTAACACAGTCTTCAAGTTCTACTATCAAGCGTGGATGTTATGGAGTCTCGCCGCGGCTTTCGCAGTTGCATATCTACTTCAAAAATTGCGCGGTCTGATAGATATTGTCTTTCGAATTGTGATCGGTTTTGTTGTTTTTTCAGGATTACTATTCCCTGTCTTCGGCCTGATCACAAAGACGAATAACTTTAAACCCTTGGGAGGATTCACCCTCGATGACTTTGACCGTATTATCCGCGAGAACCCTGATGAAGCTGCAGCCATAAAATTCCTCCACAACGTTCCAAATGGGGTCATCTCCGAAGCTGTTGGCGGCGGTTACTCTGCTTATGCGCGCATCTCCATGTACACAGGGCTGCAAACCGTGCTCGGCTGGACTGGTCACGAGGCACAATGGCGCGGTAGTTACGAGCCGCAAGCCTCCCGCAGCGAGGATATAAAAAAACTCTATAACACCACCCGCTGGGACGATGCGCAAGCCATCATCGCAAAATATAATATTCGCTATGTTTATATCGGCAACCTCGAACGATCAGCCCTGCAAGTAAATGAAGAGAAATTCCAATCTCACCTTAAATCCATTTTTCAACAGGGAAGTACTGTGATTTATGAAGTGCCGTGATTTTACACAAAGACCTTCGAGTTCTTTAAGAACTCTAAGGTCTTGATGGATTACAATTGCCCACATGACCTACCGACATTTCAAACACGAAGGCTGGCTGTATGCGCTGGCATTTCTGCTCGCCTTTGGCCTGCGATTTATCCAACTCGGCGCATTGCCGCTCACCGACGCCGAAGCCTTGCCCGCTTTGCAAGCCTTGCACATCGCGCAAGGCCTCAAGCCCGCGCTCAGTCCGCATCCATTTTATATTCTTTCCACCTCGATCCTGCTTTTTCTATACGGCGGCGGGGCTAATTTCCTCGCGCGATTTATCCCCGCTTTGACAGGCAGCCTGCTGGTGCTTGCTCCTCTTTTTTTGACACGCATCAAACCGCGTCCGAGCCTGATCCTCGCCTTTTTCATTGCCGTAGACCCGGGCTTGATCTCCCTATCCCGTCAGGCCGCCAGTCCCATCTTTGCGATCACATTCCTGCTTTTCACCTGGGGATTTTTCAGCCAGAACAAACCGCGCCTCGCGGGATTTTTCGCTGCGCTCGCGCTCCTCAGTGGAGCATTCATCTGGGCTGGCCTGCTCGGACTCGGGATCACGTGGGCGTTGTATCAGGCCATTGAAATTCGACTCAAGCCGCGCCATCAATCCACTGACGAATCCATCGAAGCAGAAATTCACGCGCAGCCTGATCCCTTTGACTTTCGAAATTCGACATTCTCTTTCGCGATCACCTTTATTACCGTCGGCACGCTTTTCTTCATCGCCCCCAATGGATTAAGCGCCACGCTGGCTTCCATCCCAGCTTTTATCAACGGCTGGTTAACTTCTTCCACCATCCCTGCCAGTAGATTATTTATTTCGCTGCTTGTTTATCAACCACTCACTTTATTGCTGGCGTTGATCGCCATCATTCGCGGCTGGCGGAAAGCGAGCTTCAGGATCATTCCACTAAGCCTGTGGTTATTGGTTTCACTATTGCTCGCAGTCTTTATTCCCTCTCGCCAACTCAGTGATCTGGCGTGGATGCTCATTCCACTAAGCGCATTGGCCGCGCTGGAACTTGTCCGCAACATTGATATTTTTCCGGATGAGCGGTTCGAGGTTGCTGGCGTTATGCTCTTAACAGCATTTATCTGGGCATTTTCATGGCTCGATTTTTCAAAGATCGTCTGGGTGCAGGTTGCCTCACAGGAATACTACATGCGCTTTTGGCTTTTGATCGGCGCAGTGCTCCTGCTCGTGTTCAGTATCCTGTTGGTGGCGTCGGGTTGGTCGATCCGCACGGCGCGAATTGGCGGCGTCTTTGGATTGGTCATTGTGCTGGGCATCTTTGGGCTTGGCGGCGCGCTCGGTTCCGCAGGTCTGCGCGGATTGGATCATCCCGAATTATGGTGGTCTGCAAATCTTCCCGCGCAAGCTGAACTTCTCCATTCAACGGTGAGTGATATCTCCGAATGGAAACTTGGTAATGACTATTCGGCGCCTGTCGTCATTGCGGGCGTGAATTCTCCAGCGCTTGAGTGGGCTCTGCGCGAGCATCCATTAACTGTCGTTGAATCATTGGATATTTCCAGCTCTCCGTATTTCGTGATCACACCCCTTCAAGATGATCCAACACTCGCCTCTTCGTATCGTGGACAGGATTTTACATGGCGGCAAACGCCATTATGGAATGACACATTATCCCAAAGCTGGGTGCGTTGGGTCAGCTTGCGTGATGCACCTCAATCTGGTGAGACCATCATTCTTTGGGCTCGCGATGACATGTTCCTCAACTCTGCGCCCAATGCTGTTCCGTAAAAAATGACAATAAATTCTCATCCCTCCATCATCGCCCTGGATGGTCCCGCCGCGTCGGGTAAATCTACGCTTGGATTAAGACTCGCGGAATCGCTCGGTTACCTTTTCTTCGATACCGGTATTATGTACCGCGCCATCACCTGGATCGCGCTTCAACGTCAGCTTGACCTGCGTGACGAATCTACTGTCACTGAATTGGCTCAAACAGCGCAAATAGATATTCGTCCGCCATCAAAAAAAGATGGCCGAGCCTGTGACGTTGTGATCGCTGAAAAAGATGTCACCTGGGAAATGCGCGATGGAAATGTAGATGCGAATGTGTCTGTGGTCTCCGCGTATGTTGGAGTTCGTCAGGCATTATCTGAACAGCAGCGCCGCATTGGGCTGCGCGGCCGGGTTGTGATGGTCGGCCGCGATATTGGCACGGTCGTTCTGCCCGAAGCAGACATAAAAATATATTTGGATGCGAGCGCCGAGGAACGCGCCAAACGCAGATACGATGAACTCATTGCGCGCGGCGAGAGATCTGACTACGATGAAATTCTACGAAAAGTGATCGAGCGTGACCACATCGATTCAACGCGAGCAGTTGCGCCGTTGCGTCCAGCGGATGATGCCATCATTATCGACTCAGATAAAATGGATGCCGATCAAGTCTTTCACCAAGTGCTTGCGTTGTGCAAATAATGGCATGACGAACAAACTGTCATTAGAGTATTGTTTATTAAGAAAATCATGCCGACAAAAACCTACAACATTCCCCTGCACATCCAATTGAATCGACTCTTTTTGCGCCCCGGCATTAACCTGCTGTTCCGAATATTAGGTCGCGTAAAAGTCATCGGGAAGGAAAATGTTCCGCTTGGCAAACCGTATGTGATCGCCATGAATCATATTTCCATCTTTGATCCTCCGCTGGCGGTTTCTTTTTGGCCTGAAGAGCCCGAAGTGATCGGCGCGGCGGATGTGTTTGAGAAAAAGGGTCTGGGCACCATCCTATCCATGTATGGGGTCATCCCAGTTCATCGCGGTGATTATGATCGCTTCTTGCTTGATAAGATCATGGCGATCTTAAAGTCAGGCCGCCCGCTTGTGATCGCCCCGGAAGGCGGACGTTCCCATCAACTTGCCATGCGGCGCGCCATGCCGGGTGTTGGTTATATTGTTGAGCACGCGCAAGTGCCGGTTATCCCTGTCGGCTTGGTTGGGACAACTGATGATTTCTGGCAGCGCGCCACTCATGGAGAAAAACCGCCGCTGGAAGTGCGCATCGGTAAACCGATAATTTTTCCTCCCATTCTCGAGAAAGGCGCAGAGCGCAGGGAAGCTCGTCAGAAGAATTCAGATCTTGTGATGTGTCATATCGCAGGCCTTCTGCCAGAGGAATATCACGGCGTATATGCGGGGCAGGCTCTCTATAGCGGAGTCTGAAGTCTCCCGACTTTGGAAAAATCCAACAACGGGAGACGACGGTCTTCCGTAATTTTTTATGAATGATCTTCTTCCCAAACCCATCAGCGAAGTATGGCGGCCGGACTTGGTACGTCTGCCGAAGATGACACGTGCCCGGCGTGCTTTTCGCTCGTTCGCGCATGGGCTGATGAAATTCGTTGCGAAAATTTTCCTGAACATTACAACTGAAGGAATGCAGAATTTTCCTGCGCGAGGACCTATCCTTGTTGTTATCAATCATCTGGGCGATGCGGATATCCTCGCGTTGATCTCGACCCTGCCATTTCCTCCAGATGCGCTTGGCAAGATAGAGTTGTATGATCTCCCGATTCTTGGAAAATTAATAGATTGGTATGGAGTGATCTGGCTGCATCGCGGCCGCGCCGATACAAAGGCTTTGCGCACCGCGCTGGATGGATTTGCAGAAGGGCGTGTCATCGTCATCGCGCCCGAAGGCAGGTATTCTGTTACAGGCGCGTTGGAGGAAGGCAGCGGCGGCGCGGCGTTCCTCGCTTATAAATCGGGTTCGACAATTCTTCCGATCGCCATTACAGGCACCGAGAACGAAAATGTATATGGTCATATGAAAAAATTTCGGCGCGCGGCGGTAAATGTTCGAGTGGGGAAAATGTTCAAGTTGGCAGAACAGGTTGAAAGTAGACAGGCGGCGGTGGCGCTTGGTACAAGTCAGATCATGCAGGCGCTGGCGAATCTACTTCCGGAAAAATATCGCGGGGCATATTCTCGGCAATAAACCACATTTTGTAGATCGTTATTTGACCCAGCCCAAACTGATTCGTCCGCGTTCGGTTTCGATCTTTTGGATATCCACATCGATGATGTCGCCGACCTTGAGGATCGTGCCGTGCGGGATTTGACTCTTGTGCAGGAGTCCATCACCTTTGACGCCGATATCTACGAATGCGCCGAAATCGACCACGTTGCGGACGGTGCCTTTAAGCTGCATGCCTGTCAGCAGGTCTTCAGCTTTGAGCACATCTGAGCGCAGGATGGGCGCGGGGGTGTCGGCGCGCGGGTCACGGCCCGGGCGGACGAGTTGTTCGAGAATATCTTTGAGTGTGGGTACGCCGCAGTTTAATTCCTTGGCTAAAATGTCGAGGGAGGTTTTTGAGGCGAGAGATTCCAAGGCGGGCACTCTGTCACTTAATGGCGAAGCAGCTGTCAGCGCCGCGCGGGAGAGAATGGATTCTGCGATCGTGTAGGATTCTGGATGGATCGCTGATCCATCCAATGGGTTCGCTCCATTTCGAATCCGCATGAAGCCCGCGGCTTGTTCGTAAGCCTTGGGTCCAAGCCCAGCAACTTTTCGAAGCGCGGCGCGTGATTTGAAGGGACCGTTGGTGTCGCGATGCGTGACAATATTATTTGCAAGTTTTGGGCCGATGCCCGCGACGTGCGTCAGCAGTGCGGAGCTGGCGGTATTGAGATCCACGCCGATGCTGTTGACCACGCTTTCGACCACCCCGTCGAGAGCGTGAGTGAGGGCGGTTTGATCGACATCGTGTTGATACATGCCGACGCCGATTGATTTGGGATCGATCTTGACCAACTCTGCGAGTGGGTCTTGTGCGCGGCGTGCAATGGAAACCGCACCGCGGATGGTGACATCCAGATCGGGGAATTCGGCGCGCGCGAGTGCGGATGCTGAATAGACCGATGCGCCCGCTTCGTTGACGATGAGATATTTTGTTGCAGGTTTAAGGTTTGAAGGTCGAATGTCGCGGATGAGTTCAGCGGCCAGTTTTTCAGTTTCTCGCGAGGCAGTTCCGTTGCCAATGGTAATGAGTGTGACATGGTGGCGATTGATCATATCTTGCAAAGTGTTGATCGAGCCAGCCCAATCTTTCCTCGGCTCGTGCGGATAGATCGTACCAGTATCGAGTAATTTTCCAGTGGCATCCACGACTGCAACTTTGCAGCCTGTGCGGAAGCCGGGGTCGAGTCCGAGTACGACTTGATTCGCAAGCGGAGCCTGACCTAGCAAAGCGCGTAAATTGGTGGCGAAAACTTGAATGGCGTGATTATCTGCGGCTTCACCTTTTTCACGGCGCACATCGCGCTCGATGGCGGGCAGCAATAATCTCTCAGCAGAATCTTGAATGGCTAGTTCAAGCTGCTCTGCGAAAGGACTGATGATGTCTTCTTCGAATTCAGCTTGAATGGCATTCAGCCAATCGCGTTCGGGGACATCAACATGCACACGCAGCACGCCTTCTTTTTCGCCGCGCGTGATGGCGAGAATCTGGTGCGGCTGGATACGGTCTACGCGGATCGAAAAATTATAATAACTTTCGTACACGTTCTTTTCGTCTACAGCTTTTTCGATCTTTTCGGCGCGGACAGTGGAATCTTTGAGTGCCTTCTCGCGGGTCACAGCGCGCACGTTGGCATTGTCACTGATCGTTTCTGCCACGATGTCGCGCGCGCCTTGCAGCGCTTCTTCAATATTGGGAACCTGTTCGTTGATGAATTGCTTCGCAAGTTCTTCAGGTGAGCCAGAGTCTTGTTTCAAAATTAATTCAGCCAGTGCCTCCAGTCCCTTTTCACGGGCGAGCATGGCACGGGTGCGGCGTTTCTTTTTATACGGCGCGTATAAGTCTTCGAGGGCGGTCATGCTGACGGCAGAATTGAGGCTGTCGCGCAATTCATCTGTCAGTTTGCCCTGCTCTTCGATGGATGCAAGGATGGATGTGCGGCGTTCGTCGAGTCCGCGCAGGCGGATGAGTTCATCGGCAATGATGCGGATCTGTTCATCGTCGAGCGAGCCTGTCATTTCTTTGCGATAACGGGCAATGAACGGGATGGTGTTGCCTTCGTCTATCAGGTTGATGACTGCTGTCACTTGCGATGGCTTGACATTAAGTTGGGATGCTATCTGTTCTGCGTGAGTCATAGGGGTGGATTTTATCATGTGGAAGAACGAAGGATGAACGCGGGAAGTGAAGTGCGAGAAAATTGAAATTTAGTTTTATAAAAATAGCGCGCAGAGATTGCTCTCCATGACATCTATCGCCTAACTTGGAAATATCTTATCAAACACTTCGGGACAATACTGCTGAACCATCTCGGAGGATATACCATTCTCTTTGCAGATCTCAGCGTACAGGTCCACGCTTGGGCGGCGGATTCGTTTTTGAGTGTCGATGTCCAGCCCCCACAGGCCGAAGCGTTGGGTCCAGCCGCGCTCCCATTCGAAGTTGTCGACTAGTGACCAGTGGAAGTATCCCTTCACAGGCCAGTTGAAGTTGACCGCGCGCCAGACTTGATGAAGGTGCTGGGCGATGTAACGCGGGCGCATATGATCATCGGAATCTTCCACGCCGTTCTCGGTGATGATGATCGGCAGGTGGGGATAGGTATGGTCAATCCATTTGATGGAGTTATAAAGTCCTTCGGGGATATTGGCGAGGAAGTTCGTGTCGCTCATGTCAGCATCTTTGGGGAAGCCACTGTTCGAGAATAATTCACGGGGTCTGGTAATGTCAAACCAAACGGTATCCACGGAGTAATAATTTAATCCGAGATAATCCTGCGTGCCTTTGGCTTCGGGAATGTTCTGGCTGCCAACGGGTGATTTCATCACGCCCGTTGAGATGGCGGTTGGAAATCCCATGTTGATCCCATCGTAGCGGATATTGCGCATGAGTCTATCGAGTGGTGACCAACTCAGCCTCGGAACCATCGGGCGGTAATGCAGGGCGTACCCTACGCGCGCTTCGGGCTGTACTTCATGGATGGTGCGATAGGCGGCGGCGTGCGCGCGGATCATGTTGCCTAGTACGCGCATGGATAATTTCAAATCCTTTTTTCCAGGCGGGAACACGCCGACTGCATAGCCGCTTAATGCGTACACGTTCGGTTCGTTGATCGTGCACCAGAGCGTCACATATTCCTTCAACGCATCTACAACTTTGCGCGTGAATTTTTCAAACAAAGCCACGATCTCATCATTCTCCCAGCCGCCGCGTTCTGTCACCCATAGCGGATCGGTGAAGTGATGCAGAGTCACCAGCGCGGTCATGTTGCGTTCTTTGAGTCCACGCAGCATGGCGCGATATTTTTCGATGGCTTCCTCGTCCCACGAATCGGGTGTTGGTTGGATGCGGCTCCACTCCACCGAAAAACGGTGCGCGTTCTGACCAGTTTCTTCGGCGCGGTCGAAGTCCTCCCGCCAGCGTCCGCCCCACCAATCGGCGGCCAGACCAGATGTCCCGTTGGTATGACCGTCCGCTTCCCACTTCGACCAATTGTTATTGGTGTTGCCGCCCTCCACTTGATGCGAGGCGGTCGCTGTTCCCCACAAAAATCCTTTTGGAAAATGATAGGTTGCTTGAGGCATGTGTTCTCCTGATACAAATCCTAAATATCTTTAGGATTTTCTTGATAGATATGCAAGATACAAAGCCACCGACCCCGCGACGGCGGCGTTGAGGGATTCGATCTTGCCTTTCATAGGCAGCTTCAAAACGAAGTCACATTTTTTTCGGACGAGATCATGCAGTCCTTCGCCCTCCGAGCCGACGACTAATCCCAATGCGCCTTTTAGATGACGCGATCCCGAGTCGATCTCCGCCCCAGCTTGATCCAGTCCGACGATCCAGATATCGTTGTCTTTGAGAGCATCTATCGTCTGCGAGAGATTCGCCTGCGCGATGAGCATGTGCTCGCTGGCGCCCGAGGACGCGTTGACCACGGCCGGTGTCACATCCACCGTGCGCGCAGATGGGATGACCACGCCATGCACGCCGAGCGCCTCCGCCGTGCGGATGAGCGTGCCGAAGTTCTGCGGGTCTTGCAGGGAATCAAGCAAGAGGATAAATGGAAGTTCGCCTTTGGCATGTTCAAGGATCTCGATCACATCCGAGTACGGATATCCGCTGACCTCGGCCACGATGCCCTGATTATTTTGGTGTACCTTGTCCAGTTTGGGACGCCCCACGCGATTGACTTTGATCTTTTGCTCTTTCGCCAGTCGGATAATTTGTTCGATCTTGCCCTTCTCTTGTACCCCTTCGGCGATCTCGATCGAAAATATCTGTCTGCGCTTTGCGCACAGGGTTTCATAGACTGCGTTGCGTGAATAGATGAGTTCTTTCATATATCTGATTATAAGTGACAGTTACCTTTAAGGTGACTGTCACTTTACTTATGAATAACAAAAACTTCCGAAGCCAACGCCTCGGAAGTTTTTTATAACGATCATTTTGAATTCCTTCATTATTATCGTGCCAGCAGGTCTTCCAAGATTTTCTTCGATGACGCTTCGATCACCGCGTGCTGACTGCCACCATGAGAATCCATGGTGACCACGACCGGGAATTCCTTGACTTCGATCACCCAGATCGCCTCGGGCACGCCAAAGTCCAGCTTGAACACGCCGTGTACCTTGGTGACTGTCTGCGCGATATAGGAAGCCGCTCCGCCAATGGCGTGGAAATATACTGCGGGAGTTTCTTCACAGCCTTTGAGGGTCTTTGCGCCCATGCCGCCCTTGCCGATCACACCTTTGAGATTAAAGTGCTTCATCACATCGGCTTGATACGGTTCCTCGCGGATGGATGTGGTCGGGCCAGCCGCCACGAATTTATATTCTTTTGTATCAAGTCCCGAGACGACCGGTCCGCAGTGATAGATGACCGAACCGTTCAATAGTTTTTTCAATTCTTCATAGACTTGCAAATCATCGCCCTGAGGTTCTCGAGTCTTTTTGATAAAAGTTTCGATCATCCATTTGTGGACGGCGTCGCGCCCGGTCACCAGCATGCCGGAAAGCGCAACCGCATCGCCGACTTTCAGGTCGCGGATCACATCATCGGTTATTGGAGTAGTTATCTGTTTCATCATATTCTCCTTAATCGTAAATTACTTCCTCACCCTTCACCGTCATCTTACGGCGGCGATACGCCCAGCACATATATGAAACAGAGACAAAATACGAAGCGGGCAAACGACTCAAGCCAACGATCTTGGTGTCTAATATGGTTGTCGCTCCGCCGAAACCCATCGGGCCAATCCCCATTTCATTGGCTTCACTAGTCAGGCGTTCTTCGAGTTCGGCGATCTTCGGGTCGGTATTGCGTGTGCCCATTTCACTGAACAACACTTCTTTTGATTTGATATAGGAAGAGCCTCGGTCACCGCCGATGGAAACGCCCAGAATACCGGGCGCGCACCCCTGACCCTGCGCCTTTTGAACCGCATCCAAAACCACTTTGCGCACACCGGCCAGATCACGCCCCGCGCCGATTGAATTATCCGGCAGGGAATATTGACGCCCAACATTCTCACAGCCGCCGCCCTTGAGCATCAACTCGATGGTGAGATCATCGCCTTCCACTTCTTCAAAATGGACATACGGGAAATCGTCGCCGCCGAGATTGTTGCCAGTGTTTTTGTCATAGATCGCATCCACAGCGTTCGGACGCATATACGACCGTTTGGTGGCTTCCGCCAGCGCAGAGCGGATCTGCCCTTTGAGTTTGATCGTGGATAACCCGACAGGATAATGCACGTAAAAAATTGGCGTGCCGGTATCCTGACAGATCGGTGTGGAATTGGCGCGGGAAATTTCTATATTCTTGAGAATGGTTTCAAAAGCCCCGCGCGCCGATGAACCGGGTTGTTCCTTTTCAAAGGATTCGCGCAGGCGCTTTTCCACATCCGGCGGCAAACTGGATGATGTGCGGCGGATCAATTCAAGGATTTCATTTGTTAAATCTCGCATGAGAGCCTCCAATATTTTTGTGAATCATAATCCCGAAGGATGAAAAAAAGCAGGCCGTATTGCAACTTGCTTACTTTTAATTACGCGTTAACTTAACCCGCATTACATATTGATTGACCGCGCCAAAGCGGTATTTGTATTCTTCGTCGCCGCGCATGAAATCGAATTCATGGCGTTTATTTTCACAAGCCCATTGTAAAACGTGACCGAGTAAAACCCAGCCGGGCGAAAGCTCCATGAATTCGCGGTTGACCCCGGCGTTGTAGCCCCATAATTTATTGTTGTAATCAAAATTAAGATAAGCCGCTATGCGCTGCCCATCCGCTTCGAGGAAGGCCAGCCACAGCCAGCCGTTTTCCTGTGCGGTGCGGATGACCGCGCGCATTTGGTTGCGCATCGGTTCGTGCAGAAAGCCTGCTTTGCCTTGATCTTGCTCCATCAAACCGAGAAAGGAATCTATTTCTGATTCCACATCGGCCATGTCCGAGATGAACCAGCGTACGCCGCGTCCGCTTTCTTCGGCACGGCGCATTTTGCGGCGGATCTCGTGGCGCTGTTTTTTTTCGACACGCCCAAGATATTCTTCAAAATCACCGTTCAAGGCGATGCGTGGAGTTGGACGGTACATCTCTTCGAGATGAGTCCAGCCGCGTTTGGATGCTTCATCTTTGAGGGCGGTTAATGTGGTGGATGAATCGGGTATGTTATACCAATCGACAGCGCACCATTTATCGGTTAAGGTTGAAGCGAGAAAATCAAATAACCCGCAGACGAAGCGGGCGTGGTCATCCGCCCGCACGATCAAATCCAGATAATCGGATATTTCGATGCTGCCATTTAGTAGAAGTGCAGGCTGGCCGTCAGACACTGACAGGAATAGCGGCGCAATGCCGATCAGCGTTTCATCTTCGCGGGCAGAAATTAAAATTAACTGTGCATCCTTCCATTCGCCGCCGCCGCGATGCTCCCACCATGTGCGTTGATATTCATAACGCAAAAAAGGATTGTCACTAACAGAGTTTGTTAACAGGTTGTTCCATTCTTGTGGATCAATTTCAGAAAAATCATTGTGAATTGTATATTTCATGGCCGCCAAATTTTACCAGTTATAATGTTATTGAAACGCACCTCTTAGGATAGGCGCTCAGGGATTATTCTTACATGGCACTCGATCTCACTCTTACACCCATCTACCGCATCAACGGACAGGAAATCGCCAGCCTGCCTGGCTTGGTTACGCTTATGCCTCCGCAGAACGCGGTGCGCGGCCGCGAAAGAGACCGCCTGATCGTTTATTTATTGCTGACCGGCACATCCACATTTTCAACAACTGAATATTTAAAATTGGCGCAGGACGCGGCAAATCTTTTTTATAAAACTAACGGCTCGCTTACCAGTGCCTTGCGCACTGCCGCCGATCAGGTAAATAAAACATTGTTCGACCGCAACATGACCACCAATATACAGGGCCAATATGCTATTGGGTGGCTGACCCTTGCCGTGCTGCGTGATGAACAATGCACGCTTTCAATGTGTGGTCCCATGCATGCATATTGGTTCGGCCAAAAAGAATCACGTCATATTCATGAGCCGCTTGCTGCGGGCAAGGGACTGGGCGCCAACCAAATTGTGAATATCCATTATGCCCAGACCACATTGAATGCGGGGGATCGTTTGCTCTTTTTTGGGAGAGCGCCGAGCGCCTGGAATAGCACGCTGAATGATGCGGCTCCATCTTCGATGGATGCAATGCGCCGCCGCTTGATGACGCTGACCAGTGCAGATCTAAACGCTGTGCTGATACAGGCGACAGATGGTTTGGGCGCTGTGACTCTAATAAAAGCGACCATTGAAGCAAAAGAGGAAAAGAGAATGGGAGCGCCTCTGGGCATAAGCCCGAGCCTGCCTCAGCACGAGGAAATTTTTTCCGCCCCCAAAACTGACTCCGCTGACTCGCTGCAAGCGCATGTGATTCAAGCCTCAGCGTATGCGATCCCGCTTCAGCACGAAGAATCGTTTCCTCCGGAAAAAAAGATCACGGTCAGCCCATCGCACGATTTTCCCGCTTCCATTCCACGGGCTCAAATACGAGCTCAGCTACAGCCCAGCGAAAGTGAACCTGCCGGTGAAAAGGAAGAATCACTTGTGGTTGAAGCAGGGGAATTGCCCATCGTCGAAAAAATCCTTGAGCCAGTTCCTGTAAGAGTGAGGAAGCCTTTAGTTCAGATCGAAACCTCTGTTCTGACTCGTCAAACCGCGAAGGCGCTGGCAGGTTCGATCCAATTTACGCGCCGAAGTATCAAAACCATCAGCGACAAAGTTAGAAGTTTTATACCGCGTTTGCTGCCCAACGCTGATTCCACCGTATCCCTTAATTCGCCATCCACTGCAACCATGCTGTTCATGGCTGTGCTGATTCCGCTGGCGGTGGTCACGATCGCCAGTGTTGTTTATCTGCGATATGGGCGCAGTCAGCAATATGATACTTATTTGTTTCAGGCAAATGAAATGAAGGCGCAAGCGCTTGCGCTGACCGACCCTGTGGAGCAACGTAAAGCCTGGGAAAATGTCATCAGCAATGTGGCTATCGCTGAATCACATCGCGAAACTTCTGATACGATCACGCTCCGCCAGGAAGCGGAATCCAAACTCGATACGTTGCTGGGGATCGCGCGTTTAAAATTCAACCCAGCCTTCAGCAGTAATCTTGGGATCGACATCAGCCGCATGGCCGCCAACGAATCTGATCTGTACATGCTTAACGCGGCCACTGGAGAAGTGCTCAGAGCCAGCCCGGGTAAGAGTGGACACGGTTTTGAATTGGATGCTACTTTTGAATGCAAGCCGGGCGTTTATGGTGAATACACAGTCGGCCCGCTGGTCGATATTCTCACATTACCGCTGGTGAATATAAAAGGAGCCTCATTGTTGGGCATTGACGCGACCGGCACCCTGCTATATTGTGCTCCCGGACAAGCGGCTCTGCCCGTTCCCTTGCCGCCGCCTGCCACCAGTTGGGAACGTGTAACAGCCTTTGTGTTGGATGGTAGTAATTTGTATGTCTTGGATTCGTCTGCGCGCGCTGTGTGGGTATATACCGGTATAGATGGAGCTTTTATAGATCTTCCAAACTTCTTCTTTGGAGGGCAAACCCCTGAAAAACAGGATGTCATTGACCTGGTTGTTTCCGGTGACGATCTATATATGCTTCACGCAGACGGGCATCTTTCCACCTGCTCCTTTAGCCGCCTCAACTCAGCCTCCACGCGATGTCAGGATCCATCACCGTATAACAATCCTTTTCCGGCATACCGTGATACAGAGCTGTTTGCCAGTGCTCATTTCACACAAATACTGTTCACTGCCTTGCCGGATCAATCCATTCTGCTGCTTGATGCTGACTCGCCGTCTCAGGGCGTTTTCCGTTTTTCGCCGCGCACGCTTGGCCTGGAAAAACAGTTCCGCCCCAAACTTGGAACATCAAATTCCATGCCACCAGGCCCCATTGGCGCAATTGCAGTTGGCTCCAATCATGTGTTGTACCTTGCGGTAAAAGGACAGATCTATTTCGCAACAGATATGCCGTAGCCAGCCCAACGCACTCGTGTTGATGAGATACAAGGAATATTTATGCAAAATTTTTTCGGCGCGTTTTCCAGTTTTTTCAAACCTGCTCAACCCAAACCCCCAACCGATAGCATCACCGAACCGGCGCAGATCACAAAAAGCAAAGTATTGCTGATCGTGTACGATCCTCTCATGACGTCGGGCGTCACGCTCTCTCAGCAGCAAACATGGTACCGCACCGCCGACTTGATCACCAGTTTCATGCTGGATCTGATGCAGATCAGCGCGGGCATGGTTCGCTATGAAATCGTTCAACGCGTGGATCTGGATGAATTCCCTGCCAAGACGGACGGTTTTCGCTACACCCCTCAAACCTATATAAATGTTCTGCGTGGCACAGTTCCGCTGCATATGCCGCAGGAAGTTAACTACCACGCCATCATCAGTAAATTTAATATTTTACAGCGCGTGGCAAGAAATGAAATTGATGAAGTCTGGTTATTTGGTTTTCCACACGCGGGGTTTTACGAATCGATCATGGGCGGGCCGGGCGCATTCTGGTGTAACGCGCCACCTTTAAAAAACACAGATGCCAGCAAACGCCGTTTTGTCATCATGGGATTTTCCTTTGAAAGATTTGTCGGCGAAATGCTGGAGGCGTACGGTCATCGCGCCGAATCGATCATGGAAAAAACTTTTAACAAATTAAGCGGCGATGCGAATTTATGGAAGCGCTTCACTCAATATGAAAAGATCGCGCCGGGCAAGGCCGCCTGCGGAAACATTCACTTTGCGCCCAACAGTCAGCAGGATTATGACTGGAACAACCCAGGCATGGTCAGAAGCGAATGCTATGACTGGCAATTGAATTTCCCAAATTTCAAAGGTGATGTGCGTGTGGTTGGTCCGTCTGAATGGGGCGGCGAGATTCGTGAACACCACAAATGGTGGCTCAATCATTTTCCGCGAGTGGCGGGCCGCAAGAATGGGATCCATAACAATTGGTGGCAGTACGTGGCCGCGCCGCATAACGTAATTCCATAACTCAGGTGGTCGGCGCCCACACTTGATACAATCCCAGATTGCCGCCATCGCCATCGGATGAAAAAGAATCGATCACGCGCATTTTGGCCTGTTCTGCCAGCGCAAGCAGTTCCTGCGTTGTGAAATGATGTGCGTATCGCAAGCCCTCGCCTCCGCTGCGCCAATCCAATAAATAATCCCCCGCGTCCAAATCGCTGTCAGCAATTCCAACTTTATCCCATGCTTGAATACGTGACTTGAGTTTTTCGCTGTTCAAGAACTGCCAGTTGGATAAAATTAATCGCCCATCCGTTTTCAATAATTTACGAACCGTCTGCAAAATATCCAAACGCATTTCAGTTGATGGGATATGATGTAACATGGCGAAAGCAGTGATCAGTGACCAGTTATCAGGTATCAGAGACTGATTGCTGATAACTGATAACTTAGTAATATCAATTTCCAAGAATCTGGCGGAAAATCCCTCGGGTTGGGATTCTGCATCTCGAAGCAGAGGCAGGCTAAAGTCTACGCCGAGAAGATTTGCTTTGTGGCCACGTCTGCTGAGCTCGCGTAGGAAATTCCCGTTGCCGCATCCCAGATCCAAAACGGAGACATCCGCTTGAATTGTTCCAAGAATTTTTTTTACACCCGGTTGCAGCCGCTGACGTGTGGCGGAAAAAGACTCTCCAAAATGATCGTAAAATTCGCGGTTGATCTTAAGGAGCTGCTGTGCGGTGCTGGAATTCATAGCGGCATTATAACGGTATAATCCTCGCACGTTATTGGTATAGGTTAAAAATGATCATGGAAATTTCCGAACGAAGACAACGCTGGAAAAAATTTAACAACCTTACGTCAGAGAAACTTGCGCTGGCTCAGCATGTGTTGGAGGAGGTCCGCGAAGGGATGGATGTGATGCGCGCGCTGCGCTCTCATCCACTGGACGCGCAGCATGGCGGAGGCTATCTGACAAAGGCCGCGCTGGTGGCCGCATATAACCAAATGCTGGCGGCAGGCGATGTTGAGGCGGATCGAGTCTTGCTTGAAAAGATACGCATGAAACCCATGCGGACTCTTTCGGGCGTGACCACTGTTACCGTTTTAACGAAGCCGTATCCATGCCCCGGCAAGTGTATCTTCTGCCCCACTGATGTGCGGATGCCGAAGAGTTATCTGCCTGATGAACCTGGCGCGATGCGCGCGCTCGAGCATCAATTTGATCCGTATGAGCAAGTGCATGCGCGGATCCGCGCGCTTGAGAATCTGGGGCATCCGACAGAAAAGATCGAGTTGCTGATCCTCGGCGGGACGTGGTCGTCTTATCGGCGTGATTATCAAGAGTGGTTTATAAAACGTTGTTTCGATGCGATGAACGAAATCGAAAGAGGCGCCCTTCGAGATCACAGCGATAAACTGGAAACTGTTGGGGTAAATATTTCTTTGGCGCAAGCTGCCAATGAAACTGCGATCCACCGTAATGTGGGACTCGTGATCGAGACTCGTCCCGACGAAATTAATCCAGATGAATTGCGCTGGCTGCGTCACCTCGGCGTAACCAAGGTGCAAATGGGCGCGCAAAGTTTTGACGATCATATTTTGCAGATCAACAAGCGCGGACATGATGTGGAATGTACACGTAAAGCCACTACAATGCTTCGCGCCGCTGGTTTCAAGATCGTTCTGCATTGGATGCCGAATCTTTTAGGTGCGACTCCCGAATCAGACCGCGAAGATTTCGTGAAATTCTGGCAGGATTTCTGTCCCGATGAAATAAAAATTTACCCGAATCAATTGCTCGCGAATGCCGAGTTATATGAATACTGGCAGCGCGGAGAATTCCATCCGTACACCACTGAAGAATTGGTTGACCTGATCGCGGATATCAAACCAACTATTCCGCGTTATTGCCGAGTCAACCGCGTGATCCGTGATATTCCGGGCAACAATGTTGTGGAAGGAAATTCGCGCACCAGCCTGCGGCAGGATATTCAGGCGATCATGAAAAAGCGCGGCACGATCTGTGAATGTGTGCGCTGTCGTGAAGTGCGCGGCAAAACTGTCGACTCAGAATCCCTGCGCCTTGACGATCTCACGTATCAGGCTGGCACAGCCGAGGAACATTTTATTTCATTCGTCACTCTTGATGATGGGCTCGCTGGTTTTATCCGTTTGTCATTGCCCGCCAAAAATGCGACTCTGACAGGCATGTCTGATCTTGATAACGCGGCGCTCATTCGCGAAGTGCATGTCTATGGACAATCGCTCGCAGTCGGCACGGAACAAACAGGCGCCGCTCAACATCTAGGACTCGGCACACGTCTGCTCGAAGAAGCGGAAAACATGGCGCGCAAAAATGGTTTTGAGAAACTCGCCGTGATTTCCGCCATTGGAACACGTCACTACTATTTGGATCGCGGCTTTGAACGCGGTGAATATTATTTGGTGAAGGAAATATCATGACCGAACATCGTTCAGGTTTTATTGCCATTATCGGACGCCCCAATGTGGGCAAGTCCACTTTGCTCAACGCGCTGCTTGGGCAAAAGGTCGCCGCTGTATCGCCGCGTCCGCAGACCACACGCCGCCGTCAGCTGGGTATCCTCACCCTCGAAAATGCCCAACTTGTTTTTGTGGATACGCCCGGCATTCATCAAGCCCGCCACAAACTGGGCGAATTTCTAAACTACGAAGCTGAAGAAGCCGCAGATGGTGTGGATGTAATTATCTGGCTGGTGGATTCTTCTGATCAACCCACCGAAGATGACATCCGCATCGCTGACCTGCTCAACAAACTTCCGCTTCGCGCTCAACGATTGCTGGTCTTAAATAAAATAGATATTCCCAGCGCTGACGCCGAAGGCGAATCTGCCAACAGCGCGGAATATGTCAAATTATTGAATCATGCCGAGGCGATGAAAGTATCCGCTACGAAAAAGATCGGGCTGGATGAACTGCGCGAGAAACTGATCAGCATGCTCCCAGAGCGGCCCCCCGATTATCCCGAAGAACAAGTGACCGACTCATACGAGCGCGACATCGCCGCAGATCTCATCCGCGAATCGTGCCTGAAAATATTGCGCGATGAAGTTCCGCATAGCTTAGCCGTTCGCATTGACGAATTCAAGGAGCGCGAGAATGGCATGGCCTACATCGCCGCGACAATTTTTGTGGAACGCGAATCGCAAAAGGGAATTGTCATCGGCGAAGGCGGCAAGATGTTGAAGTCTATTGGAAGCGCCGCGCGTAAAGAGATCGAAGAAATGGGCGGGCGAAAAGTTTTTCTCGAAGTGCGCGTGAAGGTTTCAAAGGATTGGCGCGACAATCAAAATATGTTGAATCAGTTTGGGTATATAAGAAGAAAGTAACGTCATTGCTTCGTCGGGAAGAGCACACATGCCCTGGCGGGCGGTGCCAGGGAGAGCGCCCTCGCAATGATGATATAAAACTAATGTCCCTTCAACGGCCTAAAGCCTTCTCCCAATGCTTCATGCGCGACCCCGATCACCATAAATGCTTCGGGGTCGATTTCGTTAACGATCGTTTTTAGCGTTACAACTTCTGCGCGGGAAACCACGCAATATAAAACGGGACGTGAATTGCCCGTGTATGCTCCGCGCCCTTCCAGATAGGTTACGCCGCGCTCAAGATCTTCGATCACTCTTGCTGAAACTTCTTCAGGATTGTTCGTGACGATCATCGCCGTGCGGACAGTCCCGCCGCCTTCGAGTACCGTCTCTGAAACCAGCCCGCTGACGTATAACGTGATCATCGCGTATAAAGCATGTTTCCAGTCAAACACAAATCCAGCCGCTAAAATGACTGCGGTATCCACCATCAAATAACTTTGCGTCATCGGAATTCCGCGCCATTTGTTGAGGATACGAGCCAGAATATCCGAGCCGCCGCTTGTGCCGCGTGCGCGATAGACCAGTCCATACCCGATACCGCCGATGATCGCGCCATATAAAGAGTTGAGAAAAATGTCGCCTTTCAGGTCTTTGATCAAAATATTTGTGTAGTAAGTAAAGATCGGGATTTTCAAAAGCAGATCTGTGAGCAGCGAATAAGTGACGATTGCCGCCGCGGTTCGCAATGCAAAGCGGCGTCCGCCCAGAAAGCGCCAGCCAAGCAGTAATAATGGAATATTCCCGACCAACACCATCAAGCCGATCGGCCAGCCTGTAAAGTGATTGATCAACTGCGCGATGCCGCTCACGCCGCCAGAAGCCAGATTCGCAGGGACAAAAAATATCCGCAAACTGGCCGCCTGAATCAGCGAAGCGAATGAGATGACGAGATAGTCTTTGAGGTAAGGCCAGTATTTTTTCATAAAAGATCCTTTTTATTTTTTCAGTGTTCAAATCATTATATCCGAATGATTTCGGCACTCATTTCATCACTCATCCTTTCCTTTGGTACAATCAGCGCCTATGAAAAAATGGCAATTTTGGCTTGGGGTGCTCATCAGCATCGTCTTTATCTGGCTTTCCCTGCGCGGATTAAAACTTACTGAATTTTGGGGTACCGTTCAAAAAGCAAATTATTTCTGGTTGATCCCAGGGATCGGTGTGTATTTCATCGGTGTTTGGGTGCGTGCCTGGCGCTGGCATTATTTGCTTAGGCCTATCAAGGAAATCCCCACGAAAACCATGTTCCCCATTACCACGATCGGCTATATGGGCAATAATATTTATCCCGCGCGCGCAGGTGAAGTATTACGCGCTGTTATATTGAAACGAAAAGAAGGTGTGCCCGTCTCAGCATCGCTTGCCACCATTATCGTCGAGCGTATTTTTGACGGCGTGGTGATGCTGGCGTTTATTTTTGTTAATTTATCAGAGCTTGCGAAACTAACCAGCGCATCTGGCTTTGTGGGGAACATTCAACAGGTGGCGGTTGTTGGCACAGGCGTTTTTCTTGGCGCGCTATTCTTTTTTCTGCTGGCGGCTATGTTTCCGCAGGTCACTGCAAAGATCGGCAATTGGATGATCGAGCATCTCATGCCAAAAAAAATGCATGACAAAATAATTGGCATCATGAATAAGTTTTTGGATGGACTCGCTGCGCTGCGTTCCCCCTTTAACGTGTTGATGGTCTTCCTCACCTCGGTCATCATCTGGCTGTTGGAGACGGGCAAATACTGGTTCGTGATGCATGCTTTTAATTTCAACGTGTCTTTCTTCGCGTTGATGTTGATGAACGGAATTGTCAACCTCGCCACCACCATTCCATCCGCGCCGGGCTACATTGGCACATTTGACGCGCCGGGCATCGCAGTCCTCACCGCCTATGGTGTGGATCAAGCCACTGCGGCGGGATATACACTCACCTTGCACGTAGCGCTCTGGCTGCCGATCACATTGCTCGGCGCATACTACATGGCGCGTGAAGGCTTGAAGTGGAACGATTCATTGAGGGATGAAACAAAAAATTAATCGTACAAACGAGGAAAAATGAAAATCGCAATTATTGGGGCTGGATACAGCGGCATGGTTGCCGCATACGATCTAAAAAAAGCAGGACATGTTGTAACCATTTTTGAATCCGCTGAGTATGTGGGCGGATTGGCTTCCGGTTTCAAGGAGCCGCACTGGGATTGGTCGGTCGAGAAGTTCTATCATCACTGGTTTCAAAGTGACTCGGAAATGCTGTCATTGATCCGTGAGTTGGGGCTGGAGGATAAAGTAAGATTTCCGCGCCCATTTACAGTGATGCTGTACAAAAATAAATGGTATCCCTTTGACTCAATTCTCAACGCGCTCCGCTTTCCCGGACTTGGATTTGGTCTGAACAAAATTAGATTCGGTTTCGTAGGATTATTTCTGCGTCTGACAAAAAACTGGCGCGCGCTGGAAAAAGTCACTGCCGATGAGTGGATGTTAAAATACGCGGGCAGACAAGTCTACGAGCAGATGTGGAAGCCCTTACTCGTAGGAAAATTTGGCCCCTTCTATAAAGATGTCAATATGGCGTGGATGTGGGCGCGTATCCATGCACGCACCACGCGGCTCGGCACGTTCGAAGGTGGCTTTCAGAAGTTCGCTGATCTGTTTGCGGAAAAACTACGGGAGCTGGGCGTGGAGATAAAACTCAACGCGCAGGTCAATTCAATTAAACAAGATCAGTCGACGGGTAGTCTGACCGTGGACGATGAATCTTTCGATAAAGTTCTTGTCACTACACCGCCGAATCTGATGGCAAGATTATGTCCCGATCTTCCTGAAAATTATTTAAAAGGTTTGCTTGAATTGAAATCGATGGGCGCGGTGGTGATGACTCTTGCGCTGAAACATTCGCTTTCAAAGGATGGCTATTACTGGTTCAACGTGCCGAAGGATGAAGGCTATCCGTTTTTGGCGCTGGTGGAACACACGAATTTTGTGCCCAGGGAAAATTTTGGCGGCGATCATATTATGTACGCCGGTGATTATCTCGAGTTGGGACATGAATATTTTTCAATGAGCGATGATGAATTGTTGGAAAGATTTATCCCAGCGTTTCAAAAATTTAATCCTGAATTCTCACGCGATTGGGTGAAGAAGATTTGGGTGCACAAAACAAATTACGCACAGCCCGTGCCGTTGGTGAATCATTCAAGAAATATTCCGGAGATACAAACTCCGATCGAAGGATTATATTTTGCCTCGATGAGTCAGGTCTATCCATGGGATCGGGGAACGAATTTCGCAGTGGAGATCGGAAGAAAAGCGGCGCGGATGATGTTGAATTAAATTGAAGATCCGAAGTCTGCCCGGACTTTGGATCTTCTGGAGAGGAGAATGCGATGCTTGTTCTTTGCATCTTATTTCTTTATTCTACGTCTTCAACATGACAGCACGATGAACAATTGCGTTTGAATATTAGATCTAAATTAGAAACTGAAAACAAAGAGCGGCTCAACCGAGCCGCTCTTTGTTTTTCTATGGACGTTTGTCAAGAGTAAGAGTTATATCCACTTTCTCATTGCCGCGTAATACTTGCAGGACAACCGTATCGCCCGGGCCTTTGTTGGTGATGAGATAGGCCAGCATTTCATCAAAAGTGCGGACTGCGTGCCCGTCAATTGCGATGATAAGATCGCCGCCGCCAAGTAGACCGGGAATATTGGTGGGTTTACTGCTTGCGATGATCCCTGCTTTATCCGCGGGGCCGCCTGCGACTACATCTGTGACATATGCGCCGGTGAATGTGTTCAGGCCAAGTTCTTTGATCATTTCGAGACTCAATGAATCCATGGATGAGATTCCCAAAAATGGATAATCATATTTGCCAGCCGTGATCAAAACCGGTGCGACACGTTTAACCATATTGATGGAAACCGCAAAGCCAATACCGGAGTTTACCGGCTCGCCGCTGGATGTTGAACTCAGCGTGCGGATGGCGCGGTTGATGCCGATCACTTCACCGTTCAGGTTGAAGAGTGGGCCGCCAG
This sequence comes from Chloroflexota bacterium, assembly GCA_026390015.1. Taxonomy (GTDB): domain Bacteria; phylum Chloroflexota; class Anaerolineae; order Anaerolineales; family Villigracilaceae; genus Villigracilis. The sequence continues at coordinate 50,684 of JAPLGS010000077.1, read as the reverse complement.
AGTTACCCGGGTTAATAGCCGCGTCCGTTTGGATAATATCGCCGGCAGTGAATGGGCGTCCCTCCTTTGTTTGATGAATGGCGTCCAATGTGCGGCCGAGCGCAGAGACGATGCCGACTGTCATTGTGCCGTTCAAACCAAAAGGGTTGCCAATGGCCACAACGGTCTGACCAACTTTCAGCGCGTCTGAATCACCGAGCGGCAGCGGATGAAGCTCCTCGGCGGGAGCTTCCACTTTGACGATGGCAAGATCAGAATCTGTATCAGTCCCGACAACTGTTCCATAAGCCAGAAAGCCGGAGCTGAATCTAACTTCTATTGTGGTGGCGCCTTCAACCACATGAAAGTTCGTTACGATGTCGCCTTTTGCATCATACACAAATCCGGAACCTTGACCTTGATCTGTGAGGATCGCAACGGTACCAGGGCTGACGTTTTCATAAAGCGCGACCAACCCATCCTGTTGAGCAACTGGGTTGGCGGCGTTCGTATTAACAGGGTCTATGGCCTGCACCGGCGCCACCACAGATGAAGGTTGTTGATTGGATAGCGGTAGTGATTGACATGCCAGTATTGCAACGATCAAAACTATAAAAGCTAAAATACTGCGTTTTGTTTTCATGAACTCTCCTATGCTTACACTAAAATTTTATGCTGACTGCTTCTTCAAGCAACTCTCTCTGTTTGGACGATAGGTATTTGGGAACTTGTACTTTCAATTTCACAAAAAGATCACCTTTTGTTTTTGGGTCTTTCAAATGCGGCATACCGCGTCCCGCCAGACGAAAGACCTGGTCGGTCTGGGTGCCGGCGGGAATACTTAACTTCACTTTTCCAGTGGGTGTTTCCACTTCTGTTTCGCCGCCCAGAATTAATGTGAAGACGCTTAAAGTGGATGTCGTCGTTAGATCTTGACCATCGCGCTCGAATTTGTCTTCATCTGTGATATTCACTACGAGATAGAGATCGAGTCCTTCAGGCCCCGCGCCTGCCACTCTTACTTTTGAATCTGTCTTGACCCCGGCCGGGATGCGCACCTGCAGTTTTTTTTCGTTGCTTTGAAATTGACGCAGTGTGCCTTCGTATGCTTCTTGAAAACTGATCTGTACTTCCTGCTGAAACCCCTGCTGTTGCTGCGTTGCCTGACCGCGCGCAGAATTACGGATCGCCTCGCCAAATATCGTGCGGAAGAAATCGGAGAACCCGCCAGCGCCTCCAAGTGGATCGTCAGTGTTTCCAGAGCTTCTTTGCTGCCCGCTTTGTTGCTGCTGAAACCAGTCATCCCACCGAAAGTCACCCGGCCGTCCGCCGCCTGTGCGGAAGTTGGAATACGCGCTTCCCAACTGATCGTAGCGCGCGCGTTTTTGTTCGTCGCTCAAGACCTGATACGCTTCGTTAATTTCTTTGAATTTATCCTCGGCTTTTTTGTCGCCAGGATTTTTATCCGGGTGAAATTGCATGGCAAGCTTACGATATGCGGTGCGGATATCGTCTGCGCTGGCTTTTCGTCCCACGCCGAGAACTTTGTAGTAATCCTTATAATCCATGAGGCTATTGTGACACCGCGTAAGTTCTTCGTCAAGCACTCAAAAGATACACTAACATAACTCTAACCTGTATTTTTCGTGAGCCTGCTGTAAAATTATTCCATAAGAACACTGCAGAGTGATTTATATCGTAAGGATGATAGGCTTATCTTTTGTGACAATGATCGTGTGTTCAAATTGAGCCGCGATCGTCCGGTCTATTGTCCGCAATGACCAGCCATCCGATCCTTCGCGGACGTGTCCTTTGCCGGTGGTGAGGAATGGCTCGATTGCGAGAACCAATCCTTCGTCAAGAATGCGTTGGTCTTTTGGCTTGGTATAGTTGAAAACTTCAGCCGGCTCTTCGTGCAGTTTATGCCCGATGCCGTGACCGGTCAGATCATAGATGACGCCGAATCCGTTTCGTTTTGCATCCTGCTGAATCGTTTGACCGATCAGATTTAGCGGCTGTCCTGCCACTGCAACCTGGATCGCTTTTTCAAGCGCAGACTTCGCGGCTGAGAGTAATTTTTCATATTCAGGCACATGCGTTGCAATGACCATCGAGGCGCCTGTGTCTCCATAATAGCCATTCATCTCAGCAGAGACGTCGATGTTGACAAGGTCGCCTTCCTGCAAAACACGTTCATTGGGAATACCATGCGCGATGACCGGTGAAATGCTGATGCAGGTTGCGCCGGGAAAATGATACATTGCCATCGGTGCAGATTGAGCGCCTTCTTTTTTCAGGAGCTCCATGCCGATATTGTCCAACTCCAATGTGGTTATGCCGGGACTGGCGTGTTCCATCATTGTTTTCAAAGTCATGGCGCAGATGTGACCGATGGCTTTCAGGTGTTTGATATCTTCGTCAGAGTTGACGATCATGATTTTGTTAACCCTGTAATAATTACCTTCTTCAATTCCGCCTGCACTTCATCCCATTTTTGATCTGAGTTGACGACGACCCATCGCCGCGGTTCCTGTTTTACCATTTCCAAATATCCTCTGCGCACGCGTTGATGAAATTCCACGGTGTACGCATCCATTCGATTCCATTCCACTTCGTTTTGAGTTTTGCGTTTCAAGCCAACTTCAACATCGAGGTCGAGCAAAATTGTCAGGTTGGGAGTTAATCCGCCGGTGGCATATTTCACCAGCGCGCGGACTTGATTCAGATCCTGCTGATGTCCGTATCCTTGGTAGGCGATGGTCGAGTCATAATATCGATCTGAGATCACTATCTCGCCCACAGCCAATCGCGGCTTGATGACCTGCTCTACGATCTGTGCGCGTGCGGCTTGATAGAGCAGCGTCTCTGTGCGCGGATGCATCTCGGCGTTCTTCAAGTCATGTAGAATATCGCGGATTTGTTCGCTGATGGATGTGCCGCCCGGTTCACGCGTCGGGAAAACGGTATAGCCTTTCTCGCGCAGATATTCCACGAGATAGGGGATGTGTGATGTCTTGCCGGAGCCTTCGGGGCCTTCGAGGGTGATGAACATGTCAACTCTTTATGTTGGATTTTATTCTATACAATCTCTTACAATATTATTAGGTTAAATTAATTTTAACGATGATAATTTAATTGTACTGTCATGATTATGTGTCAGAATGTCCTTACTTATATCGGAGGCAAAAATGTCATGGAAAAAAATAATTTACCTTTTACTGGTCATGGTCATTGCCGGAGTATCGGCATTGACAGGCGCTGCAGCAGGCGGTGCGGCTGTATATTCAGCTGTTAGCAGAAATCAAGCAGGGAATTCTTCCATTTCAATTCCCGCACTTGCATCCAATCCCAATAATAACACTCCCAGTCAAACACTTGTGCTCAATTCGGCTGACGTGGAAACCGCTGTCACACAAGCGGTTCAAAAAGTCGGTCCAGCCGTAGTGACAATTGTGGGGACCATTTCCGGTCAAATGACATTCTTCGGTCAGACCGGCGATCAGACCGTCAGCGGCAGCGGATTCTTTATATCCGACAAAGGCTATATCCTGACGAATAACCATGTCGTTGAAGGAACCAAGGAAGTCAATATCGTTTTGTCGGATGGGAGCCAGCAAAAAGCCACCATCGTTGGCGCAGATCCTTATTCAGATATCGCGATCTTAAAGACGGAAGGTAAGGTGCCGGCAGTGGTAATGCTTGGAAATTCGGATCTACTTAACTCGGGTGAGTCAGTGATCGCGATCGGGTCTCCGCTTGGTGATTTCAAGAACACCGTCACGGTTGGCGTGGTCAGCGCCACGGGACGATCCATCGATACCGGCAAAGGCTACCAGATCGAAGGTTTGATCCAGACTGACGCTGCCATCAATCAAGGCAATTCTGGCGGTCCGCTCGTCAACCTAGCCGGTGAAGTGATCGGCGTCAACAACATGATCGTGCGCGGCTCTGGAAGTGGTGCCATTGCAGAAGGCTTGGGATTCGCGATCCCGGTCAATACCGCTCATGCTGTGGCAACTCAAATTGTCGATCACGGATATTTCTCACGGCCTTTCATGGGAATCAGTTACCAAGCCATTTCACCTGAGATCGCTGCCTCATATAACTTGCCAGTGCAGTGGGGCGTGTATGTGACCAAGGTTGTCACTGGCAGCCCAGCTGGTAAAGCAGGCCTGCAGGCAGATGACATCATCACCAGCATTGACGGTGTCAAGATGAACGAAACGCATAATTACTTAAATGTACTTTATACCTACAAACCTGGTGATCAGGTCACGTTAGGCGTGATGCGCAGCGGAAAAGAGATCACAATTCAGATCACACTTGGCGAGTCGAGTCATACATAAATATTCCGTTACGATTCTCTTGGCGGAGCGACACTTGCTCCTTACACCAGTGCTGGTGAGAGTCTCAGAATGACATCTTGGTAGCAAATAAAAATAAGGATGGGCAATTCGCCTGTCCTTATTTTGTTTATTGGAATTCGTTATTTAGGAATCAAAATTCTCAGTTTTATTCCCTGAATATCCTTACATGCCTGCGCGGTTCTTTTCCATACGAATGTGAAACCAACTCCGCATTGCGCGCCAGCTCGTGCTGCAATCTTCGCACCAGAGATGTGCCGGGGGGCAAATCCACCCAGCGCTCGCCGTTGAGTACTGCGGAAATGGCGTGCTGTGTTTCTTCGCGGACATTCTCCATACTGTCGCGCGGATGATGCTGTTCGCTGATGTTGTACAAGTCGCCAAGGAACTGTTCCACTTGCGCCACGGTGTTCGCGCGCAAAACATAAATGGGCATTCCGCGATGCTCGGCATCCATCACCGTTTGTTCGCGGTTGCGATAATACGTGCGCAGCGTAACGAGCGCGTCGGCTTCGTCAACATCGGTCACGATCACGGCCGGCACGCCGAGTCTCTTCGCGGCTTGTGAGAGTCTGTTGCGCGCCACGCCATATGCAAACACGCGCACTGTTTGCAAAGGTGATGCGAGCATGGTCGGAGTCTGATTGGGTGTGGGACTGTGCTCCTCGATAACGGGATCAGCCTGACGCGCGCGGCGCGGCGCTTTTACTTCCTTCGCCTCCATTTTGGATTTGGGAGCGGGTGCGGTTTTCTCGATCAGAATCTTCCCTTCGGCATCGCGCGTGCGTAATTCGGGCGGTACAGGGGCGCCGCGCAAAAGCGAATCCACTGAAGCAGATATATCCAGATGCACCGCGAATCGATCACGTGTTTGGATCTCGATCACCACATCAAAGGTGGGAGGCGAGCGCCGTTCAAGCACCGTTTTCTGGGTGCCGCGCCGACGGGCTTCTTCATCTGAAAGAGTGACTGCTTCGATGCCGCCGATCAGATCGCTGAGCGTTGGGTTGAGTAAAAGGTTGTCGAGCGTTTGACCGTGCGCTGTGCCGATCAGCTGCACACCGCGTTCGGCGATGGTGCGCGCCGCCTGAGCTTCGAGTTCGCGTCCGATCTCGTCGATCACGATGACTTCAGGATTATGATTTTCAACAGCTTCGATCATCACTTCATGCTGTTGTGTCGGCTGGCTGACTTGCATTCGGCGCGCCCTGCCAACCGCGGGGTGCGGAACGTCACCGTCACCGCCAATTTCATTGGATGTATCCACTATGACGACGCGTTTATTTTCAGCAAGGATGCGCGCGGCTTCACGCAGAAGAGTGGTCTTGCCAACGCCGGGCCGTCCGAGAATCAAAACGGACTTGCCCGATTCGATGATGTCTTGAATGATATCCACTGTGCCATACACGGCGCGTCCAACGCGGCAGGTTAGCCCAACAATGGCGCCGCGCCGATTGCGGATGGCGGAGATGCGATGCAGCGTGCGTTCCATGCCGGCGCGGTTGTCTGCGTCAAAATTTCCGATGCGTTCGGTGATGTGATCAATATCTGCGCGTGTGATCTCTTTATCCAGCAAGGTCAATTCGTTTTCAACGAAACGCGCAGACGGCAAGCGCCCCAGATCGATCACGATCTCGAGCAGTCTGTCACTGTTGTTTATTTTTTCCACCGCGTGGCGGATATTGGTTGGAAGTACTTCGAGGAGCGCTTCCAAATCGTCTGTAATTCGATGTTGAGTCATAGGAGGTATAGGGATTAGGTGGCTAGGTGATTAGATAAAAGCACACGTATTATAGCAGTGTCGCTGTTAACAAGGAATTATAGATCTATGTTAAATACTGGCATTTTAGTATCGCTCTCTCTAGTATAATTGCGGATATGAATCCCCTGACAGTGTATGTGAATTCACGCAGTTTATTGCGACCTCAAGAAAGTAACAATCCTTAAAACTCCTATGCCTTTTTCTGACGAACCCATCATCCCCTCCGAACCAGCACCGCCGCGCCCACGCCGCAGGCGAGTCACCCGCCGCGATATGATTCCCAATGACGCAGTCGGGCAAGCCGCGTTTATTTTTGATCTTTCACGCCGAGCCTACCCTTCTTTTGAGTTGTTCTTATTTTCGATGGCATGCGGCGCAATCCTTGGGCTTGGCTATCTGCTTGATTCACAAGCTGTGCTTTTGCTGGGGATTCTCGTCACGCCGCTGATGACGCCATGGGTGGGTTTTCTGCTCGCCATCCTGACAGGTTCACCGCGATTTCTCTTTGAAACATTCATGGCGCTGCTAATCAGCGCAGGCATCGTTTTTCTAAGCGGCATGTTGACTGGTTTTGCTGCGCGTCTCTTTCCAGCGGTCACACTCTATAATGTATATAACCATTCGCGTTTATGGATTCCAGAACTCCTTGTACTCGTTGTTGGGGCGATCACATTGGTGGCTTCATTTGCCCGTTCAGAAAACAAACCATTTCTTCCCAGTGTTGTAATTGCATACACGTTTTATCTGCCGATCAGCGCAGGCGGATTTGGCCTCGGCTCCGGTTTGAATGGAATTTGGCCGCAAGGTGTTTTCGTTTTTGTCACACACTTTGCGCTGGCCAGCACCTTCGGTCTCTTAACTCTCTTTATCTTAAAACTCCGCCCATCGACTCGCGGTATCTTCGTTAGCGGACTCTCACTCGCGCTTTTCGCTTGGATACTTTTTATTTTTATGGGATCAGGTTTCCCGCTTGTGAATGAAGCGAAGTCACCCGCGTCTACGCCGACTGCGATTCCCATAACTACGAGCCTGCCAGCGACGATTACAAGCAGCCCACAGCCTTCAAGCACGTTTACACCCGCTCCAACAAAAGTTGATTTTACAGAAACTGTTGCGGCGGCATTTTCTCAGGCGGCAATAACTCCCAGCGCTATACCGCTTACGATCGATGTCACATTACCCGTCATTGAAACGTCCACTATAACAATGACCATCGAGCCGGCACCGATATTCGGTAAAGTCAGCGCAGCCGAAGGCGGCGGCGCGAACTTACGCGAATCGCCAAATGGAAATCTTTTGAAGACGCTGAGTAACGGTACGATCGTGGAAGTGACCCCGGAGTTTCGGCTGGTGGCTGGCGTGACGTGGCTCCGCGTTTTTGCCACATTGAACGGACAACGCCTTGAAGGCTGGCTGTTAGAATCGACAGTCATTTATGCCACACCTGCGCCGAACTTCGGAACGGCATCCACAATAGCTGCACCAACTCCATAGCGCAAAAAATACTTTTCTCTCCAGCGCGGCCTTTCAGTTAAGGTTCGTTTTGAAGAGATACTTTTGTAATCATCAATGAATCCATCGGAGGATATACATGCCCATACATTTTGGCACCGACGGCTGGCGCGCCGTCATATCGGACAGCTTTACTTTTGATAACCTGCGCATTGTGACACAAGCCATTGCCGATGCTGTGGCTTCTGATCATTGGAACAAATCGCCGGGGGTGGATCCGAGGAAGATCGTGGTCGGCTATGATACACGTTTTCTCTCGGATCGTTTTGCCGGGGAAGTGGCGCGCGTTCTCGCGGCCAACGGATTCACTGTTCTGTTGGCGCAATCTGATTCACCGACACCCGTCATTTCATTCGCGGTGAAATATCATAACGCCATCGCGGGGATGATGGTCACGGCGTCACATAATGCCCCGCGTTATAACGGACTAAAACTTAAAGGCGCATTCGGCGGTTCGGCTTTGCCCGAACAATGCCGCCGCGTGGAAGTTTATATCAACGATAATGAAGAACAGGCGCGCGGGCCCAACTTGATGGATTTCAAAAAGGCGCGCGATGCCGGGCTGATCCAAAAATTTAATCCACTGCCTGTGTATTTCGAGCACCTGCACAAGTTGATCAACACAAATATCATCGCGGATAATCCACAGCGTTTTGTGGTGGATGCAATGTACGGCTCCGGGCGCGGCGTGATCAAATCATTTTTGCAGGGGACAGGTTGTGAGATCGCCGAAATTCGCGGCGAGATGAATCCCGGCTTCGGTGGTGTGCATCCTGAACCGATCGCAAAATATCTCGGCCCGCTGGCAAGCGCGGTTAGTTCGGGTATGGGAAATTTTGGAGTTGTCACGGATGGCGACGCAGACCGCATCGGAGCGATGGATGAGCGCGGCAATTTTGTCGACCCGCATAAGATCATGGCGCTGTCGTTAAAGTATTTGGTGGAAAATCGCGGCTGGAGCGGAGCTGTCGTTCGGACGGTATCCACCACCCGTATGATCGATCGGCTCGCCAAAAGGTACGGCTTGAAATTATATGAAACCCCCGTCGGATTTAATCACATCGCAGATTATATGCTGAAGGAAGATGTCTTGATCGGCGGCGAAGAATCCGGCGGCATCTCATTTAAGGGACATATCCCCGAAGGTGACGGCCCGATCATGGGTTTACTGCTTGTAGAGATGATCGCCGCATCGAAGAAGTCTTTATTTGAAATGGTGGATGATCTGCTCGCCGATGTTGGTCCTGCTTTATACGAACGCGTGGACATGCGCTTGAGTCGTCCGGTTGCCAAAGCCGAGATGACTGAGTTCCTGACACAGAAAGCGCCGAAAGAGATTGGCGGTCAACACGTGGATGAGGTTAGTCAGAGTGACGGCGTGAAATATATTATGGCCGATGATTCGTGGTTGCTCATCCGCCCGTCTGGCACAGAACCTGTCCTGCGTGTGTACGTGGAAGGCAGAAATATGGAAATGGTCAAAGCGCTGATGGAGTATGGAAAAACCGTGGCCGAAAGCGTTGTGTAGAAATCAAAGGAAGACCTCGGAGTTCATTAGAACCCCGAGGTGTTTTTTTAAAGCCAAAAAATGATTCTCCCTCGGGAGAATCATCCATATGTTCAGGCAGTATTTTGTTCAAAATTAGGGCGACTATACAAATCCTTATTATTGGTAGTGTTGACGCCCCAAAAGAATTAGGTATAATTCGACTGGTATTCATAAATAACAAATGTGTAAAATCCCTTCGAACTTTTTAAAGGAGGTGGTCGAGAGACAAAATTAATGTTATTGAGTAAGTGTGATAGTGTCTGAAAAAAGTTCATCCCTATATTTCTTCTTTGGAGGAGAAAAAAACATGTTACGTAACCGTTTGTTCTTTGTTCTGGGTCTTCTGGTTGTAGCCAGCATGATCCTCTCTGCTTGTGGTACCCCAGCCCCTGTTGCGACAGAAGCGCCTGCTGTTGAACCGCCCCCCGCAACTGAAGTAGCCCCAGCCCCAACCGAGGCTCCTGTCGCCGCTGTCCATTCCTATACCACACCGCACCCCATCCTTGGCGATCTCAAAGTTCGTCAGGCGCTTTCCTACTGCACCAACAAAGCTGACTTGATCAAGTCGGTTTATCCTTTGCTCGCCCCGGAAGAGCAAGCTAAATTGATCATGAATACTTTCATCCCGACCAGCCACTGGGCTTATGCCGGCGATGCCAATGTAACCATTTATCCCTTTGATGTTGCAAAGGGCACGGCCCTTCTCGATGAAGCTGGTTGGACCCTTGGCGACGGCGCTACCTTCCGTACCAATGCCGCCGGCGATGAACTTGCTTTGAAGTTCACCACCACCTCTGCAGCCTTCCGCCAGACTTGGGCCGCGATCTGGGAAGCTCAAATGAAAGACTGCGGCGTTCGCATCGTTCGTCTGCATGCCCCCGCTTCCTGGTGGTTCGGTGACACTACTGGTCTCGCGCGCCGTGACTATGAACTGGGCGCTTTCGCCTGGGTTGGTCAGGCTGATCCCGGTGGTCAATCCCTGTATGCCTGCGATCAGATCCCCTTCCCCGAAAACGGTTGGGCTGGTCAGAACGCGATGGGTTGGTGTAACGAATTAGCAAGCACGAATATCAAGCTCGCCAACAATACACTGATCAAAGATGAGCGCATTGCCGCTTACGCGATCACACAGAATGAATTTACCAAGGATGTTCCTTCCATCCCGTTGTTCAACCGCACAGACACTTTTGCGTCCGTGGCTGATATGACCGGTTTCGCTCCGACCCCTGGCCAGGAATATTACATGTACAATGCTGGCGATTGGGCAAGACCCGGACAGGATACTATCGTCCTTGGTTACACTCAGGAACCCGCTTCCCTGTACACCCTGGTTGAGAACGCTTTCGTAGCAGTTGCGGCTGATTACTTCCTCCGCCCTGGTATGAGCACCTCCTTGAACTATGATTATGCTGCTGTCTACGTCAAGCAATTGCCCACAATCGAAAATGGTGGAACCACCAATAACGATATTGTGGTCAAGGAAGGCGATAAAGTTGTAGACGCCGATGGTAACGTAGTTACCCTTGCCGCTGGCATGATGGTTAATAACTCCGCTGGCGAAAAAGTTGAATTCCCTGCTGGCGGCACCGTTACCATGAAGCAATTGGTCTCCAAGTTTGAGCTCATCGATGGTATGAAGTGGGAAGACGGCGAACCCGTCAAAGCCGCTGACATCGAACTCAGCTACAAGATCACCTGCGATCCCGAATCTGGCGCGACCACCTACATCACTTGCGACCAGACCGCCAAAGTTGATTTCTTCGAAGTCGGTTATAACCAGACCTGGCTGCCCGGCGTTCAGTCCCCGACTTACTTCGTCCCCATTTGGGGTATCGAACCTTCTCATCAGGTTCTTTCTGATGGACGCAATTTGAAGGATGTCCCTGCTAAAGAATGGCCGACCCTCGCAGAAGTTGCAGAGAAGCCCCTATCCTATGGCCCGTATATGCTGACCGAATGGGTCAAGGGCGAGAAGATGGTTTACAAAGCCAACCCCAACTGGGTATTCGGCACTGCCAAGACTCAGAACCTCGTCATTCAGATTCTTTCCGCCGAAGGCGCTGAAGCCGCTCTCTTAGGCGGTGAAGTTGATGTGCTCGACTCCACCACTTTGGCTGGTCTCTCCCAGACTCTCGTAGATGCTGCGACTGCTGGCAAGATCAAGACCATCGTCAATGCCAGCGCTACCTGGGAACATATTGACATTCAGTTGTTCCTGCGCTAATTTGTAGTAAGTACTACCTGTAATAAAATTGTGTGGGGTAGGTAAGAAATTGCCTACCCCACATCTTAATAACTCACTTTACACATGTTATTGCTTCGTCGTAATAACGGATGTACGATAGAAAAATAAAGAAAAGAAATATTTTTTTACTTTTATTTATGGAGATGCGGCATGACTGCATATTTAATCCGCCGAGTTTTGCAATCGATCCTGGTAGTTTTTGTTTCAGCCGTAGCTTCTTATGTTTTGTTGAGTTTTGCACCGGGGGGACCATTAACGGGTCTGCGTCAGATCACACAAAGTTCTCGTTTTAAGATTACCGAAGAAGACATTGCCCGCATCCGCGCATCCTTTGAATTGGATCTCAACCTACCGGTCCGTTTTAGCCGCTGGTTGATCGGTGTGCCGCGCGGTCCCCTTGTTATCGGTGGAAAAGAATATTTTGGTGAACTCGTGGTAGGATGCCGCAAGCCGATCGAAGCTGAATTCCTTAATTCGCGCGGTGTACTCGATGTGAAAGTAGTAGGTTGCAAGGAAGAGGTATTGCTAAAGGATATCGTTGGCCGCCGCACCAGCCGCGGGATTCTCTTCGGTGACTTTGGTTTGTCCTGGAGTATTTTACGCGATCGCCCTGTCAGTGATCTGATCGCGAGCCGCATCCCCAAGACCCTGCAATTGATCGGCCTTGAAACGTTATTATCCCTGCTGATCGGCATTCCACTGGGTATTTATTCCGCCGTCAAGCAATATTCCAATTTCGATTATATTTTTACGACCCTGGCGTTCATGGGGACAGCCATGCCCAGTTTCTTTTTTGGTCTGTTATTCATTTTAATATTTTCGATCCTGCCGAAGAACGCAGGCTTCACTTACCTTCCTGCGGCATTATCAGAATCGATCCGTGGGTACACCATCCCCTTGATCGGCGCTGTTGTGGCCGGCTCGCTGAAAGATAGAACCCTGCATATGATCTTGCCTGTCGCAGTCTTGACGATCCTCAATATCGCAGGCTGGAGCCGTTTTATTCGCGCCAGCATGTTGGATGTTTTGCGCCAGGATTACGTCCGCACTGCGCGCGCAAAAGGCCTGAGTCAGAATATGGTTATTATGAAACATGCCCTTCGAAACGCCCTGATCCCATTTGTAACGATCGTAGTATTTACGATACCGGGCCTGTTCGGCGGCGCGATCATCACTGAAAGTATATTTTCATGGCCAGGCATGGGACGTTTATACATCCTGGCCCTTGGCTCTTATGATTATCCAGTGGCGATGGCGCTTTTCTTTATCACAGCAGTGTTAGTTGTTATTGCAACCTTGTTGCGTGATGTGCTTTATACTATCGTGGATCCCCGCATTCGCTTAACCTAGCATTGAGGAAATTTCAATGACCGTACCAGTTCAAATGGATATTATTAAAGCCGAAGCCATTACCATCCAGGAGCGCAGCCCCTTCCAGGTGGTGATGATGCGTTTCATAAAACACCGCCTGGCGATGGCGTCGTTGATTCTCATGATCGTGATCTTTAGCATTACGATTCTGGCGCCTTATATTACCTCCTTTAAAGTTGATGAATTAAATGTCAACGATTATTTCCTGCCCTTCGGGGCCGTAGACCAGCCTACCGGACGCGTCCATTATTTTGGGACAGATAATATTGGCCGCGATTATTTTTCACGTGTGGTCTATGCCGGGCGCATTTCGTTGACAGTGGCATTGCTTTCAACCTTTATTTCCGAAATCGTCGGAATTCTGGTGGGCGCGATATCTGGTTTCTATGGCGGCTGGGTCGATTCGATCTTGATGCGCTTTGTTGAATTCATGATAACCATCCCAACTTTGCCATTGCTATTGATCATTTCTTCCATGCTGTTGCGCAACGAGAATTTGATACCTATTCCAGAGGGGGTGCTAAGGGTGGTAGGGAATGTCATGCTGCTAAGCCCCAAAGATGCCCGCAACGCAGTTTTGATCGTGATCGTCCTGGCAGGTTTTGGCTGGCTTTCTGCAGCGCAGTTAATGCGTGGTACGATTCTTTCATTACGTGAGCAGACCTTTGTCGAAGCCTCGCGCTCCCTCGGCGCCACCGACATTTGGATCATCTTCAAACACATGATCCCGAATGCCATGGCCCCCATTATTGTGGATGCCTCGCTCAATTTAGCAGGTTTCGTCGTTGCCGAAGCGGCGCTCGCGTTTCTCGGATTTGGCATCCAGGATCCCATCCCTACCTGGGGAAACATGCTGTCAGCAACACAAACGTACATGTTTGATAAACCCTGGCTGCCGCTCGTACCGGGCACTCCCATCTTTATTTGTTCGCTGGCCTTCAATTATATTGGCGACGGTCTGCGCGATGCGCTCGATCCGCGCTTGAAGTTATAAACGCTATGAAAAAAATCTCAACTCAGGGAGCTACTCGTGGCTACTAATAATCAAACACCTTTGCTTGAAGTACGCAATCTAAAGACTTATTTTTACACAGAAGATGGCGTGGTACACGCCGTGGATGGCGTGGATTTCTATGTCAACTCCGGTGAAGTGCTGGGCATCGTCGGCGAATCGGGTTGTGGCAAAAGTGTCACATCTCTTTCCATCATGCGCTTGATCAGCCAGCCCGGAAAAATATTGGAAGGTGAGATATTATTTGAAGGCAAGGATCTGGTAAAAGCCACTGAAGAAGAGATGATGAAAATACGCGGCAACCGCGTTTCCATGATCTTCCAACAGCCGCAGTCTGCGCTTAATCCAGTTTTTCGTGCCGGTGACCAGATCTCGGAAGTGTTGAATATTCATCAGGATTTTGGCAAGGAAGCCGGTCAAAAACGCGCCGTGGAATTGCTCAAACTGGTTGGCATTCCCGAGCCTGAAAGTCGCGCGCAATCATTTCCGCATGAATTATCCGGTGGTATGGCGCAGCGTGTCATGATCGCCATGGCGCTGGCCTGTGTCCCAGATCTGCTGATTGCAGACGAACCCACCACGGCGCTGGACGTCACGATTAAAGCGCAGATCCTGGATCTCATGCGCGAAATGCGCACCCAATTGGGATCAGCCATGATCTTGATCACACATGATCTGGGCGTGATCGCTGAAATGGCAGATCGTGTGGCGGTGATGTACGCTGGCGAAATCGTTGAACAGTCAACCGTTGCCGCGCTGTTTGATGCGCCGCTTCACCCATACACCAAGGGCTTAATTGGTTCGATCCCTGTTCTAGGCGAAGTGCGTGATCGGCTGGATGTGATCCCCGGCGCGGTTCCAAACCTGGTCAACCTGCCTACAGGTTGTCGATTTGCTCCGCGCTGCATGGCGCGCATTGAACACAATCTGTCTATTTGCGCTGATAAGCGCCCAGAATTAAAAGAAATTTCCGAGGGACATAAAGTGCGTTGCTGGCTTTATCAAGATTCTGATCAGCATGTTGCCCCTATTAAACACGGAAGCAAAACCTAAGAGAGATGGTGTGGTGATGAATAATAAAATGCAAACCCAAGATAAGTCCGACCTGTTGGTTGTAAAAAACCTTACGAAGTATTTCCCGGTTCGCTCCGGTATTTTTCAACGCACAACCGCCTGGGTACAGGCTGTGGATAAAGTGAGTTTCGCGATAAAGAACGGCGAGACTTTGGGAATGGTGGGCGAATCAGGCTGTGGAAAAACTACGGTCGGCCGCTCCATTTTGCGTCTGATCGAACCAACTTCCGGCGAAGTGACTTTTAATGGCGAAGATATTATCAAGATGCGCCCCAAGTCACTCAAGGCGTTACGTCGTGATATGCAGATCATCTTCCAGGATCCGTATGCATCTCTTAATCCCCGCATGCCGATCGGTGAGGCTGTGATGGAGGGACTGCAAATTCATAAAATTGGACGTCCCAAAGAACGCTGGGAAGTTGCCATTAACATGCTAAAGAAAGTGGGATTGGAAGAATACCATGCCCGCCGTTATCCGCACGAATTTTCCGGTGGACAGCGTCAGCGCATTGGTATTGCCCGTGCTTTAGCCTTACAGCCGAAATTCATCGTTTGCGACGAGCCGGTTTCTGCGCTGGATGTTTCCATTCAATCGCAGGTCTTGAACATTCTCAAAGACTTGCAGAAGGAATTCGGTCTCACTTATCTCTTCATCGCACATAACCTGAGCGTGGTCGAACACATCTCAGACCGCGTGGCGGTTATGTACCTTGGCAAGATGGTGGAACTCACCGGGCGTGATGCTCTTTATCGCGAACCATTGCATCCTTACACAAAGGCTTTGATGTCGGCCATCCCCGTTCCGCATCCTGAAGTCAAGCGTGACCGTACCATCCTGAAAGGGGATGTGCCCAGCCCGCTTAATCCGCCTAAGGGTTGCCGATTCCATACACGTTGTCCGATTGCTGTGGCGCAATGTTCCCAAGCTGAGCCTGAATTCAAAGAAGCCCGCCCTGGCCATTGGGTGGCTTGCTGGTTGGTGGAATAACATAAACAAGGAAACCGCTGAAAGGCGGTTTTTTTGTGCCTGCAGAAGAAATGATTTACACATCTTTTGCTCAACGTTAAACGATTAACGTTGTTATAATTGCCCTCGTTGTTGATTATATATTCATCACAATCCTATTCTTCCATATTGGCAGGCAATCATGAAAAAAACCATCTCCATTATCTTGATGATATTTATTGTCAGTGCGTGTTCGATCACTCAATCGAACACAGAGACGCCGCCCCTCGCTACATTCACTCCGCTGCCAGTGACGCCCACTGCGACTCCCAAACCGCGTTCACTCACCGTTTGTTTGGGACAGGAACCGAATACGCTATATCCATACGGCGGCCCTAACGCGGCCGCGCGTAGTGTGCTGGCCGCTGTCAATGACGGCCCGATCGACACAATTGGATATGAATATCAGGCTGTGATCATCACTCAAATGCCGTCCCTTAAAAACGGCGACGCGGAAATCGTCAGTACGAAGGTACAGCTCAAAAGTCAAGTGGTGGATGCGGATGGAAATCTGGTTGCGCTGAAACAAGGTGTGCGAGTCCGCCCCTCCGCCTGCCGCGCTGATGATTGCGTCATCACGTATGATGGAACCACGCCGCTTGAGATGGATCAAATGGTTGTTAATTTCCATTTACGCCCAGACCTGACCTGGTCGGATGGTACGCCAGTCACCTCGGATGATTCGGTCTACGCGTTCACTCTTGCATCTGACCCGAGCGCGGTCTCAAATCAATATTTGATCGATCGCACACTGACGTATGAAGCCACAGACCCGCAAACTGTGCAATGGTGGGGCAAGCCTGGTTTTTTTGACCCCGCATACTTCACCAATTTTTGGGCACCCGCGCCGCGGCATGTATGGAGCGATTTTGCTGCGGCTAAACTGAAGACCGTTGACGTCGCTTCGCGTTCGCCAATAGGATGGGGACCCTACATGATCACTGAATGGCTCGCAGGGGATCACATCACGTTGACGAAAAACCCGTATTATTTCCGCGCCGTGGAAGGATACCCGAAGTTTGATGCGCTTACCTTCCGCTTCATCGCAAACCCGAACACCGCTCTCAGCGAATTAGTGGCAGGCCGCTGTGACATTCTTGACCCAACCATTCGGCTTGATAATCAGGCAGAGCTATTGCAAAAGTTGCAGGCCGGTGAACTTGCGCAAACTTTCTTCACGCCCGGTATGACCATTGAATGGCTTGGGCTTGGTATTTCACCCGCATCCTATGATGACGGATATGATCCCGCACGCCAGAATGACAGGCAGGATATTTTTGGAGACGCGCACACCCGCCAGGGGATTGCTTACTGTCTAAATCGTCAAGCAGTTGTTGATAATGTGCTTCTTGGGCAAACAACGGTGCCGGCCAGCTACATACCTGTTGGGCATCCTTTGTATGATCCCAATATTGAAGTGCTTCCCTTTGACCCCGCAACCGGGAGATCATTGCTTGAACAAGCCGGCTGGAGAGATGTGGATGGATTACCATCCACACCGATCACTGCCGTGGGTGTTAAAAACGTGAAAGCCGGCACGCCTTTACAATTAAATTACTATACTACAACAGCCACCCAGCGTAGGCAGGTAGTGGATATTCTCTCGCAGTCACTTGCGCAATGCGGCATTGGACTCAAGGTGCAATATTTTGAGCAAAACGATCTGTATTCTCCCGGCCCGGGCGGTGCGTTGTTTGGCCGTAATTTTGATCTGATTGAATACGCGATGGGCGTCAACAGTATTGAACCTCCCTGCGGCTGGTTCACCAGCGCGGAAATTCCCTCCGCTTCCAATTTATGGATCGGTACGAATGTAACAGCCTACAAGAATGAGAAATTTGATACAGCCTGCCGCACTGCTCAACTAGCTCTGCCAGATGATCAAGCCTACGTTGATTCATATCGTCAAACGCAGGTATTATTTTCCACCGAACTTCCCGCCATTCCACTTTATTATCATCTTCGGATTGCCGCAGCGCGCCCAGACCTTTGTCATTTTGATCTTGATGCAACTGCCAACCCGCTTTGGAATATCGAGACGATTGACATGGGCGAAGCTTGCAAGAATTGATCCGGTGGCCATCTGAAAATTCAGGTTTCGACGATTTTTGCCGTAGAGACAATGCAGGAAGCAGAGAAGTAAGCCTATGATGGAACGCAATGTTTTGCTTGTTGATGATCAGCGCGATATTTTACGATTATTACACGCCACGCTCGATACACTTAATATCAAAAAATTAAAGGTCTTTGAATCTCTATCGGGCGAAGAAGCTTTGCTCTTATCCACCCGCTATAAAATTGATCTGCTCGTCACCGATTACATGCTGCCCGGCATGAGCGGAGTGGACCTAATGCACAAAATCCGCGCGCGCCATCCGGAAGCGAATGTCATCTTCATAACCGGGGTGACAGATCGCAAAATGCGCGAGGAAATACTCAACGCAGGCGCGCAAGCCATCTTTGACAAGCCCATTCCAATGACAGATTTTCTAGATGTCGTGGAGCGTAGTCTGGGCCTTGTGCGGACGATCTTCCCTTCAGAAGTAAAAGATGAAATAGTGGAAGGACCCCACGCCAGACTCTCAGACCTGCTTGCTAATTTTCGGCAGGATATCAATGCCGAAGCGGTTTTCCTGCTTAATGATCACGGTCTCGTGCAGGCGCGCACTGGCAAACTGCTTGATGCCAGCATGGAAGTCTCACTCATTTCAACATTGATGGCCATTCACGCTTCGAGTTTGAAGGTTGCACGCCATAATCATCAGGACTCGATCGACTCATTCCATGTCTTTAGCGGCGGCGATCATGACCTGCTTTTCATCCCTGTGACACCCATGTACGCGTTGCTAGTTGCCGGCAATGGGCTTGCCGCCGAACAGCGCGTTCTTGAAACCATTAGCGCCCTACTCGCATTGCGGACTCAGGTGGAACGAGCCTTAAAATCAATGGGTGTGACCGGCGAATTGCAGCTCCTTTCTTCGAAGTCAGTATCCGCGCCCGAGGATGATCCTGCCCAAACGGCTGAAGAATCATCCTCGACGGAGATGGAAACGCTCCTAGTCAATGCCTCACTGGACAAAACAAAAGGAAATGACTCGGATGATTTCTGGGATCAAGCCGCAGAAAAAATAGGAAAGAAACCTGTCAACGCTAACGTGATCTCACAGGAAGATGCCCGCAAACTTGGCCTCATCCCGAATGGAAATTAAATAAATTGTGATACAATTTTGCGCGCACTGGGGCATGGTGCAATGGCAGCACACCAGCCTTTGGAGCTGTGGATCTTGGTTCGAATCCAGGTGCCCCAGCCTGACATACCCCGCCAACGCGGGGATTCTTTTCTGAACAGGATTTGTGCGGCACATGCCGTTCAAATCCTGTTTTGATTGATTGAGGTGACACAATGAGAATAACAGCAGTTTTACTTGCCGCCGGACAAGGCACACGCATGAAATCGGCGCTGCCAAAAGTTCTGCATCCCGTCGCAGGCAAGCCCATGCTCTGGCACGCCTTGGAAGCGATCAAACGATCTACCAGCGAGAAACCGGTTGTGGTGGTCGGTCACGGCGCGGATGAGGTCACAAAATATCTGGCAGATTCAGCGCAAACGGTTTTACAGGAACCGCAGCTGGGTACCGGCCACGCGGTATTGCAAGCCGAATCTTTGCTGAAAAATAAAACCGACCTGGTTGTTGTTTGTTACAGTGACATGCCTTTATTGCGCGGTGAGACATTGCAAAAACTTGTCGATACACAGAAAAAGAATTCAGGACCGATTTCGCTTTTAACTGTGATCGCGGAACACCCGCGCGGATTTGGCCGCATCATCCGCAAGACGGACGGCACTGTGTCTGCCATCGTGGAGGAATATGTCGCGACGGCGGAGCAGTTACAGGTGAAGGAATTGAATGTGGGCGGATATTGTTTCGATGCAAACTGGTTGTGGGATGCGCTGCAGCGCATCCCAAAGAATCCTAAAAAAGGCGAATATTATTTAACCGATACTGTTGAGCTTGCCTCCAAAGATGGATTGTCTGTTCAAGCAATGGTTATGGATGACTTGGAAGAAACCATCGGCATCAATACGCGCGTGCATCTTTCAGAATGTGATGCAGCCATGCGCAGGCGCATCAACCAACAGCATATGTTGAACGGTGTCACGCTGATCGACCCTGCGTCTTCATACATTGAAATTGACGTGACGATCGGCATGGATACGGTCATCATGCCGAACACATATCTTTATGGAAAGACACAGATCGGCCAGGGCAATCTGATCGGTCCGAATTCGATCATCCGCGATTCGAAGATCGGAAATCGCTGCAAGGTTCTTTCTTCCGTGATGGAAGGCGCGGTGCTCGAAGATGATGTGGATATGGGCCCGTTCGCGCGTTTAAGAAAAGGGGCGCATTTGGGAAACCATGTTCACATGGGTAATTTTGGCGAAGTGAAAGATTCATATCTTGCCGATGGCGTGAAGATGGGACATTTTTCATATATCGGTAATGCGCAGATCGGCGCGAATACCAACATCGGCGCTGGGACGATTACCTGTAATTATGATGGCGAGAAAAAACATGCCACCGAAATTGGTGAGGATGTCTTTATCGGTTCGGATACCATGCTGGTAGCTCCTCTTAAAATTGGAAATGGTGCGCGCACAGGCGCTGGCGCGGTCGTGACGAAAAACGTGGCAGAAGATACGCTCGTGGTCGGCATGCCCGCGCGCGCGATCAGGAAGCTGGAAAGAAAAGCGAAAAAGTAAAACAAACAGGTGAAAAATGAATCTTACAAATGAAGAAAAACAATCCCTAATTGATCTTGCCAACGAAGCCCGCAAACGCGCGTATGCGCCATATTCAAACTATCCTGTTGGCGCGGCATTGCGAACCAGGAGCGGGCGTTTTTATACAGGTGTAAATGTTGAGAATGCCGCCTATCCACAAACCATGTGCGCGGAACGAGTTGCGATCTTCAAAGCTGTCTCTGAAGGCGAAATTGAATTCGAAGTGATCGCGGTGGTGACTAATAACGGCGGATCACCCTGCGGCGGATGCAGGCAGGTGATGGCTGAATTCGGTTTGGATACGCTCGTCTTAATTGCAGATGGAAATGGAAAACTTAAAAAAGAAATGACAGTAGCTGAAATATTACCCGAGGCATTTACGCCGAAACATTTGTTGTGAAGGCAGGTAAAAACGTAGACAAGTACACACGTTTGCAAACTTGTTTACCTGTCTACTTCTCTACTTCTCTACGTGTATACTTCATCCCATGACCGATTTCCGATCGTTCCGCGTTTCTGCTGTTGTGCTCCGCCATAAAGATTGGGGTGAAGCGGATCAGTTGCTGACCCTCTATACGCGTGAATTGGGCAAGGTGCGCGCGGTTGCAAAAGGCGCGCGCAAAGTCACTTCACGCAAGGCGGGACATTTACAGCCATTCACTCATGTAACTCTGCAACTCGCCCGCGGACGTGACCTGCTGATCGTTACGCAGGTTGAAACCGTCAACGCGTTTCTTGGGATCGGCGCAGACTTGATGAAAACAGGTTACGCTTCGTATGCGATCGAACTGTTGGATCGTTTTACTTATGACGATGATGGCGGGCATCTTTCAACATTTAAATTATTGATCGAAACACTTGACCGCCTCGAAAAAGAATCCGATACGTGGGTGGCTGTGCGATATTATGAAATGCGGCTGCTCGATTACGTGGGGTTTCGTCCGCAATTATTTGAATGCGCCAACTGCGGACGCGAGATCGTTGCTGAAGATCAATTCTTCTCTTTCAGCGCGGGCGGCGTTATCTGCCCACGCTGTGGGGTGGGGCTGCCCAACTTAAATAAAATTTCAATTGAGACGCTAAAATATTTTCGCCACTTCCAGCGCTCAAATTATCGCGATGCTTCTCGCGCAAATCCCAGCTCTGAGATCCAGAAGGAAGCGGAAATTCTCATGCAGGGATATTTCACTTATCTGCTGGAACGCCAACTCAACACACTGGGTTTTATCAAGCGAGTTAAATCTTGATTCGTTTTCCCCAATTCAAAACAAAAATCCACGCGACTAAAATAACAATAGGTTTTAAAGTCCGCCACAATAGGATTTGAAACCAGCGCCACTTAAGCGGATAAATAATATTCGTGATGACCCAGCGTGCGAACAAAGTTTGACCCAGCCCGCTTCGCACGAGCCGACGCTTGTATCTGCTAAATGAAAATTCGTTGCGTCGAATCGACTCGCTGATCTCGTGTGCCGCAATGGCTCCATATCCCAATGCAATACTGATGCCTTCGCCGAAGATCGAGTCTGCGCCTGCGGCATCGCCAACCAGTAAAACCCGCGCCGTCGAAACAGGATTGAACGGGTCATACCAGCGGATGGGATGCCCCTTGAGTTCATGATCATCGAGGTTGAATCCATGCCGCGCCATTTCTTCGGCTAGTGGATTTTTGAGTGGCGGACGTTCCTGGTCTGCGAGTAGATTTGTATCATAGATTCCCCAGCATCGCATCGGTTCTCCATTAATTTGCGTGGGGAAGTCCCATACATATCCTGCGATATTATTTGGAACCGGGAAGAAATCGAAGTAAGCATTGTTGTTGCGAGAGGCGTTCTTTCCCGAAGCGACAACAGAATAATCAGGAGTTATCACTTCTAGTACTCTCGCTGAATAAACCGGCGCATTCGGAAAAATGCAGCGGCGCGTAATGCCGTTTGATCCATCCGCGCCGATGACAATTTGTGCGCGAAAATCTTCCTGGTCGGTTTTAACAGTTACGCCATCTTGATCGGGGATAATATTTTTTACTGTAATCCCTTCTCGAATTTCAATTCCTGCTTCGCGTGTTTTCCTTGCCAGCCAATGATCGAACTCATTACGGCGGATGACGCGCAGGGTATGACTCTTTGGAACACTGATATTAATTCCATTGCCTTCAAAATCAAAATGCGCTGCGGATGCATCGACGTGCGGAACTTCGCTGACATCCAAACCGAGGCGCTGTAAAATAATTTCTGCATCAGCGACGAGTCCGCCGGCGCACAGTTTTGAGCGTGGATAATGTTCCTTTTCCAGGATCAGGATTCGGCGAGTCAGATGCGGGGCGATTTTTATCAGATGCAAGGCAGTGGAGAGTCCACTTGGGCCGCCGCCGATGATCAAGATATCTTTTTGCATAAAATTTTTCGTTATTGTGAGTATTAATCCGCTGCGGTTGGAGTTGGAACCGTACTGATGTTTCCCCGCCAAAAAAATGCCCAATACATAATGACAGAGATCGTGTAAAGAATAATTGTGCCGATGAATGGCGGGCCAAATCCATAGCGTACTTGCAGCCAGCCGCTGACGGTGGGACTGAACGCCCAGCCGAAATTCCACGCCATGCTGGTGAGGCTCGCGATCGTCGCGCGTGAAGACGGTTCAACATGTTCCATGATAAACGTTTGATAGACCGGCGAACTCATGTTCATCAATGCCAGGCGGATGTAATAGCTGGCGGCCCCGACCCAAACGATGGGGGAGAATCCAAGCAATATCAAGAATGGAATCGAGAGCGCTTGTGTAATAACGACCAGCTGAATTTTGCCTGTGCGTTCCGCGAGCGGCGGCGCGATCAACAGGCCGACGCCCATTGCCAGAGAACCCCATGCGAACAACGTGCCGATGACCGTATCTGATTGATGATGGACTACGCGGAAGAAAACATTCATGAACGGCATGATCAATCCTGCGCCGAGCGAGGTGAGCAGCATGGGCAGAATCAACTTGGTCAACAGCAGAGGATTTTTTGCCGCGTAATGGAATGGCGCGAACACTGCCCGTTGACTCTTCTCGAGCTTTGGCGATTTTAGAAAAATCAGTGGAATGATCGCAATTGCAGCGCCGATACCGATCATGAAAATGGAGTTGCCATATGCCATGCTGCTGGTGGCTGTTACATGCTGGGCATTGCCTATCCAAGTGGGCAGGTAGCCGCCGATCCAGTTGCCGACGGAGGCCATGGTCATTTGCAGACCCTGCCCGAAGCTAAACAGATACGTGCGTTCTTTTTCGTCGCTGTTCTCCATCAGAAACGGTGACATCGTGACGCCCGCTAAACTCTGCGCAATGCCTGAAATAACGTTCATCGAATAGAACATATTCTCGGTGCGCCAGAGGGCCATGGCTAGAATGGAGAAACTTAATAATGCGCCGGAGATGATCAACGAACCTTTGCGTCCAATCATATCTGCCAGATAGCCCATCGGCAGGGCGGCCAGTAATGCGACGAAGCTACTGGTGGTGATCAGATTGCCGAGCAGGGCTTCGTTGTAGCCGAGGCTGAGTACAAAAAAATTGAACAGCAAACGGAAGACGCCCATCACGCCGCCGGTGATGATCACGCTTAAAAGATACATTCGCGCGTTCGGTTTAAAGGCGCGAATGTGTGCTCCGTAGTCGCCAAGGATCTTAAGAGGCTGAAAAGTTGTTTTTGGTCTTTTGTTATTCATTTCTGTTCGTTATTCCTACTTACAATAAGGATACCAGATTTTCAGGTATGAAAAAAATTCCATGTGGGGTAGATACTTTACAAGACGGCGTGGACGCGTGGCTCGACAAAGCAAAACACCTTCTCCAAAATTGAGCGTTATAATAACGATATAGTTCAGGAGAAATACAATGACTGTTTATCCAACTTTGTACACGAAAAAAATTTCACAGGAAATCGAAAAAACGCCTGATGAATATTTGCCCGCCTTATTGGAAATGGTGCGTCTGTTCCGCGAGACCGTGACGCTTAAGCCCGCAGATGAAAGTTTTACGCAAGGCTGGAAAGAGGCGATGAACAACGAACTTATGCCGCTTGATCAACTTTGGGAAGGCATCCATGCCGCATAAGCCGACGATTGAGATTGCTTTTACTCCAGAGTTCAAACGCAATCTGCGTGGACTGGCGAAGAAGTACCCTCATATTCGTTCGGATGTTCAACCAATTATCGAGCAAATTCAACATGGGGAATTTATTGGCGATCAGGTGCAGGGGACTGGCTACACAATCTTCAAAATTCGCATTCGCAACAGTGATGTATCTCGCGGAAAAAGCGGTGGCTATCGCGTAATTTACTATCTGAAAACAGCAACGGCTGTAATCCTCGTAACAATTTACTCAAAGACCGAGCAATCTGATATTTCCTCCGCAAAGATAAAGAAAATATTGGCTGAGTTCGGATAATTCATTCTTCATCCTTTCTAATTCATCCTTATGTCTCTCCGCCTTCTCAAAGTTTTCCTTTGCCATATCATGCCCGTAGGGTACGCCCACGCGGACCGTGATTCCGTCCCGCAAGGGGATGATATGCGCGGACTCTTGGTGGTTGAGTAGCCCCATGTTCTTCGGGGCGTATCGAAACCACACCCACCTGACCAAAGATGGCGTGGATTGAGCGTTATAATAGCGATATGAAACAGGATATTGTTCTCCAAACCTTGAAACAAAAAAACGCCGAATTGATAACTAAATTTGGCGTGAAATCCTTGTTGCTGTTTGGCTCCGTGGCGCGGAACGAAGCCACATCCACCAGTGACGTGGATTTGCTCGTGGAGTTCAATCGTCCTGTTGGTTATTTCGGCCTGTTCGCTTTGCAGGATTATCTTGAAAAATTGCTCGGCTGTCCCGTTGACCTTGGGACTCCCGACAGTTTGAAACCTTACATAAAAGAACGCATCATGGGGGAGTTGATCCGTGTCACCTAGAGACTGGCGAGAGCGTATTCGAGATATTCTGGACGCGATTGCTGAAATCCAACAGTTTACGCTCGGCATGGATTTTGAGTCTTTCAAGGTAGATGATAAATCCATTCGTGCAGTCGAGATGAATTTCATCATTATTGGCGAAGCGGCAAATCAAATTCCCGAAGAAGTTGAAGAAAAATATACAGCAATCCCGTGGACTCTCATGCGTGCCATGCGGAATCGCATTGTACATGTCTATTTTAGAATTGACGAAAAACTCATGTGGGATACCATCCAGACTGACTTGCCGCAATTGATCCCCGAACTCGAAAAACTGCTCTAATTTCATCTTTCATAATTCATCCTTCATCCTTATGGATAAACGCCCCTTGAAAGTCTTCCTCTGCCACGCGGACCGTGACCCCGTCCCACAAGGGGATGATATGCGCGGACTCCCCGCAGGGACCGCCTCACCCTATAAGCGTAGGCGCGTAGTTTAGTGTATTATATTTTCTCCATCAACAAAGGCAGGTGGCATGATAGATCAACACGATGTTCCAGAAATTGAATTTCGACCAAAGTCAAAACTTCCCATTGTTGCCTTGATGCTTTCTCTTTCATCGAGCATCTTCTGTTGTGTTTCTATTGCCATCGGTTTTATGGCTGAAGATTTTTTAATTAATAACCCGATGTTTTTAAGTGTGCAAGGCATTTTGTGCGTAGGTGCTATCGTGCCGTTTGTAGGAATAATTGCTGGCGGAATATCGCTTACAGATAATGATACAAACAAGGCAATCTCAATTTCCGCAATTTTTATAGGAATTTTTGCCATTGTAACAATGGTTCTTGCGATACTCTTTTTACTAGTTATGTATTATGGAATACATGCGTCATAATAGTTTGATGACCTATGATTGAATTTAAACGCCTTCTCAAAGTCTTTTTCTGCTACGCTCAGGGAATTCTTAATTGAGTTTTTAGTCCGCTTTGAGCGGACTTCGTAAAAATAGCCCTGACGTTCCACGTCGGAGCGGGGTAAAGGCGTGGACAAATGCCCATCGAAACAGAATCAACTTCCCCAGCCACGTGAAGCGCAAATCATCCATCGCGATTCAATCAGTTATAATCCCCCCGCAATCATCAATCAAAAATCGTAAATCCAAAATCGGAAATTGTAAATGACGAAACCCTCCTCCTTTCAAGAAATCATCCTTAAACTACAAGACTTCTGGGCATCGCACGGATGCTTGATCACACAGCCGTACTACACCCAAGTCGGCGCAGGGACGATGAACCCGGCCACCTTCCTGCGCGTGCTCGGACCCGAGCCGTGGAATGTGGCGTACGTCGAGCCGTCTGTCCGCCCCGATGACGGGCGCTACGGCGAGAACCCCAACCGCTTCCAATTGCACACCCAGTATCAGGTCATCCTCAAGCCCGACCCTGGCAATCCGCAGGAACTCTATCTTGAGTCGCTCAAAGCCCTCGGCATCGACCCGCGTCAGCACGACATCCGCTTCGTGGAGGATAACTGGGAACAGCCCGCCATCTCCGCGTGGGGGCTGGGCTGGGAGGTCTGGCTCGACGGGCAGGAGATCACGCAGTTCACCTACTTCCAGCAGATGGGCGGAGTGGCGCTCGACCCCGTCTCGGTCGAGATCACCTATGGGCTCGAACGCATCCTCATCGCGCTCAACAACGCCAAAGCCATCTGGAACGAGGAATACGGCGCAGGCGTCACCTACGGCGAGATCCGCCGTCAGGAAGAATTCGAACACTCCAAATATTATTTCGAGACCGCCAACGTCGAACGCGTCCGCGCCATGTATGACCTCTTCTCCGCCGAAGCCGACGCCTGTCTTGCACAGGGTCTCATCGTCCCCGCGCACGACTACGTCCTCAAATGCTCGCACTGCTTCAATATTTTAGATACACGCGGCGCGGTCAGTGTTGCGGAGAGACAGGCCTTCTTCCGCCGCATCCGCGAACTGGCGAAGGGCGTGGCGGTGGCTTATGGGGAACAGCGTATGAAGTTGGAGTATCCGTTGCTAAAGGAATCAGGTAATAAGGAATCAGGTAATAAGGTAATTAGGAACCTGATCCCTGATCACCTAATCCCTAATACCTTCCTCCTCGAAATCGGAGTCGAAGAATTACCCGCCAACGATGTGGACTCCGCCTACGAACAAATCAGCCAGCGGATTCCAACGCTGCTTAACGAACTTAGACTTGATCATGGAGATGTCCGGATCTTTACAACCCCGAGGCGAATCGTTGTTTCTATCGACTCTCTCTCCCCGAATCAGCCAGACCGCGAAGACCTCGTCAAAGGTCCGCCCGCAGATAAAGCCTTCGACAAAGACGGCAAGCCCACGCAAGCCGCGCTTGGATTTGCCAAGAAAAATAATCTCGACCCTGCCACACTCGAAGCCCGCGAGATCGACGGTGGAAAATACGTGGCGGCTGTCGTCAAGCAAAAGGGACGCCCGACTCCTGAAGTCCTCGTGGATGCATTACCCAAACTCGTCGAAAGCATCAAGTTCGAAAAATCGATGAGATGGAATGACTCAGGCGTTGCCTTCTCACGCCCCATCCGCTGGTACGTGGCGTTGCTCGGCGACATGATCATCCCGTTCGAATATGCTGGCGTTGTGAGTGGTAATTTGAGTCGTGGGTTGCGCCCTTACGGTTCACCTGAAATTAAAATCCCTTCTGCTGAGAAATACTTTGAGGTGATTCGTGAAGCAGGAATCCTCCTTGACAAAGAAGAACGCAAAGCATCCATTGTGGAACAGGTCAACCAAGCCGCAGCCCTACTCGGCGGACAAGCCATCATCGAAGAACGCTTGCTCAACGAAGTCACCAACTTAATTGAAATGCCCACCGCAGTCATGGGTGGGTTTGACCCCGAATTTCTGCAACTGCCCAAAGATGTTTTGATCTCGGTAATGAAGAAGCACCAGAGATATTTTCCTGTTGCCAAGGCCAACCAACCAATTACCAATTACCAATTACTCCCTCACTTCATCGCCATTCGCAACGGTGACGACATTCACATTGACACCGTACGCGAGGGAAACGAGCATGTCCTCGGCGCGCGCTTTGCCGATGCCAACTTCTTCGTCCGCGAAGATGTCAAACTCAAACTCGAAGAATATCGTTCCAAACTTTCTTCGCTCACCTTCCACACCAATCTTGGTTCCATGCTCGACAAATCCAACCGCATGTTGATCTTGGGCGCGGAAGTGGGCGCAATGCTCGGCTTCAAGGATGTGATGGACATCAAATATCTTGCGCGAAGTATCTACCTTGCCAAAGCAGACCTTGCAACTCAGATGGTCACAGAGATGACTTCTCTGCAAGGAATAATCGGCGGCGAATATGCGCTGCGTTCTGGCGAAAATGTACAAGCGGCGCAGGCGATCTCCGAACAATATCAAACCGTTCCGAAGACAAAGATCGGGCTTGCGCTTGCGTTGTCAGATCGTATCGATTCGCTTGTTGGTCTCTTCGCCGCTGGACTCGCTCCCACGGGCGCGAAAGATCCATTTGGTTTGCGCCGCGCCGCGATCGGTGTTGTCCAACCCTTGATCGAACATAATGTGGATTTTGACATAACCGAAGCTGTGAAGAAATCGGCCAAGACTCAGCCGATTGCAGTCAGTGACGATGTGCAAAAACAGATCCTTGATTTCATCACTGGGCGCTTGAAGGTTGTGCTAAATGAATCTGGTTATAAATATGATATTGTGGATGCCGTTCTTGCGGCGCAATCAAATAACCCTGCGGGAACTGTGCGAGCGGTGAAGCAACTGTCTGCTTGGGTGGGACGCGAGGACTGGTCAACCACGCTGGATGGTTTTGCGCGCTGTGTCCGCATCATCCGCTCGGTGGATGGTCGTGACCAAAAGGCCAAATTCGAAGTGAGCGAAAAACTGCTCGTTGAAGAAGCAGAAAAAGGGTTATATGAAGCGTTCCTTCGTCTGCCGCCCACTGTCGAAGGTGATGTCGATTCGCTTCTGAAAAATATTTCCTCGATGATTCCGTCCATTACTATATTTTTTGAGAAGATATTGGTGATGGCTGAAGATAAAGCTGTGAAGGAAAATCGGCTGGGATTGCTTCAAAGGATTTCCGCGTTGTCACACGGAGTGATAGATCTCAGTAAACTCGAAGGCTTCTAGCCAAAATTAAATATATTAACCGCAGAGACTCTGTGTCTCTGCGGTTTTATTTTGCCAATTGCGTCTATAATTCACTCACCCTATGGCTACCATTGATGACATCAAATCCAAGATCGATATCGTAGACCTCGTGTCTGAGGCTGGCGTCAAACTGCGCCACGCAGGTAGGAACTATACGGGTTTCTGTCCATTCCACGATAACAAACACACGCCCGCCTTTGTTGTTTGGCCTGAGTCCGGGACGTGGCGCTGCTTTGGTCAATGCAACGAAGGCGGGGATATTTTTAAATTCGTGATGAAGCGCGACGGGCTGGACTTCAAGGATGCTCTGCAAAAACTGGCAGATCGCGCAGGCGTGAAGATCGAGTCGCTTCAACGCGAGGCGCCGCAAATTAAAGAAGCACACGAACGTTTGCGCCTTTTATTGGAAGATGCACTTATTTATTATCGAACGCATCTTTTCAACAACAATGAGGTTTTGACGTACCTGCGTGAAAAACGAAAAATAACCGATACGACCATTGAAACTTTCGGGTTGGGATACGCGCCGCATGGATACGATAACCTTCTAAAACATTTTGTTCCAAAGGGTTACACTCAACAAGAGTTAATTGACGCGGGTTTGTTAACGGTCAGAGAAGATGACGCTCAACAAATAACACGTACCAACGATAAATTCCGCAACCGCATCATGATCCCCATCCGCGATGAGACTGGGAAGATGGCCGGTTTTGGTGCGCGCATAGTTGATCCGAACGATATTCCTAAATTTTTGAATTCACCCGAGACCCCGATCTTTACCAAGGGGCATATCCTTTACGGATTAGACCGCGCCCGCAAGCCGATCCGCGTGGCGGACCAGGCCGTGATCGTGGAAGGCTATCTGGATGTGATCGCTTTACATCAAGCGGGATATGAGAATGTTGTCTCGCCGATGGGCACGGCGCTCACTGAAGATCAATTGCGTTTGCTAAAGAAGTCAACGCGCAGAATTGTGCTTGCGCTTGACCCTGATACAGCAGGACAAAAAGCCGTCTTGCGTGGATTGGATGCGGCGCGTTCAGCGATGGATCGTGAAGGTGAATTGGGTTTTGACGCGCGCGGACTTTTACGCAATGAAGCCCGTCTGCAAGCTGACTTGCGTGTGGCATCCATGCCTGACGATCTCGACCCTGATGAGATCGTGGCGCGCGACAAAGATGAATGGAAGCGGCTGATTGAGAATGCCAAGCCGATCGTCACGCATGTGATGGATTCACTTGCGGCGGGGCAAAATCTTAATGATGCAAAAGTAAAAAATCAAATTGCCGCGCAGGTGCTGCCGTTGATTGAGGATCTGCCCTACGCGCTGGAACGTGATACCTATCGTCAGGCGCTGGCGCGAATGCTGAGGGTTGATGAAAGCGTGTTGGCGGGCACGCAGGCTCAAGGGCCGGTTCTGCGACGCAGACTTCGCGCGGTGGATCATAGTCAAAGGGCTGTCACTCCGCTTGTGGTGATTAATCCCACCTTAAGAATTGAATCTTATTGCATCGGCGTTTTGTTTCGCAAGCCTGTCTTGTTATATCGCCTTGATAGAAAACTGCAGGAGTCTGGCTTGAGCGCGCTCGCGGTGGAAGACTTCGAGTATACTGACCATCAGTTGATTTTCGGAGTGATCCGTTTGGCCGTGGAGCAAGATGAGAAGGATCATCATCAATATGTGATGAGTCACTTGCCCGAAACGATCAATGATGTTTCGTTGGATCTGCTTGCGCAAACAGAACAACTTGATCCTGTGGATGATAAATTACTCGAAGAACTACTCGCGCGTTTTATTGATCTGCGCCGCGCAAATGCGATGTTGAATGTAAATCAATTGCGCTTCTTGCAGGAAGATGAACAGCAACAGGGTGGCGCGAACTTAAAAATATATCAGGAGCAGGCTATGCAATTTACACGATTGCTGCATAGCTTGGATCAAGCCAAACGAAAATTAACATTAAGACGGCAGGCCTAATGGTCGCAGGCCTGTGAAAACTTTATTCAAGCCACATTGGGAAAGAGAAACCGATGCCTGTAAAAGAAAAAATAAAAATCAATTCCAAAGTTAAGAAAAATCAAAAGCCAAAAACAAAACCAGCCTCAACTGTTCATGCAGCGAAGAAGGCGAAACAACTTGATCTTACAGCGGACATTGCTTTGGATTCGTTTGATGATGAGAATATCCTTCCTCTGGATATTACAACAGATGAGATCATTGAGACGGATGAGGCTCTACTTATGCCGTCAGATGATCTGGATGAAATCCAGTCGCCGCATTCGCAAGAGCTTGCTGTTGAACTTTCTGAAGACCCGGTGCGGTTGTATCTGCGCGAGATCGGCCTGGTTAAATTACTTGGCTCGGATAGTGAGTTTCGACTTGCCACATGCAGCGAAGCAGACCGCCATATCACAACGCTTCGTAAGTTGAAACAGCGCAAAGGTATTTCGCTGGCATCCTCGATCTATCATTCCCTGCTTTTGGAAATGCTCACTTCATGGGATCGCCTGATCGAAGACACCGAGCAGCTCGATCATGAACTTCCCAACCTTGCTTTGATGATCGCCGAATCCCAGTCGCTTCATTCGGGCTGGCAGTTTGATTCTCCATCCTACTTCCGCGCGTATTTGGATAACGGCCATTGGGGAGTGGATCATCTTTGGGATAACCTTGCCCGACATGCTTACTCGGTCTTTCTCAACCTGTACCTGCTTCCGTTTAGTTATGCTGAGTGGCTGCTGACGTTTATCCGCAACCAGAATACATTCCTCCCTCAAAGGACTCTCTATCGCAACCTGCCGTCTGATGAAACCCTGTTCAGTGAAATGGACGCGATACACGTCCGCGCAGTGGATGCGAACGAGGCGCTCATCCGCGCGAATTTAAGATTGGTGGTCAGCGTCGCCAAGCGTTACCTTGGTCGTGGCATGTCACTGCTCGACCTGGTCCAGGAAGGCAACATGGGTTTATTGCGCGCGATAGGAAAATTCGATCCGCGCCGCGGCTTTAAGTTCAGCACTTATGCAACCTGGTGGATTCGCCAATCCATTAATCGCTCCATAGCAGAACAGGCGCGCACCATCCGTATTCCTGTTCACTTGTTTGAATCCATCTCGCGTATCCTGCGCGCGCAGAGGCATCTTACACAGGTGCTTGGTAGAAACCCGAATAATGCCGAACTTGCCTTGGAAGTGGGATATCTTTCCGCTTCAGACATGCATGTGATCATGCATGCGCAATCTGAGAATAAGCCGATCAAACCAGAAATACAGGCGCGCCTTGAAGAGGCTTCGCAAAAAGTAAAACGTATCCTCCGTTCTGCAGAAGAGCCAGTATCATTGGAAGGGCCGGTGGGAGACGAAGATTCCAGCTCGCTGGGCGATTTCATCGAAGATGAAGACGCTCCCTCCCCAATGGACGCGGCAGTGCGTGAGATGCTCCGCGAGCAGGTTCAGCACGCGTTGGAAACACTTTCGGAACGTGAACGGGATGTGCTTGAACTGCGCTTTGGCCTGCGCGATGGAAAAGAGCACACGCTGGAGGAAGTCAGCCGTTATTTCAATGTCACTCGTGAACGCATCCGTCAGATTGAAGCCAAGGCCTTGCGGAAGCTGCGGCATCCTGCGACAGGTCACGAGTTGATCGATTTTTTGGGGAATTAAAATGTAAAGACTCTGCGTAGCGGCGTCTTTTTTTACCAGCATGACGATTATCATTATTTTTGTGAAATGAGACACTTTATCTATTTCCTCAAAGTTTCTTATGATATACTTCGCCGAACGTGCCAGATTTCACGCACTACCACTGGCTGCATAGTGCGAATTTTTTATCAGAAATTCCGCGTCAAAATTGAAGGTTTAATTTAGTTTTTATGCGGTACTCTGTGATTTTATACACCAAGAGGCGTTTATGTTGTTGGAATATATTGCCATTGCAGTGATGATCGCGGTAGCCACCCTGATAGCCTTTATCGCGATAGGTTTGGGGGAATTGTTTGGACCACGTAAAAATTCAGAAGCAAAATCCATGCCTTATGAATCGGGCATGAACCCGTACGGCGAAGGGACTCGGCGCATGCCTGTCCGCTTTTATTTGATCGCTGTCTTGTTCATTCTCTTTGATATTGAAGTAGTATTTTTTCTACCCTGGGCGATCGCGTTTCGCAAGCTGGGAATTTTCGGCTTGCTTGAAATGATCGTCTTTATTGTTATCTTATTGATAGGTTATGTGTACGCCTGGAAAAAAGGAGCGTTGGAATGGGAGTAGAGCAAAAACTTGGAAATATGGGTGTGGTCACCACCACGCTTGAAGGTGTTGTTAATTGGTCTCGCACCAATGCAATGTGGCCGATGTTGTTCGGTCTGGCTTGCTGCGCCATCGAGATGATGTCTGCGCAATCTTCAAGCTATGACATGAGCCGTTTTGGTATGGAACTCATGCGTGCCAGTCCGCGCCAATCTGATCTGATGATCGTGGCGGGGCGCGTCTCGAAGAAAATGGGTCCCGTCTTGCGCCGCTTGTATGATCAGATGCCCGAGCCGAAGTGGGTGATTGCCATGGGCGATTGCGCTTCGTGCGGCGGTGTCTTCAATAACTATGCCATCTTCCAGGGTGTTGATGAAGTGGTGCCGGTGGATGTATTCGTGGCTGGCTGCCCGCCGCGCCCCGAGGCTTTGATCCATGGTGTCATGACCATCCATGAAAAAGTTAAGGGCGAATCGTTTAAGCAATACGCTGAGAAATATAAGCAAACCACTTAACATCATTTCATCTGCTCTCGACGGCGGCTGAAGCCAGGATATTTATGGATAAAAAACTCGAACCCATCGTAAAATCATTACAGGACAAATTTAGCGCGACTTTTGAAGAGTTTCGCGATGAAGTGCATCTGTTCGTAAAGCCTGAACAGATCGTCGATGCGTTGACCCTCTTGCGCGATGAATATAATTTTGAATTGCTCTCGGCTCTAACTGCGGTTGATTATTACCCGCAGGAGACTCCGCGTTTTCATGTAGTCTATCAACTTACTTCGATCGCCAAGAACCTGTCAGTGCAGATCAGAGTCCCAGTAAACGGGAGCAGTCCCAAAGTCCCGACAGCGACGCATGTCTATGATGTTGCCAATTGGCGCGAGCGTGAACTCCTCGATATGTTTGGCATCGAATTTGACGGTCATCCTGATCCGCGCCGCATACTAAGCCCTGAAGATATGGAAGGGCATCCGCTTCGAAAAGATTTTCCACTGGGTTATGAAGAACCACAATTTACTTTTAATTTTGACGAGATCGATCTGCGCAAGCCGTACGCAAAGGAATAGTTATGAGTCAGATTGAAGAAGTAGGTTTGGATAAATTTAAACATCTTGTTTCAGAGCGTGCCCTAACCGGCGAAACGATGCTCTTGAACATGGGGCCTCAGCATCCATCCACGCATGGTGTGCTGCGCCTTTTGCTTGAGTTGGATGGCGAGATCATTGTCAACTGTATTCCCGATATTGGTTATTTGCACACAGGCATTGAAAAAAACATGGAAGCCAAGACCTATCAAAAAGCTGAAGTGATGACCGACCGACTCGACTACATGAACCCGATCGGCAATAATCTCGCGTATGTGATGGCGGTTGAAAAATTGGTCGATCTGGATGTGCCCGCGCGCGCGCAAGGCTTGCGTGTGATCCTGACCGAACTTCAGCGCATCTCATCGCATTTGGTCTGGCTTGGCACTTCGGGCCTCGACCTCGCGGCCATGTCTATGTTCCTGTATTGTTTCCGCGAACGAGAGCAGATCCTCGATATTTTTGAACTGGTCTCAGGCCAGCGCATGATGACGACCTACTTCCGCCCCGGCGGAGTCTGGCGTGACGTGCCTGTGGAATTTGAAAAAGCTGTGCGTGATTTTATTAAGATATTCCCGAAGCGCGTTGATCAATATGAAACCTTATTGACGAAGAACCCGTTTCTTCTTGACCGAACACTTGGCATTGGAAAGTTGGATGTCGCCACCGCCTTATCATTTGGAGTAACCGGCCCCCCGCTGCGCGCTTCAGGTATTGACTGGGATCTCCGCAAGGCGCGCCCCTATTGCGGATATGAGCAATATGATTTCAATGTGCCCACCCGTACTGAAGGCGATACATACGCGCGCTATTTGGTGCGTGTGCAGGAAATGCGCGAGTCATTGAAGATCGTTGAACAGGCTTTGAACAAACTTCCGCTTGGGCCCGTGCGTTCAGGGAATCGCAAATTTGTCACGCCGCCGCGTTCAGAGATCGGCGTCAGCATGGAATCACTCATCCATCACTTCAAGTTGTGGACGGAAGGTTTTTCTGCGCCGAAGGCTTCCATTTACAGCGCAGTCGAATCACCGCGCGGTGAATTGGGATTACTGCTCGAAGGTGATGGCGGGCCGAAACCATATCGTGTGCATTTACGCACGCCTTCATTTGATAATTTGGCTGTGCTATCACAGATCGTAAAGGGACATTTGGTGGCTGATCTGGTTGCCATTCTCTCTTCCATTGACATTGTCCTCGGAGATATTGACAGATGAGCCTTGAGAAAACATATCCGAAGGAAGTAAAACTAATTTTGTCGAAGTATCCGCCGGAGCAAAAACGCTCGGCGGTCATGCCTCTGCTTTATCTCGCACAACGCGAAGAAGGTTATATCAACAAGGCCGCGATGCAGGATATCGCGAAAATGCTTGATATCACTGAAACCGAAGTAGCTTCGATCGTTGGTTTCTATACCCTATATCATGACGAAAAAGCCGGCAAATACCGCATGCAAGTCTGTACGGATCTACCCTGTGCATTGCGCGGCGCGGATGAATTCCTTAATAACCTGTGCGGCAATCTCGGCATCAAAGTTGGTGAAACGACTGCTGACGGGCTGGTCACTCTTGAAGGTGTGATGTGCCTCGCTGCATGTGACAAAGCTCCGATGTTCCAGACGCAAGGTCCTGACGGAATCAAATATTACGAAAATATGACAGTGGATCGCACCATGGAATTGATCGAAGCGTTGAAGAAAAGTGGTGTGTAGTCCGATATGAGATAACAATGATTGATGTTGAGAAATTGGTGACGCATTGGCGTAACGGTGCTTTATCCTCCTGGGAGGATGCGTTATACCTGATTAAAGGCAAGCGCGTCATGTTGGGAATGTTCGCTGTTCACCTTGCGCTGGAAAAGGTGATCAAGGCTCATGTTATAAAACGAACGGGAAGTTTGCTGCCAAAAATTCACAACTTAATTCGTTTGGCTGAAATTGCGAAGTTGGACGTGGATGTTGAATACAGGAAAGTTTTAGCGGAGATCAACGATTTCAATATTGAAGGCCGCTACTCAGATGAGGTGTTATCGCCTATTTCCTTCAAAGAGGCAAAAGTGTATATGAACCGCGCAAAAGGAACGTTAGAATGGTTAATAAATCTGTTGTAAAAATCGTTAGAAAATACTTGCACGCTATATCTGATCAAGGTATCCCTGTGAAGGCTGGTGTAATATTTGGCTCATTTGCAACAGGGAAAATGACCAAATGGAGCGACATAGATCTACTTGTCATATCTTCCCGTTTCGACATGCAGCGCAAACGGCAGGATATTGATCTTTTATGGCACATTGCCGCTGATATAGATAGCCGCATTGAGCCTATTGCAGTTGGCGAAAAACAATATAAAGAAAATGATAGTAGCTGGATTATTGAAGTTGCCCGTCGTGAAGGGCAATTAATTCCACTCGCAGAATAAGAGACCTATGAACCATATTCTTTTACGACATCGTGATATTCCCGACATCAACAAGCTGGATGTTTACAAAAAGAACGGCGGGATCGACGCATTCAAAAAAGCCGTCACCAAAATGCAGCCAACCGAAGTGACCGAGGTAATCAAAAACTCCAATCTACGCGGCCGCGGCGGAGCGGGATTTCCCACAGGGATGAAGTGGTCCTTCATTGACAATAAGAACTGGCCGCATTATGTTGTCGCCAACGCAGATGAATCCGAGCCTGGTACTTTCAAGGATCGCGAGCTTATGGAAAGCAATCCGTTCCAATTTTTGGAAGGACTTGCCATCGCATCCTACGCAGTCGGCGCGACGGCGGCTTATGTCTATCTGCGCGGCGAGTTCTGGCAGGTAGCTGCCTTCCTTGACGAAAAAATTTTAGAAATGGAAAAGGCCGGTTACCTCGGCGATAACCTTTTCGGCACCGAATATTCGCTGAAAATATTTACGCATCTCGGCGCTGGCGCTTATATCTGCGGTGAAGAAACAGCCTTGCTCGAATCGCTCGAAGGCAAACGCGGACAGCCTCGGGTACGTCCGCCATTCCCACCTTCGTTTGGTTTATACGGCAAGCCGACCATTATCAATAATGTCGAAACTTTTGCCAATGTCCCGCCCATCATTGCAAACGGCGCGGACTGGTACAAGTCTATGGGCACAGCGGATAGCGCGGGCGTAAAACTTTTCTCGCTCTCTGGCCGGGTACGTAAACCCGGTAATTACGAATTACCCTTTGGAACAACCTTCCGCCAGTTGATCTATGAATATGGCGGCGGTGTTCAGGAAGGCCGCCCAGTCAAGGCGATCATGCCTGATCGTGATCGACGACACTGTCAGCGTAGACTGGATCATCAACAAGACTATTCATTTCTTCAAGCATGAATCGTGCGGGAAATGCACTCCCTGCCGCGAAGGTAACTACTGGATGCAGACCATCACAAATCGCATTCATTCCGGCGAAGGCAAACAGGAAGATATTGACCTTCTGTTAAATGTCGCCAAACAAATGCAAGGCAAATGTTTGTGCGCCCTGGGCGAGTTCGCTACGATGGCTGTGGTTACCGGCATCGAAAGATTCCCGCAAGATTTCAAAAAAGCAGTGAAATAGGTGATCAGTAATTAGTAATTGGTGAATAGTGAACAGTAGCTTGAATTACGAGGTAGTTTTTAGAGAAGAATCTGAAGGCGGTTTTACTGTAATTGTTCCTGACCTTTCAGGTTGCGTTACGTTCGGCGAAACGTTGGAAGAAGCAAAAGAAATGGCGAAAGAAGCAATTGAGTTATATGTTGAAAGCCTGCAAGAATACAGCGAAGAAATAAAAGAAATTCAGGATTGATTGGTGAATTGATGAGTAAACAAGTCACATTAACGATAAATGGAAAACAAGTAACGGTCCCAGACGGAACGTTGATCGCTGATGCGGCCAAGATGGCCGGCGTCGACATCCCCGTTTTTTGTCATCATCCAAAACTCGAACCTGTCGGCATGTGCCGCATGTGTCTGGTCGAAGTTGGCCGCCCCATGCTGGATCGCGCCACAGGTCAGGCAGTGATCGAGAATGGTCAGCCTAAAATTCAGTTCATGCCTAAACTCGAAACAGCCTGCACCAATCGAGTTTCAGATGGCATGGTCGTGATGACCACAACCGACAAAGCTTTGGATGGTCAAAAGGGCACGGTTGAATTCCTGCTCACCTCGCATCCGCTGGATTGCCCTGTTTGTGATAAAGGCGGCGAATGTCCGCTTCAAAATTTGACGATGGCTTTCGGCCCCGGTCAGAGCCGCTTCATTTATGATGAGAAACTGCATCTCGAAAAACAAGTTCCGCTTGGTGAGTTGATCTGGCTCGACCGCGAGCGCTGCATCCAATGCGCGCGCTGTATCCGTTTTCAAGATGAAGTTGCGGGCGAAGCAGTGCTCGGCTTCGATGAACGTGGACGCAATACGCAAATCATATCTTTATCCAACCCCGGATTTGATTCTGTTTTCTCAGGCAACACCACCGATATTTGTCCCGTCGGCGCATTGACCACTGCAGACTTCCGCTTTGGCGCGCGCCCGTGGGAATTAAAAGCGCAGGCATCCATTTGTACGCAATGTCCTGTCGGATGCAACACCACGCTCAACACACGCCGCGAAGCCAAAGCCGGCGGTGACGTAGTTGTGAAGCGCGTCATGCCGCGTCAAAATGAAGAAGTAAATGAAATCTGGTTGTGCGATAAAGGCCGCTTTGCTTATCACTACACCGAAAGCAAGAAGCGACTCGTCAAGCCACTCGTCCGCAAAGAAGAAAAATTAGCGCGTGCTTCATGGGACGCCGCGACAAAATTCGCCGCTGAGAATTTCTCGAAAGATAAAAAAGATTTTGTCATATTGGCTTCCGGTAGACTCGCGAATGAAGATCTGTTCAACTTGAAGTCACTCGCAGACCATGCCGGTGGGACTGCGATTCTGTACTCAGATATGGGCGGCGGGGAAATCACCCAGCTGGTGGGAGTGGGGCAGGGCACGAACATCGGCAAGATGGGCGCGGGCGATGCGATCCTCGTGGTTGCTTCTGACTTATATGAAGAAGCTCCAATTTGGTGGCTGAGAGTCAAACAAGCCGCTGACCGTGGCGCGACACTCATTGTTGCGAATCCGCGCGAAACAAAGCTGGATAGATTTGCCAAGTTCGTCATCCGCTATGCGTATGGCGATGAATCTAAGGCAGTGAACGACTTGAGCGCGAAGAGCAAGATCTCTGACGAATTCGTGAAGGCCAAGAATGTTATTGTGTTCTACGGCAATGAAGGACTTGGTTTGAATGGTACTTCCGGTCTCGCATCTGCGTGCGCCATACTTTTGAAAGAAACCGATCATATCGGCAAACCGAACAACGGTTTGATTGCTGTCTGGCCAAGAGCCAACGATCAGGGCGCATGGGAAGTTGGTTTCCAACCTGAGCCTGATCTCGAAAAGGCGCTCAAGGGTAAATCAGTTTACATTGTTGGCGCTGACCCGGTTGGTGATGACCCGGCTTTGGCGAAGGCGCTCAAAGGCGCGAAGTTCGTTGCTGTACAGGATATTCTTGAAACTGCAACCACTGAAATTGCAGATGTTGTTTTCCCCGCGCAGGCTTATACAGAACGCGAAGGGACATTCACTTCCGGCGAGCGGCGGGTTCAGCGTTTCTATGCGGCTGTTCCTGTGAAAGGTGATGCAAGACCTGATTTTGCCATCACGTCACAAATTGCCAGACAGATGGGCGTTATTCTTGAAGGTTCGTCCGTATCGGTTGTGTTCGATATTCTTGCAAATTCACTCGATGCATTTACAGATTTGAGTTATGAAAAACTTGCCGAGACGCATGGTCAATGGCCGATCGTTGGGCGCGGTGACTTGTATTACGGCGGCACAACTTATGAGAACACGCAGGGCTTGGGTGTACAACTTGCCCCGACGGCTCAGTCTGGGAAAACAGTGACCATTCCAAAGGTCAGGAAAGAAGCGGCTCTTCGTCCAAAAGAGAAAGAACTGCTGGCAGTCCCGGTCAATAAATTATATGATCGCGGCGTGACCGTCAACCCAGCGCAATTGCTCGATGGACGAATTGGCGAAGCAACTGTCACACTGCATCCGTCTGCCGCGAAGAATCTCGGCGTGGAAGCGGGTGCGCGCGTGAAAATCAGTTTCGAGGGTGTGAAGGCTGAAGTGGTTGTGAAGATAGATGATACGATCTCGGCGGGTGTGGCTCTGGTGCCGCGTAGCATGGGCATTGCGATCCGTGAACCTGTTCTTGCGAAGGTGAAATGATATGGATTGGACACTCTGGGTTGAATGGATCGTAAAAGGGTTTGTGCTATGCCTGATCTTGTTGACAGGTTTTGCATACCTGACGTTGTATGAGCGCCGCGCACTGGCTCGCATGCAGATTCGCGTTGGGCCGAACCGTGCAGGTTATCAAGGTTTGTTGCAACCGATCGCGGACGCGGTCAAGTTAATCTTCAAGGAAGAGCTAACACCCGCGAAGGTTTACAAGGTCGTCTTCGTGCTCGCGCCTGTTTTGACCGTTGTGCCTTCGCTCGTTCTGGCGGCTGTGATTCCGCTTGGAACATCGTTCACTTTCTTTGGCCGCGTTATTACTTTGTATGTTGCGAACTTGAATGTCGGTGTTTTGTATCTGACCTCCATCGCGTCCATAGCGGTGTATGGAATTGTGCTGGCGGGCTGGTCGAGCAATAACAAATACGCCATGCTGGGCGGCATTCGCGCCTCGGCGCAGATGATCTCGTATGAACTTTCACTTGGATTGTGTTTCGCGATC
Organism: Chloroflexota bacterium; assembly: GCA_026390015.1. Classification (GTDB taxonomy): domain Bacteria; phylum Chloroflexota; class Anaerolineae; order Anaerolineales; family Villigracilaceae; genus Villigracilis. Next base: position 8,793 of record JAPLGS010000077.1, on the reverse strand, counting down.
GCGATCGTCATGAGCAATTCCATGAATCTAGTTGATATTGTCAACGCGCAAAAAGGAATGTGGTTTGCTGTGATCCAGCCTGTGGGCGCGTTGATCTTTCTGATCGTGACGCTGGCAGAGGTCAACCGCGCGCCGTTCGATATGCCTGAAGCCGAACAGGAATTGACCGCTGGCTTCCACTCGGAATATTCTGGTATGAAATTTGCATTGTTCTTCATGGCGGAATATCAAAAGATGATCGTGATCTGCATGATCTCGGCAACTTTATTCTTCGGTGGTTATCGTGAATTCTGGTTTTTGAAGGACACCTTTCTCAGTGTGGATCGTTACTGGTTCCTTGCACCGATCTATTTGCTGTTGAAAGTAGTTGTGTTGTTATTCTTTATGATCTGGATCCGCGCAACCTGGCCGCGAATTCGTTATGACCGATTGATGGCGTTCGGCTGGAAGGTGCTTCTACCGCTTTCACTGGTGGTGCTCTTCATCACAGCCGCTGGAATTTTGCTGGAGCAGGAACTTCATAATTCAATTTATTTCTATAGCATCCCCATCCTTTCTATTATTTGTGCAATGGTAGCGGTGGTGTTTATTTATCGTGACTTGAGGAGAAAATCCAATGGGCGTGTTTGATCCCGTTATTGAGCTTGGGCGCGGCCTCGGTGAGACGCTCCGTTCTTTCTTATTCGAAAAGACGGTAACCTACCAATATCCTGAACAGAAGCGTGAAGTTCGTCCGCGTTATCGTGGCCGACATGTGTTGAAACGCTACGAAAACGGTCTCGAAAAATGTATCGGATGTTCGCTCTGTGCGGCAGCCTGCCCTGCGGATGCGATCTTCGTTGAATCATCTGAGAATACCGATGAAAAACGATTCTCTCCCGGCGAGAGGTTTGCCTCGACCTACGAAATAAATATGCTGCGCTGTATCTATTGCGGTTTCTGCGAAGATGCCTGCCCGACAGAAGCAATTGTCCTCGGCGATAACTACGAACTCTCGTTCACAGATCGCCGTCAGGCCATCTACACCAAAGACTTATTACTTGAATCGGTTCCAACTACAGAAATGCTCACGCCGCGTAAAACTGAAGAAGGTGTGTTCACACGTTCGGTGCCTGAAATGCAAGACCCAAGAGATTAGTAACTGATAAATGGTAAGCACCAATTACCCAAAAGGTATCTATGACTTCTGAACTAATTGTTTTCCTCGTTCTTTCCCTCGTAGCCATTGCGGCAGCCCTCGGCATGGTTTTCAGCCGTAATGCGGTCTATTCTGCATTATTCCTTGTCTTGAACTTCACTACGGTGGCGATATTCTATCTGCTGTTGGGAGCGCCGTTCATTGCCATGTCTCAGATCACTGTTTATGCGGGCGCGATCATGGTCTTGTTCCTCTTCGTGATCATGCTGCTTGGCGTGGAAAGTCTCGCCCCGTCAAAATCTCTGCCGTGGCAGAAGCCGTTGGCGTTTTCTTTGGCTGTCATCCTCGTAGCGGAATCGGTCTATCTTCTGGCTTCACGCGTACAGCCGAATATGATGGTGACTGCCCCGGGTATTGCAGTGAACTCAATGGACAACCTGCGAGAAATGGCGATGACCATGTTCAATCAATTCCTCTTGCCATTTGAAGTCACATCAGTTTTGTTATTGGTCGCGATGGTGGGAGCGATCGTACTTACCAATCGTGAAAAGGTAGGGCGTAAATAATGGTACCTGTAGATTATTACATTATTCTTTCGGCGATTTTGTTTACCATCGGTGCGATGGGCGTGCTCATCCGCCGCAACCCGTTGATCATTTTCATGTCCATTGAGTTGATGCTCAATGCGGGCAATCTGGCCTTCGTGGCTTTTTCCAATATGTACAAGAGTTTTAACGGACAGATCTTCGTGTTCTTTGTCATCGCGGTCGCCGCGGCGGAAGTGGCGGTGGGTCTCGCCTTGATCGTTGAAATTTTCAAGACCAAGAAGAACATCAATATTGATGAGATGAATTCTTTGAAGGGATAAAGTTAGGTGATTAGTAACTAGGTAATTAGGCAGTCGGCCAGATAATTGTGCGAAATCCTAAATCCTAATTCCCAATCCCTAATTCCTGATTTCCGGAGCAGTTTATGCATTTAAGCGAAACAGTAACCAGCGGATTTTTCTTCCTCGCCCCATGGCTGGTCTTTGCGCCTTTAACCGGCTTGCTGATCAATTTGATCTTTGGCAAGTGGTTCAAGTTCAGCGAAAAGATGGTCGGCACAGTGGCGAGTCTTGCATCGGGAGCGGCATTTGTCGTTTCGGTGCTATTGGCGTATTCAGTCTCGATCAATCACGGCGAAATGGTGCGCTGGCGTCTGGCTGAATGGATCCATGTCGGAACACTTCAACTTGATTGGACCTTCCGCATGGACTCACTCTCGACCACTATGATGTTGGTCGTTTCTGGTGTGGGCACACTCATCCACATCTACGCCATCGGATATATGCACGAGGATGTGCGCTTCAAGAAGGAAGAGGGACGTTTTCCGCGTTTCTTTATTTTCCTGAATCTGTTCATCGCGGCCATGATGATCCTCGTCAGCGGCGACTCGTACATGATGCTATTCGTCGGCTGGGAAGGCGTGGGACTTTGCTCCTTCCTGCTGATCGGTTTCTGGTATGAGATGGATACTCTGGCTCGTCCATCCTGGGCCAATTCCAATGCCGCGAAGAAAGCCTTCATCACCAACCGCGTCGGTGACTTCGGTTTCCTCATCGCAGGCTTCCTGATGTTCTGGTATCTCGGCTCCTTCCAATTTGACCAGGTTTTTGAAGCCGCGAAATCCGCTCCCCCTGAAATAATCGTCGCAATCACATTGTTTATGCTGGTGGGCGTGGCTGGTAAATCCGCGCAAATCCCGTTGTATATCTGGCTGCCGGATGCGATGGCAGGCCCGACACCTGTCTCTGCGTTGATCCATGCCGCGACAATGGTGACCGCGGGTGTATATCTCGTAACACGTTCCGCTGAAATATATACGCTTGTACCGCAGGCGCAATATATTGTGGCGATGGTCGGCGCGGGCACAGCACTTTTCGCTGCGACCATCGCAGTTGGTCAATACGATATCAAAAAAGTTTTGGCTTACTCCACGATATCACAACTTGGATTCATGGTTGCCGCCGTGGGCATGGGCGCGTATGTGGCGGGAATGTTCCACCTCATTACGCATGCGTTCTTCAAAGCTCTGTTATTCCTTTCCGCCGGGTCTGTCATTCTTGGCATGGAGCGTGGACATCATCATCTCGCTCACGCGCATCATGAAAGCAAACCTGCCAGGGGAAAGAAATCAAGCAAGGAAACCCATGATGACAGTCATCATGATGAAGTATTTGATCCAGGCGACATGCGCAACATGGGCGGACTTCGCAAAACCATGCCAGTCACGTTCTGGCTTTACATCATCGGCACACTTGCGCTCGCGGGCATCTTCCCATTTGCGGGCTTCTGGTCGAAGGATGAAATTCTTTTGGACGCCAGCCTGCATTTCACAAGCATTTATTGGCAGCTAACTCTCGCTGCATTCCTGACCGCCTTCTACATGGGCCGTCAGATCTGGATGGTCTTCTTCGATGAGCCGCGTCATGCAGCTGCCGCTCACGCTGAGGAAAGCCCAAAAGTGATGACTGTGCCGCTTATGGTGCTGGCAGCTTTATCGGTTCTGGGTGGCGCGTTGAATCTTCCATTTGAAGGTTTCCATAATCTGGGTCACTGGCTGGGATATACACTCGCCGAAGTCGAAAGCCTTCCGCTTGATCTGAAAGTCGCGGGAATTTCCACAGTGCTAGCCTTGGCCGCCATCCTCACTTCATGGTGGCTCTACGGACGCAATCCGCTTAAGGCTGGGCAGATCGATCCGCTCAAGAAGCCGCTTGGTTTCATCTTCACAGGCATGGAAAATAAATGGTTTGTAGATGAAGGATACTTTGCCATCATCATTAATCCGTTCAAGAAGCTCTCACAATTTCTTGCAGATGTGATCGACTGGCAGTTCTGGCATGACTTTGTGCATGATACGGTTATTCTGGGAACTTATAACTGGCTGAGCGAAATTGCGCTTGATCGTTACGCCGACCAAAAAGGGATCGACGCATTCGCGAACTGGCTGGGCACGGCAACTCAATCAATATCGGCGACCCTGCGCAAGGTCCAGAATGGATTCGTGCGTTCCTATGCGCTGTCCGTCATGTTAGGCGTCGTATTAATTTTAGGATATCTTATCTTTAAGTAATTACAAGCTGGCAGGTTACAGGTTTCAACCTTCCAACTTTCCAACCTGCAAAACTTTCAACGCAAGGACTCAACATGAAATTTCTTTTTGAACCCCTTACTCTTCTGACCTTCTTCCCGCTCCTTGGTGTGATCGTGCTTCTGTTTATGAATTCCGAAGCAAAGACCGCCATCCGCTGGGTCGCGATGGTCACATCCCTGCTGACGTTTGGCATATCGCTTTGGGTGCTCTCGCAGTTCAACGCATCCAACCCTGACCTTCAGCTGGTCGCCAAATATTCTTGGATCAACGTGGCGGGCTGGAACATCTACTATTATCTTGCTGTCGACGGCTTGAGCATTTTGCTCGTCCTGCTGACCGCCTTCCTCACGCCAATCTCGCTTCTCTCCACATGGACTGCCGTCGAAGAGCGCGTCAAGGATTTCATGATCTTCTTCCTTTTGCTGGAAGTGGGCATGATGGGCGTCTTCCTCGCGCAGGATCTGTTCATGTTCTATGTGTTCTGGGAATTCACACTCGTGCCGATGTACTTCCTGATCGGTTTGTGGGGCGGCCCGCGCCGCATCTATGCTGCGGTGAAATTCTTCCTGTATACCATGGCTGGTTCCATTTTGATGTTGGTTGCCATTCTGTGGCTCGGCATTTATGGAAATACATTCTCAGTGCCAGACTTGATCGCCAAAGGAAGTATTCCTGCGGGCATCCAATGGTGGCTGTTCCTGGCGTTTACTGCCGCATTCGCCATCAAAGTGCCGATGTGGCCTCTACATTCATGGTTGCCCGATGCCCATGTGGAAGCTCCGACAGCTGGCTCTGTCATTTTGGCGGGCGTTTTGCTGAAGATGGGAACTTACGGTTTCCTGCGCTTCAACATTCCGCTCTTCCCTGAAGCGACAGTCAAAGCCGCCCCGTGGATCGCGCTCTTCGCTACTATTGGTATTATCTATGGCGCGGCGGTTTCATACGCTCAAAAGGATGTCAAGAAGTTGGTTGCTTATTCATCCGTGAGTCATCTCGGTTTCGTGATGTTGGGCATGTTCGCGCTCAATGTCCAAGGTGTATCTGGCGCCATTTTGCAAATGATCAATCACGGCCTCAGCACCGGCGCGCTGTTCCTCCTCATCGGCATGGTCTACGAACAGACTCACACCCGCGAGATCAAAGTCTACGGCGGCTTGTGGAAGGTCATGCCGATCTTCGGCACGATCATGTTGATCGCTTCACTTTCATCGATGGGCTTGCCCGGATTGAACGGCTTCGTCGGTGAGTTCACTATTCTGCTCGGCGCATTTGGTTCGAAGGCGATTGGAAACCCGTGGTATGCGGGCATCTCCGCCATCGGTGTCATCATGGCGGCGGTTTACATCCTTTACATGTTCCAGAAAATGTTCCTCGGACCTGCGGGTGAGATCACACAACATCACCAACTCAAAGACCTCAATTGGCGCGAGATCCTCACCGTTACGCCATTATTGATCCTCATGTTCTGGATCGGACTTTACCCCGCGCCGTTCTTCAATTTGATCGCGCCCGCTGTTGAGAAACTTATATCTGCGTTGCCTTTGTAGTAATTTGATGTCATTGCGAGGAGCGTACTTGCTCTTTGCGACGAAGCAATCCCCATCTATCAGGAGATTGCTTCGGGAAGAACACCCTCGCAATGACATAATTCGGAGCGTTCATGACGCAACTTGATTTTTACACAATCCTCCCACTGACCGTCCTCACCGTATGGGCCTGTGTGCTTTTATTGGCTGATCTCTTCATCCCAAAGGATCGCAAAGGCATTACAGCGTTCCTGTCCGCATTGGGGTTGGCGGTCACGTTGGGGCTTACGATCACCCAAGTCGGCCACGAGAACACGGGCTTCAACAACATGGTGGTGGTTGACGGCTTCGCAGCGTTTATTAATATCCTCCTCCTTGCGAGCGGTTTGCTGGGCATTGCCCTTGCCTATGGCTACATCAAACGCATGGGTCTTGAGCGCGGCGAATACTACATCCTTATGCTGTTCAGTATTGTCGGTATGATGCTCATGGCGCAAGCCTCAGACCTCATCATCGTCTTCCTCGCGCTTGAATTACTGTCCATTCCGCTGTATGTGCTGGCTGCGTTTGCCCGCCCCAATCTTCAATCGGAAGAAGCGGGCGTCAAATATTTTTTACTCGGCGCATTCTCCACTGGATTTGTTGTTTATGGGATTGCATTGATCTACGGCGCCACTGGAACCACATCCCTAAGTGGGATCTTCTTCGCCGCTTCAAACGGGACCTCAAGTCTGCTCCTGACCATTGGGGCAGCTCTGCTTCTGGTGGGATTTGGCTTCAAAGTTGCCGCCGTTCCCTTCCACATGTGGACTCCTGACGTATACCAAGGTTCACCAACCGCTGTCACCGCCTTCATGTCATCCGGCGCAAAGATCGCTGGCTTTGCCGCGTTACTGCGAGTATTTGCCACCGCGTTCCCATCCATTGCCGTGGACATCACTCCCATCCTCTGGGTGCTGGCCGCGTTGACCATGATCGTCGGTAACATCTCAGCCATATCACAGACCAACATCAAGCGTATGCTGGCGTACTCAAGCATCGCACACGCGGGTTATATCCTGATGGCTTTTGTCCCTTATGGAAACAAGGAAGTCCTCCCCATTTCAATCGCGGCAGGATTGTTCTACCTCGTTTCTTATGCTGTGACCAACTTCGGCGCATGGTCAGTCGTAATCGCGCTTGAAAAAGCCGAAGGTAAAGGACTTGAGATCAGCGACTTCGCCGGCCTCGCCAGGAAATATCCCGCCCTTGCCATCGCGATGACCGTCTTCATGCTCTCCTTCATCGGCTTCCCTCCAACTTTAGGATTGGTCGGCAAATTCTATCTTTTCCGCGCCGTCATCGCCGGCGGATATACCGGCCTCGCCATCATCGGCGGTATGACTTCGCTGGTTTCCGCATATTACTATTTACGGGTAGTCGTCAACATGTACATGCATGAAGGCGACCCAACGATCGAAAGTGAAGAGTGGTTGAACTTCACAATTGCAACTACAGCCATCGTCACCGTTGCGTTGAGTTTTGTTCCGCAATGGTTGTTCGTCATGGCAAGTACGGCAGTGCTAAGATTATTCTAGCAATTGAAATAGGAAATAAAACAATTTCGGGACGGCATTTTTTCGCCGTCCCGTTTTATTAGCATAGAGCATCCAAGCTTTAACCTGAAGCCGGATCATAAATTCTTTTGAATTCAAATAAATATGGGAACTTAAACCGGTCGGATATTTTTTGGAGAATAATTGGCGCTGTCAGCGCGAAAGCGACTCCCATTGCTATGTGAATGACCCAGTTTTGGATCCCAAACACATATAACAGAACCATTCTTATACCTACGCCTGCCAGCATGTGGACGAGATATATTTGTAGAGAGTACACTCCCAGCCATTGTAAGTAGGGGGCTATATTTTTTTGAGCGAGATATTGTGACAGACTTGTGCAAGCCGTAATGCCGAGAAAGGCTAAATAAAGGAAATAAAATGGATGTGAGCTGCCGCTCAGGCGTATAGGTTTGATCTGAAATTCAAAAATAATATACCCAGAACCAATTAAGATAAAAAATAGCAAAAGAATAAACCAAAGAGATGGGTTGTATCTCTCTGTATTCATGAGCGTTTTTCTCAGAATAATGCCCATCACAAAAAAGATAAAATAGGTTGAAAAGCCGAAGATGCCTGCGACTCCAATGTTAAGCGGATAAAAATATAAAGCTGCTGAAAGGATGAATATTAACCCCGTGGAATATTTTCCAAACTTGCTCGTGATAGCAAACAAAATATGCATAATGAAAAGCGCATATAGGAACCAGAACTGTCCCCAGGGCCGGTAAAAGATTGTCGCGAGATCGGCAAAGGTTGCACCCAATTGGGTTTGGTTGGAAAAGAGCACCTCGACACTTACCTGCAGTATGGACCAGATCACATACGGATAAGCAATGCGTGAGAACTTGTCTAGAATATAACTTTTAATGCCGCGCTTCTGCAGGCTGCCCTCAACAAAAAGGCCTGCCAGTAAAAAGAAAAATGGCATATGGAACCCATAGACGATGCTGTCTGAGAGCAAAAAGAAATGTTCCGGGATTTTTATACCAGCGTGATATGCGCTGCTTAATAGATGCCCGTATACCACCAGAATTATTCCGATCCCCTTTCCGTAATCAACCCAGTCTGTCCGATTGTCCATAATTTTTCTGCCCTTTTTTGCCAAAGTATAACATCACTGAAAGCGGCCATTTGTACGTGCGGTAAGTTTTCCAAGGTGCCCCAGGGCAAACGCATCTTACATCTAGACAATAGAAGGGTATCGGGTATCCTCAAGGGAAAAAGAAACGAAGAGGATGAGAATGAGCGAAGAAGATTCATTAGCCCATATTCAGGAGCATTTTGGCGATATTAAAGACCCGCGCCACGAGCGAACCAGACATCATAAGTTAATCGATATTCTGGTAATTGCAATCTGCGCAATCATTTGTAACGCGGATAACTGGGAAGAAGT